>DATEJM010000091.1:0-60509 GCA_035277965.1 Steroidobacteraceae bacterium | reverse complement strand
CGGGCCAACCATAACAACAACGGCCGTCCGGCCCGCCGTCCCATCCGGACGGCGGGCCGGTTGACTCACTGCAACTCGCCGCGAATACAGCGCAGATAGAGTTGCTCGAAATCGCGCTCCCCGAGCTCGAGAGGGTTCGTCGGTGTCGACGGATCGGCGAGCGCCTGCGGAGCAAACGCCCGGGCATGCTCGGGCTTCACACCGATCTCGGCCAGGGAATGCGGAATTCCGACCCGCCGCCGCAGCTCGAGCACCCACGCGAGCAGCGCGTCGAATCCCGGATCGGGCAAGCCCAGGTAGGCTGTCAGGCGCCGTGCCTTGGCCTCGATCGCCGGCCGGTTGTGCACGAGCACGTAAGGCATCACGACGGCGTTCGTCAATCCGTGGTGCGTGTTGAGATTCGCGCCGCAAGGGTGGCTCAGACTGTGCATCGCGCCCAAGCCCTTCTGGAAAGCGGTCGCGCCCATGGAGGAAGCGATCAACATGTGGGCACGCGCCTCGAGGTTATTGCCATTCTCGACGGCGGCCGGCAGCCATTCCTTGACCAGGCGCATGCCTTCCACGGCGACGCCTTCCGCGAGGGGGTGATACCGCGGTGAGCAGAATGCCTCGAGACTGTGCGACAGCGCGTCCATGCCGGTTGCCGCGGTGATGTGCGGCGGCAACCCCGCGGTCAGCTCAGGATCGGCCAGCACTGCGCCCGGCATCATCCGCGGATGGAAGATGATCTTCTTGATGTGGTCGGCCGGGTCGACGATGACGGCCGCGCGGCCCACCTCGGAGCCCGTGCCCGCGGTCGTTGGAACGGCCACGACCGGCGCCATGTCCGCGACGTTGACCCGCAGGTACCAGTCTTCCCGATCCTCGAAATCGAACAGCGGGCGGGTCTGCCCGACCATGAGACCGATCGCCTTGCCGACATCGAGCGCGCTGCCGCCGCCGAGGGCGATGACTCCGTCATGGCCGCCCGTGCGATAAGTGGCGACACCGTACATGACGTTGTCGACAACGGGATTCGGCTGAACGTTGGAATAGACCGCCACGCCGAGACCCGCGGTCGAGCACACACGCACCGTCTGCGACACGATCGGCAGCTTGGCCAGAACGGCGTCCGTCACGAGCAGCGGCCGGTGCATGCCGAGGTTGCGGCACACTTCGGGCAGCTCGCGCAGACGGCCTTTCCCGAAGCGGATCGAAGTGGGGAAATTCCAGTTGCCCTCGAGCTCCACGATGACCTCAGGTGCGCAGACGCAGGTGGAATGATTTTGGGCGTGTCAGGTGCTCGAAGCCGACACGCGACAGTGTGCACCCCCGGCCGGAGTCCTTCACGCCGACCCAGGCGAGCGCCGGATCGAGATAGTCGCACCGATTCATGAACCAGGTACCCGTCGCGATACGATCGCCCATCGCGAGCGCCGCGTCTGCGTCGCGAGTCCAGACGGCTGCGGTCAACCCGTAGGCACTGTCGTTCATCAACCGGAGCGCTTCATCGTCGCTGCGTACGTTCATGACACCGGCGACCGGCCCGAAGATCTCCTCGCGCATCACTTCCATGCCATGATCGACGTCGAGAAGAAGCTGCGGCGCGACGTACGGCGTTCCAGGACGGCTCGCTGGAAATTCACGCTCATCGAGCGCGGCTCGGGCCCCTTTGGCGAGGCTGGCAGTTATCTGCCGGCGCACCCGATCGGCAGCGGCAACTCGCACCACCGGTCCCAGCGTCGTGTCAGGTTTCGTAGGGTCTCCGAGGACGTAGCGGCGCGTGAGCGCAATGGCCCCCGCGACGAAATCGTCGTAGACCTTCTCGTGGACATAGATCCGCTGGATGCCGCAGCACGACTGGCCGCTGTTGAAGAACGCCCCGTCGACGAGATTCTCCACGGCGTGCGCGATATCGGCATCGTGACGCACGTACGCAGGATCGCAGCCCCCGAGCTCGAGACCGCAATCGATGAAGCGATCGGCGAGCGCACGCCGGATCGCGTGGCCGCCTTCCACCGACCCTGTGAACGCCACGTGATCAACTCGCGCATCCGCAACGACCCGCTCGGTATCTTCGTGACTGAGATGCAGGAACTGAAACACACCGTCCGGAAGTCCCGCCTCCCGCAATGACTCGGCGAAACGCTCGGCGGCGATCGGCGTCTGCGCGGAGTGCTTCAGCACGACGGAGTTGCCCGCCATGAGCGCGGGGATGACGCTGTTGACCGCGATGAGGTACGGATAATTCCACGCGGCGATGACGAACACGACGCCGAGGGGCTCGCGGCGAACGAAACGTGCGAATCCGTCCTTGCCCGGCATGTCGATATCCGCGAGCGCCTCGGGTGCCGCGTCGATCATATAGCGTGCGCGCTCGAGAGTGCCGTTCACCTCACCAGGCGAATACCGCAGCGGGCGGCCAATCTGCCACGTCAGCTCGAGCGCCAGGGTCTCGCGATGCGATTCGAAGCGCTCGCAGAATCGCCTGCAGACCTGCGCTCGCTCGGCCACGGAGCTCGAGCGCCACACCCGTTGCGAGCTGAGCGCCCGGACCAACGTCGCCTCGACCTCCGCGGCAGTGGCGAGGCTGCGCTCGCAGTAGATGGAGCCGTCAACGGGGCTTCGAGTCTGCTGCCTGCTCATGCTTCGTTACCGGCCCAATACGGTCATGCCCGCTCGGGTGATCTCGCCAGCTCAGATAATCTCAAAATAGCGGGCCATCTCCCAATCCGTCACGTGGCGCCTGAATTCGCGCTCCTCCCACTCGCGGCTCGCGACGTAGTGGTCCACGAACTCATTTCCGAACCAGTCGCGCGCCGCGCTCGACTCCTTGAGGCGCTGCGCGGCTTCCCACAGCGTACGCGGCAGAGCAAGTGACGGCGGTCCTTTGCGGTCGTAGGCATTGCCCTCGACCATGGGCTCCGGCTCCACTCGATTCTCGATGCCCCAGAGTCCCGATCCCGCCGCCGCGGCCAGAATGATGTAGGGGTTGGCATCTGCGGCCGCGACGCGATACTCCACACGCTGCGACTTCGCGCTCCCTGAGATGACTCGCAGCGCGCAGGTCCGATTGTCCACGCTCCAGGCCGAATCCGTCGGCGCCCAGAACCCCGGGATCAGTCGCGTGTAGGAATTCACCGTGGGCGCGATCATGGCGAGCAGCTCTGGCATCAGCCGTTGCTGGCCGCCGACGAACCAGCGCATGGTTTCGCTCATTCCATGCGCGGCCTCCGCGTCGTGAAACACCGGCTTGCCTGTCGTGTTGCGCAGTGAGAGATGGATGTGGCCGCTCTGCCCCGGCCAGTCCTTCGACCATTTCGCCATGAAGGTCGCCATCAGCCCCTGGCGTTGCGCGATGACCTTGGCGAAGGTCTTGAAGAGAGCGGCCTTATCGGCAGCGGCGAGTCCCGCGTCCACGCCAATGGCAGCCTCGATCACTCCCGGCCCCGTTTCCTCGTGCAATCCCTCCAAGGGGAAATCCATGTGCTCGCACGTATCGAGCAGGGCCCGATAGAAGTCGCTCCACACACTGTTGCGCAGGACGCTGTAGCCGAAGGGATCCGGGGCAATCGGCTTGAGGTCCCGATAATGCTTTTCACGGACCGAGTCGGGCGTCTCCTTGAATACGAAGAACTCGTACTCGAACCCTGCATGCAACTCGAAGCCGAGACGCCGGCCGCGATCCAACACCCGGCGCAGCAGTCCGCGCGGACAGATGTTGCCGGCGGCTCCCGTGAATTCGCTCAGGAAGAAGACCGTCTGCCCCTCCCAGGGCAGAGCCCGACAGCTTTCGGGGATGATGCGCACCATCGCATCCGGATATCCCGTATGCCAGCCGGTATAACGAACGTTGTCATAGAGCTGGTCGTGGCTGTCCCACCCGAGCACGACGTCGCAGAAACCGAAGCCGCCCTCGAGGGATGAATCGAATTTCGCGCGGGACATGTATTTGCCGCGCAGGATGCCGTCGATGTCGAAGACGCCGACCTTTACATGGCTGAGGTCGCGCTCCGCGACGATCGCGCGCGCGTCCGCGACGCTCCTGACCTGACGAGGATCGAGACCGGCCATGAGGTCAGTATAGGGTTCACCCCCTTCAGCGGGCGAGGACGTTGACCCCGGGGCCTTTGGCGATGGCCGTGGCGGGCGATGGCCGTGGCGGGCGATGGCCGGGGGGCCCTGCGACGGCTGGTGGTGGGCGATGGCCGGGGGGCCCTACGACGGCTGGTGGCGGGTGATGGCCGGGGGGCCTGCAATGGCGGGGGGCCGGTGATGGCCGGGGGCCCGGGCCACCGCCTGCCCAGGCAGGGGTTCTCGGGGTGCACCGTCGGCACCCCTTGTGTGCGCCAGATTCCACCCACACACATAGGCACTGCGGGGGCGCGAGTCCTCTGATCAGTCCAAGACCCAAATCGCACAAACCGTCTCGGGACGTGCTACGGTACCCGCGCCGTCGGTACCCCCTTCAGGATCACCATGTCTCTAAACAGCTCCGTCGCCGATAAATCTCAGCCTGGCTTCGAGCAGGCGCCACGGATCTGGACCACCACCCTGGTTTTCCTGCTCACCTTCGTGGGGGCGGCCATCCTGGTGCCCTGGTACGGCCTCACCCACGGGTTCTCGACGGGAGCCTGGATCTTCTTTGTCGCCTTTGTGTATGCCAATGGCATGTCGATCACGGGCGGCTATCACCGGCTCTGGGCGCATCGCGCCTACGACGCTCATTGGAGCCTGCGGCTGTTCTTTCTGATTTTTGGCACGATGGCGCTCCAGAACAGCGTATTCGCGTGGTGCAGCGGTCACCGCGTCCACCATCTGCACGTGGACGACGTTGACAAGGACCCCTATTCGATCCGGCGCGGCTTCTGGTTTGCGCACATCGGCTGGATGCTGCGCGAGTATCCGAGCGGCGTGCCGAACTTCACCAACATTCCCGATCTGCGCCGCGATCCGTTGCTGGCCTTCCAGCACCGCTTCTACGTCCCCCTCGCGGTGCTGACGAATTTCGGTCTGCCGCTGCTCGCGGGCTGGGCCATCGGCGACGTTTGGGGCACGTTCATTCTGGCCGGTGTGCTGCGGCTCGTCGTCAGCCACCACGTCACCTTCTTCATCAACTCGCTCGCTCACATGTGGGGCAGCCGTCCTTACACGGATTCGAATACCGCTCGCGACAATGCGCTGCTGGCCTTCTTCACCTACGGTGAGGGCTACCACAACTTCCACCATATCTTCGCCCACGACTACCGCAACGGCGTTCGCTGGTGGCAGTGGGATCCGACGAAGTGGCTGATAGCGAGCCTGCAATGGGTAGGACTGACCCGTAAGCTCAAGCGGACCCCGCCGTTCCAAGTGCAGCGCGCCCTGCTGGCCATGCAGTTCACGCGGGCACAGGAGAAGCTCGCGAAGCTTCAGAGCGCAGCCGCCCGGCACTCGCACCTCGAGCAGCTCAGTCAGCGTATCGCGCACGAGTACGAGAGCTTCCTGACGGCCATTGCCGAGTGGGCGCGCGTGAAGGAGCAGTGGCTCGAGGAGAAAAAGCGTGCGGTCATCGAGCACTGGGAGCACGCCAGCTTCCAGCAGCGTTTGAAGGAAATCGAGAGCCGCCTCCGCATGCAGCGTCGCCGCATGCGCCTTCTGCAGGCTCAATTGGCGTAGTCGAGCCCCGGCGCGCCTACGGCAATTTTGGCTGCCGAGCCCCGGCGCACCTACGGCATTTTCGGCTCTGCCGAGGCCCGCCCCCTAGGGCATTTTCGTGCCAAGGGGTGCACAGCAGGCGAGGAGACCCGCCTCGGTTTTCGCAGCCTTTGCGCAGCGGATGCCAAAGGCGTCCGCCCTCAAGTCCTGCCAGTCCGGATCCCCACCCGTGAACGCGTCGGACACCTCCTTGCCGACACCCGCGATATAGGCCTCGGCTACGCTGCACGCGAGCGCAATCCCGCCCGCGGCGAGGCAGTGCTGCCGCTTGTCGGGGATATCGGTCGGAACCGTGTCCCTGACCGCACGCATGCAGCCGTAGCTCGAGTGCGCCGGCCTCTCGCCTCCGGATAGCGACGCACACGCGGACGCCAGAAGTGACAGTGTCGCTGCCAGAGCCGCCCTGAGCTGCGTGCTCCGTCCGATCGTTGTGTGTAGCGAGCCGCGCATGCTTGGTGCACCATTCACGTATGGGACGCATATTCGAAGTCAGAAAACACACCATGTTCGCGCGGTGGAACCGCATGGCGAAGCAATTCGCCCGCATCGCGAAGGACATCACGATGGCCGCGAAGAGTGGGGGATCGGACCCCTCCTCGAATCCTACCTTGCGGCGCATGATCCAGAACGCGCGCGCGGTGAACATGCCGAAGGACAAGGTCGAAGCGGCGATCAAGCGCGCTTCGGGACGGGACGCCGCTAACTATCACCAGGTGATCTACGAAGGGTACGCTCCACACGGAGTCGCCTTGCTCGTGGAAACGGCGACGGACAATCCCACTCGGACCGTCGCAGCCGTACGCAATGTCATCACGAAAGGTGGCGGCAACCTGGCGACGAACGGCAGTGTCAGCTTTCTCTTCAAGAAGATGGGCGTCTTCCGGCTCGCTCCCGAAGGCATCGACCAGGATGATCTCGAGCTCTATCTGATCGATCATGGGCTCGAGGAAATGGGCGAGAGCACCGGCGACAAGGGCGAGCCCCAGGTCGTGATCCGTTGCGCGTTTGCCGATTTCGGCAAGCTCCAGGAAGCACTGGAAGCTCGCGGATTGCATCCGCTGTCGGCAGAGCACGAATACATCTGCACCGTTCCCACCGAGTTGCCCGAAGATCAGGCCACCGAGGTACTGACTGTCATCGACAAGCTCGAACAGGACGACGACGTACAGAAGGTGTTCCACACCTTGGCATAATCGTCTCGTGACGCCGTCGATGTGCCGCCGGCGGCGAAGGGGTATGCTTCGCTCGTGGACCGGTACGCGCTCCAACCCGCTCGGCTTACGGACGCTCCGCAACTTGCGGCGATGTCCCAGGAGTTCGTCGAAGCGGGACTCAGGCCCGCGTGGTCTTCCTCACGTATCACCTGGCACATCCGACACCCGGACAGCATGGTGCTGACCGCCAGGGCCCCGGGCTCCATCGCCGGCTTCGCAATCATGCGATATTCCGACGATGTCGCACATCTCAACCTGCTCGCCGTGGATCCTGCGGTACGCAGACAAGGTGTGGCACGGCGCCTGATGCTCTGGCTCGAAGAGACGGCACTCACGGCCGGCACGTTCATCATCGGTCTCGAGCTGCGCGCGACCAACTCAACAGCCTTCGCCTTCTACTCGTCCCTCGGCTACACCGAGCTGGGCCACGTGGCCGGCTACTATCAGGGCGTCGAAACGGCCATACGCATGGCCCGCGATGTCCGTACCGATCGCGGCGCGATTCCAGGGCTCAGGCAACGATCGACCTAGGCGCAGGCGGCTCTCGTCCGGGGTCAATCCGGCAGGGGCGTCATCTGCTCCGCCAGCACGTCCTCGAAGCCGAAATTCCGTAGATCCCGTATCCGTTGCGGGTACAGGATGCCGTCGAGGTGATCGACTTCGTGTTGGACGACGCGGGCATGGAAGCCCTCGACCGTCCGATCCAGCGGCACGCCATTTTGATCGAATCCGGTGTAGCGCAAGCGGCGCAAGCGCGGCACCAACCCTCTCATCCCGGGCACGGACAGACATCCTTCCCAACCGTCCTCCTGCTCGTCGCCCAGTGCGGTGAGCTGCGGATTGACGAGGACCGTGTAGGGGATTGGCGCCACGTCGGGGTAGCGGGGGTTTTCGCGCAGCTCGAAAATGACCACGCGCTGACTGACCCCGATCTGGGGTGCGGCAATGCCTGCACCGCTCAGCGAGCGCATCGTGTCATCCATATCGGCGATGAGACAGGCGAGCGCCTCATCGAAACGCTCGACGGGAGCGGCCACCTGACGCAGCAGCGGGTGACCCATTTTCAGAACAGGACGAACCGTCATGGCGGCACTCTAGCGCAAGTCCCGTGAGCGCGAGCGGTCGTTCTGCGGCGCTTGCAGGAGGCCCGGCGATCTCAAAAGGTGACCGGCCGGGCCAGGAACTCCGTGGTTCCGAACAGCATCTCGAAGCCGACACCGACACCGAGGCTGCTCGCGCGGCTCTGCCAGACGTAGTCTTTGGGCCACTCGATACTGGTGCGCACTTCCATGATGAGCCAGCGGCGCAGAATGCCCTGCCGGTAGGCAACCTTGACCCCGTACGAATGCAACGGCACCGCCAACCCCGTCTGCCCGTCCATACCCGCCTCGACCGCTATGGCCCGCCTGTTGGGCAGGCCACGCAGAGCGAGAACCGTGGTGTAGGCGCGTATTCCGTCGATCTTCGTGGCCACTGAGCCCGAGAGCGTGTACCGGAGCAGCCAGTGCATCTGATAGATCTTCTCGAGATCCAGGCGCGAGGTGGTTCCGAAGCCATCGCTTTCGTACCAGAACGCTGTCTGACGCAGGCTCGCGAGTCCGACCTCGGAGCTGCCGCGCTCGAAGATGTAACTGCCCTTGAGGTAGGGAGTCATGGGGAATGCGATGCGCACACCGACGCCCGCGTCCCAGCGACCGCCTTGTTTCGGAGGCTCGTGGTAAGCGAGCCCGAACAATGTCTGGTCCTCGGTGGGAGGACCGTATTGGCGCTGGAAGGCGCCGGAATTCTCGTTGGCCTCGGAGATGAATTCGTTCGGATCGAAGCGGCCGACGAACGCATGGAAGCGATCGTTGAGCACCGGGAGAGGGAAGCTCATGTTGAAGCGCAATTGCGTGCGCGTGCCGTTATAACGATCCCACAGAATCGCCGGAGCGATGCTGCCGTAGACCTGCTGGTATACCGTGTCGTCTTCGACCGAGCCGAACCATCGATCGACGTGCTCCGCCGAGTGCCACATCTTCTCGTACAGCACATCGTGCGTGCGATCCAGCCAGTGATAGCGCCTCTTTACCGTGGCCTCTTCGGGCGTCTTCGGCGGCTCGTTCCGGCTTGCCAGCTCATCCGGCGGTGTCGCTACGGGAGGAGTCGGCTGCCGCTCGGAAGAATCTGAAGGGGGCGGCGGGCCGGGACTCGCGCTTGGCGCGGTGTTCGTCGTTTCCGGCCCCAGATCAGCCAGAGGAGGCGCCGTCACCGCGACCGCCCCCATGGGCACCGCTGAGGACGCCAGCGGCAGCACCACGTCGGGTGCGTCGGATAATGCGTCCGAGCCGAAGCTCCACATCGCCAAGACGAGGAGCACCGGCCGCTCGAGGCGCGGCGTAGGCGACGGAGATCTCACCCGCTCATAACCCATAAAGCCCTGGTGTGGTTCCAGCCGTCATGATCGACGAGAACGGCTCGCAAGCGGGGTTCCAGGCGACTGAAATGAGCTTTGCGTCTCGGAAAGGCTTCAGTTTTTGCGTCTTTTGGCGAGCAGGCGGTCGAGCTGATTGGCGAAGAGCTGGCGCTCGCGCTGGCTCAACGCGGGCGGTCCGCCGGTGTTGACGCCGCTGCCGCGCAGCTCGTCCAGGAAGTTGCGGATGGACAGGCGCTCCCGAACATTCTCCGGCGTATACAACTCACCGCGCGGACTCAAGGCGAGGCCGCCTTTTTCGATGGCAGCCGCCGCAAGCGGCACGTCGGAGGTGATGACGAGATCCGTCGGCTGCAGCAACTCGACGATGCGCTTGTCCGCCGCATCCAGTCCGGGGGGCACCTGCAGGAAGCGGACCTCCGGCGCGCTCGGCACCCGCAGCGGTTTCGCCGCGACGAACGTCAGAATGATGCCCGTGCGCTCGGCCGCCCGGAGCAGAATTTCCCGGATCACGGTTGGGCAGGCATCAGCGTCCACCCAGATCTGCATAGGATCGAAGCTCTCGATAGCAACTGGCAACGAAGAGTGTTACACCGTCAGCTTGCCGTGCGCCACTGTCAATCCGCAGTCGGGCCGAGAGTGTCGGCAACATAGGCGCCGCGTTGTCCCATGGGGAGCGGCGGTCCGTCGGTCGTATCCACTTCGGTCTGGCGCTCCATCTCGGCGTTGATCTGCGCCCCCAGGATGAGCGCGAAGCCGCCCAGATAGAACCACATGAGCAGCACGACGACCCCGCCGAGGGCGCCGTACATGATGCCGTAGTTGTTGATGTTCTCGACGTACAACGCGAACAGCAGGCTGCCACCGAGCCACAGGGTGGCCGCCGAGGCCGAGCCCCACGTCACCCAGCGCCATTGCGCGTCTTCCCGATCGGGACCGTAGCGATAGATCACGGCGAGAGCCAACACGACGAACGACCAGAGCAGCACCCAGCGGCAGATCAACACCGCCGCGGCCGCCACCGGGCCGAGCGGAATGACCTGCAGGACGAGAGGCACCGCCACGGCCAGCAACATCATGGCCAGGAATCCCAACACCGCGACGACGGTAAGGAGCAGCGCTATCGCGGTCTGATGTATGAAGCCGCGCCGATCGTGCTCGTAGTATGCGATGTTGGTTGCGGTGATCACCGCGGCGATGCCCTGCCGGGCGCTCCACAAAGCGATCATGGCACCCACCGCCGCGCTGAACCCCAATCGCGGGTGGGCTGGGCTCGCGAGGGCTTGTAACTGCGTCTGGACGAGGGCTGCCGCGCCGGGCGGGAGCAGGTCGTAGAAGGATCTCATGTCCGCCGCAACGCCCGCGGGCGAGGAGAACAATCCGTACACGGCGACCGTGACGGCAAGCGCCGGAAATACGGCCAGGAGCGCATTCAGTGCGATACCCGCCGCGATCAACGAGGCGTTGTCCTGGCCGATCTTCCTCCAGACACGCAGCAGGATGTCGCGCCAGCCCTGACGCGGTATCTCGACGGGTGTTCGGGCGGAGCGACCTCGGTCGCGCATGGCGGGGACCCAGCAACGGACATGCCCGAGGCGAGGCACATGGATGTCCCCGCGCCAAGGCACGGGGACGTGTGCCCACCGCCGCGGGTGGCAGCGGCCGATTAGTGCTCAGCGTCCTTCGCGCTGGCAACCCGCCGGGTCAGTCTCTCGATGGAGCGGCGGGCCGCCGCCTTGGCGATGTGCTTGCACCACAACGGCTCCCTGTGGCTCGACCAGCGGCGGAACTTCTCGCAATCGCACTGCCACCGGATGCGCTCGCCCTCGCCCTGCACGATCTGCACGGTGCGGCTGGGGAAGGAGTACGTCTCCAGCACTTCGTCGCGACCAGGGGCCGGTCGCTTGCCGATTCGCAGCTTCATGGCTTCAGAATAGCCGCGGTCGCTTGTGGATTGCTTGTGGATTAACTGTGCGTGAACTGTTTATGACGGCTTTGCTCGAGGAATTTTATTCATGCCGGGTCCATCCGCTAGGACGAGACGACCTTGGCCTTGATCGCTTCATACTCCGAATCGGTGATCAGCTTGGCTTCGAGCAGCTCCTTGGCCTCCTTGAGGCGTCGGACCGCGTCGGACTCGCCCGCAGATCCGCCGCTGCCGGCCGGGCCAGACAGGACCTGGATACCCCCTGAGCGCGCGCGCAGCTCCTCCAGCTCGCGCACCCGGCGCTTCTCACGCCAGGCCTGATCCTGGGCCTGGCATATTCGATACACCGACTGCGCGGGTCCCTTCCGCAATCCTTTGAACTGCAGGCTGCGCGTGGCGGCGCCGCCCTGAGAGGCCAAGTCCGCCGCCTTGCCGGCGCGGATGCCGAGCTCCGCGCCGAAAATCCCCACCCTCAAGGTCACTTCCTCGAGATCCTGCCACCGGATGTCGGTCACACTGAAGCCGCCCAGCAGCGGCCGGGTGATCAGGATCAGCCGGCCGCTGGTCGCCGCGACGAGTACACGGCGATGCGTCAGCGCGAACAGGCGCAGCTGGACGGCCCAGGCTTCGAGGGTCTCGCTGGGAATCAGCACCGACCGCAGATATTCGAGCGGGCGCTGCAAGCCCGGCTCGGCGGAACCCACTGTATCGCTCATCGCACGATCTCCGGCGCGTTTGTTCAGTTCTGCGGGGCGGCCGTGTCGGGGGGGCGCGCGGCCACGCTGGCGCGGATGTCGCGCAGCTTGGCCTTGATGATAGCTTCGTTGGCCGCTCCCATGCGTATCAGGAGCTTCTGCCCGGCCGAGCGCTCCTCGAGCTGCGGGTCCGCATACTCGTAGAAGACCTTCGGGCGCGTGACCGCGATGGGCCCTTTCAGGTCGGGCGCGGCGAGCAGGTCATCGATGACCTGTACCAGCCGGTCATTGAAATACTGGCCCGGATAGCCGAGATCCTCGTAGGCCTGCTGCAGCAGCGGATAGAGCTGGAAGTAGACGGTGGCCAGCGATTTGGCGTCCGTGGACTGAATGACGCTGATCAGCGGGGCATAACGAGCATAGCTGGCCGGGCTCAGCGTCGTGACGTCGCCCTGGCTGGCCGCTGTGGCTTGCCCCGGTGTGGGCTTGATGGGCCGCAGCTCGACGGCAACCTTCTTCCTCGGCAGATTGTCGACGGTCACCACGACGTGCCGGATGATGCTCTGCGGCACCAGGAACTTCTGCACCTGTTCCGAGCCGAGCAGCCCGGCCAACGAATCCCTGACGAAGGAATCGCTATCGTTCAGCGCGGGAAGAGCCTTTGCGTCGAGGGGGGTTCCGTCCGAGGGCACTGGATTCTCGATGCCGGAGGCTGACGGGGGTTTTGCCGTCTGGGGCCGGGTGGCCGGAACCACCGGGGGCTGCTGCGGGTGAGCGTAGTAGCGGTAATACACCCCTAAGCCGATCAGGCCCAGCACGACTACCGCACCGACCCCTGCGATCAGGCGATTACGGAACGCTTCCTCGGCCTCTGATTGTGTGTCCCACATTCGGCTGGCACCCGTACACCGCCTCGACTGGTGGCTACTCTACAGCGCAGCGGATACTCCGGCGAGAATCCTCAGGAACGGCCCGATGACCCCTGCTTTTCGGGTGGCGGGGTCAGCTCGACGGCCATTGATCTCACACCCGCCTCGAGCTCGAGGCCCGGCTGCCGTGCCGGCCCGGCTCCGGCCGGCAGACCGACGGGTCCGGCCGGCAGACCCCAGCCTGCCTCGCTTTGCAGACAACTGGCAGACAGCCCGGTCGGCGCTCGCGGCTCGCCGCGAGCGCAACCTGAACTGCATCACAGCACGGGCGGCATGCGCACGC
This sequence comes from Steroidobacteraceae bacterium, assembly GCA_035277965.1. Lineage (GTDB taxonomy): Bacteria > Pseudomonadota > Gammaproteobacteria > Steroidobacterales > Steroidobacteraceae > 13-2-20CM-66-19. The sequence continues at coordinate 47,372 of DATEJM010000091.1, read as the reverse complement.
GACCGTGCCGGTGGTGCGGAAGAGCTCGTTTTCATGGCACCATACGTCGGTGCAATGCAGCACCGACAACGCGTCTGTGACGCCGATCAAACACCAAACATGACATCCGCGCGTGGTGCGCCGTCGGCGCGCGGCACATTGTGCCTCGTGTCTCACAAATCAAACATGCGGTTTGACTCCGGTCGCCGCCGCGTATATCCATCGCTCAAAGGGAGTTGGAGCGTTACGTGAACACGAAGCTGCGCATTCTGCATCTGGAGGACAATGTCGAGGACGTCGAGCTGGTGCGCTCGTCGCTCGCTCGCGGCGGCGTCGAATGCCTCATTCAGGCCGTGAGCAGCGGCACCGACTATCTGGCCGCCCTGCGCGATCCGCAGTTCGACGTGATCCTTTCCGACAGCGGCGTGCCCGGTTTCGATGGGGGTGCCGCCCTGCTGGCCGCCCGGGACCGATGCCCGAAGGTACCGTTCATCATGGTGTCGGCTCAGGCGCGCGAGGCACGCCTGTCGCAACGCACTCAAGCTTCCGCCCACGTCGCCAAGACCGAGCTCGAACAGCTCGCCCCGGTCATCAAGCAGATCCTCGAGGCGCCTGGCCAGGACGTCATCGACGACTTGCGACGGGGGTCCTACGTCCTGGGGATGCGTCGCCTGGTATCGGTCGTCCAGCAGTTATCCCTGGCTCGCAACATTCAGACGGTGATGGACATCGTCAGGCACGCCGCCCGAGAGCTCGTCGACGCCGATGGCGCGACCTTCGTTCTCAGAGACGGCGATCGCTGCTTCTACGCGGAAGAAGACGCGATCGGCCCGCTCTGGAAGGGTCAGCGCTTTCCCATGAGCGCCTGTATCAGTGGGTGGACGATGCTGAATCGGCAGCCGGCCGCCATCGAGGACATCTACCGGGATGCACGCATCCCGCACGATGCCTACCGACCGACTTTCGTGAAGAGCCTGGTGATGACGCCGATCCGCAGTGCGGCGCCCATCGGGGCCATCGGCGTCTACTGGGCCGAGCCGCATCGCGCGACGCACGAGCAAATCGATCTCCTGCAGGCCCTGGCCGACAGCACGTCGGTCGCCATCGAATCGGTGGACCTGCTGGCTAACCTGGAGAAGCGCGTCGCCGAGCGCACGGCCGAGCTGCAGCGGCGTTCCGGTGAGCTCGAGGTTCTCAACAAGGAGCTCGAGGCCTTCTCCTACTCCGTGGCGCACGATCTGCGCTCACCCCTCATCACGATCGACGGCTTCAGTCAGGTTCTCCTGGAAAACTGGGGCGATCAGCTCGGTGACACCGGACGCGATCACATGGAGCGGATCTCCGCGGCGGTGCGCCGCATGCATCGGCTCATCAACGATCTCTTGGAGCTGTCGAAGATCGTGCGCACGCCGTTACACGAGACGCGCGTCGATCTATCGACTGTGGCACGCGACGTCGCGCAAACACTGCAGGAGAATTCTCCGGAGCGCACGGGTCAGATTGCCATCGCGGATGGCATCATGGTGGACGGCGATCCCGGCCTTCTGCGCATCGCCCTGGAGAATCTTCTGGGCAACGCGTGGAAGTTCACGTCGAAGCGCACTGATGCCTGCGTGGAATTCGGCTCTCGGCTGGATCGCGCTGGACGCACCGCGTTCTACGTCCGCGACAACGGCGCGGGGTTCGATCCTCGTTACGCCGCAAAGCTGTTCAGTCCTTTCCAGCGCTTGCACGCGCAATCGCAATTCCCCGGGACTGGCGTCGGACTCGCGACAGTCCAACGCATCATCCATCGTCATGGCGGCGAGATCTGGGCCGAAGGCGCGGTCGACAAAGGCGCCTGTTTTTTCTTCACGCTGCCCGGCGCGCGCTAGTCAACAGCCCCCGCAGCGCCGATTCCATACAGTAGTCGCGACTCCGCGCTGCTGTACGCGATCGTCAGACGGATTCCGCCACAGTCTGCGGCCGCAGACCGGTGTTGTGGATTCTCGTTCCGTGGTTCAATGGCACATCCACGTCTCACGCGATACGCGCCAGGAACTCGAGCGTGACCCGTCTTTCGTCATTTCATCCGGCCGTCGCGCGCTGGTTCGATCGAACGTTCGACGCGCCGACCGCCGCCCAGGAGGCTGCGTGGCCTGCCATTCAGGCCCAGGACCACGTTCTCATCGCGGCTCCCACCGGCTCGGGTAAGACGCTCGCCGCTTTCCTTGCAGCCATCGACCAGCTCGTGCGCGCGGGGGTCGCCGGAAATCTGACCGATGAGACGCACATCGTGTACGTCTCTCCTCTGAAGGCCCTGTCGAATGACATCCGGCGCAACCTCGAGGGGCCGCTCGACGGCATTCGGGACGAGCTCACGGCTCTGGGCCTGCCCGACGTCGAGATCAACCCTTTCGTACGCACGGGCGACACACCCCAGCATGAGCGCAACAACATGCGCAAGCGGGCGCCGCACATCGTCGTGACGACCCCCGAATCGCTGTACATCCTGCTGGGCTCGCAGTCCGGCCGCCGGATGCTCGGAACGACTCGCACCGTGATCGTCGATGAGATCCATGCGATGGTCGGCAGCAAACGCGGGCTGCATCTGGCGCTGTCGCTCGAGAGGCTGGAGGCTCTCGCGAGTCGCAGATTGACCCGCATCGGTCTGTCCGCGACGCAGAAGCCCATCGAGGAGGTCGCTCGCTTCCTCGTCGGCACGCGGCAAATCGACGCCAGCGGACGCGCGAATTGCGTCGTTGTCGACTCCGGACACGTACGCGACCGCGATCTGGCCATCGAGGTTCCACCGGCCCCACTCGAAGCGGTGATGTCCGGAGACCTCTGGACTCAGGTCTATGATCGCCTCGCCGCCCTGATCAGCGAGCACCGCACGACCCTCGTGTTCGTCAATACCCGGCGGCACGCCGAGCGGGTCGCACGCCACGTGTCCGAGCGCATCGGCAACCAACATGTCACGGCTCACCACGGGAGCATGGCCAAGGAGTTGCGCCTCGATGCGGAGACTCGTCTCAAGCGGGGAGAGCTCAAGGCGCTGGTGGCCACAGCATCGCTCGAGCTGGGGATCGACATCGGCGACGTCGACCTCGTCTGTCAGCTCGGCTCCCCGCGCTCGATCGCCGCCTTCCTGCAACGTGTCGGGCGCTCCGGGCACTCGATCGGACGCACGCCCAAGGGACGCCTCTTTCCGCTGTCACGGGACGATCTGGTCGAGTGCGCCGCGATGCTCGACTGCGTCCGGCGCTCGGAGCTCGACCGCCTCGCGATTGCGCAGAAGCCGCTCGACGTGCTCGCACAACAAATCGTGGCCGAGGTTGCCGCACGCGAATGCGAAGACGGCGAGCTGTTCGATCTCGTGAGAGCGGCGTATCCCTATCGCGACCTGACGCGGACGGAGTTCGACGAGATCGTCCGGATGCTCGCCGAGGGCTACACGACCCGACGGGGCCGTCACGGGGCGCTCATCTATCACGACGCCGTCAATCACCGCATTCGGGGCAGACGCAGCGCGCGTCTCACCGCCATCACCTCGGGCGGCACCATCCCCGACAACGCGGACTACCAGGTCATCCTCGAGCCGCAGTCGCAATTCGTCGGCACGGTCAACGAGGATTTCGCGATCGAGAGCTTGCAGGGCGATATCTTTCAACTCGGCAACGTGTCGTACCGCATCCTGCGGGTCGAGCAGGGCAGAGTCCGCGTCGAGGACGCGCAGGGCCAGCCGCCGTCGATCCCGTTCTGGCTCGGTGAGGCGCCGGGAAGGTCCGATGAGCTGTCGCGCTCGGTAGCACGACTGCGCCAGGATCTCGAGGCGCGGCTGGAGGCAGGCGTCGAGCCGGCCATGCAATGGTTGACCGCTGAGATCGGCATCAGCGGGCCGGCCGCTGCACAGATCGCCGCGTATCTCGCCGCGGCGCGCCGTACGCTGGGCGCCCTGCCGACCCAGAGCACCCTCATTCTCGAACGGTTCTTCGACGAGGCGGGCGGCATGCAGCTCGTCATCCACTGCCCGTTCGGCAGTCGCATCAATCGGGCCTGGGGCCTTGCGCTGCGCAAGCGCTTCTGCCGCTCTTTCAACTTCGAGCTGCAGGCGGCCGCGACCGAGGACACGATCATCCTGTCGCTCACCACCGCGCACAGCTTCGAGCTTGCGGATGTCGCCCGATACCTGCATTCCAACACCGTCCGGCCGTTGCTGGTGCAGGCGCTTTGCGCCGCCCCGATGTTCACGGCGCGGTGGCGATGGAGCGCCACGATCGCACTTGCGCTGCCCCGCTTCCGCGGCGGCAAAAAAGTACCGGCGCCCCTTGCCCGCATGGCCGCGGAGGATCTTCTCACGTCCGTGTTCCCAGACCAGGTCGCGTGCGCCGAGAACCTTCCGGGCGAGCTCGAGATTCCCGACCATCCGTTGGTGCGCCAGACGATCCGCGATTGTTTGGAAGAGGCCATGGATATCGAAGGCTTCGAGGCGCTGTTACGCGGCCTGGAATCCGGGCGCATCGAAGTGCTGGCGCGAGATGTCACAGAGCCTTCCCCGCTCGCCCTGGAGGTGCTGTCTGCACGCCCCTACGCGTTCCTCGACGACGCGCCCCTGGAAGAGCGGCGTACGCAGGCCGTGATGAGCCGACGCTGGCTCGATCCCCAGAGTGCGAGCGACCTTGGAACGCTCGATCCTGAAGCGATACAGCGCGTGAAGGATGAGGCATGGCCGGATGCGACGGGATCGGATGAGCTGCACGATGCGTTGCTCTGGCTCACCTTCCTGACGGCCGCCGAAGTAGAGAGCCATCCCGGATGGCGAGAGATCGTTGAGCGCCTCGTCGCCGAGCGACGCGTCACTGCGCTCCGCACGGACAGGCCCGCCTCTGCGGGGGGGACCGACCACCCTTCGCGGTCGGCGGCGCAAGCGATCTGGGTACCCGCGGAGCGCATTCCATTGCTTCGCGCGCTCTTGCCCGATGCGGCCCTGGAACCTCCGCTGGACGTGCCGACCCCCTATCTCAAGGAGTGGGAAGCCGATGCAGCACTCATCGAGGTTGTCCGCGGTCGCCTCGAGGGGCTGGGTCCCACCACGGTCACCGACCTCGCCGCATCTCTGGCCCTGCCTGCGAATCGCCTGGAAGCCGCTCTGGCCGCGCTCCAGGCGGAAGGCTTCGCGATGCGCGGACAGTTCTCCCCAGGCGCTCCGTCCGGGAGTGAGTGGTGCGAGCGCCGCCTGCTCGCTCGCATTCACCGGTACACGGTGAAGCGCCTCCGGGCCGAAATCGAACCCGTGGCTGCACGCGACTTCCTGCGATTCCTGTTCGAATGGCAGCGAGTCACCGCGGAGGGTCGCATGGAAGGCCCCGATGCCGTCGCGGCGGTGTTGGGTCAGCTCGAAGGATTCGAGGCGCCGGCCAGCGCCTGGGAGACCGAGATTCTCCCGACCCGAATCACCGAATACGAGCCTGCATGGCTCGATGAGCAATGCCTCGCGGGACGCTTCGTCTGGACACGGCTGGCTCCACGGGCGGGCCAGAATCGCCATGGCGACGCACCGGCCCGCATTGGGCCTGCCCCGGTGCGCGCGACTCCCATTGCCTTGCTGGCTCGTCGCAATCTGCGAACGTGGTCGTCACTGACGGAGCAGATGCCGAGCGTGGGCCTCTCCTCCAAGGCACGCGTCGCTCTCGAGTACATCGAGAAACAGGGAGCGTCCTTCTTCGATGAATTGACCGACGGCACCGGACTGCTGCCGACACAGGCAGAGGAGGCGCTGGCCGAGCTCGTGGCATTCGGTCTCGTCAACTCCGACAGCTTTGGCGGCTTGCGCGCCCTGCTCGTGCCGGCCGACCGCCGCAGACCGGCTCTCGGCGGACGGCGTAAGCGCCGGATCGCGCTCTTCGGCATGGATGCCGCGGGTCGTTGGACCCTCACGCGTCGACAGCGCGGCGATGCCTCAGCGGCTCGAGACGACGAGACTATCGAGCACGTGGCGCGCGCGCTCCTGCGACGGTGGGGGGTCGTGTTCTGGAGGCTGCTCGCAAGAGAGGCGGATTGGCTGCCGCCCTGGCGGGATTTGTTGACCTGCTTTAGACGTCTCGAGGCGCGTGGGGAGATTCGCGGGGGCCGCTTCGTGGCGGGCTTTACGGGGGAGCAGTATGCGGCACCGGAGGCGGTTGGTTTCCTGCGCGAGGCGCGGCGGCGGAAGCCGGATGGAGGTGAGCTCGTCTCTCTGTCCGCTGCCGATCCCCTGAATCTCATCGGGATCGTGACTCCGGGCGCCCGGCTGCCCGCTCTCGCGGGAAACCGGGTGTTGTACCGGGACGGAGTCCCGATCGCGTGGCTCGCGGGAGGCGAGGTCCGGATGCTGGAGCAACTGCCCCCTCAGGAAGAATGGGAGGCACGCAATCGCCTCCTGCGTCGTCACGTGCCCGCCGTGCTCGCGGACCTCAGTTAGTTTTGGGCAAATCGGCCACCGCGCCCTAGCCGGTGGCCTTCGCGTGCTCCGCCTGGTACTTCTTCACCGCATCGAGTGTGTTCTCGACGTGCTTGTCCGGTTTCAGGTCCGTGTAGGAGTAGATGATCTGCCCGGTCGGGGCGATGACGTACGAGGTCCGGTTGGCGAAATCGGGCTTGATCGGCAAGACGGCATCGTACGCTTTCATCACCGACCCATCCGCGTCCGACGCCACCGCGAACTTGTTGCGGCACTCGCTCACGGAAAATTGGTTGAGCTTGGCGATCGGATCATGCGAGACGCCGATGACGGTCGCGCCCATCGCGGTAAATTTCTCGGTCGCTTGCGCAAACTCGTGCGCTTCGACCGTGCAGCCAGGCGTGAACGCCGCCGGATAGAAATACAAAACAACCGGCCCCTTCTTCAAAGCCTGAGCCAGCGAGAACTGAAAGGTCTTGCCGGCGAGCGAGGCTTCGGCGCTGAAATCAGGCGCCTTCGTTCCGTTCGGCAAGGCGGCCAGTGCCGCTCGAGCGCCGATGCTCAACGCAAGAGTGACCGCTGCCACATTGACGATACGACGCAACGCGGCAGAAGCCTCTTCCTGTCTGAACGGGGTTCGCATGCAGACCTCCTTCGAAAGCGACGCCCGAAACTCGCGGGCCGGGGGGAGGCATCATGCGACAAGCACGCCGTCGAGGCCAGTGGCCGGGAACGCGGCCCTCGCCTATCACGACCGTACCTGTGCCTACTTGGCGTAACCCACGAGCTCTACATAACCCCGACCCTTCGCCGGACGCGCATCGCGCGTTCCGCTCACGTCCACCGCTCCCTCCCAGTATCTCGGCGTCGTGCCAAGCTCCTGGTTGGCAACGGCCGGGGTCACCGTGACATCCATCCCGATCGATGCCACCTGCAAACGCCATCGCGACGGATACCGATCGCCACGCGGACTGGTCCAGTACGCCAGCGTTGTGATGCGGACATCGCCATCAGAGAGCCGACGAACGTGACCAGACGCGTCAACCCACGTGCCGGCGCTGTGCGGATCACGAGCCCCCTCGCGGCGGCGCAACTGATAGAACATCAGCGCCGAGCCCTCTTCGAGCTGCAGCGCATACCAGTCCCATCCCTGCTCATCGGCCCCCAGCGAGCCACTGCCCCATTCGCGGTCGAGCCATGCGAGCCCGCGAACATCGCTGGACTGTGCGTCGAATGCCAACTGGCCGGCCACGGCGATGCGCGGCATGGAGTAGTAGTAGCTGGCGCCGCCCGACTCGTCGGACTTGCGACTCAGACCCGCATCGCCGTTCAGAACGGGCCGCGCTGACTGCAGATCGAGCGCGAGGTGCAACGCGTAACGGGTGTCCTCTGCCCTCAGATCCCAATGAGTTGCGTCACCGGACTGCTGGATCGCCCAATCGTCCAGCCAGACTCGGAACGGCTGCGCGCGGGCCCCGGCCAGGCCCAGTGCATCGCGCTCCAACCGCTGGGCGAAATGGAAGGCCCGCGAGCTCACATCGGTGATCGCCAGGTGTGCCATATAAAATTGGCTGCTGCGCCAGCTCGAGCGGGGCTCGGACGAGGTCGATGCCGGCGAGGCCCCCGGCGGCTGCAGGGCGAAGCGAAAGAAAGTCAGCTCGAACCCGAATCGCCGGCCATCCGCGGCATCCACGTTCCCGGTGACATACCACCACTCGTAGCGGAAGTCGGAGTGCGGGCCGTGATCCCGCGGGAACTCGAATTCACGTGGTCCCGAGGCGCGAGCAAAGCCCGTCGAATCCGCACGCAGCGCCTCGAGTCCAGGCGATTGCACACCCGCGGCGTCCTGATCCACGAGCACCACGGACTGTGACGCGGCTCGCGCAGGATCAGTAGCCACGAGGCCGGTCATCATCAGGCCGGAGGAGAGCGTCGCACACAACAGCATCCACTGCCGCCGGAGCGCGCATAGTGCTCGCAGTGTTCCCACCCTATTCGTCCCTCATATCAGTCCCGATGGGGACTCGTGCTGATCGCCACGCAGGGTACAGCCCGGCGGCGAGCGCCGCCGCGAGAGCCAACAGCAATGCATTCGAGAACTGCTCAGCGGTCAAATGCAGGTCAATGCGCCACCCGAAAGCGCGACGGTTGATGACATCGACGAGCACCACCGCGGTGAGCAGTCCCGCCGGAATGGCGGCCAGCAGCGCCACGAGGCCCATGAAGCCGGTCTGCGTCTCGATGAGCAGCGCGGCGCCCCGAGGAGTGAGCCCCAGTGCACGCAGGATGGCCATCTCACGACCACGCTCCAACTCCCATGCCAGCAGCGCGCTGACGAGCCCGATCGCGGCCACTCCCGCGGCCAGCCAATACAACACCCGCGTGATGACGAACGTACGCTCGAAGATGCTCATGGATAGATCGCGGAGGTCGCGATTGGAGCGCATCAGCAGCGCCTGCCGTCCATGCACTGCCGCCTGCAGGGCGGCCAGGCTGGCCTCGAGCGCTGAGCCGGGGGCGAGATACAGGCCCATCCCCGTCGTCCCCTCGTCATGCCACAAGCCGCGGTAGCGAGCGAGGCTCATCAGAATGTTGCCGCGATCATTCCCATAGTCGCGATAGATCCCGGCAATCCGCAATGATCGAGGACCGATGGCGGTATTCAACGTCAGCAGATCACCCTGGCTGAGCTGGAGTCTCCACGCCAGCGGTTCCGATACGATGATGTCGCCGCGTGCGAAATCTTTCCAGGTGCGCTGAGGATTGGGCGATGTCAGCGGGACCGCGGCGAAGCTGGCGTGTGCGGGCTTCAAGGCATCGAGCGAGACGGGTCCGTCAGGCAGCTCGACACTCACCCGACGGCTCAGGCTGTAGTCCACGACACCGGGTACGGCAACGAGCGCTTCGATAACCTGGGGATCCAACCGTCGCTCGGGTCGTCCGGCACCCGGTCCGGGAGCAGTCACGTAGACGTCTGCGCGCATCGTGCGAGTCAGCCATTCACGCAGCGACTCCCTGAAGCTTTCCACCATGATCGAGACGCCGATCATCGCGGCGATGGCCATTCCGAGCGCCGCGACGGCCACGGCGGTGCGGCTGAGGGACGCGGCGATATCGGCCAGAGCCAGACGGATGATCGGGCTCGAGCGCCCAACCAGCCGCGCGGCCAGTTGGGCCAGGGCACGCAACACGGCTGGCGTGATGGCCGCCACGCTGAGCAGCAACAGGAACAGAGCGATGAAGCCCGCCAGCAGACTGCGCGTCCAGGCGAAGATGATCAGGCCGGCGCCGATCGCCAGGAAGAAACTCACGACCGCGAGTCTTCGCGCCGCATGCACCGCCCGCATTTCCAGCACGGAGCGGCGCAGACCGAGTTGCGGCGGGCTGTTCGTCACCTCGATGGCCGGCAACAGCGCCGCGACCAGGGCGGTGCCTATTCCGACCGACAGGGCTTTGGCGATCGTCCACGTGGGAAGCGCGGTGTCTTTCACCGCAACGACGAAATACAGATCGTTGATCGTGCGCGACACGAGTCCGATGAGCGCGTGGGCGATCAGGATGCCCGCCACGACACCGCAGCCGGCGCCGATGAGACCCAGGATCGCCGCTTCGAGCAAAACGATCCTGCCGACATCGCCGCGCGTGGCGCCCAACGCGCGGACGATCCCGATGATGCGGCGCCTTTGTACGACCGCGAAGCTGACCGAGCCGTAGATCAACAGAGTGCTGACGAGCAACGCCAACAGGCTCATCGCCTGCAGGTTGGTCGTGAACGCAGCCGTCATATCCAGGCTTTCCCGGGCCCGGCCCCGGGTCGCGACCAGCTGCAATCCGGGCGGCAGACTGCCCCGCAACCGGGCGGCGGCCGCGTCCCCGGGCCTCCCGGCCGGCAGATGCACCTCGATGCGGGACAGTCGCCCGACCGAGCCGAGCCATTCCTGAGCCTGAGCGATGTCCGTGAAGAGGACCGTATCGTAGCCGGCATGTTGGCCTCGCAGCTCTTCCACCAACGTGGCGCGCCGCTCTGAGCCGGCCACCGTCAGGTTGAAAGAGCGGCCCACGGACAACCCGAGCTGACGGGCCGTCGTCGAGCTCAACACGACGGCCCCCGGACGAATCAGCCAGCCAGCGGGGTCCGGCCGCTTCGGTCCGTCCGCGGCGCCGCTGAGCCCGACACCGGCGAACGGATCGACCCCGACGAGCAGCATGCTGCGATCGCCGATGGTGACATAGCCCTCGACGACCGGCGCGAGCGGTATGTTCCCGGTGGTCCGCAGCCGTGCATACACCTGCTCGTCCACTCCCTGAGGCCCCGCGATGATCTGATGCGTCGCGGGGCCGTTGACGGCGTCCATGGACAACTCGAAGGCTCGCCGCGAGCTGGCCGTCGCAATGTCGACAGAGACGATCGTGGCCACTCCGAGAGCGAGGCCCAGCAGCGCGAGTAACAGCTGGGCCGGGTGCCGCAGCAGGTGACGCAGGCTGGCGGCCGACAGAAGCGACATCAGCGAGACGACGACTCGCGCAGGGCGCCCCGGCGCAGCTCGTGAAGCTTGCCCTGACGCAGCTCCAGCGTACGATCGACGTTGTCCGCTACCATCCTGTCGTGAGTGACGATCACGAGCGTCGTGTTTCGCTGCCGCGCGAGTGACAGCAATACGGGCATGACCACTGCCGCGGTCTGCTCATCGAGATTGCCCGTCGGCTCATCCGCCAGCACCAGCTCCGGCTCGTGTACGAGGGCTCGCGCGATTGCAACACGCTGCTGCTCGCCGCCGGAGAGCCGGTCGACGCCGCTGCGCAGCCGGTCTGCGAGGCCGACTTGCGCCAGCATGTCCTCGCTGCGCCGGCGCGCTCGCGTGCCGCGAATGCCGTTCAACTCCAACGCCAGGCGCACGTTCTCCTCGACCTCCAGTGTCGGAATCAGATTGAAGAACTGATAGACGAAGCCGATGCGGCGGCGCCGGAACAAGGTGCGCTCGGGCTCGCGCAACGCGGTGATTTCGCGACCATCGATGCGGATCGAGCCGCTGTCAGGGCAGTCGATTCCGCCGATGAGATTGAGGAGGGTTGATTTTCCGGAGCCGCTGCGGCCGATGACCGCAACGGCCTCGCCCCTGGCGATCCCGGCGTCGGCGCCATCCAGCACCCGATGGACGCGCTCGCCTTCCCGAAAGTCCCGGCATAAGCCTGTGATCGTGAGCACGCGTGCCGCCTGCGGAAGCCCTCGAGTCTGCAACGGGGCTACTTTAGCAGCCTCCCGCTGCGGGGCCGTGTCATACGGGCGGCCGCGAAACTGTGCTATACGCGCCCGTGCCGTACGCGCCCCGGTTGGAAAAAAGAGCAGCGTAAGCCGGCCCGATAGGCCAAACTGTCGTCTTTTTGGGCTCACTCACGCGGCGCCCGCCTGAAGCGCGGTCCGCCGACCTCGAGGTGGATCATGGCTGATGGTGTTGGGTTGAAGGCGGTGACGGATGCGCAGCAGCAGCGTCGCCGCGGCATGAGGAAGGCCGCATCCGGTACGGCTGCCGTCGCGGCTTCCCTGCTTGCTGCAGCCTCGCTGCACGCGCAGGGGGACAAGCCCGCGGCCGCGGCAGATGCACCTCCTGCGTCGGGCGCGATGCATGCGAAGAAGTCGGCAGCCGACACGGGAACGCCGGCCGACACGGGAACGCCGGCTGCCAAAGGAACGCCGGCTGCCAAGGGCACCCCGGCCGGCAAGTCAGCGGCTCCGAGCATGAAGTCCGCGGGCAGCTACAGCATTGGCGTCTCGATGGGCGAGCAGATGCATCGGGCCGGGCTCACGCCGGATGCCGTATCGATCGAGCGACTTTCGCAGGGCATCCACGACGCCCTCGCCGGCAAGGCAACGATGGGGCCCAATGACCAGGAAAACATCACGAGCCTGTTGAAGGCCGCCCGGGAGAAGCTGGGCGACGCGAACCACACCGCGGCGACGGCGTTCCTGGCACAGAACGGCAAGAAGCCGGACGTCGTCACGACCGCCAGCGGGCTGCAGTACCATGTCGTTTCGCCGGGCGAAGGCACCTCGCCGAAGCCGACCGACGAGGTGACTGTCAACTATCGCGGCAAGCTGCTCGACGGAACGGAGTTCGACAGCTCATACAAGCGCGGCCAGCCGGCCACCTTCCCGGTCAACGGGGTGATCCCCGGCTGGCAGGAAGCGCTGGTGCTCATGAAGCCCGGTGCCAAGTGGCAGCTCTTCGTACCGCCGAAGCTGGCCTACGACCTGAACTCGCCGCCGACGATTCCGCCGGGCTCCCTCCTGGTGTTCGATGTGGAGCTGGTCTCGGTCAAGCCGCCCGCGCCGCCGGCTGCTGCTCCGGCACCGCCGGGACCGCCGGGACCTCCGCCGCCCGCTCCGAAGTAAACCGCTGCCGCCCGAAGGCCGCAGCGGGCTTTGACCCGCGGGAGCCGCTTACCCGCGTCGGGCTAACGCGCTTTTTGGGCCAACGCGCTTTGGCCCGCAAGAGCTAGCCCATCCCCGCACGTGAGCCTGGAGCTCACTTGCGGGGCGCGGTCGGTTTCGCCGGGCTCTGGCCCTGAACGGCATTCTGCCCCTGACCCACGTTCGACCCGGGGTCGAAGCGCATCGGCTTCGTGACGCCCAACCGTGTCAGCTCCTTGCGCAGGCTCTCGGCGAGCTCGCGATGGGCCTCGCGATCGAATGCGGGACCCGCATTCCAGTCATGAGCCCAGGGGTGCTGAGTGCGGACCGGCTCGGGCTCGTTCGCATAGCGCGGGATGATATGCGCATGCAGCGCGGGCTCGAGATTGCCGAGAATCGCGTAGTTGATCCGGGCTGCGCCCGTCACTTTCAAGACAGCATCGCCGATCCGCGCGACGTCGAGAAGGAATACGGATCGCTCGTGTGCCCCCAGCGCGTTGAGCGTCGGCACCACAGGGTCCGGCAACAACAACGTGTAGCCGCGGAGGAACTGCCGCTCGCCGAGCAGCACCCAGCCCGAGAACACCCTCGCGATGACTCGCGGCTCGCGCCCCTCGCGCGCCGCCGCCACCTGTCGATGGATGGCGGTCTGCGGCTCGCGCCGCGTCTCGTGTTTCATCGCGTCATGACTCGCGGAAGACGAAGTACACAGCCGCCAGAATACACAAACCCGCCCACAGATAATCGAGCTTGAAGGGTTTGTGCATGTAGAACGTCGCAAACGGCACGAACACCGTCAGGGTGATGACCTCCTGCAGGATCTTCAACTGCGGCAGAGACAGTCTCGTGTAGCCGATCCGGTTGGCCGGGACCTGCAACATATACTCGAAGAAAGCGATACCCCAGCTCGCGAGCGCGGCAACGAGCCACGGCCGGTCGGCGAGATTCTTGAGATGGGCATACCAGGCAAACGTCATGAAGACGTTGGATGCGACCAACAGCGCGGTCGCCGTCAGGACCGGGCTCATGTCAGCACCGCACGTCCAGGGTCCGTAGCGCCGTGACGGTCGCGGCGTGGTCTTTGTGGACAATGCCGTGCCAGCCCCGCGCCCGCGCCGCATCGATATTGTCCGCGCGATCGTCGATGAAGACAGTCTGCGCAGGCTCGAGGCCGAACCGCCGCTCGGCCTCCCGATAGATGCCCTCATGAGGCTTCATGAAGCCCGCGACGTACGACGGCAGCACGCCATGCCCGATGCGATGCAGCCGATATTCGCTCGAAAGGTGGGCCCAGTGCAGGTCTCCGACGTTCGAGAGCAGGTAGACGCGATAGCGCCCGCTGAGACGGTGCGCCAGATCGACCATCGCAGGCTGCAGCTCGAACATGTCCACCCACTGCCGGTGCAAGCTATCGAGAGCCACAGGTTGTTTGGCCAGCTCGGCCATGCGCTCGAGCAGCCCGTGGCCCGGCAGGCGGCCGGTCTCGTGATCTGCGAGCACGATATCCGTCGCGAGAGCTTCGAGGTCGCGCGGCGCCGCCTCGTGGGCCACGAGGAAATCGAGGAGCGGCTTCGCGTTCAGGTGCACGAACACCCAACCGACGTCGAAGACGATGTTACGAATCATGCGGCCTGAGCGATCGCTCGGCCCATGAGCGAACGGCTGCCCGGATGCGACCCGCAGCCAGGGTGGCTGTGGCGACTGCGCGCGCACTCCCTACGAATCCCCGGCGCGTGGTCATTCGAGTGCGGCTCACAGTGGGAAGGTGCTGACGGTGCCCCTATCGCCGGGCTGTGCGTTGACCGCGACCACGGTCGCCTTCGGGAAGAAGTTGAACTCGGAGGCGCTCGCCCACGTGTAGGCCCCCATGGCGCGGCCCACGATCAGATCGCCCGCCTTCAGTGGAGGCAACATCAGGTTCTCGGCGATCACATCGATACTGTCGCACGTGGGGCCTGCCAGCACGGACGGCAAGCGCTCAGCCCCGTCGCGTAGAGGCTCGACGGGATAGCGCGCATGGTCATAAATCTGACCGCTGTAGGAGCCGTACAGGCCGTCGTCCAGGTAGTACCACCAATGCCCCTCGCGCTTCGCCTTCCCCATTACGGAGGCGACCCCGATCGCCGAGGGTCCGACGATGAATCGACCCGGCTCCGCGATCACTCGCACGCTCCGCGGCAGCTTCGCGAGAGCCGAGCGCAGGGGAGCGCAGAAGCGAGCGATATCCTGGGCAGGCCGCGCATAATCGATCGGGAAGCCACCCCCGATATCCAGCGTATCGAGCCGCCCGAGCTTCTCGCGCCGCGCCGCCGCCATCAGCTTCGCACAAGCCTGCAACGCCTCGACATGTTTAGCCGAGTCGGCGGCCTGTGAGCCGACGTGAAACGACAGACCCTGAACCTCGATACCGAGCTGTGCGGCGAGCCGCGCCAGATCGAGGAGGTCCTCCGGATCGCATCCGAACTTGCGCGACAGGTCGCACACCGCTCCAGGGCTGCGGAACGATACACGCAGCAACAGGCGCGCCCGGTCCGCGTAACGCGTGAATTTGCGCACCTCATCGGGATTGTCGGCAACGAACGTGCGCACCCCGAACTCGAGAGCGTTGCGGATGTCCTGGTCGCGCTTGATGGGGTGCGTGTGAATGCAGCGCTCAGGGTCCGCGCCGAGACGCTGGACCAGATGCACTTCGCCCGTTGTCGCAAGATCGAGGAAGCCGCTTTCGGCCATCACCGTCTGCACGACCGCCGGATGCGGCATCGGCTTCAGCGCGTAGTGCAGATCAACACCGGGCAACGCCCTGCGCAGCTTGCGGAACTGGATCCGGACCCGCTCGCAATCGAGGATCAGCAGCGGCGAGCCGAATTCCTTCACGAGGCGGCGGATCTCGACTGGCTGGAAGGGGTCGATGAAGCGCGCATGGCGCACCCGCCGGGGCTTGCGTGTCACGGACATGATGAGGCAGGCGGGTCGATCAGGGCAGAACCGCCATCGCGCCCGAGTTGTCACTCTCGCTGACGCTGGAGGCGGCACGCAGCAGGCGATCGCGGATGGCCTCCCACTTCTCGCCCTCCGGCACATCCTGCACGAGGATCTGCTGACAGCCGGCTTTGTCGAGAGTGCGCAGATTGGCGTACAGATCGTGCCCGTATTGCTCGGGACGACGACCCGCATTCACCCATGTCACGTACTTGTGCGCCTTCAAGGGCAACCTCTGGGCGAGCACGGCGACGCGGCGGCCGCCCTCCGAAAGCGCGGCGGCATGCGCATCGATCTCGCCAGCCGGGACGATCGTCATGGGCGTAGTCGGCGCATAGTGCGAAGCGTTGCTGCCCGGGACCCGGGGCGATTCCGCGCCCGTACCCACCAGAAGGTCGCCGATGAGCTGCTTGATCTGACCCGCCGTCACGGCACCCGGCCGCAGCAGGCGGACATGGGGACCTTCGAACGTGACGATGGTCGATTCGAGACCGATCTGACACTCGCCGCCATCGAGGATGATCTTGACGGCCTCACCGAGCTCATCGCGAACGTGATCGGCCCGCGTGGGGGACAGTTTCCCGTATCGATTCGCCGACGGCGCGGCGATGCCTCCGCCGAATGCCGTGAGAAGCTGTTGTGCCATCGGATGAGCCGGCACCCGAATCGCGATCGTGTCCTGCCCGCCCGTGACGATGTCATGTACGTTCGCTGCGCGGGGCATGACCATCGTGAGCGGGCCCGGCCAGAAGCGCTCACCGAGCTTCGCGGCCGCCTCGGGTACCTCACGCACCCAGCGGTGCAGATACTTCGGGCTGTCGAGATGCACGATCACCGGATGATCGGCGGGCCGGCCCTTCGCCGCGAAGATTTTGCGCACCGCGGCCGGGTTCTGCGCGTTCGCGCCCAGCCCGTACACCGTCTCGGTGGGGAATGCGACGAGCTCGCCGTCGCGCAGCGTCTGCACGGCGGTATCGATCTCGACCTGGGTCGCTCTGACAACTCGCACCATGATGCCGTGAATTCTACCAGTCCGATATGTCAGACGGAGTCGTTGTCGGCCATCTGCTGCCTGCGTCACTTTTGACGATAAGCCGCCGGCGTGACGCACCTCACGTAAACGAGGGTCTCACTCCAGGCTGCGGCGCTCCCATCCATTTAACGTGTGCTTCAGCTCATAGGCCGGCCAATAGTGCTTGTCCAGCTTCAAGGTGATGACTTCGGGGGCGTTGTTCCAGGTAATCGTCTTCAGGCGCACCGAAGCTCGGTCTTGTCGGCCGGTGACCGCGCCGAGGAAAGCATCCAGATCGGGCGTAGGCACTCCATCCACCTCGACGATCCGACGGCCGGGATACAGACCATAGCGGGTAGCCGGTGATCCATAGGCGAAATACCCGACGTATACCCCGGAGGGCGCGATTCCGCGCTGGGCGCTCATGGCCCGGTGAGGAGCCTGAAGCGTAGCCCCCGCCCATTGGACGAGGCGGTCGATGTCAGTACCGGGCAGCTCGACAGTGGGCACATCCACCGTTCGCTCCCCGCCAGCCCGCCACACGGTCACCTGGACATGGTCTTTGTCCGCAACGCCCCGCTCGACCTCCCGGAAACGGGTGACGACCTTTCCATCAACGGCCAGCACGAGATCGCCTTGTTGCAGGAGATGGGCGGCCGGGCTGCCACCGACCATGCGTACCACGGTCAACGCCTGGCGTTCGGCGGGGTTCTGCTGCGAGAGCTTGCGGGTCCAGTCCTCAGACAGCCCGAGCTCGCGCGCGCTGGCGAGCGGCTGCACGGTGAACTCGGCCTCCAGAGAGTGCAGCTCCCGATGGGTGCGTACGCGATCGAGCATGTCCGCCACGATGTCGATGGGGACGCCGCGATTGTCCTGAGCCACCTCCCGGCCACTCTCGTACGCGAAGCTCGACCACAGACCGATGATGCTGCCGGACTTGTCCGTCAACACCCCGTCGAAGTCGGCCGGCGGATTGACCAGCTGCACGACCTCCAGGTTGCTGTCACGAAAACGCATGGTCCGGGACAGAGGCAGCTCCAGCGGATCGATGCTCGCGATCTGAGTGTTGCGGGAGTGCATCTCGCTGTCGCCCCCGAGGCCCACCACCCAGACGCTCTCGCCGGCTTCGAGCTCGCGAGGCGCGAGTTTCGCGGATTTCACCGGGGTGGTGCCGATCGACTTCGGGTCATACGCGACCATCGCCAGATTGTGCTGCGGGTGGACGTAGACCACCCGGCCGGGGACCTGGACGGTGCCGGCGAAAGTGATCGTGACATCGCCCACGGCGACCGGGACCGTGTTGCGATCGACGACGACCAGTCCACGCTGCGCATCCACGACCAGGCCCGTGCCGTGATAGTTGCGCTCCGTGATACCCGAGACGGAATACGGCATGTCGAACGTGACCATCACGAGCGACGGCACGATGCTCGTCAGACGGCCATCCTTGTACTTCGGATATTCTGTCGAGCTCGCTTCCACGGGACGGGGCGCCGGGCCGACAGCCAGATCCTGGCAATTCCACACGCCCTCCCGGTCATCGCGTTCGCAGTGGTGTGCGGGGAACCAGCGGCGGTCCATGCGTATGGCGCGCAGTTGACTGCCGTTCGGATCGTCGATCGTGATGTAGCGGATGGCGGCATGGTCGCCGTCACCCAGCCGGGCGAGCTCCGTTTCCAGATCCTTCAGAGTATTGGTCTCGTGCGAGCCGATCATCGTGATGACCGCGCCGCGAGGAATGCCCGCAGCGCCGAACACGTAGCCCGGATTGGCTATATAGACGCCGCGCACGGGGACATTGAAGTGACGCGCCTGCTGATACGACAGGGCATTCAGCACCGCGTCTCCGAACTCGAGATACGCGCTCGGCGTGATCGCATGCAGATCGCCGACGGGGACCTTGGCGGAGACCGCCTTGCCCCCGCGCTCGAGATCGAGATCCACGCGTGCGCCCACGGACGCATCCAGGACTTCGGACAGAGGCTCGAACTGCGTGACGTAGCGGCCGTTGACTCGGACCAGGATGTCGCCGGGCTGCAGGACGTTCTCGCTCGGCGAACCGGGGAGAACCTCGGTGACCACGAGCATGCCGGTGTAGGCCGGATACGTCTTGCGGACGGTGGCTTCGGTCGTTGCGGTCAATCCGAGGCGCTTCAACTCGTCATAGGGCGTGTAGTTGAAGACGGTATCGATCGTGCCGCGCGTGACGGGCTTGCCCTGTTGAATCAGCTCCAGGGCGCGACGCACCCGAGCGAGAGGGAGATAGAAGCTCGAGGCCGCCCCGCTGGCGCCCCCGGCGTTCAGCGCGACGACGCGACCTCGGATGTCGATGACCGGCGAGCCCGACGAGCCGCCGGACGTGCCGGAGGCCGCCTGGAGATAAAACGTGTTGAAGTCGTTGTATTTTGCGATTCCGTATTCGGGGGCGTCGCGGTCGAGGCGCGCCAGCGTGCCCGCGAGGATCGAGAGCTGCTCGCCCGCGTTGTTGCCGACGACCCGGATCTCCCTGCCGATCTGCGCGCCCTCCGGATAGAGGGGGAGCGCTTTCGGCTTGATGAAATGCAACTTGCTCGGGTCATACCGGTAGAATCCGAAGTCATGCACCGGATCCCGGTACACGGGATAGAGCTGCACCTCTTCGCGATTGAGAAAGGTGGCTTCGGCGGTGACCGGGCCCGGGGTGACCACGTGTCGGTTGGTCAGAATCAGGCCCCGCTCCGCATCCACCACGAAACCCGTGGCCTGAGCGGTCGAGTTCCACTCGGTATCGAAGGCCCGGGTGGAGTCCACGTCGATCGAGACCACACTGCTTGCGATCCGCGCGAGAGTCACCGCCCAGTCGGGATTCTCCTCGACCGCGGCAGCCTGTTGCGCCACCTGAGCCGCCTGCTTGTCGCCCGCCGGCGGCGCCGGCGGCGACTGCACCGGCAACGGCTGCGAGGGCCCCTGCTGCGAAGGCCCCGGTTGCTGCACGGTCGCGGTGGGGGCTGCTGGCGGATCGCGGGCGTCGCAAACAGAGGCCACGGATGCGATCAGACACAGTAATAGCAGGGTTCCGAGACGCATAGGACTCCTGAATGCGCGGCAAATGAAGTGGTCGGGCGACGCGCGGGCCCGGAGTGCTATCGGCCGAGCAGGACCAGCAGCCAGACGATCCCGAGCAGGCCGAAGGACATGAACACGGCCGCCGAGCCAATGTCCTTCGCGAGGCCGGCGAGGGCGTGGCGCTCGAAGCCGATGCGGTCAACGGTTGCCTCGATCGCGCTGTTGATGAGCTCGACGATCAGAATGAGCAGCATCGGTGCCGTCAGCAGCGCTCGCTCGACCCCCGTGTGCCCCAGCCACAGGCCCAGAGGTATGACGATCAATGCAAAAGCGAGTTCCTGCCGGAAGGCCGCCTCTTCGCGAAACGCCCCGTGCAGCCCCCGCAGACTGGCCCCGGCTGCCCGGATGATCCGCGTGGCTCCCCGGGGTTTGTAACGATCTATGACTGCGCCGTTGGCTTCCATGTGAGGTCCAGTTGTTTGGCCGCCCGGACGTCGTCCAGACGGCGCACCGGCATGGTATGCGGTGCGCCCGTCACGCGCTCGGGTTCCTGCGCCGCCTCGTTGAGAATCTGGGCCATCGCCGTCACGAATGCGTCCAGGACGTCCTTGCTCTCGGTCTCGGTCGGCTCGATCAGCAGACATTCGGGCACCAGCAGGGGAAAGTACGTCGTGGGAGCGTGGAACCCATAGTCGAGCAGGCGCTTCGCGAAGTCCATGGCAGTCACACCGAGCTCACGAGCCTGACGCTTCGCCGTGATGATGAACTCGTGGCTCGCGCGTCGGCGCGGATAGGCCGCATCGAACCCGACTTGCTGCAGCCGCGCCAGGAGATAGTTCGCATTCAAGGTTGCGAACTCGCCCACCTGGCTCATTCCCTCCCGGCCCAGCATCCGCATGTAGATATAGGCCCGCAGGAGCACCCCCGCGTTGCCCATGAACCCCGAGAGCCGGCCGATCGACTGGGGGAGATCCTTCTCCGCCAGCAGGCGATAGCGCTCGCCGTCCTTGCCGACTACGGGAATCGGCAGGAAGGGCTGCAGGCGCGCACTCACCCCCACGGCCCCGGCGCCGGGCCCTCCTCCTCCGTGCGGCGTCGAGAAGGTCTTGTGCAGGTTCATATGGATGACGTCGAAGCCCATGTCTCCGGGCCGCACTTTCCCCAGGATGGCATTCAGGTTCGCGCCGTCGTAATACAGCAGTCCCCCGGCCGCGTGCACGATGCGGCCGACTTCCTCGATACGGCGCTCGAATACACCGAGGGTGGATGGATTCGTGAGCATGATGCCGGCTGTGTTTGGACCGACGGCCGCCTTCAGCGCATCGACGTCCACGTCACCGTCGGCGTTGACCGGGATTTCTCGAACGACGCAACCGCACATGGTCGCCGTTGCCGGGTTGGTGCCGTGGGCCGCCTCGGGCACGATGATTTCGTTGCGGGCGAGGTCGCCACGCGCCCGATGATAGGCGCGGATCATCGCCACGCCTGCGAATTCACCGTGCGCTCCGGCCATCGGGCTCAAGGCAACTGCCTGCATCCCCGTGACCTCTTTCAGCATCTCCTGCAGCTCGTACATGCAGACGAGGAAGCCCTGTCCCTGAGCATCGGGAGAGTGCGGGTGGCGCGCCAGGAACTCCGGCAGCATCGCGTACTGATTGCACGCCTTGGGGTTGTACTTCATCGTGCACGACCCCAACGGATAGAAGTGCGTGTCGATGGAGAAGTTGAGCTGCGAGAGCCGCGTGAAATGTCGCACGGTCTCGAGCTCGCTCACCTCGGGAAGCAAAGGAGGCGTTGAGCGGCGCAGCCTGGCCGGCAGATCTGCCATGGCCGCTGCCGGTGGCGCGGATGGCCACTGGTCCGTGGCGCCTCGTCCCCGATGTGAATACTCGAAGATGACCTTCTCGCGACTCGGACGGCGGTGTTCGATCGCGGCCTGCGATGCTGACGTACCTGGTGACATGACTACGCGGCCCTCATGGATTGCATCGCCTCACCGAGCGCCGCGGCGTAGGACTCGATGTCGGCTGTCGTCTTCGTCTCGGTGGCGCACACGAGCAGGGCTGATCCCAGCTCGGGATAGTGCTCGCTGAGATCGAAACCGCCGAGAATGCCGCGGCTCGCGAGCGACTCGAGAAGGGGCCCGACGGGCCGGTCGCAGGACAGCACCGCCTCGTGAAAATACGGGCCCTCGAAGACAGGCCGTACCCCTTTGACACGGCTCAGCGCGGCGACCAGCTCGCGAGTCCGGGCGTGCGAGGCGGCCGCCGTGCGCTCGAGGCCCTGGGGTCCGAGCAGCGACAGATAGATCGTCGCCGCGGTCATGAGCAGACCCTGGTTCGTGCAGATGTTGGAGGTTGCCTTTGCGCGGCGTATATGTTGCTCGCGCGCTTGCAGCGTCAGGGTAAAGCCTTCGCGGCCGCTCAGATCGACGGTACGGCCGACGATGCGGCCCGGCATCTGCCGAACGTGCTCCATGCGGGCGGCCATGAAACCGAAGTACGGGCCACCGGATGACAGCGGCACGCCGAGGGGCTGCCCTTCCCCGACCGCGATGTCCGCTCCCTTCTCTCCCCACTCGCCCGGCGGCTTGAGGATCGCCAGAGAGGTTGGATTTACAACCGCGATGAGCAGCGCGCCCTGGGACCGCGCCCAATCGGCAAGCGCCTCCACATCCTCCAGCTGGCCGAAGAAGTTGGGCTGCTGGACCACGAGCGCCGTGATGTCCTGACCCTCATACGCAGCGAGCGACTCGAGAGCCGTACAACCGCTCGCGGGGGCGTAGGGCACCTCCTCGAAACGCAATCCCTGATTGCAGGTCATCGCCGCCGCGACCTTGCGGTAGTAGGGATTGACCGTCGTCGGCACCAGGATTCGCTGCGACTTCGACTTTCGGTTAGCGCGCACGGCCATCAGACTGGCTTCGGCGACAGCCGAAGCACCGTCATACAAAGAGGCATTCGAAACATGCATCCCGGTGAGACTGGCGATCATCGTCTGATATTCGTATATGAGCTGCAGCGTGCCCTGACTCGCCTCCGCTTGATACGGTGTGTAGGCGCTGTAGAACTCGCCCCGGGTAGTGATGGCCCACACGGCGGAGGGAATGTGATGCTCGTACGCGCCCGCGCCCATGAAACACAGGAGCTGGCCGTCCTGTCGCGCACGTGAGCGCATCAGGCGTCCAATCTCCATCTCGTTCATCGCGGGGGGAATGCCCTGTAGAGATTTGACCCGCAATCCGGCCGGAATCTCATCGAAGAGCTGCTCCATGCTCGTGACTCCTATCGAAGCCAGCATGGTCTCGACGTCACGGGGTGTATGGGGAATGAATGCCATCACTCCTCCGAAGCCAGCAGCTCGGTGTATTGCGCCGCGGACAGCAAGCCAGGCAGCGCCGCACCCTGGGCCGGACGCACGCGCATCAGCCAGCCCGCCCCATAGGGATCGCTGTTGACCACCTCGGGCTCGGCTGCAAGCTGTGGATTGCCGCCCGTCACTTCGCCTGCGACGGGCGAGTAGACATCCGAGGCCGCCTTCACGGATTCAACAACGGCGCACGGATCGCCCACGGCCACGGTGCGCCCACCCTCTGGAACCTCCACGAAGACCAGGTCACCGAGCGCGTGTTGCGCATGGTCGGTGATGCCGACTTCGACGATTCCATCTGCGAGCGTGCGCACCCATTCGTGCGTCTTGGTGTACTGCAGATCGGGAGGGACGTTGCTCATCAGGATTTCTCCGAAAGGTCGACGAGGACTTTGCCAAAGCGCACGAAAGGAGGTTTGACCACGCGCGCATTCAGGAGCTTGCCGCGGATGTCCACTTGCACCCGCTCGCCCGTGGTCGCCGGGACGCGCGCGAAGGCGATCGAACGCTCGAGTGTCGGCGAGAACGTTCCGCTGGTGATCTCACCGGTGCCGCCGCCTGGGATGGAAACCTTCTGGTGACTGCGCAGAACGCCGCGGTCTTCGAGAAGCAGCCCGACCAGCTTGCGCGCGGAGCCCTGTGCGAGCACGGACTCGAGGGCATCCCGACCGATGAACCGCCTGTCCGGGGGCTCCAGCGCCAAGGTCCAGGCGAGACCGGACTCGAGCGGATCCGTGCTCTCATCCATGTCGTTGCCGTACAGGTTCATGCCGGCTTCCAGGCGCAGCGTATCGCGAGCACCCAGGCCGCAAGACACGACGCCTGCCGCATTCAACTTGCGCCATACGCCGGCGGCCTCACCCGCCGGCAACATGATCTCGAATCCATCCTCGCCGGTGTAGCCGGTGCGCGCGATGAACCAGCCATCGACCTCGCGCCCGAAAAAAGTCTTCAACTCCAGCGCGGCCTGCGCACCGTCCCGCCTCAGCAGCCGGGATACCTGCTCACGGGCCTGAGGCCCCTGGACGGCCAACATCGCCAGATCGGCTCGCTCGGTCACCGCGACTCCGAATGCATCGGCGTGCGCCCGGATCCAGGCAAGGTCCTTGTCGCGCGTCCCGGCATTCACGACCACGCGCAGCCAGGATTCCGTGAGGAAATAGACGATGAGGTCATCGAGCACGCCGCCCGACTCCTTGAGCATGCAGGAATAAAGGGCCTTGCCGGGGAGCCGGAGCTTGCCGACATCATTCGCCAACAATTTCTGCAGGAAGGCTCGGACCTTGACGCCTTTCAGGTCCACGACGCACATGTGCGAGACGTCGAATATCCCCGCCGTCCGGCGCACCGCATGGTGCTCATTGAGCTGGGAGGTGTACTGAACAGGCATGTCCCAGCCGCCGAAATCGACGATGCGGGCGCCTAGCTCGCGATGAAGCTCGAAAAGGGGGGTACGTCGTCCCACAGGTCCTCCACACGAAAAAGCGGCGGGCACGCTTGCGCGCGCCAGCCGCCCATCTGTCCTTTGGACCTGAGAGATCAGACGCCGTGCGGCGCCGCTCCCCTTCGGTGGGCGAAATCGAATTCGCCGCTCTCCAGAGCCCGTTGCGGACGATCTCGTCCACATCTGCCGTTCTGGTGCCTGAGCGTTTCCGGGCGGGACTTGCGCCTTCGGCGTTCCAGCGGTGAGGCTGGACTCTCTCCGGACAGACTGATCAACGGGCGGGAAGGATGATAACGCACCCGTACCCCAAAAGGGGTGGATGCGCCCGGTCCGAACGGTCGGGCGGTCATCTCTTGTAGAATTCGATTCTTTCCTGCCGCAAGCTACTGATCATATGGCCAGCACGCGTCGTCATTCCGTATCCGTCACCATCGGCTCCGTCCACGTTGGCGGCACCGCGCCGATCGTCGTCCAGTCCATGACGAACACCGACACGGCCGACGTGGAGGGCACCGCACAACAGGTCAAAGCGTTGGCGCGGGCGGGC
The DNA here is from genome assembly GCA_035277965.1 of Steroidobacteraceae bacterium. GTDB lineage: Bacteria > Pseudomonadota > Gammaproteobacteria > Steroidobacterales > Steroidobacteraceae > 13-2-20CM-66-19. Next base: position 22,167 of record DATEJM010000091.1, on the reverse strand, counting down.
TCCGAGTTGGTGCGACTCACGGTCAATTCCACGGAGGCCGCCGCAGCGGTGGCGCCCATTCGGGATCGACTCGGGCAGATGGGCGTGACCGTGCCCCTCATCGGCGACTTCCACTTCAATGGCCACAAGCTCCTGAGGGAGCATCCGGCGTGCGCCGAGGCCCTGGCCAAGTACCGTATCAACCCGGGCAATGTGGGTCGGGGCAGCAAGCGCGACCCGCAGTTCGCGCAGATGATCGAGATGGCTTGCCGCTACGGCAAGCCCGTGCGCATCGGTGTCAACTGGGGCAGTCTCGACCAGGATCTGTTGACGCGGCTGATGGACGAGAACTCGGCCCGGGCGCAGCCGCAGACCGCGCAGCAGGTCATGCGCAGCGCCGTCGTGTTATCGGCGCTCGAGAGCGCCGCACGGGCCGAGGAGCTGGGCATGGCCCATGACCGCATCATCCTGTCCGCCAAGGTGAGCGGCGTGCAGGATCTCATTGCCATCTACGGCGACCTGGCCTCGCGCTGCGAATATCCGTTGCATCTCGGGTTGACGGAAGCGGGCATGGGCTCGAAGGGCATCGTCGCCTCGACGGCCGGCATGGCCGTGCTCTTGCAACAGGGAATCGGCGACACCATACGCGTGTCGCTGACGCCCGAGCCTCGCGGCGACCGCACGCAGGAGGTCATCGTCGCACAGGAGATCCTGCAAACGATGGGGCTGCGCTCCTTCACGCCCATGGTGGTCGCATGTCCGGGCTGCGGTCGCACGACCAGCACGTTCTTTCAGGAGCTCGCGCAACAGATTCAATCCCACATCCGACATCGCATGCCGCAATGGCGCAGCGAGTACGAGGGAGTGGAGGATATGAGTGTCGCGGTCATGGGTTGCGTCGTGAACGGCCCTGGAGAGAGCAAGCACGCCAATATCGGCATCAGCCTGCCCGGTACCGGTGAGCGGCCCGTCGCTCCTGTCTACGAGGACGGCGAGAAGACAGTGACCTTGAAGGGTGAGCGAATCGCGCAGGAATTCCAGGACATCGTCGAGCAATACGTCGCGCGCCGATTCGCGCGCAGGGCGGCCTCATGAGTCAACTGGCAGAACAGAAGTGCAAGCCGTGCGAGGGAGGCACACCGCCACTCCCGCGAGCCGAAGCCGAGCGCCTGATGGGGGCACTGACTTCCGCGTGGCGGCTGGCGCCTGACGCGCAGTCGATCCATCGCGACTTCAAGTTCAAGGATTTCTACCGCACGATGAGCTTCGTGAATGCGGTTGCCCACGTCGCCAACATCGAGGACCATCATCCGGACCTCGAGGTTGGCTATGGTCACTGCCACGTGCGCTTCTCGACCCACGCGGTGCAGGGACTCTCGCAGAACGATTTCATCTGCGCCGCGAAGCTCGACCTGATCCCTATTGTTTGATCGGCAAAATTCGCCCACGGCGCTTTTGCGGACATCAGCTTCGTTTCCGGCGGCCAAATGCATGGTTTTGGCCGCCTGCGCAGCCGCAGTCCTTTCTCACCGCGGCGCGGGCACCCACAGGCGCTCCATCTCGCGGGGCTCGAACTTGGTGAGCCCGTACGCGTAGGTGCGGCCGTCGGCCACGCTGATTCCAGTCGCCAGAAAATCCACGAGCGCCAGCAGCTGAGGCTCGCTCAGCGGCTCCCGCGGATACAGGCCGTGCGCGATGTTGAGATGACGCGCGCCGGCCGTGTTCCGGGTGAATGCCGGCGCCCGGCGTGCCATGTAAGTTGCGAGGATGGGCGCGGGAGCGCGCAGCCCGACTGACCACCAGGCCCGTCGATGGCGGGCAATGTAGGTGGCGTGCGCGCCAGCGCGCTTCGCGGCCCTCAGGAACCGACTCACGGCCCGCCGCTCCGCAGCGGCGAGCTGACCCAGATCCTCAGGCAGATCGACAACGAATCGCAGCCTGCTGGGATCCTCCAGCACCCTGCCCGCTGCGAACAGCTCACGCGCTTTCGTGACGCACCGGAACAACATTCGCCGTGGCAGCTCGCTGCTGTGAGCCCCGGCTATCCACACTCCATTGGACCCGGTCACCTGGCCTCGGTGCACACGGCAAAGCTCGCCGAGCTCTACGAAGCCCTCAGGGCGCGCGCGTCCGGCTCGTGTCACGCGCGACCACCGCGTTTCGGTGCTGAAACGATCTCGCGCGACCGTTTGCCCCGAGCACGGATTCAGCTCTCCCAACTGCCCGACGCGACTGACCCTGATGCCGCGCGAGCGCGATCCGATGCGAAACAGCGAAATGGCGGCCGTCGTGGCGGCATCGGGAAACGGGACCCCTGTCGGCTCGATGATCACCAGCGCCTGACCACCGAGTCTGCCGAGAAACAGCTGGCGCGCGAGGCGTCCATAGTTGATGTCCAGCCACTCGGCGGAGGTCACGAAGGCTGCGCAGTCCCCATCGCGTGCCGCCAACGCGGTCGCCAGCAGAAAATGCACGTGCAGACCTGCAAGCCCGCTCGCTGTAAGTCCAAGCTCCGTCGCGCGCGTCGCGAGCCACCGCTTCCACTTGCGTGCAATGAGGTGATGACGAACATAGGGCGGATTTCCGATGAACAGCGTGCGCTCGGCGCTCCGCAGAGTGACCTCCCGGTAGTCCGCGACCACGATGCGCGACCGGTCTGCGTAGCCCGCTACCGCGAGGTTGGCGCGCGCGATGGCGGCCGCGAGAGGATCGATTTCGACACCGAGCAAGGCCGCACGCGGAAATGCCGCGCCGGCTTGCACCAGAAACCGCGCGGAACCCGCTCCAGGATCCACGACCCGCTCCGGCGTCTGCTGCGCTCGTGCCCACGCGACCATCGCGGCAACGATCGGCGGCGGCGTGTAAGTCGCGCCGAGCAATCTGCGTTGTACCCGGGACCGCAGCCGAGAGAACACCTCACCGAGGGGATCTTCGCCAGCCGCAATACGCCGCCGCAGGGAAGCAATCAGGCGTCGGCTCAACCGCGCAGAACGCGCCGCCGACGCTCGTTCACGGGCCGACCACCCCCCGACGCTCGCCGCGCCGAGCTGCAGCGCAGCGGACGACAAGGCAGGCTCCGTCCAGACAAAGTCCGGATCAGTCACCGACACTGTCAGCGCCTGCACTGGATGAACGAAGTCTACAGAGCCGTGCGAGGCAGCTCTCCCGTACGACCCAATGCGCGACCGATGAACAGCCGTTTGATCTCATCGCTGCGGTTCACCAGTCCAAGTCCCCGCTGCGCGATCCTGGCGAAAGGCCCAGTACCGTGCGCCAGAAGCCGATCGAAGCCATCGATGGCCGTCCGCATGATCGCCACCTCGCTCTTGCGCCACCGCTCGTAGCGGCGCAACACACGCAGGGCCCCGGGATCCTCGCGCTCTTCACGCGACTCCAACACCAGCTGCGCCAGAGCGGCGGCATCCAGCAGGCCGAGGTTCATCCCCTGCCCGGCCAGAGGATGAACCACGTGGGCGGCGTCGCCAATCAATGCGCATCGTTGCGTCACGTAACGCTGCGCAGCCAGGCCGCGCAGCGGAAACGAAATGCGATCGCTGACGAGCCGGGTCGTCCCGAGCGCCAGAGCCGAGGCACGATTCAGCTCCTCGGCGAAATCCTCGGCCGACAGCCCGAGCAGGCTCTCGGCCAGCTCGTTGTCGGCCGACCAGACTATCGAGCTGTGTCCGTCGGCGAGAGGAAGAAACGCGAGCGTTCCCTGTCGCATGAAACGTTGCCACGCTGTCCGTGAGTGGGGGCGTCCGGTGGCCACTGTTGCAACGATCGCCGTCTGGCCGTAGTTGCGGATATCGGCGGTGAGGCCCACCGCGTTGCGCACGAACGAGCCAGCCCCGTCCGCGCCGATCACCAGGCGGGCCGACAAGGTCTGAAGCGTCGTCTCGACCCGCACGCGCTCCGGCTCGACCTGGACGGATCGCACCTCGGCGGCGATCAGTTGTCCGCCGGCCTCGTCGAAGGCATCCAGCAATGCGGCCTGCAACAGGCGAGCCTCGAGGATGTAGCCGAGATTGGGCTCTCCCGCCCGTGCGGCATCGAACACCAGGACACCGGAAGAGTCCGGCGCAACCTTTTCGTGCCAGACCTTCATCGTCTCGTAAGCCATCACGCGGGGGCCGCCCACGATGTGGGCACCGGCATTCATCACGATCCGCTCGCTGGCGCGTGATATCGCAACGACACGAGGATCCAGCGGAGCCTCAGGATCAGGCGCTTTCGGCCGTCGCTGCTCCAGCAGCGCGACGCGCAGCGGTGCGCCCCTTCCAGCGCTCCCCCGTGCAATGAGCCCAGTGCTCCCCCGTGCAATGAGCGCCGCGGCGCAGGCCCCTACCGGACCTCCGCCAACAACCACTACATCGAGCTCGGTGGTCATGGCCGAATCGTCAGTCCACGCGCCAAACGCGGAATGGGGCCCGCGAAACCCGCACTGACACGAGCCAGCGCGCTCTTGGCAGGAGGCAGAAGATCGAAGAGCAGCAACCCGATATTGCGTGCCGCGCCGACCCCGGGACGCGTATCCCCGAACAGCTTCACGAGCCCGTCGGTAAAGCGGGTGACGCCGCTGCGGTCGCCTTCGCGCCAGCGGCCAAACTGCTCGAGAGTCTCGCGCGAGCCCGGGTCCCCGGGAGAGCCGACCAACCGCTCGGCGAGCATGGCGGCATCGCGCAGGCCCAGATTGAAGCCCTGTCCCGCGATCGGATGCAGAGATTGAGCGGCATTGCCGATGAGGACGGAGCGCTCGGAGAGGGTCGTAGCCGCCCGCGTCAGCTTCAACGGATACGACGCTCTCACGCCAGCGCGGATGAAAGCGCCGGCCCGCCAGCCAAACCGCTCCTGCAGCTCTCGCAGGAAAGAGCGATCGTCCAAGGCGAGGATCTCGGCCGCTCTCTCGGGACGCGCCGTCCAGATGACACCGTAGCTGCCGTCCTTCAGCGGGAGCACCGCCACCGGCCCTGTTGGAGTGAAGCGCTCGTAGGCAGTCCCGTCATGGGCTCTGTCGGCCCTCACATTGGCGATGACCGCGACCTGCTCATAGTCCTCGATCCGGGCGTCGATGCCCGCCGACGCCCTCAGCATCGAATGAGCGCCATCGGCCCCGACCGCCAGCCGCGCCTCGATATGAACCGGCGGGGACCCACTGCCTCGACCGGGCGCTAGCGTGATCACGACTCGATCTGACTCGATCCGCACCTGCTCAGGTCGGGCAGGTGCGCATACTCGGACGTGCTGACACTGCTGCAGGCGTCGCCACAGTGCGGCCCCGATGACTCTGTTCGGAACGACGTAACCGAACGCATCGATACCCTGCTCTCGAGCGTGCAGGCGCGCGAAGCCGAACCGGCCGGCATCGGAAACGTGGATCGTGGTAATCGCCGCCGCCGCGGACCGCATGTCGGGCCAGACCCGCAGGGCTTCGAAAATCCTCCGGCTGGCGTTGCCGAGGGCGGTGGTCCTGTCGTCGAAGCTGGGTTGTCCCTGCGAGCCGGGAGGGATGCCCTCGACGAGGACCGTCGCCAGCCCGCTGTCGGCAAGCGCCAGAGCGAGGCTGGCCCCCACCATGCCGCCGCCAATGATGGCGACGTCCGCCTGTACACTCTCGCTCACGCCGCTGACATCACCGCTTCGATCGCATCGGCATCCTTCGGCGCCTGGGACGTCAGGACCTCCACGCCCGTGCGTGTCACCGCAACATCGTCTTCGATGCGGACGCCGATGTTGCGGAATCTCTTGGGGATACCTCGCAGGTTGGCGGGTATGTAGATGCCAGGCTCGATGGTCAGGACCATGCCGGGCTCGAGCACCCGCCATTCATCTCCGATCTTGTAATCGCCGACGTCATGAACGTCCATCCCGAGCCAGTGGCCGGTGCGATGCATGAAGAAGCGCCGATAGGCCCCTTCGCGCTCGAGCGCCGGAACCCGGCCCTTCAGCAAACCCAACTTGACCAGACCCTGGGTAATGACGTGGACGGCCGCGGTGTGGGGATCGTCCCACTGGTTACCCGGCCGCACCTTGGCGATAGCGGCGCGGTTGGCCTCCAGCACCACTTCGTAGACGGCACGTTGCTCCGGAGTGAACCGCCCATTGACCGGGAAGGTCCGCGTTATGTCAGACGCATAGCAGTCGTACTCGCATCCGGCATCTACGAGAAGCAGCTCACCGTTCTTCAGCAGCGCGTTGTTCTCCCGGTAGTGGAGGATGCAACTGTTGGCCCCCCCGCCCACGATGGGATGGTAGGAGGTGTCGGCGTTGTGGCGGCGGAACTCGTGAACGAGCTCGGCCATGACTTCGTACTCGTGCCGGCCGGGCCGGCAGAACTTCATGGCGCGTACGTGGGCCCGGGCGGCTATGCGGGCCGACTCGCGCATCGCACCGATCTCGGCACGCGACTTGAACAGGCGCATGTCGTGCAGCACGTGATCCAGGGCCACGAACTCCTGGGGGGGATGCCGTCCGTTGCGGGCCTGGGTGCGCAGCCCATTCACCCATCCCACCACTCGCTGATCGAAATCCGCGTACATCCCCATCGTGTAGAAGACCTTCTCGCGGTTCTCCAACAGCCCGGGCAGGATCTCGTCGATGTCCCCGATGGGGAAGGCATCGTTCGCGCCGAACTCGCGCCGCGCGCCGGCCGGCCCCGCGCGGCGCCCGTCCCAGGTCTCGCGCGCTGAATCACGCTCCCGGACGAAAAGGACATACTCGGCCTGCGGCCGGCCCGGGATCAGGACGGCAACCGACTCCGGCTCCGAGAAGCCCGTGACGTAGTAGAAATCGCTGTCCTGGCGATAATCGTATTCGACGTCGTTGTTGCGGTGGCGCACCGGCGCGGACGGCAGGATCGCGATGCAGTCGCGACCCATGAGCCGCAGCAACTGGCGGCGGCGGCGCGCAAATTCATCCCGACCCACGGTCCCGGCAGCTTTCAATGTAAGGGGGTATCCGGTGGCGCGGGCTGGTCCCGCAGGGGTCCGAGCTCATCGAACACGAGCTGTACGCCGACACGCACGAACTCCACGAGCTCCGCATAGGCACTCTCGTTGGACTCGTCGCTCTGGCCTCTATCCACCCCGACACGGGTGATCTCGGTCAGGTCGCGGACGATCTCGCCCACCTCGCCCGGCAGGCCGCTCGCATCCTGGAGGGCGCTCGTTCCCAGGCCGTAGAGGAAGCCCTGGCACCACTGGGCCAATGCCTCGGTGCGGGCGTCGATCGGTTGGACATCCTCCGGGAGCAACAGGTCAAACTCCATCTCCTCCCCCTCCAGGGCGCCCGCCGTCTCGACATACAGCTCGCGGAGAGACGCGGCGGCGAACGGTTGGGGCCGCCCTTCCGGCAGGATCTCGAGCAGCCAGTCCTCGAAGCGATAGCGGATGGCGGCGCACAGGCTGCCGGCCAGGGTTCCGTGAGCCTCGGCGGCATCCGCCAGCGAGCGCTCCTCGGTGAGCACACGCTGGATCTCGATGTAGTTGGCCGGATGCATGGCGCCTCATTATGCCTGAACGCCTGAGGCCCGCTTCCGGCCCGCGCTGTGCGGATTGACCGAGCCGAGAGCAGGGCTCTATAGTCGTGCGATATGACCGACACAACAAAAACTCAGCTCGATCTGGAACTCGCCCGACTCGGCAAGCGGATCGAGGAACTGGTCGCCACGATCGATCATCTCAAGGAGGAGAACCGCGCCCTGCGGCTGCGGCACGAGTCGCTCACCACCGAGCGCGCTTCGCTGCTGCACAAGAACGAGCAGGTGCGCACGCGCGTGGAAGCGATGATAGGCCGCCTGAAAACCCTGGAGCATGGGGCATGAACCGAGCAGAGGATCAAGCGCGGGTCAGCGTACGGATCATGGAGAAGGAGTACATGGTGTCCTGTGCGTACGAAGAGCGTTCCGCGCTCCTCGATGCAGCGGAGTATCTGAATGGTCGCATGCGCGAAGTACGCGACAGCGGCAAGCTCGTCGGCCTCGATCGCATTGCCGTCATGGTGGCGCTCAATCTCGCGAACGAGCTCCTGCACATCAAGAATCGCGATGCAAAGCTCGAGAACGAGGTGGGCGGTCGTGTGCGCGCGATGCGCGAGCGCGTCGAAGGCGCCCTCGAGAAGGGCCAGCAACTCGAGCTCTGAAGCTCGCGCTCGCGAGCTCGCGCAGGCGTCTGTTCAAAGCGTGCGCCACTTCTCACTTTCTCCTCAGTTTTGACCCCGAGCGCACCCTCCGCTCGCCACCTGCACATGACTCATGACTAGTGTAGAGTCAGTAGCGGCGTTGCCTGCGGTGTTCGACAAGCGGACCGGGTTACCTCGGACCCTAATTGAAACACCCACGGGACATCAGGGCTTGCGAGCAGAATTGTGCAAGTCCGCCTCGAGCGGAAAGCCTTACCTGCAGCAGTTCGTCCCACTTGTTGCTCTGGTTCGAGAGCAACGGTTCGCACCGGCACAGGCGGGTGACGCTCTCTGATTCCTCATACGATGACCGCAGGAAGCTGCGGGCATCGCTACGCGCGCGACGCTGGGCCGTACCGCCGCGCGACCGGGCACACCTCTCGCAATTGGTTGCCCGCAACGTCGATCGCGCCTTCCACCTGCGACCGGATTGGCGCATCGCCGTATACGCAGCTCTACCGGAGGAGCTGGATACCGCGCCGCTCATCGATCTCGCTCGCGAGCGCGGCTGCCATATCTACCTTCCTCGTATCGACGCTCGACGCAGCAGCGGCAAGATGCGCTTCATTCTCAGCGGGGAGGAGCGACACCGTCCCAACCGTTTCGGCATCTCCGAGCCGCAGGGGTCGAAGTTGCTGAATGCGCGCTGGCTCGACGTCGTATTCCTTCCCCTCGTGGGATTCGATGCGCGCGGTACGCGCCTGGGCACCGGCGGCGGTTACTACGATCGCGCGCTTGGATACATCAGGGCGCGCCGCGCCTGGCGCGTTCCGCGCCTGGTGGGGCTCGCCTATGCATTCCAGCAGGTCGAGCGGATTGCCGCCGCCGCGCACGATGTGCCACTCGACGCGGTCGTGACGGAGAAAGGGGTCATACGATGCACTACTGGCTGATGAAGACCGAGCCGACGACGTTCAGCGTCGACGATCTGGCGCGTGCGCCACACTCAACCACCGGATGGGACGGAGTTCGCAATTTTCAGGCTCGCAATATGCTCCGGGACCAGATGAAGCGTGGCGATCAGGCGTTCCTCTACCACTCGAGCTGCGAGGTGCCCGCGGTGGTCGCGATCATGGAGATCGTGAAGGAGGGCTATCCGGACCCGACCGCCTTCGATCGCAAGCACCATCACTACGATCCCGAGAGCGATGCAGAGAACCCCAAGTGGTTCATGGTGGACGTGCGGCTGAAGCGCCGTCTGCGGCGTGCGATCACACTCGAGGAGCTGCGCGCGCATGCGACGAAAGAGCTTAAAAACATGGTTCTTCTGCGTCCCGGCAACCGTCTCTCGGTCACACCGGTGCAAGCCCCGCAGTGGAAGTTCATTCTCTCTCTCGAGTGAGATGAGCACGCTCGTGAGTGTGAACTGGCTCACATGAGCGCAGGTGCGGATCGTGAGTCACGATGGTCCGGTGAGTGAGGCGATGAGTGCGAGTCACGACGCGTGTGGAGCGGTCGATGAGCGCATCGAGAGGCCTGCACCTCGCTCTCGCACTCGCTCGCGGGTGCCTACCACACTTCAAGCTCGCTTGTAATTTCATTTCGCGTGTATATACTCCGACCTCGGACTAACCCGACAACTGGAGATGCCAACATGGCGAAAGCAAAGAAGAAGGCCAAGAAGAAAGCAGCCAAGAAGAAATAGGCCTTAACTCGGCGGCCGCGCAAGCGGCCGCCGAGTCAAATGCAAAACGACTGTGCCCGCGAAAGCGGGCACAATCGTTTCTGGAGTACGCTGACGCGCGCGGAAGTGAGAAGAGCGATGGCGCAGAGCCTCGAGCCCAACCCTGGGGATGCAAAGAAGCGTCGGGCCGCTGTTGCGGCGCTCGACTACGTGGTCGATGGCGCGGTGATCGGTGTCGGCACCGGCTCCACCGTCAATTGCTTCATCGAAGAGCTGGCCCGAGTCCCCGGCCGCGTCCGCACGGCCGTCTCGAGCTCGGAAGCATCGAGCGCGCGACTGGTCGCGGCCGGCATCGAGGTCATCGACCTCAATGATGTCGACGATCTCGGTGCCTACATCGACGGGGCGGATGAGGCGACTACCGCCCGGCACCTCATCAAGGGCGGAGGGGCGGCACTGACCCGAGAGAAGATCGTCGCCGCCGCCGCAACGTGCTTCGTGTGTATCGTCGATGACTCGAAGGTCGTCACTCGGCTCGGCAAGTTCCCGTTACCGGTGGAAGTGATCCCGATGGCGCGCGCACTCGTCGCTCGCCGCCTCGCCTCGATCGGCGGCCGCCCCGTCTGGCGCCAGGGTTGTGTCACCGACAACGGCAACCACATCCTCGATGTCCACGATCTGATGATCGACGACCCGGTGTCCATGGAGCGTGAGCTCAATCAGATTGCGGGTATCGTCACCGTCGGGCTGTTCGCGCAGCGACCCGCGGATGTGTTGATCGTCGCAACCGCTACCGCGGTGCGGACGATCAAATAGCGGACGGCGCTCCTAAGCGGCACCCGGGCTGAGAGCTCCCCGCCTGAACGTCTCCCGCCCAAACGCAAAGGGCCCACCTCGCGGTGGGCCCTTTGCGTTTTTGGCTGGGGGACTAGGATTCGAACCTAGGTAAACGGAGTCAGAGTCCGTTGTCCTACCACTAGACGATCCCCCATCATCTATTTGGCAAAAGGGGCCTGCGGCCCTTTTGCGGATGTGCCCTCCGTTGCCGCCGGCAAAAGGCGCGACCTTTGCCGGCTGCGCTTTAACGCTTCGAGTACTGCGTCCCGCGGCGCGCCTTGCGGTGGCCGACCTTCTTGCGCTCGACTTCGCGCGCATCGCGCGTGACGAAACCGGCATCGCGAAGGACCTTGCGCAGCGTCTCATCGTATTCGATCAGAGCGCGGGTGATCCCGTGGCGGATCGCTCCGGCCTGGCCAGTGATCCCACCGCCATCGACCCGCACGCTGATGTCGAACCGCGTCGCCATCTGCACGGCCTCGAGCGGCTGGCGCACGATCATCCGACCGGTCTCGCGCCCGAAAAAGTCATCGAGCGAGCGGTCGTTGACCGTAATCTGCCCGGTGCCGGCCTTCAAGTAAACGCGGGCGGTCGCGGTCTTGCGGCGGCCGGTACCGTAGTGGGGTTGCTGAGTCGCTGGCATGAATCTTGAGTCCTGTCTTGCGGCGGCGCGTGGTGACGCCTCATGAATCGATCTAGATCTCGAGCGGCTTGGGCTGCTGAGCTTTGTGCGGGTGCTCGCCGCCCGGAAACACATGAAGCTTCTTGAACATGCGCCGGCCCAGGGGGTTCTTCGGCAGCATGCCCTTCACGGCAAACTCGATCACCCGCTCCGGATGCTCGTTCAGCAGCTTCTCGAGATGGATCGACTTGATGCCGCCGATATAGCCGGTGTGGTGGTAATACACCTTGTCCGTGAGCTTGCGGCCCGTCACGCGGACCTTATCGGCATTCACGACCACGATGTGGTCGCCCATATCCACGTGGGGACTATAGTCGGCCTTGTGCTTCCCCTTCAGCCGATGTGCGATCTGGGAAGCCAGCCGACCCAGGGTTTTGTTGCTGGCATCGACGAGATACCAGTCGCCACGGATGGTGCCGGACTTAGCGAATACCGTTTTCATGGACGAGTCTCTTGGCAGATCTACGGACCTGTGACCGCGACGTCGCGGCCGGGAAGGTCGGAAAAAAGGGCGGGAAGTGTACTCAACGCCCCCTGCGGATGCAAAGTGACCTCTGCGCAGCTGCATTAGCACCCTATAATAGAGGGAATGGACTTCAGGAACGCCCTGGATCCCCTCATCTGCGCGGCCGATCGTGCGCTGCGTGCCGTGTTCGCCCCCGCGAGCACTCGCCGCCCCGTCCCCTCAGCGCCCCCGCGAGTCGAGCTCACCCCGAAAGAGCGCGTCGAGTCCGCCTCCCTGATGCGGGTGAATCATGCGGGCGAGGTGGCCGCCCAGGCCCTCTACCACGGCCAAGCCCTCGTTGCCCGATCGCCCGCCACACGCGACCTGCTACTGCAGGCAGCGCGCGAGGAGTCCGATCACCTGGCGTGGTGTCAGGCGCGTCTACGCGAGCTCGGGTCGCGCCCGAGCTACCTCGACCCGCTCTGGTACACAGGGTCCTTCTTCATCGGGGCCTGCGCGGCGGCTCTGGGTGACCGGGCGAGCCTGGGTTTCGTGGTCGAGACCGAGCGTCAGGTTGAAGGTCATCTGACAGAGCATCTCGGCCGTCTGCCCGAGGCCGACGGCCGCAGCCGTGCGATACTCCAGATGATGCGCACGGATGAGGTCAGTCACGGTCTTGCAGCCAAAGCGGCAGGCGGAGCAGAGCTACCATGGCCGGCGCGCGCGCTCATGCGGCGCGTCGCCCGCGTCATGACGGGCCTGGCGTATTGGATTTGAGCACGCAGTCCACAACTTCTGATGGCCAGTGCTTGCAGTTCTTTAAACATATGTATAAAAAAGCGGGCCGCTGGCAACTGGGGACATTCGGGGAGCCGTGATGGAAGAGAACATCAAGCCGTTGAGCGATATCCCGGCTATCAACCGATTCCTCAGCTATTGCCGGATACGCACCGTCCCATCCAAGACGGTCGTCATCCATGCGGGCGATCTGCCCGACGTTCTGTACTACATCATCAGCGGCTCGGTCGAAGTGATGATCGAGGACGAGGAAGGCAACGAGATGGTGCTGGCCTACCTCAACCGGGGTCAGTTCTTCGGCGAGATGGGCCTGTTCTACGAGCAGCCGACCCGCAGCGCCTGGGTGCGCACCCGCAACCAGTGCGAGCTGGCGGAAATGACCTATCCCCGCTTCCGTCAGATCGCCGCCGAGAGCCCGGGACTGATCTTCGAGCTCGCGACCCAGCTCGCCACCCGCCTCGACCGGACCAATCGCAAGCTGGGCGACCTCGCTTTCGTGGACGTCACGGGCCGGGTCGCGCACGCGATCATGGATCTGTGCGGCGAGCCGGATGCGATGACCCATCCCGAGGGCATGCAGATCAAGGTGAGCCGGCAGGAGTTGTCGCGCCTGGTCGGATGCTCCCGCGAGATGGCAGGCCGCGTGTTGAAGGTGCTCGAGGAGCAGGGTCTGCTGCGCGCGACGGGCAAGACCATCGTCGTCTTCAATGCACGGCCGAAGATGAAGACCCGCCCCGTCATCGTGCCGGCGAAGCCGGCGGCCGCGACCTCGAAGATCTCAGGTCCCGTGGACCTGGATGATGACGACGACGATGATGATGACGAGGACGACGACGAGTAATCGCGAACCGGGGCTCCCCGCCCGTTACCGCTCCGTGCCGGACGGCGGCTCTCTCTCGATCTCTTCGTGCATCGCGCGGAGGGTTTGCGCGTAGTCCTTGCTTCCGAAGATCGCCGATCCCGCCACGAACGTATCCGCGCCCGCCCGGGCGATGGCGCGAATGTTGTCGATCTTCACTCCACCGTCGATTTCCAGTCGTACGGCGCGGCCTGACGCGTCGATACGCCGACGGGCCTCAGCGAGCTTGCGCAGCGCCGTGGGGATGAACTTCTGCCCGCCAAAGCCGGGGTTCACCGACATGATCAGCACCAGGTCCAGTTTCTCGAGCGTGTAGTCGAGATAGTCGAGCGGCGTCGCGGGATTGAAGACGAGGCCGGGCTTGCAGCCGTGCTCGCGAATGAGCTCGATCGTCCGATCGATGTGATCGGAGGCTTCCGGATGAAAGCTGATGTAGGTCGCACCTGCCGCCGCGAAGTCGGGCACGATCCGGTCCACGGGATGAATCATCAGGTGCACATCGATCGGCGCTGCGACACCGTGCCTGCGCAGGGCCTCGCAGACCAGCGGCCCGATAGTGAGGTTCGGCACATAGTGATTGTCCATCACGTCGAAATGGATGAGCTGGGCGCCGGCGCTCAGGACGGCATCCACTTCCTCGCCGAGACGAGCGAAGTCCGCCGACAGAATCGAGGGGGCAATCCAGGGAGTTTGCATGGTTTGACAGTCTCCGCGGCCGGCGCTTCAGCCCGTCAGTCGGGCGAGGGCTTCACGGTACTTCTCGCTCGTGCGCGCGATGACCTCGGCCGGCAGCCGGGGTCCCGGAGCTTGCTTGTTCCAGTCGAGGCTCTCGAGATAGTCCCGCACGAATTGCTTGTCGAAGCTCGGCGGACTGATTCCGGGCCGGTACGTGTCCGCGGGCCAGAAGCGCGACGAATCCGGGGTCAACGCCTCGTCGATGAGAGTCAGCTTCCCGGCCGCGTCCACGCCGAACTCGAATTTGGTATCGGCGATGATGATTCCGCGCTGGCGCGCGTGCTCGGCCGCGAAGTTGTAGAGCGCGAGCGCCGTGTCCCGCACCTGGGCGGCGAGGCTCCCGCCAACCAACTTCTCGACGGCCTCGAAGGGGATGTTCTCATCGTGCTCCCCGACCGCCGCCTTCGTGGCGGGCGTGAACAGCGGCGCGGGCAGCCGCTCCGCCTGTTTGAGTCCGGGGGGCAACGCAATGCCGCACACGGCGCCGGCTCTCTGGTAGTCCTTCCAACCTGAGCCGATCAGATAGCCCCGCACCACGGCCTCGAGCGGCAGGGCGGACAGGCGGCGCACGAGCATCGTCCGGTGGGCGAGCTGTTCCCGCTCCGTTGCGTCGGTCACCACGGATTGCAGCGCGCGGTCGGTCAGATGATTCGGAACGATGTGCCGCGTCCGCGCGAACCAGAAGTTCGAGATCTCGGTCAGCACCCGTCCCTTGTCCGGAATCGCATCCGGCAGCACGACATCGAATGCAGACAGCCGATCCGTCGTCACGATGAGCATCGTGTCCGCATCGACGGCATAGATGTCGCGCACCTTGCCCTCGTGGATCTTGTCGAGGCCGCGCAGTGCGGTTCGGTAGACAGTGGGGGATGACATCGGAAGCGACGCGTCTGGCGGGCGGCCCGCGGGGGCTTGGTACTATACCCTGCTTAAAGCGCTGGATCCGGCCATCCTGGCCGGCCCGGCGCGGCCTCGAGCAAAAAGCGTATGGTTTTTGCTCGAGGCCACGCCACGCGGCGGCGGGGCACGGTCCCTGTGCCTGGGGTATGAATGTTGTAACGCTATATGAAATTCACCGGCAAACTCGTGGGCGGCGCAGTGGGGCTGCTCGCGCTCGGGCCGCTCGGGGCCGCGCTCGGCGTCCTGGTCGGACACCAGTTCGATGAGCAGTCCGAGTCCGAGAATCGGCTCGGGTCGCGCTCGCGGGAGCGCATCGAGACTATCGGCGATCACTTCTTCCGCGCAGCCTTTCGCGTCATGGGCCACGTTGCAAAGGCGGACGGTCGCGTTTCGGAACGCGAGATCGCCGCCGCGCGCGCCGTCATGGCCGACCTGCGCCTCGGGTCTGCGCAGATCCAAGCCGCGATCGAATGCTTCACGGCAGGAAAGGGACCCGGATACGACCTGAGCGCGGAGCTCGCGACACTCGCCAACCTCTGCCGCGGACGGCCGGACCTGCTGCGAGTGTTCATGGAGATTCAGGTCCGCGCGGCGCTGGCGGGCAGCGACATGCAGGGGCCGGCCCGTGCGCTGCTGGGGTCGATGGCCTCGAGGCTCGGGGTGTCCATCCTGGAGCTGGCGCAGATCGAAGCGGTGCTGCGCATCCGCAGCGGCCGCTTCAGACCGGAGCAACAGCGCAGCAACACCCCACAGCAGCTCGAGGAGGCCTACCGCGTGCTGGAGGCGGCTCCCACGGCCACTGACCATGAGATCGTCAAGGCCTACCGCCGCCAGCTCAGCCGGCACCACCCGGACAAGCTCAAGGCGAACGGCCTGCCGGATTCGATGGTGGAGCATGCCAAACAACGCACTCAACAGATCATCGAAGCCTACGAGCTGATCAAGATCCGCCGCGGCATCTGACAGCGCCCGCCGGGGGCTCATGAGCCGCGAATGGCGGCCTCCGCTCCAACCCCAGCCCACGCCTCGATCACGGCTTGAATGGCCTGTACGCCGTCCGTCAGCGCAGCGGGTCCAGGTTGGAGGATGATGGCCGACTTGACCTCACGGACCCAGCCGTTGCGCACCGCCGGCACGCCGTCCCAGCCGGGGCGGGCGCTGACCTCCCGTGGCTGGAATTTCTTCCCGCACCACGAGCCGAGGATGATGTCAGGCGCGCGCCGGGGTACTTCCAGCGGATCGGCAATGATCCGGTCGCGGCCGAGCGGCTGAGCCGCGAGCTGCGGAAAACAATCCTCGCCGCCGGCGATCCCGATCAACTCCGAGACCCAGCGGATGCCGCAGATCTGCGGCTCGTCCCATTCTTCGAAATACACGCGCGGCCGCCGCGGCAACCGTTGCGCCCGCCGCCGCACATCGTCCAGTCCGCGGGTCAGTCGCTCGACGAGTTGAGAAGTCTTCGCCTCGCACCCGATCATGCCGCCGAGGGTGCGGATCATGCGCAGGATCTGCTCGACGCTGCGATGGTTGAAGACGTGCACCTCGATGCCCTTGCGCACCAGCTCCGCCGCGATATCCGCCTGCAGATCCGAGAAGCCCAGCACGAGATCCGGCTCGAGCGCCACGATGCGATCGATCTTCGCGCTGGTGAACGCGGACACGCGCGGCTTCTCCTTGCGAGCACGCGCGGGCCGGACGGTGAAGCCCGAGATGCCGACGATGCGCCACTCCTCGCCCAGCAGATACAGGGTCTCGGTCGTCTCCTCGGTCAGGCAGACGATGCGCTGGGGGAAGCTGCTCGCTGATGTCATGAGAGCGTGTCCGGCTTGATCGGTGTGGGAACCTGACATTACCTCGTCGAGGCCGCGCCGGAGGTGCTCACTCTCCCGCGATCGTCATCTCGCTGACCAGCACCGAGCCGTTGCGGATCGTGCCGCGGACATCCACGTCGGTGCCGACGGCCGCGATATCCCGATACATCTGCCGCAGGTTGCCCGCGATCGTGATCTCGTTGACCGGATAAGCCACGACGCCGTTCTCGACCCAGAACCCGCTCGCTCCTCGCGAGTAGTCGCCGGTCACGCCGTTGACACCCTGACCCATCAGCTCCGAGACCAGCAATCCGGTCCCCATCCGCTGCAGCAGGCTCGCCTCATCGAGTGCTCTGCCGGGCGCGGCGACGATGAGATTGTGTACGCCGCCGGCATTGCCGGTGGTTCGCAGACCCAACTTGCGGGCCGAGTAGCTGCCGAGTACGTAACCCTGGAGGACGCCATCGCGGACGAGCTCGCGATCGCGTGTCGCCGCACCCTCGCCGTCGAACGGATTGCTCGCGAGCCCCTTCGGGATATGGGGACGCTCGAGCATCTGCAGGAACGCCGGGAAGATCTCCTGACCGGCGGCATCGAGCAGAAAGGAGGCCTTGCGGTATTGCGCGCCGCCGCGAATGGCGCCGACGAAGCTACGGAACAGACCCCTCGCCATGTCAGGCGAGAACAGGATCGGCGCCTTGCGCGTGCTCAGTCGCCTCGCGCCGAGCCGCGCCACGGCCCGCTCGCCCGCGCGCCGCCCGATCGTCTCCTCCGCATCCAGGTCCTGCGGATCGCGTGCGGTCGTGTACCAATAGTCACGCTGCATGTCCTCCTGATGCTGAGCGACCAGCGAGCAGCTCACGGAGTGGCTGGTTGCCGTGACGCCCGCGAGGAATCCGTGCGAGTTGCCATAGACACCGATGTGCCGCTGGCTGTTGACCGAAGCGCCCTCGGAGTTGGTGATGCGGGCATCGACGGCGAGACCCGCGGCTTCGCAGCGCTTCGCGAGCTCGATGGCGCCTTCGGGCGTGATGCTCCAGGGGTGATCGAGGTCGAGATCGGGAATGTCGCGCGCGAGATCCTGCTCATCGACCAGCCCTGCGTACGGGTCCTCGGCCGTATACCGAGCAATGGTCGAGGCCTTCTCCACCGTCTGGCGCACGGCCTTCTCACTGAGGTCGGCGGTGCTGGCGGACCCCTTCCGGTGGCCGAAATACACCGTGACACTCAGGCCGCGGTCCCGCTGGTATTCGACGGTCTCCACCTCCCCGAGGCGCACCGTCACTCCGAGGCCCTGATTCAGGCTCCCGTCGGCTTCCGCTTGAGTGGCCCCCAATCGCCTGGCCTCCTCCAGCGCAAAGCTAACCCTGTTCCGCAGCGTAGCGGCTCGATCCTGATCGGCGACCGGCTGTTGCATCACACCCGCATGAATGATCTTGAGTGAGGCAGAATTGTAGCCCGACGGCCGCGTGGCCGGGAGTCGCGCGGGCGCACGGCATGAAGTCCGACGAATACGATAGTGAACACGAAGGGGCCGAACGGCCCAGCAAGAGCAGCCGCAAGCGCGCCGCGCATGCCGTCCAGGATCTCGGCGAGCAGCTCGTTGCGCTGCGCGATTCGGAGCTCACAGCGCTGAATCTGCCGGAAAGCCTCGTCGAGGCGATCCGCGAAGCCCGCCGCATGAGGAGCCGCGCCGCGAGCTCGCGGCAGCGCCAGTACATCGGGCGGCTGATGCGGGATATCGATCCGGACCCCATTCGCGCTGCGCTGGCGGCCCGCGGCGAGCACTCGGCGCGGGAGGCCGAGCGTTTCAAGAGACTGGAGGAGTGGCGCACCCGGCTCATCGAGGGCGGCCCCGAGGAGTTGCAGGAGCTGATGCGCTGGCGCGCCAATCTCGATGGGAAGCAGTGGACGAGCCTCGTCAACGCCGCGCAGAGGGAGCATGCGCGCTCCGGTGCCACCGGACCCGCGGCCCGCGAGCTGTTTCGCGCCTTGCGCGCACTGTTCGAGGGCGAGCCATGACGGAGCCCTCCCGCTACAATGTCGCGATGAAACCGCTCGTCGGCATCATCATGGGCTCGGCTTCCGACTGGGAGACGATGCAGGCTGCCGCGGAGATGCTCGCGACGCTCGCCATCGCCCATGAGGTGCGGGTCGTTTCCGCTCACCGCACTCCCGATCTCCTCTTCGAGTATGCCTCCACCGCGCGCGATCGCGGCCTCGAGGTCATCATCGCGGGCGCGGGTGGCGCGGCTCATCTGCCGGGGATGACTGCTTCCAAGACGACGCTGCCGGTGCTCGGGGTCCCGGTTCAGTCGAAGACGCTGAACGGTCTCGACTCGCTGCTCTCCATCGTGCAAATGCCCAAGGGCGTTCCGGTCGCCACCTTCGCCATCGGGCCCGCCGGTGCTGCCAACGCGGCTCTGTGCGCAGCCGCCATTCTGGCGAACCAGCACCCGGCCATCGCGAGCGCCCTGGAATCCTTCCGCGCCCGACAAACGGCCGCGGTGCTCGAGCATCCCGATCCGCGGACGACCCATAAAGTATGACGGTCGCCATCGTGGGCGCCGGCCAGCTTGGCCGCATGCTCGCTCTGGCCGGCTATCCGCTCGGCCTCGATTTCCTGTTCCTGGATCCCGCTGAGGGCGCGCCGGCCGGCCAGGTGGCGCCGGTGCTGCAAGGAGAGTTCACCGATCGCAAGCTGCTCGCGGAGCTCGCGGCGCGGGCGGAGGTATTGACGTTCGACTGGGAGAACATCTCGGTCGATGCGCTGCGCGCCCTCGCCGGGAGGACCCGCATATGCCCGCCGATACCGGCTCTCGCGACGGCCCAGGATCGTGTCAGCGAGAAGCGCCTGTTCGAGCGACTGGAGATTCCAACCACGCGCTGGCAGGCCGTGGGCTCGGCGGCGCAGCTGCGGCGCGCCCTGAGCGAGATCGGTCTGCCCGCGGTCATCAAGACGCGCCGCATGGGATATGACGGCAAGGGCCAGGCGGTCGTGCGTACAGAGGATGACGCGCGAACCGCGTGGGAGGCTCTTGGCGATGCTCCCTTGTTGTACGAGCAGTGGATCCCGTTCGACTGCGAGGTCTCGATCATCGGCGCGCGCAACTCGGCGGGCGAGATCGCAGTCTATCCGCTCAATGGAAACGTGCACTCGCGCGGAATACTGAGGTTGACGCGCGCGCCCTTCGGGCCGGCCCGCTGGCAACGCCTGGCGACCGGCTACCTCACGCGCGTGTTGCAACATTTCCGCTATACGGGCGTGCTGGCGATCGAGTTCTTCGTCCGCGGCGGCAAGCTGCTCGCCAACGAGATGGCGCCCCGCGTGCACAACTCCGGCCACTGGACCCTCGAAGGGGCCGCGACCAGCCAGTTCGAGAATCATCTGCGGGGCATCCTCGGCCTGCCGCTCGGCTCCACGCGCGCGTTGGGCTACAGCGCGATGGTGAATCTCATCGGCGCGCTGCCGGAGCGCGCCCGCCTCCTGGCCGTGCCGGGGCTGCATCTGCACGACTACGGCAAGCAACCGCGCCCGGGCCGCAAGCTCGGGCACTGTACCCTGGTGGAGCGCTCGCCCGGCGCGCGGGACCGCCGGGCACGGGCTTTGCTCGGAGAATTGGCCCCGGAGGTAACCATCCCGTAAGATCGCTTAAGATCGCCGACCCGTCGCGGCGCGCACCAAGCGTGCCAACAGCCAACAGCGCGTCGGCCGAACAGGCTGTCGTGTACGAGAACCGATGTATCTTGAGTCGTTCAAACTGAAGGAGCTGCCGTTCCGGCTGAGCCCGGATCCGCAGTTCCTCTATCTGTCGAAACAGCACGCCCGCGCCAAGGCGTACATGGAGTCCACGATCTGGTTCACGGACGGCTTCGTCGTGATCACGGGCGAGATCGGCGCGGGCAAGACGACTCTGATCGAGTCCTTCCTGAAGGAGATCCAGTCGGACGTCGTCGTGGCCCAGATCAACCAGACGCAGGTCTCGGCTGTTGACTTCCTCCAGGCGATCCTCGTGCAGTTCGGGTTCTCCCCCTTCAAGATGAAGAAGGGCGAGCTGATCGCGACCTTGAACAACTTCCTGATCGAGCAGTACGCCGCCGGGCGCAAGGTGCTGCTCATCGTGGACGAGGCGCAAAACCTCTCCATGCGGGTGCTCGAGGAGATCCGGCTGCTGTCGGGTGTCGAGACGACGAAGGAAAAAGTGCTGCGTATCATCCTCGCCGGCCAGCCGGAGCTGAACGACAAGCTCGATGCTCCGGAGCTCGTGCAGCTCGCCCAGCGCATCCGCCTGCGGTTTCATCTCGCGACGCTCTCGCAGGTCGAGATGCGCGCGTACATCCAACACCGCCTGGAAGTGGCAGGGACCGGGGACCGGCAGCTGTTCGCCGAGGACACCTTCGGCGAGATTTATCGCTATACCGGCGGGACGCCTCGCCTGGTCAACACGCTGTGCGATACGGCGCTGATGGCGGCGTACACGGCCGATCGCGACTCGGTAACGCTCGCTGACATTCGCGATGCGGTCGCCGAGCTGCAGTGGAGCGACTATACCGCGCGACCGCATCTCCAGCGGCAGGCGCCCGAAGCTCAACCCGCGGGGGCCGCTCCGGAGACCCCCTCGCCGTCCGCGCCGAACCAGGATGCATCGCAAGCCCTGGGACGCCTGTTGGTCGCGACCGACGGCCGGACCATTCAGGAGATTGCGTTGAAGATCGGCCGCATCATCGTGGGGCGCACGACGGATAACGACCTCCAGATCGACAGCCGCTTCGTCAGCCGGCATCACTGCCACATCATCACGACCGCGCACTCCTGCGTGATCGAGGATCTGAACAGCACGAACGGCATCTACGTGAAATCCAAGCGCGTGCGCCGACACTATCTGAACGACGGCGACGTCGTCGTCATCGGCAAGCACGAGCTCATCTATGTGGACGAGCGCCTCGCCAGAGTCCGTAACCTGCTGACGGATACCGTCCCGGGCGTTCACATCCAGACCGGCACCCTGGACAGCGCCGAGCTCGGCGAAGAATAGACACGGTTCCGGTTGTCAGGGAGCCGCGCTACGATGCCCGCGCCATGAGCCGCCGCCTGCGCCTGTCCCGACCCCTCTATGAAGCCTTACCGTGGCTCTATCTCGCCTGCGGCGTCGGGGCATTGGTCGCGAGCTATCTGCACCCGTCGCACTCGGCGAGCCTCGCGGTCGGCCTCGTCGGGTTCATCTGCCTCCTCGGGGGCGGCGTCGTGCTGTTGAGGCGGCGTGACTATCGCGCGCTGCGCTCGCAGTACGGGGACCCGGACTCCCTCGGAGACCGTCGCGA
>DATEJM010000090.1:0-20079 GCA_035277965.1 Steroidobacteraceae bacterium | reverse complement strand
TAGGCGGGATCGGTTAACAAGGTGGCGTTGAATCCCCCGCTCTTGAACCCCCGGTTGTAGGATACGTACCCCATCGAGGTGTCCGAGAACTGCTGGTCGAGCGCCGCACGCCAGGTCACCTTGTTGAAAGTCGCCTCGTCGCGCACGGACACGAGCTGGCCCAGCGGAATGCCCCCGGCGAGAAATCCGTCCTGGGTGCCGCTCAGCTTGCGCCGCTCGTCCGTATAGCGCACGCCCCCCGTCAGATGCGTCTTATCCGTAATGGCGAGCGTCGCCTGTCCGAAACCGGCGAGCGACCGGGTCGTTTGTTTGCTGTTCGTGACGAGCCGGTCGAGCGGAAGCGCCGGATCGACCGCGGGGCCGAACAATCGCAGGTCCGTCGGAACCCACTGCCCGTCGGCCCAGAAGTAGTACACCCCGGCGACCCACCTCAGCGAATCGCTCGATCTGGATAACAGCTGCACTTCCTGGCTGAATTGACGATCCTTCTGCGTGTTGAGCAGTGCGATCGCGGGCGTCGGGGTGAAGTCATAGTCGAAATTGAAGTCGTACTGCGATCGCCGATAGGCGCTGATGCTCACGAGCTCCATCGCGGGGAACTTTTGGTTGACGCGCAAGCTCACCCCGCCGGCGTCCTTCAGACGCACAGTCGTGGGAAAGTCAGTGTTGACGTCCCATGGGCCTCCTCCGGTGGGTGCGCCGAGCGCTGGCAGCTCCTTCTTGTACTGCCCGAGCCAGGGATAGCTGCCGCGCCGGGACTCGTAATCGAGGCTCAATCGCGCCTCGGTCGACTCCCGAGGCCTGAAGAGCGCCGTTGAGCGCACGGCGATGTCCGAGGTGAGCTTGTTGGCTTCGGCGCCGGTCGCGAAGTTGCGACCGAAACCCTCTCCCTGGCTCGAGGCCAGGGCCGCCAGGTCGACCGCAATGAGATCCGATCCGCCGGTCAGGTAGGCATTGCCGGCGACTGTAGCGTAATTCCCGTAGGAGACCTCGGCGTTGGCGCTGAAGCCCGCTTGCGGGTCCTTCGTGATCACGTTGATCACGCCGCCGGTCGCGTTGCGTCCGAAAAGCGTGCCCTGAGGGCCTTTGAGCACCTCGATCCGCTCGACATTGTTGAGCGCAAACAGCGACGTAGGCGCGGAAGCCAGGTAGACGCCATCGATGTACGAGGCGACTGCGTTCTCGATGCCAGGCCCGAACGATGAAGTGCCTACCCCACGCAGCCTCGGGGTGTAGTACCCGGCGCTCGCAGGCACACTCAGACTGGGAGTCAGGATCTGCAGATCGAGGCTGTTGCCCGCACCGGAAGCCGCAAGTTGCGAGGCCGTAATGGCGGTGATTGCGATCGGCACGGTCTGCAGATTCTCGGCGCGCTTCTGCGCCACGACCATGATTTCCTCGAGTTGATCGGCCCCTTCACTGACCTCAGAACCGCTCTGCGCCAGCGCCACCTGTAAGAGTGATGCACTCAACGCGATTGCCAGGCCAGCGCAAGCGGTTGGCCACCCATATTTCCTCTGTCTCATTGAAACCACCCCATTCGTGTGCTCGGACAGCTCATCGAGCGGACCGCCGGTTCGGGTCAAGTTAGAGAGTGAACGCGCGGTGGCGTTAGCCGAAATCGGCAGCGGCGCGTGGGCCTAGGTGCGCTCAAACGGGCAGGCGCTGAATGAACCGTTCGACCGCGCCCAGCACCTCGCGAGGCCTATCCCGGTGCGGCGAATGCCGGCACTCATCGAGTTTCAGCAGTTCCGTCTGGGGCGCACGGTGCACCAACCGCTCGAGCTGCTCCATTGTGCCGTACTCGTCGTCGTATCCTTGAATCGCCAGCACCGGGCACGTAATAGATGACAGATGGTGCTCGATATTCCAGGCTCGGAAGGCAGGATCGAGCCATACGTCGTTCCACAACCAGAATGCGTAGTCAGGATCTTCGTGATAGCGCGCCAGCTTTTGCGGCAGATTCGTCTCGAGGTAGCTTTGCCGCGCAAGCTCGATGCTCGCAACGCACATGTCTTCGACGAAAGCGTGCGGCGCCAACGCGATGACGCCCGCCACTTCATCGGGGCGAGAGCCTGCGTAAATGAGCGCGATCGACGCTCCATCGCTATGTCCAAAGAGCACGGGCTGCTCGATGTCCAACGCTTGCAGCACACGAGGCAGCGCATCGAGCGCTTCGCGCTCGTGCATGGTGAGCGCCGTATGCGGCGTTGCGGGACGCTCCGAGCGGCCATAGCCGAAGCGCGAATACGCCACGACCCGGGCGCCGGTGGCCTCGGCGAGGTCTACCGGAAAGTCCTTCCACATTGACACGGAGCCCAGGCCTTCGTGGAGCATCACTATGACGGGCCGGTCCTTTCCGGGACGGTTCGAATCGACGGATTGATACTCGATTTGCCGTCCGTCAACGCGGACGAATCCGCAGTCGCTCAAGTTGCGGCGTCCCGGCCGGCGGCCCGCTGACGCAGCTTGAAGCGCTGAATCTTCCCGGTGGGGGTCTTGGGCAGCTCGGTGACAAACTCGATCCAACGCGGGTACTTGTAGGGCGCGAGAACGCCTTTGACATGCTGCTGGAGCTCCTGGACCGATATCCGGGCTCCCGGCTTCAACACCACGTACGCGCAAGGCTTCACCAGCCCTTCGGGATCCTCCTTGGCCACCACGGCGGCTTCGAGCACGGCTTCATGTCCGATGAGCGCGGACTCGACATCGATCGGCGAAACGTACAGGCCGCCGACCTTGAGTATGTCATCCAGACGGCCCTCGTAGACGTAGCAGCCATCCTCGCGCTGACGATATTTGTCGCCGGTGCGCAGCCAGTCGCCCACGAAAGTGCTGCAGGAGCGGGCGCGATTGTTCCAGTACAGCACGGCACTGGTCGATCCCCGAACGTGCAGCTCGCCGGGCTCCCCGGGCGGTACGTCGTTCCCCGCCTCGTCCACGATACGCACTTCATATCCAGGCACTGGCCGGCCCGTGGTTCCATAGCGGACCTCTCCGGACCGATTGGAAAGATAGACGTGCAACATTTCCGTGGAGCCGATCCCGTCGAGAATCTCCACGCCGAAATGATGCTGCCATCGCTTACCCACCTCCTCAGGCAGCGCCTCCCCGGCCGACGTGCAGACTCGCAGCTGCATTTCATCGCGCCGGGGCAGATCGGGGTGCGCCAGGAGCGCGGCGTACGAGCTCGGAATGGAGCAGAGCACCGTGGGCTGGTAACGCCGCAGGCGGTTGATGATCGCAGCGGGCGTGGGCCGCTCCTGCATGAGAATCGCCGTGGCACCCACCGCGAGCGGAAAAGTCAGGGAGTTGCCGAGGCCATAGGCAAAGGGCAGCTTCGAGACCGAGAACACCAGGTCCTCCTCGCGAAAGCCCGCCACGGGTCGGCCATACAACTCGGCGGTCCGGATCAGACTGGCATGGATGTGCACGGTGCCTTTCGGAGCGCCGGTCGACCCCGACGAATAGAGCCAGAAACACATGTCATCGCAGGTCGTGGGAGCCGGCTCGCAGGCCGCTGACGCCTGCTCCAGCAGAGCGCGCATCGAGAGCTGGCCGGATTCCTGCCCGTTCGAGACGATCACATACTTCAGGAACGACGCCGTCCCGAGGGTTGTTTGGAAGGTTGCCAGAAGGGGGGCGGAGATGACGATAGCGCAAGCCCGGCTGTCATCGAGGATGTAGTGCAGGTCCGCGGCAGTGAGCAGGGTATTCAGCGCGATCGGCACTACGCCGGCCTTGATGCAGCCGAGAAACGCGACCGGAAAGTCGATCGTGTCGTGCAGGCAGAGCAACACTCGCTGCTCCATCCGAATGCCGAGACTCCCGAGCGCATTTGCAAACCGGTTTACCCGCTGGGAGAGCTCGCCGAAGCTGTAAACACCGGCATCGTCGATGTAGGCCGGTTTGCCCGCGCGCCCGTCGCGCAGATTCCGCTCGAGCAAGTCGTGAGCGGCATTGTATCGCCTCGGAACGACGATCCGGGGCGGAGTCATGCCGTGGTCGGCCGAGCTAAGCAATGGAACATCCCCCAACTCATCCACGCGAACGAACGTCGGTCAGCTCTTGGTGAACTCGATCTTGCCCTCCGGGAGGAGATACAGGACGAGCGCGCGTCCCCCGGTCACCGTGGGCCGATGGGCGCTGCCGGGTCCATACACACACCAACCCGCCGCGCGGCTGTCGAATTGCGCCCCCGGCGTCAGCGGCATGATGAGGTCGACCTCCCCGTTGGGATGTGAATGGTGCGGGCCGACAATATCGTTCATCTCGACGACGTCGACGCTGAACCCATGTGTGCGGGGGCCGGGCTTGATGACGCGGCCGAACTTGATGCCCCCGCCTTCCCGGTTACACATCCAGCCGGCTTCGATGGCGGCACGGCATGCACCGAAGATCTCCTGGTACGCCTCGCTGGAGGGGGACAGGTCCTGGTTGAGCTCGCGCTGCAAGGCTGCATCCAGGGGCTTGCCGGCGACGCGGGACGTGACTTGCGCGATGAGGTCGGTGAAGGCTTCGAGCTGCACGGGCATGCTCCGCTCTGTATCGTTGCGGAACCATACGTTCGTCACTCCTGTAATGTCAATGCACTATAATGCATATCAATGGAGGAATGATCGACGACCGTCCCGGGCGCGATTGTCATTCCCAGGG
Organism: Steroidobacteraceae bacterium; assembly: GCA_035277965.1. Lineage (GTDB taxonomy): Bacteria > Pseudomonadota > Gammaproteobacteria > Steroidobacterales > Steroidobacteraceae > 13-2-20CM-66-19. The sequence goes on along the minus strand of DATEJM010000090.1, from coordinate 15,423 downwards.
TGAAAAATACCGCGACGATACCGGGCGCGATCCCCGGCACGGAACCCGAACGGGCTCCCGGAACGCATGGGTCGAAGCGCGCTCGCGTTTTCCTGGTTCGTGCACTATAATGCATTGTCAGATATCGCAATGAGTTGTATAAGGCATAGCACATGGCAACGCGCGCAAGACATTCTTCGGCTGCACTGCGAACGGAGCGCAGACCGCCGGCCGATTCGCCAGCCGCTCGCGACCGGACATCGGACGCGGCGTTCCTGGCCGCCCTCGGTGCAAAAGTGCGTGAGATGCGCAAAGAGCGCGGACTGCCGCGCAAGGCACTGGCCGAAGCCGCGGATGTCTCGGAGCGCTATCTGGCGCAACTCGAGTCCGGCAGCGGCAACGCTTCGGTTACCCTGTTGCGTCGTGTCGCACGGGCGTTGAACGCGCGCACGACGTACTTGTTGGGCACCGAGATCAGTGTCCAGCGCTCCCAGATCGGTCGCTTCATCGACAGCTTGCCGGAAGAGCGTCTCCAGGCCGTCATGGAGCGGTTGGTGAGCGAGTTTGGCGCGGATGAGAGTGTGCGCAGGAAGCGGGTCGCCCTCATCGGGCTGCGGGGCGCCGGTAAATCGACACTCGGTAGCGCACTGGCGAAGGAACTGCGCCGTCCCTTCGTGGAGCTCGATCGCGAGATCGAACAGGAGGCGGGAATGCCGTTGTCGGAAGTATTCATGCTTTATGGGCAGCCGGGATATCGCAATCTGGAGCGGCAGTGCCTCGAGTGCGTCATCGCAAGTCAGAACGAAGTGGTGATGAGTGTCGGGGGCGGCGTCGTATCCGATGCGAGCACGTACCAGCTGCTGCTCGACAATTGCTTCACCATCTGGGTCAAGGCCTCTGCGGCCGAGCACATGTCGCGCGTCGTTGCGCAAGGAGACATGCGCCCGATGCGAGGGCACGCCCGGGCGATGGAGAGTTTGAAGGAGCTTCTGGCCACACGTGAGTCGCACTACGAGCGCGCTGACGCGGTCATCGACACATCGGGCCAGAGTGTAACGAAGAGCCTGGCCGCGCTGCGCCTTGCGGTGGCGGCTCCCACATCGTGATCCCATTCGGAGTCGAGACTCATGGCACAACCTGCGCCGCTTCCTGAATTACCGGCTGCACCCGTCGTTCTTTTCGACACTCACCCGCAACGCTATCGACATTGGAAGCTGTCGTTCGAGGGCGAGATCGCGACCCTGACGATGAGCGTCGATGAGGATGGCGGCTTGCGGCCGGGTTACAAGTTGAAGCTCAACTCGTACGACCTGGGCGTGGACATCGAGCTCCACGATGCCTTGCAGCGCATCCGGTTCGAGCACCCTGAAGTGAGAACGGTCGTGCTCACCAGTGCGCGCGAGCGGATCTTCTGCTCCGGGGCGAATATCTTCATGCTGGGCACGTCAACGCACGCGTGGAAAGTGAACTTCTGCAAGTTCACCAACGAGACCCGCAACGGCATGGAGGACTCGAGCCGCCACAGCGGGCTGAAGTTCCTGGCCGCTTGCAACGGCACGACGGCCGGAGGGGGCTACGAGCTGGCACTCGCCTGCGATGAGATCTGGCTGGTCGACGATCGCTCTTCGGCAGTGAGCTTGCCTGAGGTGCCGCTGCTCGGCGTGTTGCCGGGGACCGGCGGTCTGACGCGGCTCGTGGACAAGAGAAAGGTGCGCCGCGATCACGCCGACATGTTTTGTACAGTCACGGAGGGGGTGCGCGCCCAACGTGCCCAGGAATGGCGCCTGATCGACGGCTCGGCGAAAACACAGCAGTTTGCGGCGACGGTCCGGGAGCGAGCCGCGGCGCTCGCGAAGCAGAGCGACCGGCCGGCCGACGCCAAAGGCGTCGAGCTCACCCCGATCAATCGGCGGAGCAGCGAGTCGGGCTACCAGTACTCATGGGTGGATGTCTGCATCGACACGAAGGCGCGCACGGCGACGCTGACCGTCAAGGCACCGCAGGAACCCCAGCCGCAGGCTCTCGAGGAGATCCTCGCGCAGGGCGCGCGCTGGTGGCCCTTGGCGGCGGCGCGCGAGCTCGACGACGCAATCCTGCTTCTGCGCACCAATCACCTCGAGATCGGCACCTGGCTGCTGAAGACAACGGGCAGCGCCGAGGCCATGCTCTCGACGGACGCGACTCTGTTGCGCCACGCGCAGCATTGGTTTGTACGAGAAGTGATCGGCCAGTGGCGGCGGACATTGGCGCGCCTGGATGTCAGCTCGAGAACGTTGTTTGCGCTCATCGAGCGCGGATCGTGCTTCGTGGGCACCCTGTTGGAGATTGCCCTGGCCGCCGATCGTACTTACATGCTGTCGGCGCCGGAACCGCAGTCGCCCAAAGTCGCCCTCACGGAGCTGAATTTCGGCCTGTATCCGTCCGTCGCGCAGGTAAGCCGGATCGCAGCACGCTTCTACGGCGAGAGCGCACCGATGGCCCGGGCGTCCGCAAGCGTTCGCCGAATGCTCGAAACCTCCGAGGCCCTCGCACTCGGGCTGATCACGTCGGCGCCGGATGAGCTCGACTGGGGCGATGAGGTGCGCCTTGCTATCGAGGAGCGCACCAGCCTGTCTCCCGATGCCCTCACGGGACTGGAGGCGAACCTGCGCTTCGGCCCCGGCGAGACGCTGGAGACCCGCATCTTCGGGCGGTTATCTGCCTGGCAGAACTGGATTTTCATCCGGCCGAACGCCGTCGGCAAAACGGGCGCATTGAAAGTCTTCGGGACCGGCAACAAACCTCAGTTCGATTGGGATCGCGTTTAAACCTCGAGGCACCCACATGAGCATCAATTACAGCGAGCGGATTCCCAACAACGTCGATCTGGCGAGCGACAACGTCCTGCAACGCGCCCTCGAGCACTGGCAGCCGGAATTCCTGAAGTGGTGGGGGGAGGTGGGCCCCGACGGATCGAGCGCCCATGATGTTTACCTGCGTACGGCAGTAAGCGTTGACCCGGGCGGCTGGGCGCACTTCGATTACGTGAAGATGCCCGAATATCGCTGGGGCATCTTTCTCAACCCGGCCGACACCCAGCGCCGTATTGGTTTCGGTGCGCACAAAGCGGAGGCGGCGTGGCAGGAGGTACCGGGGGAATATCGCGCCAACCTGCGTCGGATCATCGTGACCCAGGGCGACACGGAGCCCGCCTCCGTCGAGCAGCAACGCCACCTGGGGCTTACGGCGCCCTCTCTATATGACTTGCGCAACCTGTTTCAGGTCAATGTCGAGGAGGGCCGGCACCTGTGGGCCATGGTCTATCTGCTGCATCGCTATTTCGGCCGGGATGGGCGCGAAGAGGCTGAAGCGCTGCTCGAGCGCCGCTCGGGCGATGCGGACAATCCGCGCATCCTGGGCGCTTTCAATGAGAAAACGCCCGACTGGCTGTCGTTCTTCATGTTCACCTACTTCACCGACCGCGACGGCAAGTTCCAGCTCTCCGCGCTGGCCGAAAGCGGCTTCGATCCGTTGGCCCGCACGACGCGCTTCATGTTGACAGAGGAAGCGCACCACATGTTTGTCGGCGAGTCGGGCATCGCGCGGATTCTACAGCGTACCTGCGAAGCGATGACGCAGCACAAGACCGATGATCCGGCGCGCTTGCGCAGCCTGGGCGTCATTGATCTGCCCACGATTCAGCGTTACGTCAATTTCCATTCGAGCGTGACGATGGACCTGTTCGGATCCGATGTGTCTTCGAATGCGGCCACTTTCTACACCACCGGCCTGAAAGGCCGCTACGAGGAGGGCAGGATCGAGGATGATCACGAGCTCAAGGAGCGCACCTATCCGGTGCTCGAGGTGAGCGATGGGCGGCTCGTCACGCGGGAGGCACCCATGCTGAACGCGCTGAACGAGAAGCTGCGGGATGATTTCGTCAAAGATTCCAACGCGGGCGTGGAGCGCTGGAACCGGATCATCCACAAGCACGGTATCGATTTCCGGCTGACCGTTCCGAGCAAGACCTTCCATCGGCAGATCGGACCCCTCGCGGGACTGAAGGTCTCGCCTCAAGGCGAGATCGTGAACGAGGCGCAATGGAGCGCCCACGTACGTGACTGGCTGCCCACCCAGGAGGACGCGGCGTTCGTCGGCTCGCTGATGGGCCGGGTCACCGAGCCGGGCCAGTTCGCCAACTGGATTGCGCCGCCGGCATCCGGCATCAACCGCCAGCCCGTCAACTTCGAGTACGTGCGCTTTGGCTGAAGTGCCATGACAGCGGTGCTCGAGAAAAAACGGGTTGTCGCGCGGCAGCATGTCATCGATCCGGAGATCTGCATCCGCTGCAACACCTGCGAGGCGACCTGTCCCGTCGGAGCGGTAACCCACAACGACCGCAACTACGTGGTCAGCTTCGATGCATGCAATGCCTGCGGCGCGTGCATCTCGCCGTGTCCGACGGGAGCCATCGACAATTGGCGGCAGGTGATCGCCGCGCGCCCGTACACAGTCGAGGAGCAGATGTCATGGGACTCGCTTCCGTTGCAGGAGGAGCTGCAGCTCGAGAACCCGGACGAGACGCCGGCCGAGGTCGCACGCGTCACGGCGATCGCCGCGTCGGGACAGGGCGGTGTCAGCGGGGCACCGTTCTCGGCGGAGCGTGCTTACCTGAATCTCTTCGGCATTCGCAATCCGGCCATTGCCACGGTGACCGGCAATTTCCGACTCACGGCGGCGACCGCCGGGAGCGACATTCGGCACATCGTGCTCGACTTCGGGGCGACGGCGCTTCCTGTATTGGAAGGGCAGAGTATCGGCATTCTGCCGCCGGGACTCGATAGCAACGGCAAACCGCACTACGTACGCCTGTACTCCGTGGCAAGTCCGCGCAACGGCGAGCGCCCGAACTACAACAACCTGTCGCTCACCGTGAAGCGCGTGACCCACGATCACTCGGGGACACCGATCCCCGGCGTCGGATCGAACTACATGTGCGACCTGAAAGTGGGCGACCCGGTCAAAGTGGTCGGTCCCTACGGCGGCACATTCCTGATGCCGAACCATCCGGGGTCCTCGCTGTTGATGATTTGTACCGGCACCGGGTCTGCCCCGATGCGCGCCATGACCGAGTGGCGGCGCCGGCGCATGGCTCAGAAAGACGGCGGCGATCTTCTGCTGTTCTTCGGCGCGCGCTCACCCGAGGAGCTGCCGTACTTCGGACCGCTGATGAAGCTCCCCAAGGAGTTCATAGACGTCAACCTGGCCTTCTCACGAGTGCCGGGACAGCCGAAGCAATACGTCCAGGATTTGATCCGTGCGCGCGGTGACTCGGTCATCAAGCTGCTGCGTGATAGCAACGCTTATATCTTCATGTGCGGCTTGAAAGGAATGGAAGAGGGTGTCGAGGAAGCCTTCAGCCAGGTGTGCCGCGGGCATGGCGTCGACTGGAACGAGCTGCGCCCCTCACTTCTCGAACAAAACAGATTGCACATCGAGACCTATTGACGTCCATGCAGTTCTCTGACGAGTGAAACCCCTGCCATGACTTCGAGCGTCCTCTATTGCGTTCACGGCAGTGTCGCCGTTCTCACACTCAACAATCCGCCGGTCAATGGGATCAGCCTCGATGTTCGGGCAGGCATCGTGGCGAGCGTCCGCCGGGCGCTGGAAGACTCGCTCATCAACGCAATCGTGCTGATCGGAACGGAGAGCGCCTTCTCGAGCGGTGCCGATATCCGCGAGCTGGGGACGGAGCGCGCAACCCAGGAACCCACCCTGCGGGGTGTCATAGGCACTCTCGAGGAGAGCCCCAAGCCTGTCATTGCCGCGATCGGCGGGGTTTGCATGGGAGGCGGTCTCGAGCTCGCGCTCGGCTGTCATTTCCGCGTGGCGAAGCCCGATGCCACGATCGCATTCCCGGAAGTCAAACTCGGCTTGTTGCCGGGGGCGGGCGGAACGCAGCGTCTGCCGCGCGCGACCGGGCTCGAGACCGCCTTGAAGATGATCGTGTCCGGCGAGCCGCAGTCGGCGAGGGAGCTGAGCGGGACCGCGCTGTTCGATGAGATTGTCGGCGATGACCTGCAGCGGGCCGCCCTGGGCTTTGCCGAAAGACTCGTCTCGGAAGAGCGACCCTCGAGGCGGCTGCGCGATATCGAGCCGCCCCGCGAGAATGCACGGACCCTTCTTGCGGCGGCGCGCGCTCGAGCGCTCGAGAGCTCGGGGGGATTGCCAGCGCCCCTGAAATGCGTCGAGGCGGTGGCGGCCGCGATCGACTGTCCTTTCGATGAGGGTATGAGACTCGAGCGTCGGTTCTTCGAAACTTTGCTCGACACGCCGCAGTCGAAGGCGCTCCGACACGTCTTCAAAGCTGAGCGCGGCGCCGCCCGGATACCGGGTATTCCCGTCGATACGCCGACGCGTCCGATTGGGAGAGTCGGCATCGTCGGCGCAGGCACCATGGGCGGCGGTATCGCGATGAGCTTTCTCAATGCGAACCTGCCGGTGGTCATGCTGGAGACCTCTGCAGAGGCCTTGGATCGAGGCGTAGCTAACATTCGCAAGAGCTATGAAACCTCGCTCGCGAAGGGCAGGCTCACTCGAGCGGACCTCGAGGCTCGCCTGGCCAACTTGCGGACCGGCCTGGACTACGGCGAACTGGCGCATTGCGATCTCATCATCGAAGCGGTGTTCGAGAGCCTGGAAGTCAAACAGCAGGTGTTTGCCAGACTCGATGCCAGCGCCCGAGCGGGCGCGATTCTCGCGAGCAACACCTCCACACTGGATCTGAACCGGATCGCCGCCACGACGCGGCGCCCGGGCGATGTCATCGGGCTGCACTTCTTCAGCCCCGCCCATGTGATGCGCCTGCTCGAAGTGGTGCGCGGTGAAAAGACCGCCGATGACGTCCTGGTGACCTGCCTGAACCTTGCCAGGCGCATCAAGAAAATCGCGGTCGTCTCAGGCGTATGCGACGGCTTTATCGGCAACCGCATGCTGCACAAGTACCAGGCGGCGGCAGAAGACCTGTTGGTGCAAGGGGCTTCCCCTCAACAGGTAGACCACGCGTTGGAACGTTTCGGCATGGCCATGGGCCCCTTCCGGGTCGGTGATCTCGCGGGCCTCGATATCGGCTGGGCAATCCGCAAACACCGTGCAAAGCTGAATCCCGCGGGCGCCGTCCCGCGAATCGCCGATCGCCTTTGCGAGGCGGGGCGGTTCGGGCAGAAGACCGGAGCAGGCTGGTACCGCTACGAATTGGGCAAGCGTGAGCCCATCCCGGACCCCACCGTGAATGCGATGATTGCAGCATTCCGGGCGGACCGCGGCGTCGCTTCACGTCCGGTCGGGGAAGAGGAGATCGTGCAGCAATGCGTCGGTGCTTTGGTCGTCGAGGGGTCGCGAATCCTCGACGAAGGCATCGCACTGCGCGCCTCCGACATCGACGTCGTATGGGTCAACGGCTACGGCTTCCCCCGCCACCGCGGCGGGCCGATGCACCATGCGCGCGAGATGGGTGCCCCGACCGTGCGAGACGGGGCCTGATCTGCGGCAGCTACCGGGAAGCCTCTTTCCGAAGGTCGGCGACGCTCTCGGCCGTCAAATGGGACGGTTCCGATCCGAAGCGCGCCGTGACGTAATTGGCCACGGCCGCAACCTCATCATCCGAATACGCACTGCCGAAATCGGGCATGTAAAGGCTGCCGTGCGCGCGGTTGTTCGACGAACCTGACAGAACGATCTGCGCGATATTGGTGGCCGATGGATCGTTGACTGAGCGCGAGCCGGTCAGATCTGCGTAGTCGAGTATCGGGCTATGACCGCTCCAGCCGTGGCAGCTCACGCAGGCGCCTTCGTAAACTTCCTTGCCGTGCGGATCGAGTGACGCGGTAACCCCGAGGTGGTGTTCATGCGGTGCCGGTGCGGTCCTTACGGCCGGCTGATCCTTCGACGCGACCGGCGGTACGCTCGCAACGTAGGTCGCCAAGGCGGCAATGTCAGAGGGCGTCAGATACCTCAGGCTGAATTCAACCGCCTCGCCCATGGGGCCATCGGCCGTACCGCGGCCGGCGGCATGGCCTGTTGAGATGTAGTTGCCGATCTCGGCGGGCGCCCACTCGCCGATCCCCGCGCGCCTGTCCGCAGAAATGTTGTAGGCGACCCAACCGGCCTGCTTGGCCCCGGCGAACTTCCTGCGATTGTCCAACGAGAACGCCAGAGTGCGCGGCGTATGACACTCGCCGCAGTGAGCCATGGCCTCCGCGAGGTAAGCGCCTCGGTTCCACGCGGCACCGCGCTCGGTGTCGGGCGCAAAGCGCTCGTCCCGATTGAAGAAGAACGACCAGAAGCCCATGAGCCATCGCTGGTTGAAGGGAAATCCCAGAGTGTCGGCCCGACGGGGCGCATCGACCGGCTGCAGGCTGAACAGGTACGCCTTGATCGCCAGCGCATCCGCATCCGTCATGTACGTATACGACGCATACGGCATGGCCGGATAGAGCCGCGTGCCGTCGCGTGCGATTCCTTGGTGCATCGCGCGAATGAATTCCGCATCGGAATAATCTCCGATGCCGGTCTTCTCATCCGGCGTGATATTCGTGGAATACAGTGTGCCGAATGGCAGCACGAACGGCCGGCCACCGGCGAAAGGCTGGCCTCCTTCAGTGGAATGACAAGCCTGACAGTCCGCCGCGCGAGTCAGATACCGACCGCGCTCGATGAGGCTCGCGTTCGCCAGCTCTGCGGGGACGCCGCCGGAGCTCGATCCTGGCATGCCGCGCTTGCCCCCTGCGAAATCCGTGGGTCCCGGCCCCCGCACCCGCCACAAACCGCAAGCCACCGCACACAGCGCAATGACCGCAACCCCGATCAGGAGAGCGCGCCTCGCAGCGCCCGATTCGGTCAGCCGCGTCATGTTTCAATCCACCTTGTCAGCCCGTTCTTTGGCCCGTCACGGCAGCTTTCTTGCCGGCCAGCACATCGCGATCGATGGGCAGCCGGCGCAGGGGGATTCCGGTCGCCGCGAAAATGGCATTGCGGACCGCTGGAGGTCCGGCGGTCGTACCGGTCTCGCCGATTCCGCCAGGCGACTCGCCACTCGAGATCAGATGCACCTCGATTCGAGGAGCCTGATCGATCCGCAGCATTCGGTAGTTGTGAAAGTTACTCTGCTGAACTCGTCCCTTCGCGACGGTGATCTCGCCGTACAGCGCCGCCGTGAGCCCGAATATCAGGCCGCCCTCCATCTGCGCGATCACCGAGTCCGGATTTACAACAATACCGGTGTCGACTGCGCAGACGAGACGGCGGACGCGGACTTCACCACTTGGGTCTACCTCCACCTCAGCGACCGTGGCGATATAGCTGCCGAACGCCGCTTGCGCGCAGACGCCACGACCGACGCGACCGCCGTTTCGGGCGACCAACGGCTGGCCCCACCCGGCTCTGCTGGCCGCCAGATCGAGGGCTGCCGTCATGCGCGGATTCTTCGTCAGCATGCTCCGACGGAAGGCGAGCGGGTCACTGCCGACCTTTCTAGCGAGCTCATCGAGAAAGCCTTCGATGGCGAACACGTTGTTGTTCGGGCCCACACCGCGCCAGAAACCTGTCGGAACGCCCGGAGGCTCGCACCGAACGTACTCGATACGCATGTCCGACAATTCGTACGGCAGATCTATGGCGGCATCCACTGCATCGATATCGACGCCTTTCTGGAAGGCGGGGGCAAGCCAGCGCGCAATGACTGCAGAGCCCACTATCCGATGCCGCCAGCCCGCGATCTTGCCGCCGACCACGGATGCCGCCATCCGATCCTGATAGACCGGCCGGTAAACATCGTGTTGCAAGTCCTCTTCCCGGGTCCACACCACCTTCACGGGCCCATCGACCTTCTGCGCGATGCGAACCGCGGTTTCGACGTAATCCACCTCCAGCCTCCGCCCGAAACCGCCGCCGATGAGGTGGTTGTGTACGGTCACCTTATCAAGGGGAAGTCCAATCGCTTTCGCAGCGACGGCTTGTGCCCGCGACAGCACCTGGGAGCCCACCCAAATCTCGCAACTGTCCGGCCGGACGTGCACGGTGCAATTCAGAGGCTCCATGGTTGCATGGGCGAGGAACGGCAGCTCGAAGTCCGCGTCGACTCGTTCGCCCTGGGATAGGGCCTTGTCGGCGTCTCCCACCGCCTTGGCAGTGACTGCGGCTCCCGCACCCGCTGCTCGTAACTGCTTCCACACCTCGCCGGTATCGATCGCGGCGTGAGGGCCCGACTGCCAAGCGATGTTCAGCGCCGCGAGGCCCTGTTTGGCGGCCCACATGTGATCGCCGATCACTGCGACGGTATCGTCCAGCACGACGATCTGGCGTACACCCGGCAGGCTCCTGGCCTTCGCGTCCTCGACATGGGCCACTTTTCCGCCGAACTCCGGGCACAACGCGAGGGTGGCAAACTTCACTCCCGCCGGCAAAACATCGATACCGTACTGAAGCTTGCCATTCACCTTGTCAGGGGTGTCGTAACGCTTCAGCGGCTGTCCGACCAGCTTGAACGCGCTGACCGGCTTCAGGGGCGGGTCCCGGGGCGGGGTCACGCCGAGCGAATGTTCGACCAACGCGCCGTACGCGATCTTCCGCCGGCTCGCGTCGTGAATCACTTCGCCGCGCTCGGTCCGACACCCGGCGACATCAACGCTCCACAGCCTGGCAGCGGTCTGGACCAAGACCGCTCGAGCGCCGGCACCGGCTTTGCGCATCGGCATCCAGAACGCGCGCATGGAGGTCGAGCCGCCGGTCGCCTGCAAGCCAAAGGCCGGATTGGCGTACAACTGGTCGTTGGGCGGCGCGGTTTCCAGTAATACCTGCTCGGCGCCGACATCCAGCTCCTCGGCCAGAACCATCGCCAACCCGGTGTAGATTCCCTGGCCCATTTCAACCTGGGGCATCACCAGGGTGACCACGCCCTGGCGTTCGATCCGGATGAACGCGTTTGGCTCAAAGCGCTTCCCAGCCGCGCGCGGCGCGCTTCGTCCCAAGGGCAAATAGAAACCCAGGAGAAACGCACTGCCGGCCGCAGCGCCCAGGAACGCACGCCTGCCGGGGTTCGCGGGTTCCTCCGTCGCCGGGACGCTCATGGCTTTGAACCCGCCGCGCGTTTTATGGCGTCGCGAATCCGCACGTAGGTGCCGCATCGGCAGATATTTCCGGACATGGCCGCGTTGATATCCGCATCGGTGGGCTGCGGCGTCGAGTTGAGCAACGCCGTCGCGGACATGATCTGACCTGATTGACAGTAGCCGCACTGGATGACTTCGAGGTCGAGCCAGGCCTTCTGAACCTTAGCGCCCGCAGGCGTGGCGCCGATGCCCTCGATGGTCGTGACCGGCCGGTCGCCCACGGCGCCGATGGGGAGCAGGCACGAACGGGTAGGATTCCCGTCCACGTGGACTGTGCAGGCACCGCATTGCCCAATGCCGCATCCGAACTTAGTGCCCGTCAGTCCAATGACATCGCGCAGCACCCACAGAAGAGGCATGTCCCCGGGGGCTTCCACGCTTCGTTCTTCTCCGTTGATGCGCAGAGTAACCATTTGGCAAACCTATACCAGCTCGGTCCAAATTGCATGAGTGTCGTGCGGCCGCATGCCGCATGCGACCCACGGCGTGGCCGATACCTTCGATTGCCTGCTGAATGACAGTGAGGTATTCCCCACGCATGCCGACGCTCGCGCTCGAGCTAAACTCCCCCGTTATGCCTCACGGAAGCCCCGTTATGCCTCACGGAAGGTCGGTCGTCCCCATCAGGTAGCGATCGCACTCGCGGGCGGCTCCGCGTCCCTCGTTGATCGCCCAAACGACGAGGCTCTGCCCGCGGCGGCAATCGCCGGCCGTGAACACGCCCTTGACGTTCGTCGCGAACCGACCGTGCTCGGCGGCGATGTTGGAGCGCTCGTCCGTCTGCACGCCCAGATCCTTCAGCACCGGCTGCTCCGGCCCCGTGAAACCCATGGCGAGCAGCACGAGGTCCGCCGGCACGTCCTTCTCACTACCCGCGACCTCGGCCGCGATGAATCGGCCATCCGTGTCTTTCTTCCACTCGATCTGCACGGTCGTCAGCGAGCTGACACAGCCGGCGGAGTCGCCGTTGAAGCGCTTGACAGTCGTGACATACACGCGCGGATCGTGGCCGAACTTCGCGCTGGCCTCTTCCTGACCATAGTCGAGCTTGTAGACCTTGGGCCACTCCGGCCACGGATTGTCGGCTGCGCGATCGAGCGGCGGTCGCGGCAGGATCTCGATCTGCGACAGGCTCTTGCAGCCCTGGCGCATCGCGGTGCCGACACAGTCGGTGCCGGTGTCGCCGCCGCCGATCACGATGACATGCTTGTTGCGCGCGTGAATCTTCGAGTGATCCGGCCCGCCGCCATTCAGCAGTGCCTTTGTGCTCTCGGTGAGGTATTCCATCGCAAAGTGCACGCCCTGCAGCTCGCGGCCCGGCACGACGAGGTTGCGTGCTTGCGTCGCTCCCGTACACACCACAACCGCCTCGAAGTCTCGCACCAACAGCATTGCCTCGACGTTCTCGCCGACGTGTGCGTTGCAGAGGAATTTGACGCCCTCCCGCTCCAGGAGCTCGATCCGGCGCATGACGACCTCGCGCTTGTCGAGCTTCATGTTCGGAATCCCGTACATGAGCAGGCCACCCGGCCGGTCGTCCCGCTCCAGCACCGTCACGGAGTGACCGGCGCGATTCAGCTGCGCGGCAGCCGCCAGGCCCGCGGGACCTGATCCGATCACGGCGACCTTCTTACCGGTTCGAACCGCAGGCGTTTCAGGGAGGATCCAGCCTTGTTCCCACCCCTTATCGACAATCGCGTTCTCGATGGTCTTGATCGTGACCGGGGGCGCATTGATGCCAAGCACACAGGACCCTTCGCACGGCGCAGGGCACACGCGTCCGGTGAACTCCGGAAAGTTGTTGGTCTTGTGCAGGCGGTCGAGGGCCTCGCGCCACAGTCCGCGGTACACGAGATCGTTCCATTCGGGGATCAGATTGTTGACGGGACAGCCCGAAGCCATCCCGGAGATCAGCGTGCCCGTGTGACAGAACGGCACCCCGCAATCCATGCAACGCGCGGCCTGATTACGCTGCCGCTTCTCGTCCATGTGATGGTGGAACTCTTTCCAGTCGCGCACGCGCTCGACCGGCGTGCGGTCCACCGGAAGCTCGCGCAGATACTCGATAAATCCAGTCGGCTTACCCATCCGTCGTCGATCTCGTTGCTTTAGTTTCCGCCGACGCGTGCGAGGTCGCGCGCGTTCTCTTCAAAGGCGACCATCACGGCCTCGTCGCCGCTCAGTCCCTGCTCATGCGCCCGCTTCAGCGAGGCTACGACCCGCTTGAAGTCCCTGGGCATGACACGCACGAACTTGGGTACCATCGCCTCCCACTCATCGAGCACCTGGCGGGCACGCGTGCTGCCGGTGTAACGATGATGCTTCTCGATCATCGAGCGCAGCTTCGCGATCTCCTCGGCATCCTCCAGCGCCTCTACGCCCACCATCTGCCCATTGACGCGGCTCGGGAAATCACCCGCCTCGTCGAGCACAAACGCGATCCCTCCCGACATGCCGGCCCCGAAGTTCCGGCCCGCCGGGCCGAGGACTACGACATGTCCGCCTGTCATGTACTCGCAGCCATGATCGCCCACGGCTTCCACGACAGCGTCCGCGCCACTGTTACGAACAGCGAAGCGCTCGCCCGCCATGCCGCGGATATACACCTCGCCGCTCGTAGCGCCGTACAGGCCGACGTTGCCGACGATGATGTTCTCTTCCGGCACGAACGGTGAGCCGGCTGGCGGGAAGACAATGATCTTGCCGCCTGACAGGCCCTTTCCGACGTGATCGTTGGCATCGCCCTCCAGCGTGAACGTCATGCCGCGCGGCATGAATGCGCCGAAGCTCTGCCCTGCGGAGCCCTTGAAGCCGATGCGGATGGTGTCATCCGGCAAGCCCTCCGGGCCGTACTTGCGCGTGATCTCGCTGCCGGTGATGGTGCCGACCACCCGGTTGACGTTGCGGATCGGCAGCTCGGCGCGGACCGCCTCGCCGCGCTCGATGGCCGGCCGGCAGAGCTCGAGCAGAGTGGTCACGTCCAGGGATTTCTCCAGTCCATGATCCTGCTCGATCTGGCGGAAACGGCCCACCTCGGCGCCGACATCCGGCTGATAGAGGATGTTGCTGAAGTCGAAGCCCTTCGCCTTCCAGTGCTCCACCGCCTTCTTCGGGCTCAGGCGATCGACGCGGCCGACCATCTCCTCGACGGTGCGGAAGCCGAGCTGCGCCATGATCTCGCGCACCTCTTGCGCGATGAACCTCATGAAGTTGATCACGTGCTCCGGCTTGCCGGCGAACTTCTCCCGCAGCCGCGGGTCCTGCGTGGCCACGCCCGCCGGGCAGGTGTTGAGATGACAGACCCGCATCATGATGCAGCCGACCGCAACGAGCGGTCCCGTCGCAAAACCGAACTCCTCCGCTCCCAGGAGGGCGGCGATCACGACGTCACGCCCGGTCTTCAGCTGACCGTCGGCCTCCACCGCGATCCGGCTGCGGAGATTGTTGAGGACCAGGGTCTGATGAGTCTCGGCGATCCCCAACTCCCACGGCAATCCAGCGTGCGCGATCGACGTTTGCGGCGAGGCCCCGGTGCCGCCGTCATGGCCGCTGACCAGTACGACGTCCGCGTGGGCCTTGGCAACACCCGCCGCGATCGTGCCCACGCCGACCTCCGATACCAGCTTGACGCTGATCCGCGCCTCGCGGTTGGCGTTCTTCAGGTCGTGGATGAGCTCCGCCAGATCCTCGATGGAGTAGATATCGTGATGCGGAGGAGGGGAGATGAGGCCGACTCCCGCCGTCGTGTGCCGCGTCTTGGCGATCCATGGATACACCTTCGTGCCCGGCAGCTGTCCGCCCTCGCCGGGCTTGGCGCCTTGCGCCATCTTGATCTGCAGCTCCCGCGCGTTCACCAGGTATTCGCTGGTGACGCCGAACCGGCCCGAAGCCACCTGTTTGATGGCGCTGTTCTTCGAGTCGCCGTTCGGCAGCGGCTGGTAACGGTCGGGATCCTCGCCGCCCTCGCCGGTGTTGCTCTTGCCGCCGATACGGTTCATGGCGACGGCCAGCGTCTCGTGCGCCTCCTTGCTGATCGAGCCGTAGGACATGGCGCCGGTCTTGAACCGCTTGAGGATGCTCTCGACCGGCTCGACCTCTTCCAGAGGCACCGGCTCCGACGGGGCGAACTCCAGCAGCCCCCGCAGGGTCGCCAGCGTCTTCGATTGATCGTCGATCAGCTTCGCGTACGACTTGTACGTCGCGTAGCTCCCGGTGCGCACCGCCTTCTGCAGGCGGTGGATGGATTCCGGGTTGAAGAGGTGATGCTCGCCATCGGCCCGCCACTGATAGATTC
>DATEJM010000089.1:0-8060 GCA_035277965.1 Steroidobacteraceae bacterium | reverse complement strand
GCGCGCTTCACGGATGAGGTGAACTCGGCTGACGGCACTTTCACGGGCTCGGCCGGCATCGTGAAGTCCATCAACCTGATGCGCATCTCCCGCTACTCCTACTCTGACCCGGGCTATGGAGGCGTGGACGGCTGTCCTGCCAACCAGAATAGCTGGACGAACGGCCATTGCTCCGACTGGGGCAACCCGATGGGAGAAATGTTCCTCGAGGCGCTGCGCTACTTCGTCAGCGGTACGAGCCCGAACGCGAACTTCACCTCGGACGATACACCCTGGATCGCAAACCTGACTTCGCCGACATGGGTGAACCCATATGGCGCCGCCTCGACGTCGCCCGCGGGTGGCGGCGGCTCCGTGTGCGCGAAGCCCAACATATTGCCGATCTCCACCGGGGTGGTGAGTTTCGACAACGACGAGTACAGCACTGCGTCGAATATCCCGGGCCTGAGCACGAGCACGCTCAGCTCTCAGACGGATAGCGTGGGCGCGAACGAGGGTATCAATGGTCATCAGTGGTATGTCGGCAGCCTGACCGGTGGATCGCCGAACGACGTATGTACTTCCCGGACGGTCAACAGCCTGAGCACGGTTACCGGAATCTGCCCGGAGGCCGCCGGCTTGCAGGGCTCGTTCCAGGTGGCGGGTCTCGCGTATTACGCCCACCAGCATTCAATGCAATCTGTGAGCGGCAAGGCGACGCCCACGGTGGATACCTACGCGGTGTCCCTGGCGCCCCCGACGCCTTCTCTATTGATTCCTGTGGGGAGCAACACGGTCACGCTGATCCCGGCCGGCTACAACCTGCGCAACAACAACGCGATGCAGCTCATCAACTTCCGCGTGATTTCGCAGGCGTCCGACAACAGCTCCGGCCTGTACTTCATGAACTTCGAGAATGCTCCGGCAGGCTCGGACTACGACAATGACATGAAGGGATACCTGTACTACGTCGTCAGCGGCGGTGGCGTCAAAGTCATGATCTGGGAGACGGGGTCGTCCGCCGGCGCCACTCAGACGCTGGGTTACACGATCTCGGGTGTCACGGATTCAGGTACGTACTACCTGGTGTCGAACACCAACAGCTTCACGACGAACGACAGCACGAGCAAGTTCTTCTCCACGACGCCCACGGCGATCAACACCGCGTGCAGCGCGGCCGGCTTTCCGGGGACGGGGGCTAACGAGGAATGTAACTACAACGTGACTAGCACCGATGGCACTGTCCTCAGCCGGTACATGCGCGGCATCAAGTCACACGTGGCCGGCTCCGCTAGCACCGGCTTGCTGAAGCAGCCGCTGTGGTATGCCGCGAAGTACGGCGGATTCAAGGATATCGATGGCGACGGTAAGCCAAGCTCGAGCAATGAGTGGGATACCAACGGTGACGGGGTCCCGGACAATTACTTCTTCGTGACCAATCCGTCGCAGCTCGAGGCGCAGCTTTCGAGCGCGTTCAACGCGATCCTCGCGCATGCCGGCTCGGCGTCGGCGGCCTCCGTGAACAGCGGCTCGATCAGCAACGACACGCGCATCTATCAAGCGACGTTCGATACCTCGTCCTGGGGCGGTCACCTGTTCGCGTTCCAGATCTACACGGACGGCACGTTGAATCCCGCGCAGGCATGGGATGCCGCCACGGGTTTCCCCGCCCCCTCGAGCCGCGTCATTCTGACCACCAACGGATCCGGTGCCGGCATCCCGTTCAAGTGGGGAAGCCTCAGCACTGCCCAGCAGGCTCTCTTCTATCCGACAGATACGGCCTCCGTCGGTCAGCTACGACTGAACTACCTGCGTGGCGATCGCACCCAGGAGCAGAGTGTGGGCGGGGCGTTCCGCAATCGCGATAGCCCACTGGGCGACATCGTCAACTCGTCTCCGACCTACATGGGTAAGCCCCCGTTCCGCTATCAGGACAGCATGGAATCGGCGCCGTACAGTGCATTCCGCACCACGAACGCGAGCCGCACCCCGATGGTTTACGTCGGTGCCAACGACGGCTTGATGCATGCTTTCAATGCGAGCGCGAACAGTACGCTGCCAGATCCGCCAGGGGCAGGCTCCGAGGTATTTGCGTTCGTACCGAGTGCGTTGCTGCCCAATCTCTACAAATTGACGAGTCCGTCATATACACACCTTTACTACTCAGATGGCTCACCAACCGTGGGCGATGCGTTCTACGCGAGTGCCTGGCACACCGTCCTTGCTGCGGGACTCAACAAGGGCGGGCGTGAGATCTACGCGCTCGACGTCACAAATCCCACCAGTGTCACTGAAAGCACTGCTTCCAGCACGGTCCTCTGGGAATTCACATCTGCCCAGGATGCTGATCTGGGATATACCTATAGCCGCCCTGCGATCGTTCGTATGCACAACGGCGTCTGGGCAGCCGTATTCGGCAACGGATATAACTCGACCGGAACGGGTCACGCGGTGCTGTTCGTGGTCAATATTCAGACGGGGGCTGTGATCGCCAAGATCGATACTATGGTCGGCAGCGCGGGTACGCCCAATGGTCTGGCGACTCCTGGCCTGGCCGACGTGGATGGCGATGGCATCGTCGATTACATTTATGCCGGCGATTTGCTGGGTAACATGTGGAAGTTCGACGTGACCAGCAGCACTGCGTCGAACTGGAAGGTGGCTTACACGGTGTCCACCGCTCCGGCCCCGCTGTTCACGGCGGTGGATAGCCTCGGCAACCCTCAGCCCATCACCGAGCGTCCGCAGATTGGGTTCGGCCCCTCCGGCGTCGGCCTGGTCGTTCTGTTCGGTACCGGCAAGCTGATCGAGTCCACAGACCGGAACGTCGATACCGCGCATCCGAAGGTGCAGAGCTTCTACGGCATTTTCGATGCGAATACCGGAGCGTCCACCGACACCGTCAGCGGCCGGTCGCTGCTACAGCAGCAAACCATCCTGGCCGAGGCTTCGGTAGTGGTGCCGACCCTGCAGACCGACGGCACGACCGTCAACGAGACAGACAACGTGCGGGTGGTCAGTCAGAACCGTGTCAACACGGCTACCCAGCACGGCTGGTACATCGACCTCGTGTCTCCCGTGAACGGCTACGAGGGGGAGCGGTCGATCTCGGATCCGATCCTGCGCAATGGCGAGATCATCTTCACCACAGCCATCCCCAATTCCGATCCGTGTGCCTACGGCGGCCGCAGCTGGCTCATGGACATGGAGGCTCTCACGGGGGGTCAGCTCGCCTTCTCAGCGGTCGATTTGAACGGCGACAAGAAGTTCAACGACGCAGATCTCGTGACGGTCACCATCAACGGCGCGCAGAAGATTGTGCCTGTCAGCGGTATCCAGACCGGTAATGGCATCTCCACACGTCCTGGCATCTTGTCGAGTGGTGCGATGGACTATGGCTTCACGACCGGCACGGGGGCGAATAGCACCAACCCCACGCAGAAATGCGCTCCGGGTGCGAAAGATTGTGGCACGGGCTTGGGAATCAACCCTGGCCCCGGAGCCATTGGGCGCCAGTCCTGGCGTCAGCTTCGGTAGCGAAAGGTGACGATCATGAAGCGAAACCAGCAACGCGGTGTCACGCTGACCGAGCTGTTGACGGTCATGGTGGTTATCGGAATTCTCACGGCGATCGCGGTGCCCTCATACAGCTCCTACGTGCGCAAGACGAAGCGCACGGATGCGAAGTCGGCGCTCACGAGTGTTGCCCAGCAATTGGAACGCTGCTATACGCGATACAACGCCTACAACGACCCGGGGTGCCAGGTGACCCTGAACTACAACACGCCAGCGGGGGACTACACGATCGACTGGGAGACGAATCCCCCCTCACCCAGCTGGACGTCCGGCCAGGGCGCCAATGGGTTTTCCATCAAAGCGACGCCCATCGGCAGTCAGGCGCTCGACACCCAGTGCGGCACATTCCAGCTCAACCAGGCTGGTATCCAGGCGGCGACCGGCACTACCCCCGCCAACTGTTGGTAGCTCTTGGCCGGCGCTAATTACTGGTAGACTGCACGCCGGACAAGCGTCTTACGCGGCACCGTTACGGTGCCGGCGAGTGAAGGGGTCTCCATGGGCTGGATCATTCTGCTGCTCCTCATCGGGCTCGTCCTGGTGTTCGTGTCGATGTACAACCGGCTCGTCACCGCGCGTAACGCCTTCAAGAACGCGTTCGCGCAGATCGATGTGCAGCTCACGCGCCGCTACGATCTGATCCCGAACCTGGTGGAGACCGCCAAGGGATACATCAAGCACGAGCGCGAGACGCTGGAAGCCGTCATCCGCGCGCGCAATGTCGCGTACGAAGGGCTGAAGTCGGCGGCATCCGACCCCAGTAATGCGGCGGCGGTGCAGAAGCTGTCGGGCGCGGATCAGCAGCTCGGTGGCGCTCTTGGCCGTCTGATGGCGGTCGCCGAGTCGTATCCGGACCTCAAGGCCAACCAGAACATGATGCAGCTCTCCGAGGAGCTGACCTCGACGGAGAACAAGGTGGCCTTCGCGCGGCAGGCGTACAACGACTCCGTGATGAGCTACAACAACGCGCGGGAGGTGTTCCCGAGCAGCATCGTCGCCGGCATGTTCAATTTCCAGGTGGCCCAGCCGCTCGATATCTCCAAGCCCGAAGCCCGCGAGGCGCCCAAGGTCAGCTTTGGGTGATGGAAGCTCGCAGTCCGCCATGCTGGCCTAGCGGGCAAAAGCCACGCCTTTTGCCCGCGGACTACCGGCGATGTCCGCTGAAAGCGCCCCCGGCGACTTTCAGCCAATTTAAGTAGTGGATTTCTATGCGCGTCAGGCGGCTGCGCGCGGCCAGTCCCGCTGGCTGGTCCTGGGCTTCGCGCTCTCTTTGCTGGCGATCGCTCTAGCCCTCGATCTGGTGCTGTTCACCTTCCTGTCTTCGCGGGAACCGGGCATGCCCGCGGCGGCGCCACTGGAATTCGCGGCCCGTAATCCGGGCGCAGCGCTCACCTCGACCCTGATCGTGATGGGGGTGCTCGGTCTGGCGAGCCTCTACAAGTCGATGGAGCTGCGAGGCGGCGGTGGCGTCGTGGCGCGCAGCCTCGGCGGCGTGCTGGTAGCGCGTGACGCATCCGATCTCAAGCGCAAGCGCCTGCTCAATATCGTGGAGGAAATGGCCATCGCCTCGGGCGTGCCCATGCCGGAGGTCTACATCCTCGAGCAGGAAACGGGTATCAATGCATTCGCCGCCGGCCACACCCCCGCGAACGCTGCCATCACCGTCACCCAGGGCGCACTCGACCAGCTCAATCGAGACCAGCTGCAAGGGGTCATCGGCCATGAGTTCAGCCACATTCTGAACGGCGACATGCGCCTGAACGTCCAGCTCATGGGCTGGGTGTTCGGTCTCTTCGTCGTGGCCCTGATCGGGCGGATGATCGTCAATTTCAGCCCGCGCAACCGCCGCAGCTCCGGGGGCATCATCGGGCTCGGCTTCGCGGTCATGGTGCTCGGCTACGTGGGGCTGCTTGCGGGGCGCATCCTGCAGGCAGCCGTGTCCCGCCAGAGAGAGCGATTGGCGGATGCGTCTGGCGTGCAGTTCACCCGTAACCCGCAGGGTTTGCGCGATGCGCTGGTCAAGATAGCTGCAACGGAAGACGGCTCGCTGATTACGGAGTCGCATGCCGAGGAAGCTGCGCACATGTTTTTCGCACCGGCTTTCTCGCGGGTATTCGCTACGCATCCGCCTCTGATGGAGCGCATCAAGCAGCTCGACCCACATTTCAATCCACGAGAGCTGCCAGAGATCGCCGCGCAACTCGAGGAGCAAGCCGCGCGTGAGGAGCAGGTTGAGGCGGCGGGCGCCGGTGCGCGTGCACCGGGAGCAGGCGGACCGGGTGCAGCACTGCGCACCGCGGCGCTGTTCGGAGCGTCGCCGGCGCCAGCAGGGAGCTCCGCTGGTGCAGCGGGAGTGGCGGGCATTGTTGGAGGAAGCATCGCGGCATCTGCCGCACCCGG
Organism: Steroidobacteraceae bacterium; assembly: GCA_035277965.1. Classification (GTDB taxonomy): domain Bacteria; phylum Pseudomonadota; class Gammaproteobacteria; order Steroidobacterales; family Steroidobacteraceae; genus 13-2-20CM-66-19. The sequence goes on along the minus strand of DATEJM010000089.1, from coordinate 2,105 downwards.
TCTGGCCATCAGTGTCGTCAACCAAGTAGGGCGGCCGGGCACCGCTCATATCCAACAGGCGCAGGCCATCAATCTCGCGCTGCCGGACAGTCTGCGTGACTTCGCGGAGTCTCCCGGTCGTGCCCAGGCGTTCGTGCTGGCCCTGTTGCTGAGTCCCGAGCAAGCCGTGCGCGCGCGGCAGTTGGATCTGCTCGGACAGCGGCTCGGGGTGACGAATTTCGCCGCTCTCCAGCAGATCGCCCCGATTGCGAATGCGTTGCCGCCGATGCTGCGGTTGCCGGCTCTGCAACAACTCTTCCCCGCGTTGCGTCGCGCACCGCCGGCGCAGCGCAAGGCGCTGGCGCAGCTTGCGGACGTTCTCATCCAGGCTGACTCGCGTATCGATGTCTTCGAGTTCTGTCTGGCGAAGCTGCTCGAGTCCTTGCTGAATGACGAGCTGCAGGCCCGAGTTCCGCACGGAACGCTATCGCTGGAAGACGAGCAGGATGAGATCGCTCTTCTGTTCGCGACGCTCGCCTACGTCGGTGGGGAAGATGAGCGCAATGCGCGAATGGCATTCGAGGCCGGGATGTCGACGGTCCTGCCTATGCGGCGACCGGCGTACGCGCAGCCGCAGGATTGGGCGCGTCAGCTCGGGGATGCCTTGCCGCGCCTCGATCGTCTCCACCCCTTCGCGAAAAAGGTCGTGATCGAGGGGCTCGTGAAGACCATCTCCAACGATGGCATGATCAACGAAGCGGAGTCGGAGCTGCTGCGCACTGTGTGCTCGCTGTTGCATTGTCCCTTGCCAGCCGGCTTCGCTCAGACGACCGTGGGTCAGGCTTCGAGCTAACCGCTCAGAAAGCTACGAATCTCGCGGCCGAAGCGCTCGATGTCGATGAGGAAGGAGTCGTGGCCCTCGATGCACTGCAGGGGCGCGAATCGAGTGAGGATGCCCGCCGTCTCCAGCGATCTCGCCAGCGCTCGCTGCTCGGACACGGCGAACAACAGGTCCGACTCGACGCCGATCACGAGTGCTCGCTCCAGTTTTGACCGGGCCAGCACGGCCTCGTGTTCCCCGTGGGCGCTGAGGTCGAATCGATCCATCGCACGCGAGAGATATAGATAGCAGTTGGCGTCGAAGGTGTTCGCAAAGCGCTCGCCCTGCGAGGCGAGATAGCCCTGCACGGCAAACTCAGACGCGAAGGGACTGTTGTCGCGCACTTTGTCGGGCGCGAGCGGCTGGCGATCGAATCGCTGTTGCCACTCGGCAGCCGACCGATAAGTGACCGTACCGAGCTTGCGTGCGAGGCGCATTCCGCTTCGGGGTGGGTGATCGACGGGATAGTGGCCGTTGTGCCAATCCGGATCGCTCGTGATGGCCTCGCGCTGGATCGAGCGCAGCGCGATCGCGAAGGGTGACGCGGCGGTCGAGCCTGAGATGCTCACCAGGCGACGCGCGCCACCCGGAAATAGGGCCGCAAAAGCAAGCACGACCATCCCCCCCAGCGAGGGCCCCATCACGGTATCCAACCGCTCGATGCCCAGCGACCGGGCGGCCTCGAAGCCGGCGCGGGCGATGTCCTCAACGGACAGATCGGGAAACGCGAGCCGGTAGGATTTGCCGGTAGCCGGGTCGATGCTCGCCGGACCGGTGGAGCCGAAGCAGCTGCCCAGCGAGTTCACACAGATGACGAAATACTGATCCGTATCGATGGCGAGACCCCGCCCGACCATGCGCTGCCACCAGCCGACACTCGGATCGGCCCTCGATGAGGCCGCGTGAGCGCTGGGTGAAAGCCCGGTGAACAACAGAATGGCGTTGTCGCGGGCCGCGTTCAGCGTCCCCCAGGTTTCGTAGGCGATACGGGCGCCCTGCAACACGCCACCCCGCCACAGGGGGAACGGATCAGGCAGCGTCGCGTACTTGCGCGCATCTCCAGCTTCGCGAGGGGACATCGGCTTAGTAGGCGCTTTTTCTTTAAGGCTCGGGATCGCTGCCCTCGGGGATACCCTCGAACAGCGGCGTCGACAGATAGCGTTCCGCCGTATCAGGCAGCATCGCCAGAATGACTGAGCCGGCGGGCGCCTCTCTCGCAATCTTGAGGGCGGCGGCAAACGTGCCT
>DATEJM010000088.1:0-83192 GCA_035277965.1 Steroidobacteraceae bacterium | reverse complement strand
ACGGTGTTAACAGGAAACCCCTTACCTCCCTGTTCCATGATTGCATCGCGCTGCTTGCTGCACTGTAAGCGTCTGATTCTGGCCGCGTAGTCAGTCGGGGTCAGGTATGCCGATGATGTGCAGGCGGGCACATCTAGGTGTCCACGTAGGAGCTAGGTGTCCACCTCCGCGGACGATTCCGTAGTCACCGATACTCTGGGCCGGCGCACCGGACCGCGCCGACTGCACACCCTGGAGGAGAAGCGGCGGATCGTCGAGGAGACGCACGTCAAGGGTGCTTCGGTGTCCAGTGTCGCGCGCCGCCATGAAGTTAATCCCAACCAGGTGTTCGCCTGGCGCCAGTTGTATCGGCAGGGACTGCTCGACTCGAAGGCGGCGACCGAGAAGACCGAGATGTTGCCGGTGCGTGTGAGCACCCCGACGGTGCTGCCCATCAAGCCGGTGGCGCAGGCAGGCAAAGTATCTCCCCCGGAACGCACCTCCAAACTGATTGAGATAAAACTGGCCAACGGGCACAGCGTTGTGTTGCGTGGCCGAGTGGATGCCAAGACACTCTCGCGAGTGCTGGCCATGTTGGTGCGCCGATGATCGCGCTGCCGCCGAACTCCCACGTGTGGCTGGCCGCGGGCGCCACCGATATGCGTAAGGGATTTGATGGCCTGGCCGCATTGGTGCAGACCCAGTTGTCCGAGGATCCCTTCAGTGGTCATCTGTTTGTGTTCCGAGGCCGCGCTGGGGATCGGGTGAAGATCCTGTGGTGGAGCGGCGATGGGCTGTGCCTGTTTGCGAAGCGCCTGGAGCGCGGCCGCTTCGTCTGGCCTCATGCCAGCTCCGGGTCGGTGGTGTTGAGCAGCGCACAGTTGGCGATGTTGCTCGAAGGGATCGACTGGCGGCATCCGGTGCGGACCACGCAACCGCAGATCGCAGTGTAACGTGGCATTGCTTATTGGCTTTATCTGTGGCACCGCACTGGGCATGTTGGTATATTGTCTCATGCCTCGCGTGCAGCCGCTGCCCACCGATGTCGAGAGCCTCCAGAAGCTCTTGATCGCGGCCCGCGATCAAGTCGACACCCTCTCCTCACAGCTGCGCTCCCGCGACGTATTGATCGAGCAGTTGAAGCTGCAACTGGCGCGTCTGAAGCGCTTGAAGTTCGGTCGCTCCTCCGAACAGCTCGATGCGCAGATCGCCCAGCTGGAGTTGAGCCTGGAGGAGCTGGAAGCGAACGCCGCGGCTGATCCGGTGTCCGAGATATCGTCCGAGACTGCGGCCAGACCTGCTCGTAAGCCCTTGCCGGCGCAGCTACCTCGCGTGCCACACGTGCATGAACCGGCCACCGGCAAGGATAGCTGCCCGCAGTGTGGTGGCCGCTTGCGCGCACTTGCGGACGATGCGTCCGAGGTACTGGAGTACGTGCCCGAGCACTGGAAAGTCCATAAACACATCCGCCCAAAGTACTCCTGCGGATCGTGCCAGATGATCGTCCAGGCCAGCGCCCCGTCACGACCGATCGAGCGCAGTTACGCAGGGCCCGGCCTGCTGGCTCATGTGTTGGTATCGAAGTATTGCGATCATATCCCGCTGTATCGTCAGAGCCAGATCTACGCCCGCGAGGGCGTCGAGCTCGACCGGGCGACATTGGCCGAATGGGTCGGCTCGATCGGCACTTTAGTGGATCCCTTACTGGGTGCGTTGAGTGGCTATGTGATGAGTGCCCAGAAGCTACACGCGGATGACACGCCGATCCCGGTGCTGGCTCCAGGCACAGGTAAGACCAAAACGGGACGCTTGTGGACCTATGTCCGCGATGATCAACCCTCCGGCAGCACGGACCCACCGGCCGTTCTGTTCCGCTACTCACCCGATCGCAAGGGGGAGCGCCCCCGGGGTCATCTGCAGCGCTTCCGCGGCATCCTGCAAGCCGACGGCTATGCCGGCTTCCAAGGGCTGTACGATCGGCCGAACGAGCCGCTGTTAGAAGCGGCATGTTGGGCTCATGCGCGCCGCAAGTACTTCGATCTACAGGCAGCGACGGGCTCACCCGTCGCACTGGAAGCGCTTGAGCGTATCGGTGCGCTGTACAAGATCGAAGAGGATATCCGGGGTCGAACGCCGGCACGGCGCCAGGCAGAGCGTCAAGCACGCGCGACACCGCTGCTCGAAGAGCTCCAACAGTGGCTACGGGAGACCGCTCGCAAAACATCCAAGAAGTCCGATCTTGCGGCCGCAATCGCTTACACACTCTCGCGCTGGACTGCGCTGACCCGATATTGCACGGACGGACGAATCGAGATCGATAACAACACTGCAGAACGCGCCCTGCGCACGGTGGCACTGGGAAGGAAGAACTTTTTGTTCGCAGGTTCCGACGCCGGCGGTGAGCGCGCGGCCGCGTTCTACAGCCTGATCGGATCGGCCAAGTTAAACGGTCTGAATCCAGAAGCCTACCTGCGCGACGTGCTCACCCGAATCGCCGACCATCCCGTCAATCGCATCGAGGAACTTCTGCCTTGGAATCTGACCCCGGCCGTCCCCAGCACCGTCGCTTCGGCCGCGTGAGTCCGCAGTCAAAACGGTCCGCGTCGGACGCTTACGCTGCACTGGTAGGCGCCCCTTTTTTAGCTAAGGCTCTTAGCTGAGATACTTGACTGAATCGCTGCACATGGCCAACAGACTGATTTGGTGTTGTTTTTTTGATTGAGCGACGCGGAATCGAACCGGAGACACGCGGATTCGCCAAAGACCCGAGCGCGCGCGCTCCCAAGTGACGTTAAACTGAGTAGAAACAGGAAGTTAGTGTGGCCAGGGGCGGAATCGAACCACCGACACGCGGATTTTCAGTCCGCTGCTCTACCAACTGAGCTACCTGGCCGCCGGAGGGAGGGCGCGTATTAGACCGGCCACGGAGGGCTCCGTCAAGCAACGAAACGCGTAAGCCTTTGATTCCGGTGCTTGATTCCAAGAGCGGAGGCACCCGGACGCGAGACACTATCTCCCGGGACGAGCTTCCAGATCTCCCGATGCAAGGTATCAGGACTCTCCCGAGGCAAGGTGCCAGGGACTCGCCGCCAATCCAGGCCAGGTGGTGCGGGCGGCATCCGGGGTGATTCGGCGTACTCACCGTTGCGTTCGCCGCACTGGTTGCAACGTCGTCGCTTGCCGCGCAGACCGGGAGATCGCGAGCCACGACCGCCCCCGCGCGGTACCGCGAACCCTCTCTGCGAAGCCCGACCCTCAGAATGGCGTGGCGACGCTCAGCTGAATTCCACTCACTCGTGTTGGTTTCAAAGTATTCAGACCGTGCGCCAACAGTGTGACCGGCCGCTCACTTTTCCTCCCCCGCTGCGGCTCCATCCCAGAGCATGCATTCCCAATTTGCCCCGCCATGAATCACAATATTTCTGTCACAAACCCCTCGTAAAACCAATTTGTTACCGCAATCCTTTCGCACTCCGCTGCAACTGCGCTTTTTCTCCCTCTAAAGGAATAGTCCGGCGCCTGTCGCCGGACATCAAACACACCTTCTCGCAAGGTCAATGGGCTTGACGCGGTGCGGACACCACACTGTGCATCGTACTTGCATCAGGGATGTGTACCTGTGCACCCCCCACGCCGCTGATCTGGCGGCCACGCAGGTTCAGGGAGTTGATCATGAGAGTCTCTTTAGTCGCTGCTGCCTTACCCATCCTCACCTCGGCCGTCCTGGGTCTGTCGCTCGCGGGCTGCGAGGACAGCAAATCCGCTCAGGCCCAAACGCCCATGGCTCCGCCGGAGGTCACCGTGGCCCAGGTGGTCACGCGTCCGTTCACCGAATACGAGGAGTTCTCGGGCCGGTTCGAGGCCGTCGAGCGCGTCGAGATTCGTCCCCGCGTCTCGGGCTACATCTCATCCGTGAACTTCACCGAGGGCAGCGAAGTGAAGAAGGGCGATGTGCTCTTCGTCATCGACCAGCGGCCCTATGACGCGGACCTGAAGCGCTCTCAGGCGCAGCTGGTCCAGGCGCGCACGCAGGCGAGCCTCGCGGAATCAGAGCGCGAGCGGGCAGTGAAGCTGCTCGCCCAGCACGCGATCTCGCAGGAGGAGTTCGACACGCGTTCGGCTGGTAAGGAGCAGGCCGAGGCCAACGTCGAGGCCGCGCAGGCGGCAGTCGACTCGGCTGCGCTGAACATGACGTTCACGCGTGTGACCGCACCGATTTCGGGAAAGATCAGTCGAGCCCAGGTGACTGCAGGCAACCTCGTCACATCGGGGGTGACCATGCTGACCACCCTCGTCTCCATCGACCCCATCTATGTGCGCTTCGACGGCGATGAGCAGGCATATCTCAAGTACGCCAAGGCTGCGCGGACGCATGCCGCTGCGCAGAACCAGGTGGATGTAGGCCTCGCTGATGAGACCGGCTATCCCCACCACGGCGTGATGGTGTTCGTGGACAACGAGCTCGACCCGGCCACCGGGACGATCCGTGGCCGCGCGAAGCTCGACAACCACGATCGGGCGTTCACGCCCGGCCTGTTCGCCCGGGTCAAGCTGATGGGCAATGACACGCACGATGCGCTGCTCATCAACGACAGCTCGGTCGGAACCGACCAGTCGGTTCGCTACGTCTACGTCGTCGGCGCCGAGAACAAGGCCGAGTATCGGCCTGTGATACTCGGCCCTCTCTACAACGGCCTGCGTGTCGTTCGTGAAGGGCTGTCGCCTGGCGAGACCATCGTGGTCAATGGATTGCAGCGCGTGCGGCCGGGCTCGCCCGTAGCCCCGCAGAAGGTAGCGATGGGCGAGTCGCACAGCCATGACACGCTGCTCGCGAATGCCGATGCCAGGACTCCACGGTGAAACTGTCGGACTTCTTCATCGATCGGCCGATCTTTGCGGCCGTTCTCTCGGCTTTCATCACGATCGGTGGAGCGATCGCGATCTTCAAGCTGCCAATCAGCGAGTTTCCGGAGGTCGTTCCGCCTTCGGTGGTCGTGCACGCCAACTACCCGGGAGCGAATCCGAAGATCATCGCTGACACGGTCGCTGCTCCCCTGGAGCAGGCGATCGTCGGTGTCGAAGACGTCATCTACCTGCACTCGTCGAGCACCATGGATGGTGCTCTGAATTTGACCGTGACCCTGCGCACGGGCGCCGACGTGGATCGGGCACAGGTGCAAATTCAGAACCGCGTGTCGCAGGCGCTACCGCGCCTGCCCCAGGAAGTTCGTGATCTCGGCGTGACGACGCTGAAGAGCTCGCCCAACCTCACGATGGTCGTACACCTGACGTCTCCGGACGGACGTTACGACTCTCTCTATCTGCGCAACTACGCCACGCTGAACGTTCGTGACGTGCTCGCAAAGCTGCCGGGCATGGGCGATGTGCGCCTGTTCGGCGGCGGCGACTACTCGATGCGCATCTGGCTCGATCCCGAGAAGCTGGCAGCGCGCAATCTCACGACCGGCGATGTCATCGAGGCGGTCAAGGAACAGAACGTCCAGGTGGCGGCGGGACAGATCGGAGCACCGCCCTCGCCCGGCTCGCAATTCCAGCTCGCATTGAATGCCATGGGACGCCTCACGGACGAGCAGCAGTTCCGCGACATCGTCATCAAGACCGGCGAGGAAGGCGAGGTCGTCAGACTCGGCGATGTTGCGCGAGTCGAGGTGGGCGCTCAGGAATACGCTCTGCACTCGCTGCTCGACAACAAGAGCGCGGTCGCGATCCCGGTCTTCCAGGCCCCGAACTCCAACGCCCTGGAGCTCTCGGATGGTGTCCGTAAGACCATGGAGGAGCTCAAGAAGAGCTTCCCGGAGGGTGTGGACTACACGATCGTCTACGACCCCACCGTCTTCGTGCGAGAGTCGATCCACGCCGTGGTGCATACGTTGCTCGAAGCGGTGGTGCTGGTCGTGCTCGTGATCATTCTGTTCCTGCAGACCTGGCGGGCATCGATCATCCCGCTGGTCGCGGTCCCCGTTTCGATCATCGGCACGTTCGCCGTCCTGCTGGCGTGCGGCTTCTCGATCAACACGCTGTCCCTGTTTGGACTGGTCCTGGCGATCGGCATCGTGGTGGACGATGCGATCGTCGTCGTCGAGAACGTGGAGCGCCATATCGCCAGCGGCCTCGCGCCTCGCGAGGCGACGAAGGCGGCCATGCGAGAGGTCAGCGGGCCGATCATCGCAATCACGCTGGTGCTGTGTGCGGTGTTCATTCCGGTTGCATTTGTACCGGGCCTGACGGGCGAGTTCTATCGCCAGTTCGCCCTGACGATCGCGATCTCCACGGTGATCTCGGCGTTCAACTCGCTGACGCTCTCGCCCGCCCTGGCGGCACTCCTGCTGCAGCCCCACGGAGCGTCTCCCGACCGGCTGACGCGCGTGATGGATCGGTTGCTGGGCGGCTTCTTCCGCCGGTTCAACCTCGGCTTCGGCAAGGCAAGCAACCTCTACTCGGGAGCTGTGGGGCTCACGGTTCGGCATGCCGGCACCACACTGGCGATCTACGGCGGCCTCATCTTCCTCACGTGGCTCGGCTTTGGGTCGGTCCCGGAAGGCTTCATTCCGCAGCAGGACAAACAGTATCTGCAGGCGATCATCCAGTTGCCGCCGGGCGCGACGTTGGACCGCACCGATGAAGTGGTGCGCCGTGTCGCCGAGATAGGTCTCAAGCAGCCCGGGGTGACGCACGCCGTGCAGTTCGTCGGCATATCCATCGCGGGTTTTGTGCCCAGCTCGAGCGCGGGCGTCGTGTTCTTCAGCCTGGATCCGTTCGAGCAGCGCCGCTCGAAAGACCTGCACGCCAAGGCACTCATCCAGGCGCTGCAGCCGAAGCTCCAGTCGATCCAGGACGCCTCCATCTTCATCGGCATGCCGCCGGCCGTTCTCGGATTGGGCACTGGAGGCGGTTCCGAGCTCCTGGTGGAAGACCGCGCGGATGCCGGCCCGGAAGCTCTGTATGCGGCGACACAGGAAGCCATGAAGAAGGCCAGCCAGGAGCCGGCGCTCGGCGGACTGTTCAGCAACTACCAGGTCAACGTCCCGCAGCTCGACGTCGACGTGGATCGTGTCAAGGTGAAGCGGCAGAACGTCAAGCTGACTGATGTGTTCCAGACGTTGCAACTCTATCTGGGCTCGCTCTACATCAACGATTTCAACCGCTTCGGCCGGACCTATCAGGTCGTCGCCCAGGCGGATGCTGCCTATCGCTCGCATGTGAACGACATCCTGCCGCTGAAGACACGCAACGCCGCGGGCGAAATGGTGCCGCTCGGCTCGCTTCTCACGGTGAAGGAGGCGTTTGGACCCGACATCGTGCTGCGACACAACGGCTATCGCGCGGCGAATATCTATGCCGTTGCGGCGCCCGGTTACAGCTCGGGGGAGGCGCAGGCCGCCCTGGCCAAAGTCCTCGACCAGACCCTGCCGCGCGGCATGGCTTTCGAGTGGACCGATCTCGGCTATCAGCAGGTCACGTCCCGCAACACGGCAGCGCTCGTCTTTCCGTTGTGCATCCTGTTCGTCTATCTGGTGCTGGCGGCGCAGTACGAGAGTCTCACGCTGCCCCTGGCGATCATCCTGATCGTGCCCATGTGTCTGCTGGCCGCCGTCAGCGGAGTGTTGCTCGATCATGGGGACAACAACGTCTTCACGCAGGTCGGACTCATCGTTCTCGTGGGCCTCGCCTGCAAGAACGCCATCCTGATCGTTGAGTTCGCCAAACACCTGCAGGACGAGGGCCGCGACGCTGTCAGCGCGGTTCTGGAGGCGGCGCGGCTGCGGCTGCGGCCAATTCTGATGACCTCGTTCGCCTTCATCATGGGTGTCGTGCCGCTGATGATCGCCCGAGGAGCTGGAGCGGAAGTACGCCACACGCTGGGTACGACAGTCTTCTCGGGAATGCTCGGAGTCACGTTCTTCGGATTGCTGCTGACACCGGTGTTCTACGTGCTGATGAAACGTGTCACAGATCGTCAGCCGAAATCGTCCACGGAGCCCGAGAAACTGCCGTCCTTAACAGCTCATCGGACTCTGCCGGAGTCGAACTGATGAAAAGATTCCCCGTTACCGCAGCACTCGTGCTGCTGTCGGGCTGTGCCGTCGGGCCGAACTACAAGAAGCCTGAGACGCCAGTCAGCGCCAACTTCGCCGGGGCGGAGAAGACAGCGTTCTCCAGCGAGGAAACGCAGGCGCGGTTCTGGACGCTGTTCAACGATGACGCGTTGAATGAGGTAGTGGAGGACGCCCTCAATGCCAACCACGACCTCCGGATCGCACTAGGCCATCTGGTCGAGGCGCGAGCGGCACGACATCTCGCTCAATTCGACCTCGCACCGACAGTCACGGCGAGCACTGGCTATACGAAAGAGCGCTACGCAGCGGCCCAGACGCCTTTCAACACCGCGTACACCTCCGAGTTGTACGACGCAGGCTTCGATGCATTCTGGGAATTGGACGTTTTCGGGCGCGTGCGACGCGGTGTCGAAGCTTCCAAGGCGGATCTCGAAGGAGCCGAGGCGTCCCTGCGTGACGCCCAGGTCTCCGTCACGGCCGAGGTGGCTCGGACTTACTTCGAGTTGCGCGGGGCCCAGGACGAGTTGGCCGTGGCGCGCCGGAACGTAGAGAATCAACGAGATGCTCTGCGCCTGACGACCGCCCGCCTGGACGCAGGCCGCGGGACTCAGCTCGACACCTCCCGGGCGCAGGCTCAGCTCAGTACGACGCTTTCGAGCATCGCCCCCCTTGAAGCTTCGGTCGAGCGCTCCATACATAGGCTGGGTGTGCTCACAGGCCGGGAGCCGAATGCTCTCCAGGATCTGCTGGCGCCCGTCCGTGAGATGCCCGCACTTCCTCAGATCGCGGCAGTAGGTGATCCCGCCGGTTTGTTGCGGCGACGGCCGGACATCCGGACGGCGGAGCGGAACCTGGCCGCCTCGACCGCGCGAATCGGGGTGGCGGTGGGCGATCTCTTCCCGAAGGTGACCTTCAACGGGAGCTTGGGCTATGCATCAGCCGACACGGCGAGCTTCGGCAACAGCCCGACCCGGAATTATGTCATCGGTCCGGCGATTTCGTGGGCAGCCTTCGATCTCGGCCGGGTCCGGTCTCGGATCGCCGGTGCCCGAGCCCGCACCGATACCTCCCTTGCCCAGTACGAGCAGACGGTTTTGCGCGCCCTGGAAGAGACTGAAAACGCTCTGGTTACGCACGCCCGCAGCCGGGACCAGCTCGCCCATGCCGCCGACGCAGCCGAGGCTAGCGCAACGGCAGCCGGACTTGCCCGCACCCGGTACGAGGGGGGCGTGGTGGACTTCCTGGAAGTCCTTGATGCGGAAAGGACCCAGCTGGAGGCCGAGGATCGGCTCGCCCAGAGCCGCACGTCTGCCGCCACCAGCCTCATCGCCGTATACAAAGCCCTGGGTGGCGGTTGGGAGGGAGCCCCCCTCCCGCGTTACACTCAGGCCTACCGCTAGCCCCACCGCTGCGGCCTTTGAGGGTCCGAGCTCCAATATGAACGCGACGCTGATCGAAGCCGATCTCGAGGACTTACAGGATGACTTGGGCGCGAGTCCCTGCGCCAGGGAGCTGACTCAGATCAATGAGTCGCTCCACCGCCGCGAGGACTTGCTGACCGCCTCGGCGAAGGCGAGCCGGCTCCTGCTGGAAGCGCCGGATGTGCGCGCGGTGATCCCGAATGTTCTGCGGGTGATCGGCGAGGCCGCCGGCGTCGATCGCGTCAATCTCATGTTGACCCAGGTGGGGCCCGCGGGTGAGCCGCTGCTCGTGCTGGCGGGCGAGTGGGCTGCTGACGGAGCGGTACCGCACCTCGATGATCCCGACGTCTGCATTTGCGACGAGCGCGACTTCGCGGCCGTCTGCACTGAGCTGCGCGCCGGCCGCAGTGTCTGCCTCAGCAAGAACGAATCCGCCTCGCAATGTCCGTCGCCGCGCTTCGAGGGTATCGGGACGAAGACGAAGGCGATGGTCCCGATCTTCATCGCCGGTGAATTCATTGGCGTCGTAGGTTTCGACAACACGCGCCAGCTCCGGGCGATCGACTCGGCGGAGTTGGCGGCCCTGGAGACCTCGGCCGGCGTCATCGGTGCGGCGTTGCACCGCGAGCGCCTGGTGGACGATGTGCGCCGCACTCGCGAGCGATTGGCCGAAGAGCGTGTGACGGAGCTGGCGAAGGCGAACTCTGTCATTCGTGGCAATCTCGAGCGCCTGGCCGGCGAGTCCGATCTTCCGAGCTTCATGGGTCACATGTTGCTCGAGGTCACCCGCCAGTTCGATGCGGCTGCCGGCTCGGTGATCGTCGCAAAGGATTCGGTTCAGGAGTGGCGCATTCTCGCTCACGTGCGCAATGGGCAGCACGAGCCCCCGCCGTTTGCGACCAGCGTCCCGTTTGCCGACTCCCCTTTCACCCGACTCTTCGGCAACAGCCCGCAGCCGTCCTACTCCTCGGTCGAGACCATGGAAAAGGACATCTGGCCGGGCGCGCTCGCGTTTCACAGGCGTGGAGGGTACCAGGGGGTGTTGATTTACCCGCTGGTGTTCGGCGGCGCAAATGTTGGATTCTTCGTGCTGTCCTTCCGGCGGAACGCGAGCGAGGTGCAGCATAGCGAGCTGCTCGTGGCGCTTGCTCAGCAGACGACTCTCGCCATCCAGCTCATGCGGCTCGCCTACTCCGCGAAAGAGGCTGCGGTGCTCGTCGAGCGCACGCGCATCGGCCAGGAGATCCACGACGGTCTCGCGCAGGCGTTCACCGGCATCCTGATGCAACTTGGCGCGGCGGAGGAATTCCCGTCGTGCAGGAAGAAGAATTCCGAGCTCGCGGTCACCCTGTCCCGCATCCGGGATCTGGCGCGTGACGGGCTCGCCGAGGCGCGGCGCTCGGTCATGGCGTTGCGACTCGATCAAACACGGCGCGCCGGGCTCGAGATTGCTCTGCGCCAGCTCGCCGAGCGGTCCACGATCCCGGGCCGCCTGACCTGTACGTTCGAGGGCAGCGGCGTCGCGACCGGTCTGAAGCCGGAGCACGAGCACGAGCTGCTGCGCATCGCGCAGGAGGCCGTCAGCAACGCGGTGCGCCATGCGCGGCCCAGCGTCGTGCAGATTGCGATGGTTGACGCTGAGACGCATTGGTCCCTGACTGTCGCTGACGACGGCGTGGGAATGGAACGGCATCCGGAGACCTACGCGATCGATGGTTTCGGACTGATCAGCATGCGCCAGAGGGCGGGTGCCATAGGAGGCGAGTGGCAAATCAAGAGTCAACGGGGCGCGGGGACACAGGTGAGTGTCAAGCTGCCCAAGCGGAGAGCGTGATGGTTGCGGTACTGAAGCGAAAGATCCGCGTGATCCTGGCGGATGATCATCCTGTCGTGCGTGACGGCCTGGCCACGATGGTCAATCAGCAGCCGGACATGGAGGTCGTCGCCGAGGCCGGCGACGGCGAGGAAGCGATCACTCTCTACGAGCAGCATCAGCCGGACGTCATGGTCCTCGATCTGCGCATGCCCAAGCGCGATGGCGTGGCCGTGGTCCAGCGGGTCCTCGAGGCCCATCCGAAGGCCTGTCTCCTCATCATGACGACCTACGATGGCGATGAGGACATCTTTCAGTGTTTGAGCCAGGGCGCGAAGGGCTATCTGCTGAAGGACGCGCGTCGCCAGGAGATCCTGTCGGCGATTCGCGCCGTGGCCGAGGATCGGCCCTACACGTCATCCTCGGTCGCCGCGAAGGCCCTGCAACGCATGGCGAAGCCGAGCCTGACGCAACGCGAGCTCGATGTGCTGCAGCTCGTCGCGCAGGGCCGGAGCAACAAGGATATCGCGCGCCGCCTCTCGATCACCGAGGGCACGGCGAAGACTCACGTGAAAGCGATTCTGACCAAGCTGGACGCGATCAGCCGCACCGAGGCGGTCGCGGTCGCGCACAAGCGGGGGATGATCCGCCTCTAACCGGATTTCGGCGGCTGGAAGCCTTCCGGGGCTTTGGCGCCGCCGCCGAAGAAGAACTTCTCCATCTCGCCTTCCAGGAATTTCCGCGCCTTCGGCTCGATCGGCGTCAGCCGGTACTCGTTGATCAGCATCGTCTGATGTTGCAGCCACCGGCCCCAGGCCTCCTTCGAGACATTCTCGTAGATGCGCTTGCCGAGCTCGCCGGGATAGGGCTGTCGATCGAGGCCCGGGGCCTCGTGTTGGAGAAGAACGCACTGGACGGTTCGGGACATACTCAGGACTCGTCGAACAGGGTGGGGCTCGCCAGCTCATCGAGCAGCGTCCTGATCGGTGCAGGCAGTCCGATTCGCGCTGGCTGGCGGGTGTTATACCAGACCGTGCGATCCTCATCCATGACGCTCGGATCGCCCGAGCACGATACGAGCAGCGGCGTCATGACCAGATCGAAGTGCGTGAACGCATGCTCGACCGTGGTCAGAGGTTTCGCCTCGACCTCCTGCCTGGCGAGCGCGCGGCCGGCGTAGATGCTGGCAGCCGTTGCGGTATCGAACTGCGGCAAACACCACAGACCTCCCCACACACCGCTCTCGGGCCGGCGCTCGAGCAGAACGCTGCCATCGCCCCGCATTGCGACGAGCATGTACACGTGCCGTGACCGGCGCTTCCCCTTGGCCTTACGCGGCGGGGGCAACTCGCTCTGGCGTCCCGTCGCCCTGGCGAAACAATCCTCAGTCAGCGGGCAATAGGCGCAGAGCGGCTTGTGTCGCGTGCACACGGTCGCGCCAAGGTCCATCACTGCCTGGGTATAGACGTCGACGCGAATGTCAGGCGTGCAGTCCTCCGAGAGCTGCCACAGGCGATCCAACACCGAGCGCTCCGAGCCGCCTGCAACGCCAAAGTAGCGTGACAGGACTCGCTTGACGTTGCCGTCGAGGATCGGGAAGCGCTGCCCTTCGCTCAGGGCCAGAATGGCGCCGGCCGTCGAGCGGCCGATGCCCGGCAGGCCGGCAATCGCATCGAAGGTTGTCGGGAACAGTCCGTCGAGCTCATCGCGGATGCGTACCGCCGCCCGATGCATGTTGCGAGCCCGGGCGTAGTAACCGAGACCTGACCACAGATGTAACACGTCGTCGATCGGAGCGTCAGCAAGAGCCTGCACGCCGGGGAATCGAGCCATGAAGCGCTCGTAGTAGGGGATGACCGTGGACACCTGCGTCTGCTGCAGCATGATCTCGGACACCCAGACCCGATACGGTGTTCGATTGTGCTGCCAGGGCAGATCGTGCCGGCCTTCCCGGGCGTGCCACTCGAGCAGAGCGTCCGCGAAGACATTCGCGGACGGCCGCGATACTGAGTCGGTCGGCCCGGTCATGGCGAGCTCGTGAGCCGCATCCGGACACCCTTGAGCCGAGCGTCCGCAAGCTGAGCTTCATCCAGGATCAACACCCCGTCCGCACGCAGTGCCCTGAGCTCGTCGACGGGCAGGACGAACGGCTCCTCGTGCTGAGGTTTCTGCAGATCCACATAGCGTTGCAGATCGATGCGATCGCCACGCAACTCGAACCTCCAGGCGGAATCGGATGCAGAGCGCTCGACCCAACCGCGAAAGCGTGTGGCATCCAACTGTACATCGAGCGGTTGCAGCCTGAGCACTCCTCCCGCGAACGACCAGCCGCCGGTTGACTGGAGGAGCCCCAGTGTCTCGGGATCCCGGGGCAGGCGCTCAACCAATTGAAGCTGCGAGACGAGCTTGCGCACTGAAGGAACCCGCAGCGAAAGGGCGCCTCGGGCCGCGAGGCCAGTGGTGCCGGTAATGCCGGTAATGCCGGTAGTGCCGGTAGTGCCGGTAGTGCCGGTAGTGCCGGTGGCGCCGGTAGTGCCGGTAGTGCCGGTGGTGCCGGTGGTGCCGGTGGCGCCGGTCGGCTGATCGATATTCTGCAGCTCGGCAGTCAGGTCCCCCTCCAGCTGCGCATCAGCAAATCGGAGCGTGAGGTGGGGCACCTTGACCGTGAGGGGTGACTGAGACACCGCCGCATCGCGCACATCGATCTCCAGTGGTGCGACGTTGGGTACGGCCGGTATCCCCCGCAGACGGAAGCGCGTGTTGACCGAAATCGGTCGGCCTTCCCTCCAAGCTCCGGCTTGCAGCTTCCAATCGGAGAGCGTCCAGCGCGCGCCGCTCGCCTCGTCGATGTAGTCGAGCTGGCCGTGCTCGATCTGCAGTGCGCCGATCTCCATGGCGGAGCCCGGCGGGGCCGGCTGGGTCGCGGCCGAGCGCCGGGCGGGAATGCCCTCCCAATTGCCGTGGCCCCGCGCGTTCCGACGCAGATGAATGCGTGGTGTATCGAGATCAATCCCGTCGATCATGACCCGCCCTCGCAGCAGCGGCAGGAGGCGGGCCCCCACTCGCGCCGACTGCCACTCGATGAGGGGCGTGGCAGGCGGTCCCAGCGCTGCCGGCCCGATCTCGACGCCCACCGGCGGGAGCCACCTGAAACGCAGATTGCCGCGAATCTTCAGCGGGTTTCCGCTGAAATTACCGACGATCGACTCAATTGACCCCCTATATCGGTTTGGATCGATGCACAAAGTGACGATCCCGATGGCGAGCAGGATGAGCACGACGGCGCCCGCCACGAGCGCTCCGACCCACTTCGCTACTCGCACCCGCATTTTCCCCACATGGTGCCTTACACTGCCCCGCTCCTGACCGGGGGCGCAAGCCGATATGACTTATTGTGTTGCCATGCTGCTCGATACGGGGCTCGTGTTCCTGTCTGACTCCCGTACGAGCGCTGGGGTCGATCAGATCAGCACGTTCCGAAAGACCTCGGTGTTCCAGCGGCCGGGCGAGCGCGTCCTCGTCCTGCAGACGGCCGGCAATCTCGCCGTGACTCAGGCCGTTACCAGCATTCTGCGCGAGCAGCTGGAGTCGGCGGATACCCAGGCTCCCAATCTCTTCACCTGCGGCGATCTCTTTGAGGCTGCACGTTGCGTGGGCGAGGCCGTGCGTGAGATCCACCGGCGGGACGCAGCACAATTGAAGGCCTTCGGCGTCGAATTCAATGCCAGCCTGATCCTCGGGGGCCAGATCAAGGGCGAGGTGCCACGCCTGTTCACCATCTACTCGGCCGGCAACTTCATCGAGGCGACGGCGGAGACCAGCTACTTCCAGATCGGCGAGTCAAAGTACGGGAAACCGATCATCGACCGGGTGATCCGCCGCAGCAGCAGCCTCAATGAGGCGGCCAAGTGCGCCCTGATCTCGATGGACTCGACGATCCGGTCGAACCTGTCGGTGGGATTGCCGCTGGATCTGGTTCTGATCAAGCGGGATCGGTTCGAGGTCGCACGACACATGAGTATCGACTCGGACAACGAGTACTTTCGCGGGATCCGGAAGCGGTGGAGCGAGGCGCTCCGCGAAGCTTTCGCGGAGCTGCCTGACCCGGACTGGCTGCGCACGCCGATCGCCTAGCGAGCTCGCTGGAGCCCGGTCACCCCTTCAGGAGTTGGAGGCGGCCCCGGCGGCTGCCGGATTGGCTCGGCTGCTGTACCAGTTGATCGCGTATTGCAGCAATTGTGCGTTTGTCGCGAGATTCAGCTTGCGCTTCAAGCTCTGGCGGTGGGTCTCGACGGTCTTGACGGAGAGACCCAGGGCCTCGGCGGCCTGGCGAGAGGACTGACCTCGGCCGATGAGGCTCAGGACCTGGAGCTCGCGGTTGCTCAGCCGGTCGATCGGATCCGTGCCGGTGCCGCCGACGGCGTCCGAGCTGCCGAGATTGGTGGCGAGAGTCTGGCTGATATACGTCTCGCCCGCGAGGACCTGTCGCAGGGCAATGAGGAGTTGGTCGGAGGCCGCCTGCTTCATGATGTAGCCGCTGGCACCGGCCGCCAGCAACCTCTCGGCGTAGATCAACTCATCGTGCATCGATAGCACGAGCATCGGCAGCTCGGGCTGCTGGGCGTGCACATCTCTCACGAGTTCCAGACCGTCACCCTGAGCGAGTGAGATGTCCACGATCACAACGTCAGGGGCCATGGTCCGAATGGCCGTGCGAGCCTCACGCTCGGTCTGGACCTCACCGCACACGACGAGGTCCGGCTCGAGCTCGATCATCCGGCGCAGGCCCTGCCTGACGATCGGATGATCGTCGACGATGAGCACCCGCCTCTGGGTTGCCCCACCGGACAGGCCGGAACCGCGCAAAGGGAGCTTCATGGCTGTATCACGAAAGCGGGGTATCCGAATCCTCGGCCGAATCGCCCTGACCCCGTTGGACGGCCTCGATGGGGCATTTCATCTGGACGGAGACGCCGCGCTCGCTCGGTTCGACGTGCAGTTGTCCGCCTAGCATTTGCGCCCGATAACGCATGATCTTCAATCCAAGCCCATGTTCGCCGCCGGCACAGGGGACGAAGCCGATGCCGTCGTCGTCCACCCGCAGCCGCAGCTCCCCGGCGGAGCGTTCGAGGTGAATTCTCACGCGCTCGGCTCTGCTATGCCGTGTGACGTTCGTGAGTGCTTCCTGCACAATTCGATAGACGTGCGTAGCGCTCGCTTCCGTTAGCACCAGCGGCTCATCGAAATCGAAGTCGAAGCGGATTTTGACATTATTCCGCTCGCTCATCCGCGCCGCCAGAGCATTCACGGCGGAGACCAGCGTGCCCTCCTCGCCGCTGACGGGGGATAGCCCGCGCGCCATCGAGCGGGTGTTCGCGATCGCAACGTTGCACATATTGATCAACTCTTCGACGTCGTTGCGCGCCGCCGAGTTCTCCCTGCGCAGCTGCGCCGAGAGACCCCGCAGTATCAAGGCGAACCCGGTCAACTCCTGCCCCAGGCCATCGTGCAGGTCGTTGCCGATACGCTGCTGCTCCCGATTGGAAATATCGATGAGCTCCGCCTCGAGGCGCTTGCGGTCGGTGATGTCGTGCAGCACCAGGAGCCAGTGGTCGGCACCGGCCATGCCGAGCGGCGTGATGACGCAGGCCGCCATGAAGCTCGATCCGTCCCTGCGCGCGCACTCGAGCTCGATCGGGGTCGCGTCGGTCCCCTCGGGATCGTCACACAGCGTGCGCTCCAAGCGCTTGCGCCGCTCCGCGGGTACTGTGAAGAGCGGCTCGATGGGCTGGCCGATCAGCTCGGGGTGGGTGTAGCCGAACATGCGGTCGAAAGTTGGATTCGTCAGCTTGATCCGGTGCTGAACGGCGTCGACCAGGACGACCCCCTCGCGCATGGTCTCCAGGATTCGTGCCTGGGTGCGCAGGACATCCTGCTGCGCATGGCGCTCCGTCACCTCGGTGATGTTGATGACCGTGCCGAAGATCTGTCCGTCCGCCTGGACGGCCCGGGCCCGCAGCTCGAAGTATCGCGGGCCGAGCTCCGGATCGACGAATACCTGGTCGAAGTCCCGCGGCTCGCCGGTCTCCATGATTTGCCGGAAGATCTCGTGCATGGAGGCTCTGTCGGCCACCGGCGCGAAATCCTCCACGGCCGCGCCGATCCAGGCCTCCGGCGGAACGCCGCGCAGTGTTCTGTTCAGGAATACACACCGCCGCTGCCGGTCGAACAGCGCCAGCCAGTCGGCCGAGCTCGCCGCGACGGTCTGCAGCGTCATCTGCGACTCGCGCAGCGCAGACTCAGCGCGCTTGCGCTCCGTGACATCCGTGACCGCCACGGTGATGGACCGCACTGCTCCGCCATCGGTGATCGGAACGACGCGATGCTCGTAGTGAGCCTGCACTGCGTCGACGTCGTAGCGCAACTCGACTCGCGCCGGCTCCCCCGTAACCAGGACACGCCGGTAGACTTCCTCGAGCTGCACACGATGCGTCTCGGGGATGAAGTCGAAGATGCTGCGGCCGATCCAACTCTGCTCCGAGGCGGATGAATGCGCTGCCGGCCCCACCTTGGGCTGGCTCGCCGCGAATGTCCGGTTCATGAAGCGCACCTGCAGCGATTCGTCGAGCAGGAACAGCCAGTCAGGGGTATTCTCGGCCACCGCCCGCAGCACGGTCGCGGACTCGCGCACTGCCTGCTCGGCGAGCTCCCGCTTCTCTTGCGTGTGCACGCGATCGGTTACGTCGACGAGGAAGCCTACCAGGCGCACGGCGCGACCGTTCTCGTCTCTCTCAGCCGCACGGCCCCGATCCAACACCCAGCGCCACGTCCCGTCGGCGTGCTGCAACCGGTACTCCGCCTCGTAGAGATCCTTACGTCCTTCGACCACATCGAAGGCGGCAGCCCGTACCCGCCACTGGTCGTCGGGATGCACGCGATCGTCCCAGAAGGACTCATCACCGTGAGCATCCTGCGTATCCACGCCCAACATGCTGCAGTAGTATTCGGTGTACCGCGAATGCCCGCTGCTCAGGTCCCATTCCCACATGCCGCCGCGGGCGCTCTCCAGCGCGACTTCCAAGCGGCGCTGACTGCGTAAGTATTCGAGCTCTGCCTCCTTGCGCGTGTCGATATCCATGCAGACACCGACCATACGGACGGCTTTACCATCTCCGGCACGCTCAACGACACGGCCGCGCTCGAACAGCCAGCGCCAGCGGCCATTCTTGTCGAGGATGCGATATTCAGCGTCGTAGTAGTCGGCTTCGCCTGCCACATGGGCGCTGAAGCGCCGCGCCGCTTCGCTCACATCGTCGGGATGAATATTTGCGTCCCAGCGCGCTACGTGATCAGCACCCTCGCAGGGGTACAGATCGAGGCGGTCGCACCAGTCACTGAACCAGCGAGCCCCTACCATGCGGAAGTCGAGCTCCCACAATCCGATTCCCGCGCCCCAGACGGCGGTTTCGAGGCGTGCCTGCGTGGAAAGCAGTTCCCGCTCAGCCTGCTTGAGCGCGCCGATGTCGAAGGCCACGCCCATCGCGGACGTAGGCCGCCCCTCGGAATCCCACTCGACCACGCGACCGCGGGTCTGCATCCATTTCCAGCTGCCGTCCGCGACCCGGATGCGATACTCCGCCTCGATGGAAGGCGTGCGACCATTCAGGTGGTCGTCGATGCAACGCTGCATCGCTCCAGCATCCTCGGGATGCAGGCGCGACCGCCACGGTTGCGGACGGTCTTCCCATTCTTCAAGCGTGTAGCCCGTCATGGCAAGCCAGAGTGGGCTCACGGAAGTGATGTTGGTCGGGATGTGCCACTGCCAGAAGGCGGCGCGCGCTCCCCACAGGGCCGTCGCAGCGCACCACCGTGCGTCGACGGTGAATCGATGCTGCTGGAAATCCCAGTCCCAGACGCCGAACTGGGCGCTCGCGGATGGGTCGGTGCCCGGCTTCGACGCGGCCTCCTCGAGCCGGCAAACGATCGCGCTGACGGGGGCTCCGCCTTCCCTCAGGGGGATCATCTCCGCCCGATAGTGACGGCGAGTGCCCTCGGGAGCGGCGACCGTTTCCACTCCCAACATCACGGGCACGCCGTTCGCGAGCTTACGTCCTTGCTCCTCGCCGAGCTTCCACGGCAGACCGAGATCGGCCCACGCCCGTCCGCGCTGGGATCGCAGGAGAGACCCGAGGAGCGTGATCGCCTGCTGATTGGCCCACAGCAAGCGCAGATCCGCGGTCAGCAAGACCAGCGCGCCCGGCCATTGCTCGGCGAGCAAGCGAAACAGCGGCTCGGCGGGCTCGATGGAGTCAACCGCGGTCACCGTACGCGAGGGAACATTCATGGCTGCATCCACTTGCTGAATGGAAGCTGAACCCGAGGCGGCCTCTGTGTGTCGGGCGCAACAAAACACGGTCGCTCACGAGAGACAGTTTTACGCGGAACCTGTTTGTTTGTTAAACGGTCTGACCCTAGGCAACGAGCGCGACCGCGGGGAAGGAGCAGGTTGTGATGAACAGATTCCCACAGCAGCCATGGGGCCCGACCGCCGAGAGTCTGAGCGAGACTCTCGAGACCCTCACCAGTGTGCTGAGCGCGCATTGGGCCGCCGCCAAGTCGCATCCCGATCGCGTGTTCTGGCCCACCCCAGCAGAGTGGCTGCGCCGGCAGGCCACGCGGCTGGCGGACGGGGCCTACCATTTGACCAACGGTGGCAAGCTCATCAAGTACGCCTCGGGGTCCGCATCCGTGCTGAAGCCGAACTTGGTGCCGCGGTCGTAGACCAGATTGAATTCGACGTAGCGCCCGCGCTTGATCAATAGCTGCTCGCGCGCCGCTTCGTCGAACGGTGTGTCCTGGCGCCGCGCCACGATGCGCGGATAGACATCCAGGAACGCTTCTCCTACCGCCTTCTGGAACGCAAAATCCGCCGCCCGGTCGCCGCTCGACACCTCGTCAAAGAAGATTCCCCCGACTCCGCGCGGCTCCTGCCGATGAGGCAGGAAGAAATATCGATCGCACCAGGCTTTGAATTCCGCGTAAGCATCAGGCCGGTACGTATCGCACGCGCGCTGCAGCGCTGCGTGAAAATCAGCCGTGTCTGCGTCGATCGGGAAGGTCGGGGTGAGATCCGAGCCGCCCCCGAACCACTCGCGACTCGTGCGCAAATAGCGCAGATTCATGTGGACCGCGGGAACATACGGATTCGACATATGGGCGACGAGAGAGATCCCGCACGCCGCGAAGCGCCCCTCGGATTCGAGTGAGCCCGGCACCTGACCGCGCGCCTGCTCGGAGAACACGCCCCAGACGTGACTGACATTCACGCCAACCTTCTCGAACACGCGGCCACGCATGATGCGAGCTTCACCGCCACCTTGAAGACGATGGCCCTCGGGCTTGCTCCATCTGCGGACCGCGAAGCGGCCCGGCTCGCCGCTCAGGGCAGCCGCCGGTGCCGTGCGCGGCGCGGGGCCCGCATTCTCGAGCGCCTCGAACGCGGCGCAGATGCGATTCTGCAGATCGGTGTAGTAGTCCGCCGCCTCGACCGCGAAATCAGCGCCGCTCATGCACAAAATCCACGAGGCGTGCCACGGCGTCCGGCGAGGTTTCCGGCCAGATCCCGTGACCGAGGTTGAAGATGTGGCCGGGAGCCGGCCCCCCGGCGTCCAACACTCGATTCACATGCCGCCGCAGTTCCTCGGGAGGAGCGAACAGCGCGGCGGGGTCGAGGTTTCCCTGGACTGCCTTTTGCGGTCCCAGGATGCGGCGGACCCGCCCGAGCGGCGAGCGCCAGTCCACACCGATGACATCGACGTTGAGCGTAGCCACCGCTTCCATCAAAGCCGACCCCTGATTCACGTAGTAAATCAATGGCACCCCGCTCCCCCGCAACGCCTCCATCGTGCGGCGCACACCTCGCAACGCGAAGCGCTCGAACTCAGGCGGCGCAAGCAGCCCAGCCCAGGACTCGAACAACATCAGGGCCTGTGCACCGGCTGCGGCCTGCGCAGCCAGGTAGACGGCCATGGCGTCCGCGAGTCGATCGAGCAGCCGCTCGGCAGTCTGGGGCTGTGCATACAGGAAAGATCGCGCCGCGCCGAATTCCTTCGAGGGCCGTCCGCACACGAGATAACAAAGGAGTGTGAACGGGCCGCCTGCAAACCCGATCAGCGGCGCGCCCCGCGGCAGCTCGGGCCGGATGAGCTTGATGGACTCGAGCACGAAGGGGACGTCTCGCTCCGGAACCAGCTCGAGCAAGGCGTCAACCTGACCGTCGGTGCGGATGGGCTCGCGCACCACCGGGCCCGGCTCGAACGAGACATGGACTCCCATTCCCTGGAGCGGCGTCATGATGTCGCTGAACAGGATGGCGGCGTCGAGCTCGAAGCGCCGCAGCGGCTGGAGTGTCACCTCGGCGGCCAGATCCGCGGTTCGAGTCAGGGTCTCGAAATCGACCTTCGATCGCAGCTCCCGATATTCGGGCAGATAGCGCCCAGCCTGACGCATGACCCATACCGGGGTATGCGCTACCGGCTCACGTCGGCAGGCCGCCAGGAAGGTGGACTGAGCGGCCGTCCCGGCACTGCGCGTAGCCGCACTCACGATTGCAGCCAGCGCGCCAGAGAGGGTGCGAAGTAGGTGATGGTCATATCGGCGCCAGCGCGCTGGATACCCGTCAGGCTCTCGAGCGCAGCCGCCCGCTCATCGATCCAGCCGCGCTCGCTCGCCGCCTTGATGAGGCTGTACTCGCCCGACACCTGGTAGGCGACCACCGGTACCTGGACCGTCTCCCGGACCTGGCGAATCACATCGAGATACGGGCCGGCCGGTTTCACGATCACGAGATCCGCACCCTCCTCGACGTCGAGCAACACCTCGCGGACAGCCTCTCGGCCGTTGGCCGGATCCATCTGATAGGACCGACGATCACCGAACGCGGGGGTCGATTCTGCTGCTTCCCGAAACGGTCCGTAGAATGAAGAGGCATATTTCGCCGCATATGAAACAATCGGGGTCGTGGCGAAGCCTTCGTTGTCGAGCGTCGAGCGCATCGCGCGGACCCGTCCATCCATCATGTCGCTGGGGGCGACGGCATCCGCACCCGCCCGGGCGTAATTGAGAGCGACCTGTGAGAGGGTCTGCACGGAGGAGTCGTTGTCTATCCGTCCATTCACGACGTGACCACAGTGACCGTGATCGGTCGCGCTGCAGAGGCAGACGTCAGCCCAGACGACGAGCTGCGGACACGCATCCTTGATGGCGCGGATCGCCTGAGCAGCCAGCCCGTTTGGGTCGAGTGCCGCGCTCCCCTGCGCATCCTTGGTCGCGGGAGCGGCGAACAGCAGCAGCGCTGGGATGCCGGCCGCAGAAATGGCTTTCGCCTCCTTGACCGCCTCATCGACCGAGAGCTGGCAGATGCCCGGCATGCTGGACACGGGTTGCCGCAAGCCCCGTCCCGGAATCACGAAC
Organism: Steroidobacteraceae bacterium; assembly: GCA_035277965.1. Classification (GTDB taxonomy): domain Bacteria; phylum Pseudomonadota; class Gammaproteobacteria; order Steroidobacterales; family Steroidobacteraceae; genus 13-2-20CM-66-19. Next base: position 60,429 of record DATEJM010000088.1, on the reverse strand, counting down.
AGCGGATAGACCATTCCATCGAGGGTCAGGCGCGTTTCGCGCACCATGCGCCGCCACGTGTCGGACGCGCGGGTTCGCCGTGGCCTTTGAACCGGGAATACCATTTCAATGCCTCGTCTGCAGTACACGAAAAGTCGTCACCGCCAATCCTTTGAGACTGGCGGACTCGGCGAGCACAGCCGGCCGGCCGCGCTCGGATAGCTCGCGAGCGGTGGTGGGTCCGATCGCAACCGCGGTGGCGGTGGACAGCAGCCGATCGAAGTCGGCCTTGCCCAAGGAGCGCTCCAGCTCGATCACCGCGGAGGGGCTCGCGAAAGTCACCGCGCCGATGGAATCGCGCGCGATCCGGATCCGGCAATCCGCAACGTCCAGAGCTGAAGACTCGGTCCGATATGCCTCGATCTGGAGCACATCAGCTCCCAGTTGCCGCAAACCTGCGGCGATCGTCGGCAATGCACGCGAGCTCGCCGGGAACAGTATCTTCCGACCGGCGAGGGGCTCGGCCTGGGCAGCGAAAGCGGACACCAACGAGGCGGCGTTGGCCTCGCTGGGCAGTAGATCCACTCTCCATCCGCGCTGCTTGAGCACCTGCGCGGTCGCCCGACCGATCGCGGCTACGCGCAGGTTCGCCGGGGCGCTTGGAAGCCGTCCGATCACCGCGGCCACCGCATACCGGCTGGCAAACACGATCCAGTCGAAGTCCTGGATCCGCGCCAGCGCCGCATCCAGCGGCTCCATCGGAGCGGCGACCACGCTCACGGCGGGCCACAGCAGTACACGCAGGCCCAGTCGGCGAAGGTGAGTGCTCAAGGGACCATTGCTGGACTCCGCCCGCGTCACCACCACTGCGGGATGGGTCCCTTCATCCGGCCCGAAGATCTCCGGAGGCAAGTCACTCATGAGGAGATCTCTCCCGAGCGGCGGGCGTCGCGCTCCGCCGCGATCAGCTTGCCGGCTCCCTGGGCGACCAACTCGTCCGCCAGAGCGCGGCCAAGATCGCGGGCGCTCAGCGCATTGGCCGGGGCGGCCCCATTTACCGCGAGCATCGTCGAGCCGTCGAGTGCGCACACCGCGGCCCGCATCTCGAGTCTGCTGTCATCATCCGCGCCTGTGAGCTCCCCAAGGGCGCCCATGGGAACCTGACATCCAGCCTCGAGTTGGCGCAACAGCGCGCGTTCCGCGGTCGTCGCCAGCCGGGTGGGCAGATGATCGAGTTTCTCGACCCAGCGCAGAACGTTGCCATCGCCTGCCCGGATGCAAACACCGATCGCTCCCTGCGACACCGCGGGGGGAAAGTTCCGGGGTGACAGCAGCTCGGTGACGTGTTGGTCCAGGCCGAGCCGCTTCAGGCCCGCTGCCGCGAGCACGATGGCGTCGTAGTCGCCCGCGGTCAGCCGCGCTACACGCGTCGGCACGTTGCCGCGCAATTCCAACAGCCTGGCGTCCGGCCGCAGGCGTGCGAGAAAAGCCCGGCGCCGCAGGCTGCTCGTGCCGATCCGGGCACCCGCCGGCAGCTCGGCCAGCGGGCGGCCGTCCCGACTGATCAGCGCGTCGCGGGGATCCTCGCGCTCGAGCGCTGCCGCGAGGTCGATGCCTGACTCGAGCTCTGTCGCGAGATCCTTGAGACTGTGCACCGCGATGTCCACTTGCCCGTCGAGCAGGGCGCGATCGATCTCCTTCGTGAAGAACGCCCGGCCGCGGATCGCCCACAGAGGCACATCGGTGCGCACATCGCCTTCGGTGCGGATAGGGACCAACTCGACGGCAGGAGCACCCGGCTGCGCGCGAATCAACGCCTCGACGTGCTTCGCCTGCCAGAGCGCCAGCGCGGAGGCGCGAGTTCCGATGCGTAACGCGGTCACGGCTCCCCCTCTATGAGGAATCGATATCCGACTCCCCACACGGTCAGGAAATGCTTCGGATTCGCCGGATCACGCTCGAAGCGCTTGCGCAGCCGTAGAATGAAATTGTCGACCGTGCGCGTGGACGGGAATACATCGTATCCCCACACCCGCTCGAGCAGATCCTCCCGCGAGACGATCTCGCCCGGATGCTCGGCCAACACCTTGAGGATCATGGCCTCCTTCTCGGTGAGCTCCTGCGTGATCCCATTCCACGACCGCGCGTGAAACGCGCGGAAATCGATCTCGTTGCCGCCGAACTGCAGGACGGCGCTAGCGTCGGTCGCGGACGCGCTGCGGTACCAATCCCAGCGCCGCAGGATGGCGCGCACGCGCAGGAGAAACTCCTGCAGATGGAAGGGCTTCGCCAGATAATCATCGCCCCCGGCCTCGAGGCCGCGAACGCGATCGGCCGGATCGCCGCGCGCTGTCAGGAACAACACCGGCGTATTGTTCCCCTGTTGCCTCAAGGCTCGGCAAACGGCGAATCCGTCCATGCCGGGCAACATGACGTCGAGCACGATGAGGCCGCACTGCTGGCCGTGCAGCCACGCAATCGCCTGTTCCCCGTCAGGTACGCTCGTCGCCTCGTAACCTTCCGCGCGCAGATTCTCGCCCACGCCCGCGGCGAGGTGCGGATCGTCCTCGACGACGAGCACCCGGTTGGCAAAACTCGCGGGATTGCTCACGATGGCTCCGCCGGGGCGACTGGCCACGTCAACACGAATTGCGCTCCCTGCCCCACTCCATCACTGTGCGCGGTCACTTTGCCACCGGCAAGCTGCATGAGCCGTCTCACGATGAAGAGACCGAGCCCGGTGCCGTAGTAACTGCCGCCACCGCCGGGATGCAGCCGCGTGAATTTCTCAAAGAGCCGACCGCCGTCTGCCGGGCGGAAGCCCACGCCGCTGTCGCGTACGGTCAGCGTGATCTCGCTGTCCGAGCGCTGCGCCGACACCTTGATCGTGCCTCCGCCTACCGGCGCGACAGCCGCGACGGCATTCTCGAGAAGGTTGCGCACGACCATGTCGAGCGCGAGCGGATCGGCCATCACGTGCAGGCCGCGGGGAATGTCGGCGGAGATCGTGATGTGCTCCTTGGCAGCCCGATCGTCGAGCTGACTCACCACGCGCATGACGGCTCCATTCAACTCCAGCGACTCGCGGTGCAGATCGACCCGGCCGCGTTCCAGGCGGACGCTTTCGAGGATCTGGGTGACCATGGCTTCCATGCGGGTGAGATCGGCCAACATTCTCTCTATCAAGGTGCGCGACTGGTCGTGGGACAGCGGCCGCATCGCCATCGTCTCCAACGAGAGCTGCAGGCTCGCGAGCGGGGTCTTGAACTGATGGGACACCAGCGCGAGAAAATGATCCTGCTCCTGCAGGACCCGGGCTTCGGCGCGCAGTGCCCGGGCGATCACGCCGATGCACGCCGCGAGGGCCAGCAGAAAGAACGCGCCCTCCCACGCATATTGATTGATACGCCGGCGCTCCTCACTCAATAACATCCGGTCGATCTCGGGCGTGAGAGCCGCCTTGCCGCTCTGCACGAGCATCCCGGGCAAGATGCTCTGCACGCGCTCAGGCGCGGTCCCGCCATCGAGCAGCGCCTGAGCGGCGGCGACCTGCTGCGTATACAGCTCGCGCGTCGCCCGCACTTTGTCGATCGCGTAGGAGCGCTGGTCGAACAGCCACCAGCCGACCTGCACCGCCGCGACCGCGACGAGGGCGAGGGCCGTCAGCTGGAATACGCGTGTCGCCTTCATGCCAGCTCAGCTCATGCGAGTTGCAGCAGCGATTCCCGCAGGGCCTGAGCCAGCTGGCGAATGTCGGCGCTGCCATGCGCCAGCGACAGAAAGCAGGCCTCGTAGGCAGAGGGCGGCAGATAGACACCGCGCTCCAACATCGCGTGAAACAAGGCGCTGAAGCGGCCGGCAGCCTGTTCGCTCAGCGCCGCCGCATCGCGGGGCGCTGCCTTCTCGTGCAGAGACAGCCAGAACAACGAGCCCATGCGCGTGAGGTGAATCGGGAACGCAGCGTGGGCCAGCACCGGTCGCAATGCGCTCTCGAGCTCGGCTCCCAGAGCTTCGAGCTTTTGCCAGGCGTGGCTCTCGATCAGCGTATCCAGGGTCGCGATGCCGGCGGCCATGGCCACCGGATTTCCGGATAGCGTTCCGGCCTGGTAGGTATCGCCGAGGGGGGCGAGCCGGCGCATGATCTCGGCCCGGGCCCCGAAGGCGCCGACGGGCATACCCCCGCCGATCACTTTGCCGAACGTTGCGATGTCGGGGACGATGTCATATCGGCCTGAGGCACCCGCTCTTCCAACCCGGAAGCCCGAAATCACCTCGTCGAAGATGAGCAGCGCGCCGTGGCGGCTGCACAGAGTGCGCAAGCCCTGCAGGAATTCTTTTCGCTGCAGCAACAGGCCATGGTTGGCCGGCACCGGCTCGATGATCACGGCGGCGATCCTGGAGCCTTCGCGAGCAAACAGCTCCTCCGCCGCCGCATCGTTGTCGAGCGGTAGCACGCGAGTGCAGGCCGTGAACGCCTCCGGGACGCCTGCCGATGACGGGCGCCCGAATGTTGCGAGCCCCGACCCGGCGGCGACCAGCAGATGATCCGCATGACCGTGATAGCAACCCGAGAACTTCACGATCAGATCGCGGCCCGAGAACGCCCGCGCCAACCGGATCGCGCTCATCACCGCTTCCGTACCGGACGAAACGAAGCGAACCTGCTCGAGGGCCGGATAGGAGGCGACGATTCGCTCCGCGAGCTCGACTTCTGCCGCGCACGGCGCCCCGAATGTCGTCCCATTCGTGCAGGCCGTCGAAATGGCCTGCACGACCGCGGGATGTGCGTGCCCCAGGATGAGGGCGCCCCATGAATTGACGAAATCCACGTAGGTGCGGCCATCGGCGTCCGTCAGCTGTTGACCGGCGCCGCGCTGGATGAACAGAGGAGTGCCGCCCACAGCGCGAAACGCGCGCACGGGAGAATTGACGCCGCCGGGAATGACTCGGCACGCACGCTCGTATAACTGCTCGGATCGCGGATGAGTGGCTGTGGTGACGACACTCCGAGCGGACTTCTGTCCCGACTGCACCATGATCTAAGACTCTCCCCGGTCAGGCGATGAGCGCCGTAAGCGCGCCTCGCGGAAAAATGCATCGACCGCATCCGCACTGGCGTGCGCGGCGGCAGCCCGCAGCCCGGCCAACGGCAGATGGGCCAGACGCCGCGCCACGGTCGATGCGAAGCGTTGTAGCAACTCTCGCTGATTCTCGTCCAGATCGCGCAACTCTGCTCCAAGTGCACGATCAGCCTCCTCGGCTGCGATCTGCTCGAAGGCTTCGCGCAAGTCCGCCAGCCGCTTGCCGATCGCGCGGGTAGCCAACTCCCCGCGCAGACGGGTCAACCGCTCATCGATTGCGGCGCGTACCGGTGCAAGGCGCATGAGCTGTGAGATCCGCCGCTCCTGCGCAACCTGTACGAGATCGTTCATCCCGATACGCAGCAGACCCGCCACTCGACAGGCCTCCGGATCAGCGTTCGGCGGAACCCCGAAATCGATGAGCAGAGGAGCACGCGTGCCGGCTGCCTCGGCAACATTCGAAAGCGCGAAGCCATCGAGTATGGGCCCACTTCCGCCGGCTGCCAGGATGAGCGCGGCGACTTGCGGCGGACGGGTACGGAAGTCATCCAGCGGGACGGCCCGACCTGCGAAGCCATCCGCCAGCTCGCGGGCAAGCTCGATCGTCCGATTTACAATCAGGAGCGGCTGGCCGGCTCGATGCAAGATCCCCGCGCACCGCTTGGTCATGGGGGACACCCCGACGAGGGCAATGAGGGCAGGCTTGCCGTCGAGGTGGCGGATAACCCGGTCCGCGGCGAGATCCGCGAGGGACGGCGGCCGGACGTTGGCCTCGATACGGTGGACCCGTCCCGCCATGCCCAGCGCCTCGCTGATCAGGCGATCCAGCGTGGAGCCGCAGACCCTGGCCTCCCGGGCGGCGCCCCATGCAACGCGGAGCTGTGCCGCGATTTCCTGTTCGCCGGCCTGCGCGGAGTCGAGCCCGCAGGCGACCAGGAACAGATGCTCGACGGCGGCTTCACCAGTCCAGGCGCGCAATAACCGAGTCGCCTCGCCGCCTCGAGGCTCACGCCCCATCAGAGCGCGGAAGACCTGCTGGCGAACGTCGTCTGCAGGCGCGCCGTCGGTGGCGTACAGGACCTCGACCCGATTGCAGGTGCTGACATAACAGACTTCAGCGGCGCCGATGGCAGTTCGCAGGGCGGGGAGCCGAGCCGCGATCTCGGTCTTGGGCAAGGCGAAACGGGCCACCTCGTCCACGCCGACGTGCCGGTATGAGATCCCCACGAGGCCGATCTGATGCATCTGCGAAGCAGAGCACGGGGCCGGGCCGCGAGTGTCACTGATTGGTCATTGAGCACGGATCGACGCCCCGGGGGCTCGTGAATTCGTGCCCCCGATCACGCTCCACCCCCGGCGCAGACTAAGGCCGGGGGTCGCGATAGCGCGATAAGTCGAGTCTCTAGCGGCGACTGCGCATCAGGCTGGTCAGTAACACACCGGCCACGAAGCCGATGCCGAGAGCCCAGGCGCTTGCCGCATAGGGCTGAGCTTCCACACGCTCCTGCCAATCCTCGATCTGACCGCGAGCCCAGTCGCGCGCCTGCGAAGCTCGCGCACGCGCGGCGGTCGCCGCCGCATCCCCGGCTGCGCGCAGATGCTCTTTGACCTGCTCCGCATCCGCGTCACCGTTCTTTCCAGCACTCGCCGCCATGTTCATCTCCTTCAGCAGTCGGGTCTCGAGCAGTATGCTCCCTCAACGCAGAGCGATCAGGAAAGTTCCGCTACGTCGTGCATGCGCAGCAGCAGGCCCATGAGTGTCGTCTTGCCCGCGCCGCTCGGCCCTACGAACCCGACGCGCTGGCCGGCGGGGATGCCCTGCTTCACGGCCAGCACTGGAGGTTGAGGCCGCAGGGAGCAACCGCGTCGATATCGATTAAGGGCGAGTGCCCGCTTTGCCCGTCATTGCTACGATTCGCGCTTCCTTTACCGGAGTGGAAAGATGAGCATGATCCGCCTTCGACAGATCTCGACCGCGTTTGGAGGATTCCTTTGGCTCGGCCTCTGGTCCGCGACGCTCGCCGCGCAATCGGACTCCAGCCCTCAGTTTCGGAACTTCAACATCGGCAGCTATCGCGCCGTGGCGCTCGAGGACGGAGAGCTGGAAGCGCCCAACGATGGCAGCAGCTTCGTCATCGGTCATACGCCCGCCGAGGTGGCCGCCGTGCTCCGCAGCGGCGGAGTCCCAACGGATCAAATCCACCTCAGTATTCAACCGCTGCTCGTCGAGGCGGGCGATCGCGTGCTGCTGTTCGATACCGGCGCCGGGAGCGCATTCGGCCCCATTGCGGGCAAGCTGCCTCAATCCTTCGCCGCGGCGGGCAAGAAGCCGCAGAGCGTGACCGATATCTTCATCTCGCACGCGCACGGCGATCACATCGACGGACTGGTTGACCCGAACGGGGCGCTCGCATTTCCCAACGCCACCATTCATATGTCCGCGCCCGAGTGGCGCTGGCTGAGCGGCATGACTGTACAGGATGGCAAGCAGATCGGGATTGCCGATCCGGCGGCGCTGGCGGCGGCGATCCGGTCCAAGGTCGCGCCGTTCGAGCCCGGAGCCGAGTTGATTACGGGCGTCGTCAAAGCCGTCGATATCAAAGGACATACTCCGGGCAGCACCGGCTATCTGATCGGCTCGGGCAAGGACACCCTTCTCTTTGTGGGCGATACGCTTCACCACTACATCGTGTCGGTGCGCAGGCCGTCCTGGCAGATCGCGTTCGACACCGACAAGAAGGTCGGCGCGGCGAGCCGAGCCGCGCTCGTGTCACGAGTGGCGGCCTCCGGGCAACGCTTGTATGCGGTACATTTCCCGTTTCCGGGTGTTGGCAGGATCGAGCGGCAGAAGGATGGCGATAGGTGGGTGCCGGAGCAGCTGCAGAGCCGCTGAACCCTCGGGCGAGTGGGCGGCGGCGACCGGCACTCCCGGCCGCCAGGCGATAGGGCACGCAGTCCCCACAACGGCAACGCTCTCCAACCGCCGGCGATGTCCTGATTTAGCCGCGACGATTGTCGGGTGGTATATTGAGACACTACCTCCCAGTCTCGTTGCCATGGATCGATTCCGGACTTTAACGGCGTGTCGGGCAGTCATCAGTGTCGTGCTGATGATGCTGACCCTTCGCATGCTGATCCCCGTGGGCTACATGCCCTCGGCGGAACGTGCGCTCACGCTGCAACTGTGTCCGGACGGTTTGCCAGCGCAGTTGCTCGAGCGCATCGCAGGCACGCAACCTGCAGTCGGGTCGATGGACCATGCGACGCATTCCATGGCGCACGATCCGTCCGGACACACGCACGCGGATCATCACGGCCATGCCCTGCATGTCGAACATTGCCCGTTTGCGGCAAGCGCGTCGGCTGCCCTGACGCCACATATCGCTTCAGTGGTGCCGGTCGCCACCATCGATGCCGAAATGCTGGCACCGCCCAAGTCGCCGAAGCGCGCGGTTCAGCGCTCACGGACTCAACAGCCACGCGCTCCTCCTTACCTCTGCTAAGCCTCATCAGACTACTTTGACCGGACAGCGCTTCGCGTGGCGTCGCGCAATCGGTCGCGTTTTCCCGGTGAATTTGCAGAGGCCATTCCATGATTTCCGTTTCGGCGGCGACTCCCGCTTCGATTTCGACTGGCTCATTCCTCTACCGTGCGCGCACGCGCCTGCTGAGTTCAGCACCTCTGTTGCTTTTGTCAGCCTCAGCAGCCTGTCTCTTCCCGCAGCGCTCCGAGGCCTGCGCAAGTTGCGGCTGCACGCTCAATGCGGATGCCGCGATGGGCTTTTCGGCCAACACAGGATGGCGCATGAATGTCGAATATGACTACATCGATCAAGGGCAGCTTCGCAGCGGGACACGCGCCGTCTCCACCGTTCCGGATGGGAACGAGCTCGAGCACGACACCCTCAATCGCTACATCACCGCGGGGATCTCGTATGCGCCAGCGTCCAGCTGGAACTTCAGTTTGTTCGTGCCCTATGTCGTGCGGTCGCACTCGACCTACGGTGAACTGGACACTACGCAGCCTCTGCCGGATCTGAGCACTTCTCACAGCTCGAGCTTGGGCGATGTACGCCTACTCGGCGCCTACCAAGGGTTCTTGCCCACGCACAATTTGGGCGTCCAGCTCGGAGTCAAGTTGCCGACGGGTCACTACGGCACGGCCGTCAGCTTCAGTGGCGGGCCACTGGCAGGAGAGCCGCTGGATGCGAGCCTGCAGCCCGGGACCGGCAGCACAGACCTCATCGTGGGCGCATATTATTACCGCGCGATCAGTCAGAGCTTCGATGCGTTCGTGCAGGGCCAGTTTCAAGCCGCGGTGAAGCACCACATGGATCAGCCAGGCAACGACTATCGACCGGGCAACTCGACCACCGTCAGCTTCGGGTTGCGTTACGAGAGCAACCCACGGTGGGTGCCGCAACTGCAGGTGAATCTATTGCATAAATCCCGCGATCTGGGCGCCCTGGCCGACGTTGAAAGCACCGCGGGCAACATCGCCTATGTCAGCCCGGGTGTCACCGTTCGGGTTCTCCCCAAACTGCACGTATTCGCGTTTGCGCAGGTGCCCGTGTACGAAAATCTCTACGGGTATCAGCTTTTCCCGCGTTGGACGGCCAGTGCCGGCGCAAGCTATGCGTTCTGAGCACTTCCCATGGCTCATCAATTGCAGCGGCGTACGTTCTTAAAGGGAAGCGCAGCGGCGGCTATCGCATGTGGAGCGTTGCGATCTTCAATCGCGCGGGCGAATGACCTGCGGCTTGGGAGCGAGGCGCCGCCAGCGCGACTCGTGACGCTCGACGGCCAAAGCATTTCCACCTCCGACCTGAAAGGTGAAGTCGTGATCCTCACCTTCTGGGCGACGTGGTGCGTGCCCTGCCGTGAAGAGTTGCCGGCGTTGTCGCGATATGCGCAACAGCATGCCGGGGATGGCCTTCGCATACTCGGGTTCAGCCTGGACGAGGCTGACCGGATGGCTGAGGTCCGTGCCATCGCCAAAACATTGAGTTTCCCCGTGGGGCTCTACGAGCAATCCAGTGCGCCCGGTTATGGGCGCATCTGGCGTCTACCCGTCAGTTTTACGATCGATCGGGCCGGTCGGTTGGTCAATGACGGCTGGCGGGAGAAACGTCCCGTCTGGACGCAACAGCGGTTGGAGCAGGTCATCGCTCCGTTGCTTCAGAAGCCGTAGAAACCCGCGGAGCCTTGGCGGCCAGGCGGAAGTTGAGGGTCGACTCCATGGGCGCACATGTATATACTTCTAGTATATACGGCACACGGATGAAGGCACGATGAAGACCGCCAAGGTATTCAAGCATGGCAATAGCCAGGCTGTGCGCCTGCCCAAAGAATTCCGATTCGCGGGCGATGAGGTGCAGATCAAGCGCGTAGGCGCCGGGGTCCTCCTGTTGCCAACGCACTTGACCTACGAGCAGATCATGGCCGTGGTCGCCCGCTTCAAGGGGCCGCTCGAGCGGCAGCAGCCCGAAGATCAGATCAGGCATTGGCGATGACCTGGATGTTCGATACGGACATCATGATCTACCTCATCAACCGGAAGCCGGGCTACGAACGCCTTGCTCGACGCATGTCGGGTCGGTCCCCTGGTGAGCTTCGGCTATCAGCAATCACGGTCTCCGAGCTCAAGTTCGGGGCCGTGAACGGCGAGTTTCGCAGGGAGAATGAGGCGGCCCTCGATGATCTGCTCGGTCTGTTTGAGCTCGAGGACCTTCCCTGCGGAGCGGCCACCGACTTCGCCCAGATCAAAATCGCTCTGCAATCCAAGGGAAAGCCCATCGGTCCCTATGACATGTTGATTGCATCGCACGCTCGCCACGTGTCCGCGACGGTGGTAACGAATAATGAACGCGAATTCCGCCGTGTTCCGGGTCTTTCTGTGGAGAACTGGCTGAAGCCTTGAGTGCCGGTGTACATAGGAACTCGGTGAGGCTGCGGATATTGCCGGTCCTGCGCTCGGGGAAGATGATGTGTTGCCCCGCTCGCGAGCGCCGCTGCGCGATGCGGGGCTGTGAGCGCCCGCTTCCTCGTCGACACGGAAGGCGGCACGCCTGCGGAAATGGCTGGAAACGCTAGTCCATCTATACAGGAGTAACTTCACCGCGGCTTGCCACCGCCGGCGCCCATCCACGGACCATGATGCCCGCATTTCCCTCGGGGCAATTGAATTATGTGCGAAGCCGAAGCCGCGATTAGGCGCGGATAATAGAGTGCGTCCAAGACCTATAATGAATGCTTTCGGTGCCGCTATGACCGCCGTGCTGGTGATCTTCGGCGGCATCTCGCTCCTATCCATCCTCATTGCCGTGGCCTGGATGATCAAAGGGCAGCCACACATGGGGATTGGAGGGATGTTCGGCTTGACGATGCTGCTGGTATGGATCTTCTGGTATCTGAATCTGTTGGAAGTGTTTCGCCAACTGAAGCGATTGGATCCTGATTCGTATGATTCGATCACCGGTGGTGAGGGGTTCCTCTCCTTCTTCTGGTCGTGGGGAGGAAACGCATACTATCTCCACCGCTCACTTGGTGCGCTGCCGCTGGCGGGCTACCCGCGGTGGTTTCGCCGACGCGTCAAGGTTACGAGACTGTTCACCCGGGTCTTCTTTCTATTTGTGATGGCGGCGGTGACGGGACTGCTGGTCCTGGCAATCGTGCGCAGGCACTAAGCCGGTTTCCTGCGCCCCCGCGGCAACAGCCAAGTCAATGGCGCCCCTCAGTTACCGGTCACGCCCTGGCGTACTGTCCGGAAACTCCATCGGAAGCAAGCCCAACTTAGGTGGCGAGGGTCGGATAGTAGTAAAAACTGAGCTGCGTATGCTCCGAGTCGTTGGCGCGTTTGATCGCTCCGCAGCTTCCGCCAGTCGCGGCGGTGCTCTGTAGCAGCCGGTTGCCCTGGGCGAGGAGTCGGCCGCCGCAGCTAAATGGACGTGACCCAGTTTGGGAATTTCACGTGAGTGGGCAAGGGCAGATTGAGAACGCCGCTCGGTACTATCTGCCCGCGCCTGGAACTCGGTGGACTTCTACAGCCTTCGGTGGAATTGAGCGGGTGATGGGAATCGAACCCAGCACCCAAACCTATGATTTACGGACTTACATTCCAGTTCACAGACCCGGAATGGACTGAATTATGGACTTGCCTGCAGGCATTGGACAACAAGCCTGGCCGTCCGCCGATAGCGAGGATGAGAGCTCTTGGGCATGAGCGCGTCTCGCTTATAAATAGCCACAACCACCCTCCTGGAGATAGTTGTGGCCGGATGGTGATGAACTATAATTGGCCACAAGTGGTTGTTTCGGGGTACTTGTGGCCGACTTTAAACAATCCCCCCCTTCGTGATCGACAAGAAGTACGCCCGATGGTTACAGCAACGTACCGAGGTATTCCACCGCGTGACCGGCACGTCCAAAACGCTCTTCAACACTTTTGTCACCACCCGCGGTGTGGCGCACAACTCATCGGCAGAGGAACTCGTCGCCGCGCAGGTGACCGCAGATTCGTTGTTTGAGCCCTGAAGCGACGGGCGTCGTCTCGAAGCGCCGGTAGTACCGAAGACACTGCTCATGGCGCGGGGTTACGTGATCGGACCCTGATACGCCGCGGAGCAGGTCACACGACACGGCCACTCGACATAAGACCCGGACTCGACGCTCCAGCCTCGAGCCTCACACTCATGGTACGAGGCGCCAGCTGTTCAACACATTGCCGGCCGGCACGACCAAATACCCGTCGCCCACACCGAAGCCCGTGGTCAGCGTAGCATTCTGCTCATCCGGACCGGAGATCGTCGCGCCCGTCGAGCCGGACCACAGGATCGACCCGCTGGCGGCATCCAATGCCCAGATCGTGCCCGAAGATGAGCCCACTACGACGACCTGATCGATCACGACAGGCGCCGACACCAGGTTTCCATCGCCGGTGAAGGTCCACAGCGTATTACCGCTGGCCAGGTCCTTGGCGACGAGACCCGAGGCGGTCAGGAAGAAGCTTGACGTGTCACTGAAGGCGGGCGCGGGCCCATTCGTGCCGAAGGTATCGAGCTGTGTGCCTGTCGCGGCGTCCAGGATCACATTCACGATCTGAGTGGACGGGGTGGTCGTTGTGAGATCACGCACATAGAGCCTGTTGTTGGCATACACAGCGGTCTTGCCGCCTCCCCCGCTACAGGCTTCCGCGAAGTGCCAAACCACTGTGCCCCCGATCGGATCGTACTTGTACGCGTTGCATGGATCGGAAACGAAGACGCCGTCAGGCGAGACGGCCGGCGAGCTGTGATCGGCACCGTATTTGGTCCACAGAACGTTGCCGTTTGTCTCATCGACTGCCATGAGACCACCGCCGACTGTATTGACGTAGACCAGGCCGTTGACCGCGGTAGGTGGAGAAGTCGCGTTTCCATAAAATTGCTTGGACCAGCCAGGCGTGCCCGTGGCAGCATCGAACGTCCGCAGCAGCCCGTCAAAGTTGATGACGAAGAGCGTGCCGTGGTCGAAAGCAATGCCGGAGAAGGAGTATGTACCGGACAATGGAACCGGACCCCACGCGACACTCCCCGTGGCCTCGTCGAGTGCGTAGAGCGTTGTGCCGTAAGTCTGCCCCGGCGGGGTCGCATTGGTGGTGACGAAAACTCTCCCCCCGGCGATCACCGGATAGGAGATGGCAGAGCCGCTCAAAATGACTGACCAGTGCGCCGTGGGCGGCAGCGTTGGGCCGGTGGCTCCGACCGTGGCACGTCCTGAGTGCGCATAGTCGATCTGATAGGTCACGGATTGGGTCAGTGGCGGCGTCGGCGACGGATTGGGCACGAAGACGGCCACGGTGCTTTGTGCGGCCTGCCCCTGATATTGCGCAGTGACCGTGGCTGAGCCCGCAGCCACTCCCGATATGACTCCGTTATTGTCGACCGTGACCTTCGTGGTATCGGATGAGGACCAGCCGGCCACCGTAGTCACATCCTGAGTGCTGGCATCACTGTAGGTCGCCGTGGCAGTGAGATGCGCGGATGCACCCAGGCCGACGGTTGCCGAATCCGGGGATACGGCGATCGACTCGAGAGTGATCTGAGTCTGGGTCGGCGCGGGTGCCACGACGATGCCGGTATACGTGAACCCGCCGATGATAAGCCCCGAGCCAGACGCCGCCCCCGAGAGAGAAACGGGCTCGACGATCCCGACAAGCACGTATCGATCGCCGGCGGTGAGGACATTCGAGTCAACAGTGGCACTCGCGGAGGGAGGCGACACCGTCAGGAGCTGACCACTGGTCGGCCAGAGGAGCGCGCCGGTCTCGGCGTCAACAATCCCTACTGCGTACTGCGCTGCGTCATACGGCACGCCCGACCAGGTAATCAAGTTTGGATTGCCCGCTGACCATGTCGTATTGCCGGCGGGCGTCGTGATCTCGGGGTAGGTACTGAAGTTCTTGTGTGACGCCGTGAATGTTGCGCCATTGACGACGACGTTCAGAGTGACTGTGGCGCCCGGGTCGATATCCAAGGATCCTTCATAGGCCTGATCGCCGGCGACATAGCTGAGCGACGTACCATCCACGGTCACAGACGCGGTCGTGATGGGCTGCCCGGTGGCCGGATCCGTGATTTCAACTTCAGCCTCGGAGTAAGCTTGCGTTGCGCCAGAGGCTCGCGCCATGGCAGCGGCCTTTCGACCGGCGGAGCGGAAGCTCGGTGGCACCCCGGCGGACGGAAAGGTGATGACCGTGGCAACGATCTTGGGCTGCGGACCAGTGCTGCCACTGTCGCCACCACCGCCACAGGCGGCAATCGCGGCCACGGCAACCAGGACCAACCCAATGCGGGTGAGCCTGACCGATATGAGCTGCATCAGAAGACGCGGAACGACCGAGAACGAGAAATCCCTTGCTGACACCGTCGCATCCTTCAGGAATGGAGCCTGGGCACGGTTATGTTAGTTATGTGCCTGCTCGGAAAAGAATACCGCAATTCGGGGGTACGCTGCCACAAATCAGCTCGACTTGGCTGCCTCGAGATCCTCCTGGGGAGCGACGGCCCGCGACGGCCGCTTTCCTCCGCAGTTCAGAGCGAGAATTCGTCGAGTCGACCTCCGCGCCACGTGCAAGCCGGCGCGCCCATTATTTGGAGGTATGCCAGTCGGGGTGCCCAAGCCCCGAGTGGCTGCGCCGTAAGCACGCCTTGCGGGAACCGGGATACGAGGTGGCAACGCCGCAAGTAACTGCTTAATGACTAATGGGCCTGGGACGGACTGATGATCCGATACTCCTATCTCGGCAAGCGAGAGCTCGACGCAGAACATGATGAAGGCACGAAGGATCGCGCGTGTGCCGTGCACACCGTCCTTGGCTACGAGCCAGTAGTATTCGTTGCGTCAGTCATCAACTGTCAATGTGGTCGGCAATACTGTTCCAAAATCCGAGGACATCGTCGATCCATCGCAACATGAAGTCCTGTAAGTGCGGTGCGAGAGTCCAACTCTGCGCGCCGCCCGCGGAATCGATAGCCGCGCAATAGCCCCCTCGCTCTACACCTAGCACCGCCTCAGCGCCACCAAATGAGTTACCTCCTGCTTGGCCGCGGCGATCTGATCTCCAATATAGCGACCTGCCGAAGCACTCAGACCTGGCCGCTCCTAGACGGACCGAAGAACACCCACCCGCGCTCCTGGAACGCTGGACCAAGGGCATCGAGTGCCTCTTGACTCGCCATGCCCGGCGCGCTGCCAGAATTGCCCCATCACAGACCAGTGAAACTCCCTGTCCCGCGCAAAGCCTGAGGTTTATACGAGCGTCGTCATTTGGATTCCTGCCACTGAACTGCTGATGCATTCGCGCGCCCATACCGCTCTTCGGCTCGAGGCTGCGAACGAGAGAGGAATGCCGTGAACCTCAGTGGATTTTCACAGCCTTCAGTAGAACTGAGCGGGTGATGGGAATCGAACCCACGTTATCAGGTTGGGAACCTGAAGTTCTACCATTGAACTACACCCGCGACTGGCGAGATTTTATCCTGGGAAGGGCGCCCGAGGAAATCGAGGAAATCAATGTGTCGATCGGCGCCAGAGCTGCTGGCAACGCTCAGCGACCCGTTGCGGCGTGGAGTCGCGGATTTCTATGGCCAAGTCGTCTGCTTTGAGAGGTCGATAGAGGGCCGGCTCGGTAACCCTGAACAACCCGATGGTCGGCGTGGAGGTGGCACTGGCGAGGTGCATCGGGCCGGTGTCGGCCGAAATGAAGAGGCGCGTGCCCGCAATTGCGGCCGACAGATCCCGCGGCGACGGGAAATGTAGCGACGGGAAGCGCGGGTCGATCGGCGGGGTAGAGGGTGTGGGCAGGAACTCGACCGGCACGGCCGCCGGCTCGAGTTTCAGAAAGGCGTCCCAGAAAGTCTTCCACCATTCGTGATCGATGGTCTTCGCCGCGGTTGCGTGAGCGAAGAATCCGAAAGCCCGTTCCGTGTCGGCCACCATTGCCTGGCGCTCCATCGCCGCAACTATCGCCCGCCGGCCGGCATCCACCTCTGCCTCTTTCAAGCAGAGCGACATGCGCAGGCTCTCCGGCTCGTAGCGCGAGCCGAATACGTTAGAGAAGAGGAAAACAGGCTGGATCCCCTGATGCGTAAACCCGTGGGGCTGTGGGATCGCGTGGGTGAGCGGTGCCCACTGCGAATAAGTCACGAATCCGATCCGATGCTTCGCCCGGCACAGCGTGATCACGATGCGCCCGCCGGTGGATTCAGCTGTCGGATCGATCGCTATGTCGTAGCTCTGTGCGCGCAGCTCGCGCAGAGCGCGGAAATACCGCCGCACCAATCGCGGGCCCTTGTGGGGGAAAGGAATGACCCGCCGCAGACCGGGCTGCGTCGCCAAAAGCTCTTGGGCGTACGGGTAGGCGACCGCCACGTCAATCGACGCGCCGGGCAGCAGCTCATGGATGCGATTCAGCAGCGGCGTGAGGAACACCGTGTTCCCCATGCGACCATTTATGCGACATACCAGAACGCTCGAGATACCATCGGGGCTCAGCCTCGTGGCATAAGCGCGACGACCGATCAGGCGGTGAAGCACG
Source organism: Steroidobacteraceae bacterium (assembly GCA_035277965.1). Classification (GTDB taxonomy): domain Bacteria; phylum Pseudomonadota; class Gammaproteobacteria; order Steroidobacterales; family Steroidobacteraceae; genus 13-2-20CM-66-19. The sequence continues at coordinate 43,293 of DATEJM010000088.1, read as the reverse complement.
CTGCCCATCGCGAGCCGCGAGTTGCGCCGCAAGCTCTTGGTCGCCGCACGAAGGGCCCATCGAATATCGCGTCGCGCTTTGGCGAGCAACTGATCTTCCGTTGTGCACCGGTTGGGGGTAGATCAGAGTAGCAGCCGCACCTTCCTTTGGGCTACCTTTCATCGTCGGTTTCCGGCTGCTCAGGGGCCCGCCCATCATTCATATCCATGGGATACTGCTGATGTCGGTTGCGCGGTACATGCAGAGCCTGGGGGTTTGATGCGACGGCTGATCGTAGTCCTGGCTTCAGCGATGGCGCTGAGCGGGTGCGCGGGCTGGGTCGTGTTCGGGCACAAGATCGGCGAGAAGCCCGCGCCGGTGGCAGTGGACCCATCGCGGACGACGAGCACGCCACCCACCCCCGCGGCGGCAGCGAGCTCGCCGCAAATCGTCGCGAGCAACACGCCGGTCACATCGATCACGCAGGTCGCGTCTGTCAAGCCGGTCACGTCTGTCAAGCCGGTCACGCCGGTCACGTCGAATGCGGCGCAAAAAGCTGCTGTGAGCGCAGTCGAAGTCGCTGTGTCATCCGCCGCGCAACCGAAGACGTCGAGTCATTTCGACGTAGAGGCCGTGCGTGCAGCGGTAGAAGACGAGCTTCGCTCTCGTGGCCTGTTGAGCGCCGGCACTGCCGCAACCGATGCGCGGAAGATTCAACTGTTGGTCGAAGACGTCAGTGTCCGCCGAATGACCAACGCAGTCGTGATGGGACGAGTCATCAGTTCGGCGAAGCTCACAGCACATGTGACCGTGAGGGATTCCGCAGGTCACGAGCTGCAGAGTTACCAGGCGGTCGCGGACACGAAGCTGAGTCGCGCCGCGGATTCCAGGAAAGGGGACGATCTGTCGCCGCTGTATCGTCACCTGGCCACCCTCGCCGTGAACGGGCTCGAGGGCGCGCCCCCGAAGCCCGCGACGGCTTCGAGCGCGAACACCGACATACCGCGCTAAGAGACGCAGGCCAGCCGATACCTGACCCAGGCGATCGATCTAATGGTCCCGCTTCGGGCCGCGCAGCCGCGCGGCTCAATAATCAATATTTTAGTTGACTATCAATCGTTTTATTGATATTAAATCACTATGATGAGTATTCATCCTCCCCTGCAGATCCTGTCCGGCGATCAGCAAGCCGATGCCGCGAGCCTCGAGCAGGTGCGGCTCGATCTCGTGTTCGGCGCCCTGAGCGACCCGATCCGGCGGCAGATACTCGAGCGGCTGGACGGTCAGGAGCTCCTGGTATCGGAGCTGGCCGCACCCTTCGGGATCTCTCTGCAGGGCGTATCGCGCCATATCCAGGTGCTGGTGAGGGCGGGCCTCGTTCAACAGGCCCGTAGCGGGCGTATCAGCCGCTGCAGCCTGAGCGTAGGGCCGCTGCTCGATGCGGCCGTCTGGCTCAACCGATACAGCAAGTACTGGCAGCAACAGTTCGACGTGCTCGCGGCGACTCTGGCCGAGATCGACGACGGGCGTCCCAGGAAGCGCCGCGGCCGCGCCGCGCGCCGCAAGTGACCGACCAATCGAGGAGTGCACCACATGACAGAGCATCGCATCGTGAGCCGGGAGGAATGGGTGTCCGCACGCCTGCGCCTCCTGGCCAAGGAGAAGGAGCTTCAGCACCTGCGCGACGAGCTCAGCGCCGAGCGCCGCAAGTTGCCCTGGGAGCGGGTCGAGAAGTCCTATGTGTTCGATGGCCCCTCCGGCCAGGAGACCCTCGACGACCTCTTCGCCGGCCGCAGCCAGCTCGCGATCTATCACTTCATGTTCGCGCCGGAATGGGACGCGGGCTGCCGCGGGTGCGCATTCTGGGCCGACAACTTCAACGGCATCGTGCCGCACCTGGCGGGACGCGACGTGTCCTTCGCAGCCGTGTCGCGCGCGCCACTCCCGAAACTGCGGGCTTTCGCCGCGCGCATGGGCTGGACCTTCCACTGGGTCTCGTCGGCCAACACGGACTTCAACTACGACTACCAGGCATCCTTCCGTTCCGAGGAGGTGGAGCTCGGCCGCGCCGTGCACAACTACGAGCCGTTCAAGGAGCAGATGACCGACAAGCCCGGTGTCAGCGTCTTCTTCAGGGATGACTCGGGCAGGATCTTCCATACCTATTCGACCTACGCGCGCGGCATCGATCCGCTCAACGTCGCGTATCAGCTGCTCGACCTGTCGCCCAAGGGCCGTGACGAGGACCAGCTGCCGCACACGATGTCGTGGGTGAGATTCCACGACGCCTATGGCGCCTGAGCGCACGTACCCAAACTTCGAGGAGAGGATGATGACCAAGATGAGTTATTCCGCAGGCGCCGCGCAGCTCCAGGGCTATCGCCGCGAGATCGCCGGGATTCGCACGCGAATGCGTGCGGCCATGGCTCAGATCGAGCCGCAGGAGGTGGCCGACTACCCGTTCGAGACACTGACGGGCAAGGTGCGGCTATCGCAGTTGTTCGGCCATCACAAGGACCTCATCGTCGTGCACAATATGGGCAGATCCTGTCCCGGCTGCACGCTCTGGGGTGACGGTTTCAACGGCATCTATCAACACGTTACCAACCGCGCAGGATTCGCGGTCTCGAGCCCGGACCGCCCCGAGGTGCAAAGGGAGTTCGCCGCCTCCCGGGGCTGGGCTTTTCCGATGGTGAGCCACATGGGAACCGACTTCGCGGCGGACATGGGCTACCGCTCGAGTGATGGCAAATGGCTGCCCGGCATCTCGGTGTTCAAGCGCATCGGTGACGGCAAGATCGTGCGCGTATCCGACGCTGAGGCTGGGCCGGGCGATGATTTCTGTTCCCTCTGGCACCTGTTCGACCTCATCCCCGAAGGCTCGGCGGGTTGGATGCCGAAGATCACGTATCCGTAGGAGGCCGACATGTGTCCGCTCTGCATAGGAACCGCGACTCTGTTGGTTTCGAGCGGCACGTCCGCCGGCGGGCTCGCAGCGTTAGCGCTGCGACGCGTGCGCGGACTGCGACGCAGCTGGTGTCCGACAAACGCGCAGGACGCGCGTTTGTCCACACAGACTAGATCGCAGCGAAAGCCCGTGCGTCAGCACTCCAATCCGGAGCATCCGCAAGAGCGGCCGGCACCTCCTCCGGTCGCGACACGACCTGCCACATGGCCTCGTGACGCTCGTCCATGAATCGCTCCGCGATAGCGCGCGCGAACACCTCGAGCAGAGGGTCGAAGAAGCCGCGAGTGTTGACCAGGATGATGGGGCACGAGTACAGCCCCAGGCGCTTGAGAGTGATTGCCTCCAGAAGCTCCTCGAGTGTGCCGGATCCCCCAGGCAGTGCGATGGCGCCCCGGCTGCGAGCGAGCATGAGGTGCTTGCGAGTGCGCATGTCCTCGACGAGGTGCAACTCCGTCAACCCCTTGTGACCCCACTCGAGGTCGGCCATGAAGCGGGGCAGGATGCCGGTGACGCGACCGCCCTGGCTCAACGCGCCATCCGCAAGCGCTCCCATGGAGCCAGCGCCCCCGCCCCCGTAGACTACTTCGAATCCGCGCTCGGCCAGGACGGCACCGAGCTCGAATGCGGCCTGCCGGTATTCAGGGTGCGCGCTGCGGCTCGAGGCGCAGTAGACGCAAACGGCACCCCTGCCGGTCTGCGGATGAGCAGGCTCATGCCGGATCGGATCCATCCGCTGATGAGAGCGCGCCGCGCCGCACATGTCAAAGCCCTGGCGGGTTAGACTGCCGCGCATGACAATGGCTCCCGAGCATTCCTCGAGCGGTATCCGAGTGCAGCATCCGTGGCCATTGCGGCTGCTGCGCACTGCGCAATTCGGGCTGGCGCGGCTGATCGCGCGCGGGGGCTATGTCCAGGCGCATGCGGCACCCTTCGATCTGACCTTCAAGGGGCCGGCGGCCGATTGCATCACCCGCCATATCTACCGCCTCGGCTCCCATGAGCCGGTCATCACGCGATATCTGCTGGATCACGTGCGCCTGAGCGACGGGGAGATCGCGCTGGACATCGGCGCCAATCTGGGTTGGTACAGTGTGCTGCTCGATCGCCTGAGCGTGCCGGGCGCGCGGATCTTTGCCTTTGAGCCCGATCCGCACAGTTACGGACTGCTGACCGCGAATCTCGCTGCGAATTCGGCGACCGCGGTGACTCCACTCAACATCGCGCTGGGCGATCGTCCGGGGATGGGCGAGCTGCATCGCTATCGCGACACCAACAACGGCCGGCACACGCTGCTGGCTGGGAACACGAGCGGCGGTCTGGTCAGCGTACCCGTGAGTACCCTCACGGATTTCTGGAACAGCCGCCAGCTCGGCGAGCGTCGCATCCGCTTCCTCAAGATCGATGTCGAAGGCTACGAGTATTTCGTGCTGCGCGGCGCCGGGGATCTGCTGCGGCGTTGCGATTGCATGTTGCTCGAATATTCGCCCGAGGGCCTGCAGGTCTCAGGCCTGCCATCCGGCGCGCTGGTCGAATTGCTGGCCGCCGCCGGTCTGGGTATTCGCGCCTTCTCCAGCGGCCGGCTCGTGCCCATGACCTACGCCGCGCTCGCTGCGGTGAACACGCAGCACGATCTGATCGTGGAGCCGCTCGGACGCTAGCCGCCATGAGCCGCCATAATTTCTCATAGGCGGAGGTGGCGGCTAGCACGCCTCATGCGCCGAGGCTGGAGTCGCCGAGGCAACGTGTCAGCGCGCCCGCACGACGCGCGTTCTGCATGCTCATGCGAAGACGCTTTCCCGTTACGGCACTCGCGGCCGCCTGCTCGATCCTCGCGGGTGTACCCGCATGGGGCGCGCACCCTCAGCTCTCCCGTGAGGACGCTCAGTGGCTGGCACGTATCACTTACGGCCCGACCACCGAGACCGTCGATGAATACCTGAAACTCGGGCGCCGCCGCTACCTGGCCGAGCAGCTGCATCCGCACGACATCAGGCTGCCACCCGAGGTCGCCCACCCGATCGCGGCGCTCGAGATCTCGCGGACTGACGCGGAGAGTCTCTTGGCGCAGGCACGTAGCGAGCATCAGCGTATCAACGCGCTGAGCGATGAGACTCAGAAACAGGAGGCGCGCAAAGCGCTCAATGAGCGGGGCCGCGATCTCGCCTATCAGGCCGCACGGCGCGAGATCCTGCTCGCTCTGTATTCGCCGGCACAGCTCCAGGAGCAGATGACCTGGTTCTGGCTGAATCACTTCAGCGTCTTCCAGCACAAGGCGCACACGGCATTCCTCGTGGGAGACTTCGCTGACCACGCCATCCGCCCCCGCGCACTCGGACATTTCCGGGACCTCGTGCTGGCGACGCTGACCCATCCCGCCATGTTGCTGTACCTCGACAATGCGCAGAACGCAGTGGGTCACGTCAACGAAAACTATGCGCGTGAGCTGATGGAGCTGCACACGCTGGGTGTGAACAGTGGCTACACGCAGCAGGACATCCAGGAGCTCGCGCGAGTTTTGACAGGAGTGGGTATACGGGTCAACGACCGCGTGCCCCGACTCGAGCCCGAGTGGCAGGCCCTGTATCGCCACGAAGGCGCCTTCGAGTTCAATCCGGCCCGCCACGATTTCGGGTCGAAGGTGTTGCTCTCCAAGCCAATCACCGGCGCGGGTTTCGAGGAAGTCGAGCACGCCGTGGACCTGCTCGTCGCGCAGCCGGCGTGCGCAAAGTTGATAGCCCACGAGCTGGCCCTGTATTTCGTCTCCGACGAGCCCCCGCAGCGCCTGGTGGATCGCATGGCGAAGACTTTCCGGAAGTCTCATGGGGATATCGCCGAAGTTCTCGCCGTGTTGTTCGAGTCGCGAGAGTTCGAGGCGTCGTTGGGCAAGAAATACAAGGACCCCATGCATTACGTCATCTCCACCGTGCGTCTTGCCTACGACGGCCGCGTCATCGTGAACACGCGGCCTGTATTGAACTGGCTGAACGCCCTGGGTGAGGCGCCCTTCAATCGCCAGACACCCGATGGGTATCCGCTGACCGAGGCCGGCTGGGCCAGCTCCGGCCAGATCGCTCGCCGCTTCGAAATCGCACGTACGGCGGGTGCGAGCAACGCGGGCTTGTTCAACCCCGAAGACGGTAGTCCGGCTGCCTCGACCGGCTTTCCGCAACTGGCCGGACCGGCTTACTACGCGGCGGTCGAGCCGTATCTCACGACGAGCACGCGGACGGCCCTCGGACGCGCCAGCTCGCAGGTCGAATGGAATACGTTTCTGCTGGCCTCGCCGGAGTTCAACTATCGCTAGCGCGGAGCGACCAAGCCATGCATCGCCGTACGTTCCTACACGGACTCGCACTTGCCGCTCCCGCGCTGATGACGGCCGGCAGGCTGTATGCGGTTCCCGCGAGCTCGCCGCGCTTTCTGCTGGTCTTCCTTCGTGGAGGTTACGATTGCGCGAACGTCGTCGTGCCCTGCTCCAGCCGGTACTACTACGAGGCGCGGCCCAACATCGCGATTCAGAAGCCCGTCGCGGGCGCGACCGAGGGTGCGGTCGTGCTCGACTCGGACTGGGCCCTGTGCCCTGCCCTGCGTGACTCGATCGCGCCGCTCTATGCCAGCCGGGAAGCTCTGTTCATACCGTTCGCGGGGACGAGCGATCTGTCTCGCAGCCACTTCGAGACCCAGGATGACATCGAGCTGGGACAGCCCTCGCAGGCGCGCCGCGACCTGCGGTCGGGATTTCTCTCGCGCCTGACCACGACCCTGAGCGGCCCGGCCTCGATCGCCTTCACCGATTCATTGCCCGTCGTCTTCCGGGGCGCCACGGATATCCCGAACATCTCTCTGAAGGGAGTGGGCAAGCCGGTGTTCGATGAGCGGCAGTCGGCGATCCTGACGGATCTGTACGCCGGGCATCACTTGCAGACGGAAGTCACCGACGGCCTGGCGCTGCGGCAGGAAGTGGGGCGCGAGCTCCAGCAGGAGATGCAGGCGTCAGCCCGGGACGCCGTGAGCCCGAAAGGCTTCGAGCTCGAGGCCCGGCGGATCGGGACGTTGATGAGAGATCAGTATCGAGTTGGTTTTGTGGACGTCGGGGGGTGGGACACGCACGTCAACGAGGGAGCTGTCGAGGGCGCATTGGCGAACAACATCGCGAGCCTCGGCCGCGGCCTGCGTGCCTTCCAGCAGGAGCTGGGTCCCGCCTGGCGCGACACGGTCGTCGTGGTCGTTTCGGAGTTCGGCCGCACCTTCCGCGAGAATGGCAATCGAGGGACGGACCACGGTCACGGCTCGGTGTACTGGGTGCTCGGCGGAGATGTGAAGGGCGGCCGTATCGCGGGCGAGCAGGTCAGGATAGAGCGCGGCACCCTCTTCCAGGATAGAGACTATCCCGTCCTCAACGACTACCGCGCGGTGCTGGGCGGACTGTTCGCATCCTTGTGGGGGCTCTCGGGAGAGCAGGTGCAGCAGGTATTTCCCGCGTCCCGGCCGGTCGATCTCGGGCTCGTGTAGACCGCTTCCTCGGCGCCAGAGCGGGGGCCGACGGACCGGCCCGCGGCGCTCAACCACCCGGTTCCCGCGATGCATCTCGTGTCTGGTAAAGCGTGCACCCCCGTGCCCTCAGAACCCGGTGCACGATGATGCAAGCAAAGTAAGTACCGAGGAACCAGATGAGCCGCAGCAGCGTGGGAGTCACGGCCGGGACGGCCCAGAGAGCTCTGCCCAACAGGGGAGCCACGACCGCGCCCACGGCCAGGAACGCCAGTGCGCCGGCGAAGAAAATGCGACCGGAAGTCTGCAGTTGCAGCGGCCCACTGCCGCGCCGCACGTATTGCATACGGGTGCGGAGCCAGATCATGACGGCGATGAACAGCGCCATGATGGCCGCCCCCAGAGAGTGTGAGCTCATCTGTCTCAGCTGACCGTGCGCAGAGGGACCACAAATAGCGGAGTGCGGGTCGGTTGGCCGGTGGGTGAGCCCCCCGCCTGCTCGAGGGTAACGGCCACCTGCGCCGTGTCGAGGAGCGCGCGCCGCTGAGCATCCGTCAGGTTTCTGTCGGAACTGCCGCCAACAGGCAGCACGCCGAGGGAGACTGGAGCACCGCCGGCAGGCAGAGCCCATAACTCGTAGTCGTGCCCCGCTGACTTCCGTGCTCCTTCTCCACCGTGCACGATCAGTCGGCCGCTGTCGCCATATACCTCGATCTGCCACATCAGCGCGCCGGAGGATGCCGAGATAGTGGCGATGTCTGCGAGCCTGCCCGGCGAGACGGCTCTCCAATACAACATCGTGGCGAGCCCGATCACGAGCAGGACGCTGGCAGCCATCGCCACGAGCCGCGTGACCGAACGGCGGCGGGCCGGAGGTTGCAGGTCCAACCGCGTCTGAATCGATTGCCAGACGTGGGCCGGAGGCCGGATCGGCCTCAGCTCCTTCGCCAGATACATCAGATTTTCCTCCCAGAAGCGACAGCGCTCGGCGGCGAGCCCACCCGCGGCGCGCCACCGTTCGAAGCGTCTGCGGGCCGCTCCGCGCAGCGTGCCGAGGACGTACTCGGAGGCCAGCCGGTCGACGAGCCGTGGATTGGCGGGAGTCATGTCAGGAATCGAGGCACTGCCGCAGGCTCTGCAGGCCGCGGCGGATCCAACTCTTCACGGTTCCGAGCGGATTGCCGGTCACTCGGGAGATGTCTTCGTGCGAGGCCCCACCCACATATGCAAGCTCGAGGCAGCGCCGCTGACTGTCGGAGAGGAGCGCAAGACAGCGCTCGAGCACACCGGCCGGCAGCCACTCGCTCAGGTCCTCCCGGCTCTCCTCCGTGAGATCGGCTCTTTCGGGCAGCTCGGGAACAAGGGCGGGCGCCGCCCGCTCGTGCCGCAGCAGGTCGATCGCGCGATAGCGTGCGATGGACATCATCCAGACCATGGGCCGCCCGCGCTCTGCGCGAAACTGCCCCGCCCGCTGCCAGATGCTGACGAACACATCCTGAAGGGCCTCCTCAGCCAGAGCACGCCGGCGGAGAATTCTGACCAGGCAGCCGAAGAGAACGGGCGAGGCCAACTCGTACAGCTCCCGCAGCGCTGCCGGGTCCGTAGCGGCGCAACGATCGAGCAGGCCGACCAGCCGCTCCTCGAGGGCGGGTGATGATTGCGTGGGAAGGCTCATGGCGATGGGCAGGCGCGGGTTTTTACTCATTGTAGCCACAGGGGAGCCCCCTTATGCATCTGGGTCATACGGGAAGGCCCAATACCCGGATGCACCGGGCGGACACCCCCATGTAGAATCCGTCGTATGAGTCACCTCACTCCAGACGAAATCACCGAGCTCGAGCCCGAGGAGGTCAAGGACCTGCTCGATGCGGGCAAAGTCCTGCTCATCGATGTCCGAGAGCCGGGTGAGTACGCGGTCGAGCGCATTCCAGGCGCACTGCTGTTCCCACTCTCGACGTTCGACGCGACCCAGCTTCCGCCGGACGGAGGGCGGCAGGTCGTTTTCCAGTGCGCATCGGGCGGGCGCTCACTCACGGCTGCTCGCGCTCGCAAGGCAATCGGCCACGCCGCGGCTCACATGGCGGGCGGAATCTCGCAATGGAAGGCGCACGGTCTGCCCGTGATCCGGGTAGATCCTCGAACGGGCCGCCCGCTCTAAGAAGACAGCCGCCCCTCGAGGGTCGGCTATCGTTGGCCGGGCCGGCACGGCCTGCCGAGCAAGCTCATGACGGACAGCGAACACCATCGTGCCGTCCGGTCCTTCGTCACCCGGGCCGGTCGGATCACGGACGCCCAGCAACGCGCCCTCACCGAGCTCTGGCCCCGCTATGGAATCGAATATGGCGCCGGAGAGATCGATCTTGACGCTCTGTTCGGCCGCACCGTCCCCCGGGTGGTCGAGATCGGTTTTGGCAATGGCGAGAATCTGGCCCGTCTCGCTGCGCTGCACCCTGAGCGTGACTATGTAGGCATTGAAGTTCACAGGCCCGGGGTGGGTCGGCTGCTGCTCGAGTTGGAGGCCGCGCACCTCACGAACGTTCGAGTGGTCTGTCACGACGCGGTCGAGGTGTTTGAGCGGCAGATCGCCCCGGGATGCCTCGCCGAGGTCTGGATTCTGTTTCCCGACCCCTGGCCGAAGAAACGGCATCACAAGCGCCGGCTGATTCAGGCACCGTTCGTGGAGTTGGTTGCCAGCCGCCTGCGTCCCGCGGGCGTGTTGCGGCTCGCCACGGACTGGGAGCCGTATGCGCAGGCAATGGTCGATGTTTTGCTCCGGAGCCCGTCGCTGCGCAATCTCGCAGCGGCGGGCCCGTACGCGCCACCGGCGCCGGAGCGTGCCGCCACCCGCTTCCAGCGCCGCGGCGAGCGCCTGGGGCACGGGGTCTGGGATCTCGCGTTCGAGCGTGTTGCCTGAGGGCGCGGGCGGCAAACGGCCCGGCGCCGATTTCGCCACTCGATTTCGCCAATGAGTTAAAGACTTCTTGAAAGAGTCACACGCCGGGCGCAACATCGGCTTCGAGTCCTGATCCGCACCATCGCTTGCAGACTGCGGAGGTTCACGATGACGGCTCCAGAACCGAGCATCGGCGATTGGTACCGCGCCCGCGGCGGTGCGCTGTTCGAAGTTGTCGCATTCGACGACGACGACGGCACGATCGAGATCCAGTATTTCGACGGCACCGTCGAGGAAATGGACAGCGAAGACTGGCTGACGCAGTGGGAAGACGGCACGCTCGAGGCGGCCGAGCCTCCCGAAGACTGGAGCGGGTCCGTCGATGTGGAAGCGGTGGATGACGAGGGTCGCGGCTCCGAGTTCTCGGCCGATGAGCCAAGCCTGAGAGCAAGCTCGCTGGACGGTATCGATCTGTTCGAGTGACTGCCGGCTCGGCGAGCACTCGACCGCGATAGCGCCTGGAGTGTTGGCGTGGCGATGTCAGTCGCCGGCTGCGTCATCGGACGACGCAAACTGCGCTTCGTCCGCCAGCAATACGAAGCCCGCCTCGATTCGCAGCGGTACCGCTCGCAGTGAGCGGCCCGCGCACGGGCCCGCGACGCAATAGCCTGTCAGCTTTTCAAACAGGGCCCCGTGGGAGGCACACAACACGAGAGCACCATCGGGAGTCAGGAAGCCGTCAGGCTGCATGTTCAGCGGATGACCCGCGTGCGGGCAGCGGTTCACATAGGCGCGAACCTCGTCCCCGGCACGCACGACGAATCCGCGCAACGGCCAATCACCGCTGCCGATCGTGAATGCACGCGCACTCCCCCGCTCGAGGTCTGACAACCGGCACACCACGCGCTCGAGGTCGAAGGTGGACATCATCAGCCTCGCGCGTGATCCACCGCCTCGATCTTCGAGCGCATCGCCCAGACCATCGCGAGCCCGGGCAACGCAATCAGGAAGCTGACGACGTAGTACACGAACCAACCGCCATGGTCTGCGACCCAGCCCGCGGGATAGCCGAGACCGTACCTCGGGAGCAGCGCGATCGCCGACAGCAGCGCGTACTGAAAAGCGCTGAAGCGTACATCGCACAGCGCCATGATCAGGGCGATGAGCGCGGTGTTTCCCATCGCGCCGGCCACGTGCTCGATCGTGACGGCGGCCACCATGATCGGATAGCTCTTGCCGACCGCGGCCAGCGCGCAATACAACAGATTGCTCACCGCCTGCAGCGCCCCGAAAATCAACATGGAGCGCACCAGCCCGAGCCGGACCATCAGCACGCCGGCGATGATCCCGCCCACGATGGCGCTGCCCATGAAGAGGAACTTGATGAGCAGACCGATCTCGGTCTTCGTGAAGCCGCTGTCCATCATGAATGGCGTGAACAGCTTCATCGCGAACGCATCGCCCAGCTTGAACAACATCACCACCCCGATGAGGGCAAGCGCGCTGGGCGTGCTCAGCAATTCCTCCAGAGGCGCGACGATCGACTCGCGCCAGGTGCGCGGGGACGGCGCGGCGTATTGCGGCTCGGGCGCCCTCCAGGTCGCGATGCAGAACGCTGCCATGCCGACAGCGAGGATCAGAAGCGCGGCGCGCCAGCCCATGGGGCCTGCGAGAATGAGGGCGATCGCCGACGCACCCCAGGCAAAGGCGCGATATCCGATGTTGCTCGCTCCGGCAGCCGGTCCGCGCTCCTCGGCCGTGGAGACATCGGTCCGGTAAGCATCGATCGCAATGTCCTGCGTGGCGGAGAAGAACACGATGGCGAACGCACAGGCGGCTACGGGGACCAGTGACAGGTTGGGATTCTGCACCGCCAGCATGGCGATGGCGGCGGCCAGCGCGATCTGCATGACCAGGATCCAACCGCGGCGGCGTCCCAGGAAAGGCAGCGGGTAACGATCCACCCACGGCGCCCACAGAGGCTTCAGCAGATAGGGCATGGAGACGTAGGTCATCAGCCCGATGGTCGTGTTGCTTGCGCCGACGTCCTTGAGCCACGCCTGCAAAACACTCTCCGTGAGCTGGTTGGGGTAGCCCGAGGCGGCCCCCAGCAGCATGATCGCGAGCATCTTCGGGCTCGCGAGCACCTCGCGCATGCCGGGCTTGGGCGCCGTGGCTGCCGTGCCGGCACCGCTCAAAGGTCGTAATCCATGCTCAGAGGCGCGTGATCGGAAAACCGCTCGCCCGTATAGATCGCGGCGCCCTGCACGCGGTCCCGGAGCGAGCCGCTGATCACCTGATAGTCGATCCGCCATCCGACATTGTTGGCCCGTGCCTGGCCGCGGCTCGACCAGAAGGTGTAGTGCCCGGGCTCCGGGTTCACGACGCGGAAGGCATCGACCCAGCCCGCGGGGCCGAACAGGTGATCCATCCAGGCGCGCTCCTCGGGCAGGAAGCCCGAGTTCTTCTGATTGGAGCGCCAGTTCTTCAGATCGATCGGCTTGTGAGCGATATTCCAGTCGCCGCTCAGAATGTAGCGCCGCCTGCGGCGGCGCAAGCGCGCCAGGTAGGGGTTGAGCGCATCGAGGAAGCGGAACTTGGCCGCCTGGCGCTCCGGACCGGCGGACCCGGAGGGCAGGTAGACAGACGCCACCGACAGATCGCCGATCTGCCCCTCGATGTAGCGCCCCTCTCGATCGAACTCCGGCACTCCCATGCCACGAACCACCTTGTCCAGCTTGCGGCGCGCGTAGAGGGCGACTCCCGAATAGCCCTTGCGCTCGGCGTCGTGGAAATGACTCTCATAGCCGGGGAGGTGGACGTCGTGCTCGGCGAGCTGGTGTATCTGGCACTTCGTCTCCTGCAGGCAAATGAAGTCCGCATCCTGCCGCGCGAGCCAGCGAAACAGTCCTTTGGAGGCAGCCGAGCGGATGCCGCAGACGTTCAGGGTGATGATGCGCATGGGGTCATGATAACGTCGCTCAGCAACCGGATGATCGGAAAGTGTCCCCATGCAGGAGTATCAGCTCGCTCTCGTCGATCTCGCACTCGCGCGGGACGCTCTGCGCTTCGGCCACTTCAAGCTGAAGTCGGGGCGCGAGAGCCCCTACTTCTTCAACGCCGGACTGTTCAGCGACGGCGCCGCCGCCGCGACCCTCGGGCGTTGCTATGCCGCCGCGATCGTCCGCTCCGGCGTCGAGTTCGACATGCTGTTCGGTCCTGCGTACAAGGGCATCCCGCTCGTGACGGCGACAGCGATCGCGCTCGCCGAACATCACGAGCGCAACGTGCCGTACGCTTTCAATAGGAAGGAGGCGAAGGATCATGGCGAGGGCGGCAGCGTCGTGGGCACCGCGCTGCGCGGCCGGGTGCTCATCGTCGATGATGTGATCACCGCCGGCACGGCGGTCAGAGAGTCGTTGGATCTGATCCGCGGCGCCGGTGCCCAGCCGGTCGCGGTCGCTCTCGCCCTCGACCGGCAGGAGCGCGGCGCCGGCGATCTTTCCGCGGTGCAGGAGCTCGAGGCCCAACAGGGCCTGCGATGTGTGAGCGTCGTCACACTGGCCGACTTGATCGAGGCCGTATCGCAGCCGGTCGCGGGGCGAGTTCGTGTTTCTGCAGAACAGCTCACATCGCTCGAGGCCTATAGACGGCGATACGGTGTCGGCTAGGCTTGCGGGGCCAGCGGGGGAGTTCAGAATATGCCGGCCGATCAACAGCGGAAACCACGAATGTCAGCATCTGCGCCGTACGGAGCGTCCATCCTCCTGCTCGCGTGGGCCGCGAGCGCGGTCGCCGGCACGGCCAACTCCGGTAAGGGGCCCGTGGCGTATCGCTGGGTGGATGAGCAGGGCATCGTCCATTACGGTGACCGGGTCCCGCCGCAGTATTCCCAACAGGAGCGCACCGTCCTCAACTCGGACGGGGTCGAGGTCAGGCGCCTCGAAGCGCAGAAGACTCCGGAGCAGCTCGCAGCCGAAGCGCGCCAGCGCGATGACGCGTTGCGACTGAAGCAACACGACAGCTTCCTGCTGACCACCTACACATCGGTCAAGGATATCGAGGCGCTGCGCGATCAGCGCCTCGACCAGCTGAAAGGCCAGCAGGTCGCGGCTCAGCAGTATGTCGATACCCTGCACTCGCGGCTGAGCGCGCTGCAGGCTCGCGCGGTGCATTTCAAACCGTACAGCGATCGCGCCGATGCCCGGCAGATGCCGGATGATCTGGCGGAGGACCTGGTGCGAACGCTCACGGAGCTGCGCACCCAGAGCAACGCAGTCGTCGAGAAGGGCGAGGAGCAGGTGACGCTGCGCTCTCAATTCCAGGCAGACATCGAGCGCTACCGCCAATTACACGTGTTGCACGAACCGTGACGCGGCTCGCGCCGAGCGCGATATCAGCGGCTGCCTGAATGGCCGAACCCGCCGGCGCCCCGCGTCGTGCCGGTGAAATCCGCGACGATCTCCAGCTCGACCTGCACCACCGGGACGACCACGAGCTGCGCAATGCGCTCGCCGGGCCGGATGGTGAAGGGCTCGCGGGCGCGATTCCAACAGGACACCATCAGCTGGCCCTGGTAGTCGGAGTCGATCAGCCCGACGAGGTTGCCGAGAACGATGCCGTGTTTGTGCCCCAGCCCGGAGCGCGGCAGGATGACGGCCGCGAGACCGGGATCCTCGATGTAGATGGCGAGACCCGTCGGGATGAGCTCGGCCTTGCCGGGCTCGAGCAACCGGTCGCCGTCGAGGCAGGCTCGCAGATCGAGGCCGGCCGAGCCTGATGTTGCATACGCGGGCAGTGGGAATTCCCGTCCGATGCGCGGATCCAGCGCACGCACTTTCAGAGTGCGACTCGGGGTGCCGGTCATCGGGATGCGGATGATTACGCCAGCGCCGTACCGCGCTGCGCGATACCCGTCTGCGACAGCTCGTACGACTTCGCGATCAGGGCCACCAACTCGCGCGCGACCACGAGCTTCGACGCGCGCGCGAGCTCCTGGCGACCGTTGCGCCACAGCACCAGCAGTTGATTGTCCTCGCAGTCGAACACTTTATCGTGACCGACCTCGTTGGCAGCGATCATGTCGAGGTTCTTCTTCAGCAGCTTCGCGCGCGCGTGCTGCTCCACCGATTCCGTCTCCGCGGCGAACCCTACGACGAACGGGCGCCCTGGGCGCGCCGCGACGGTCGCGAGCACATCGGGTGTGCGCTCCATGCTCAGATCGAGAGTATCGGATGTCTTCTTGATCTTCTGGTCCGCGGGACACCCGGGACGATAGTCAGCCACTGCAGCGGTCGCAATGAAGATGTCCGCTCCCTCCACTTCATGTAACACGGCAGTCAGCATTTGAGCGGCGCTCTCGACGTCGATACGGCGGATTCCGGCCGGTGTGGCGAGGCTCACGGGTCCACAGACCATCGTCACCTCTGCGCCGGCTTCGCGCGCGGCCTGCGCAACCGCGAAGCCCATCTTGCCGGAGCTGCGGTTGCTGATGAATCGCACGGGATCGATGCACTCACGCGTGGGACCCGCGGTGATGAGTACCCGCTTGCCGGTGAGCGGCCCTCCCTTGGCAAGGAGGCCCACGGCCCGGTCGGCGATCTCCACGGGCTCCAACATGCGGCCCTCGCCATTCTCGCCGCAGGCCTGACTGCCCTCGCCCGGACCGAACACCTGGATACCGCGTCGCTGCAAGGTGGCGACATTGGCGGCGGTAGCCGGATTTGCCCACATCACGCGATTCATCGCGGGCGCCACCGCGATGGGCGATTCCGTCGCGAGACAGAGCGTCGTCAGCAGATCGTCGGCTTGCCCATTGGCCACACGCGCTAGAAAGTCCGCGCTGGCGGGTGCGACGAGGACGAGTTGTGCCCAGCGTGCCAGCTCGATGTGTCCCATCGCAGCTTCGGCAGCGGTATCCCACAGATCGGTGCGCGCGGCTCGCCCGGAGACGGCCTGAAAGGTGAGCGGCGTGACGAACTCACGCGCGGCGGCCGTCATCACGACCTGCACCTCGGCCCCGCGCTCCCGCAGACGTCGAACGAGGTCTGCGCTCTTGTAAGCGGCGATGCCGCCGGTCACGCCGAGGAGGATGCGCTTGCCTTGCATGTCAGGTCTCGTTCCGCAGAGGGGGCAATTATCAGGCTCCGGGGGCCCGGCGCAAACAACCGCTTGGAATATTGCGATTTCTGGCACTTAGGCCCGTTATGCAGCCTTACGAGCGGCGCTTGCGGGTGCGAGAGTGCTCTCCCGTTGACCCGCGGAAGCTGCCATGAGCCTCGCCCTGACAACTGTACGGACACTCAGTATCCGGGACTGGCCGAAGTCGGAGCGGCCGCGGGAGAAGCTGCTGGAGCGCGGCCCGGGAGCGCTCTCCGATGCCGAGCTGATCGCCCTGCTGCTCGGATCGGGCACCCACGGTCGCTCCGCGGTCGAGGTGGCCCGGGCGTTATTGGCCGAGTTCGGCTCGTTGCGGGAGCTTCTGACCGCCGAGCGCCCGCGCTGGCGAGGAAAGACCGGGGTGGGGCCGGCCCGCTACGCCGTGATCCAGGCGGCCGTCGAGCTTGCTCGGCGACACTTCCGGGAATCTCTGCGCTGCGGCCCGGCGTTATCCGGTCCCGAGACCACCCGGCGCTTCCTGCTGGCACAGCTGCGCGACCGACCTTACGAGGTGTTCTGCTGCCTGTATCTGGATAGCCGGCATCGGCTGATTGCCTTTGAGGAGCTGTTCCGGGGGACGGTCGATAGCGCCGGCGTGCACCCCCGGGAGGTGATTCGTCAGGCCCTGCTTCACAACGCGGCAGCGGTGATGTTTGCCCACAACCACCCCTCCGGCAGCCCGGACCCCAGCCGCGCGGACGAGTGCGTCACTCGCCGACTGAAGGACTCACTCGCGCTGATCGATATTCGAGTGCTCGACCATTTCATCGTAGGAGACGGCACGTGCTTCTCCTTCGCCGAGCACGGACGTCTCTAGCCGGGGTAGATCGACGGCTTCAAAGCCGGTATCAGAGTGCGATTGAAGACCACCGCGCCCACCGCGCGGCGAAGCGGCGGGTCAACGTGGCGTGCAGCGAGCACTGCAGCGGTGAATATCAGCATGAGCAGGCCGATGCCACCGAACGGAGCAAAATGTGTCAGCTGCTTGTGGGTGAGTAAGTCGAGCCCGTGTGCCAGCGGGAGATGGAGGAGGTAGAGCGGGTAGCTTGCAACACCGATAGTGCGCAGCGCTCGCGGCACGTCCGGTTGGGGGTTGCAGACGACTCGCGCGATGCACAGCGGGAAGACGACCACCACGGCCAGAATCTGGATCACCCAGTCCCACGGCCCGATGAGCGGCGTCAGGAACAGGGTCGCGATGATCACGGTCGGCAGGACATAGCCGCGGCCCAGCCAGGCAGCCGGCAGACGCGTTCTGATCCGAGACAACAGGACACCGCCGAAGAAACCGAATATCGACCGCGCGAACCCGCCGGAGACCGACAGCCAACTCCAGAACTGCCCCAAGCCGACGCCGGCCTCACCGTTGCGATGGGCAATCAGCGCGAGCACCACGGCAGCAGCCGTCACCAGGCAAGCGAGCCGCTGGGTGGTCAGCAGCGGGCGGACCGCGGCAAACACGAAGTTGTTCAGAAACTCGTAGAACAGAGTCCAGTACGACGTGTTGAAGGGGAAGCACATGGAGGTATCCGCAACGTGCATGGGCAGCACGAACACGGCGGCGACAGCCGCGGCGATGTATTCCAGGTCGTACTCCAGGGGGTGCCGGTGATGGACCAGCACGCCGGTGAGCGTCATCCCCACCGCCAGCAGGAGCGAAACGAAGTACAGGGGGTAGAGGCGCACCCACCGGACGAGCATGAACTCCGTGACCGTCAGCCCCCTGGCCAGTTTCTCCTCATAGGAATAGGCGACGACGAACCCACTCAGGAGAAAGAACAGATCGACGGCGATATCGGCCCGGGGGACAGGCTTGAACCCCAGGTAGTCGGACAAGTGGTCAACGGCCACGCACGCGGCCGCGAGGCCCCGGAAGGCGTTTAGCGCTTCGAACTTCTCCTTCATGGCGGGCGTGGACCCCATCGAGGGAGCAGCCATCGTAACCACGGACGCGACAGTGGAGCCATCTCCAGTGTTGGTTTGTGTGAAGCGGCGCGCATCGCCCCGCAGCCGCCAAGTGCTTGTCTTTCAAGAACCTTTTTGCATCCCCTCGACAACCTTTCATGGCGCGCCGCGCCGGGGGTGGCGCCCCGGGCGGCTTGTCGCCACTATCCAGGGCTGGTATAAAGCCCGGCTCCGATGGGAGGGTGGGCCTCCCTCGCGTCTAAACCACTGATCTGCGAAGGTTCTTTGTATGTCCCGCGTCTGTGAGATCACCGGCAAGCGGCCGGCCGTCGGAAACCGCGTCTCCCACGCGAACAACAAGAAGCGCCGCCGCTTCCTGCCGAACCTGCACACTCATCGATTCTGGCTGGAAGGCGAGAAGCGTTGGGTGTCGCTGCGCGTGTCCACGCGTGGCCTGCGCACGATCGAGAAGAACGGCATCGACTCGGTCGTCGCCGAGCTGCGTGCCCAGGGCGTCAAGGTCTAGAGCCCAAGGCCTCCAGGAGAAACGCCATGCGCGAGAAGATCAAGCTGCTGTCGTCGGCCAACACCGGCCACTTCTATGTCACGACGAAGAACAAGCGCCTCCATCCCGACAAGATGGAAATCCGCAAGTTCGACCCCGTGGCCCGCAAGCACGTCGCCTACAAAGAGACGAAGATCAAATAGTCCCCGGGCGCGGTGGGGTGCCGGCGCGGCCTCGTCATGCCTGAGCTTCCCGAAGTCGAGACCACGCGCCGCGGCATCGAGCCGCATACCGTCGGTAAGCGCATCGTCTCTCTCGATATTCACGACCATCGGTTGCGCTGGCCCGTGGCGCGCGATCTGCCTGTCGAAGTCGCAGGCCAGCGGATCGTCAAGGCCGGCCGGCGCGCCAAATATCTGTTGATCGAGCTGGAGTCCGGCACGCTGCTGTTGCATCTGGGCATGTCGGGCAGCTTGCGCGTCCTGCCTGCGGATACGCCCCGCCTCGTCCACGATCACTTCGACCTCGTGCTCGACTCGGGCAATACGCTGCGCTTCAACGACCCGCGTCGTTTCGGGAGCCTTCACTACACGAAAGACGACCCGCGCGGGCATCGCTTGCTGGCGGATCTCGCGCCTGAACCGTTCGATCCCGCGTTCGATGGCGAGTACCTCTGGCGCATCACGCGGCGCCGGCGCGTCGCAATCAAACAGCTTCTGATGAACAGCAAGCTGGTCGTCGGCGTCGGCAACATCTACGCAAACGAAGCCCTGTTCCGTGCGAAAGTTCGCCCCCGCCGTCCGGCACGCACGCTGTCGCGAGCCGAAGCCGCGCGACTCGCTCGAGGAATCCGCACCGTGCTCACAATGGCGATCCGTGTTGGCGGAACGACGTTGAGAGACTACGTGGGCGCCGATGGGGCACCGGGCTATTTCCGGCAGAAGCTGTATGTGTACGAGCGGGCCGGCAAACCCTGCCGCAACTGCGGGACGACGATCCGCCAGCTCACCCAGGGCCAGCGCTCCACGTACTATTGCCCGACCTGTCAGCAGTAAGGGCGGCATGAGCAAAGCGATCACGACACAGCTCGCCGCCACCGACTCGGTCATGGCCGCAATCATCCAAGCCGCGGGACCGTACCATCTCACGCCGGAGCTGACCTGCGAGCCGTTCGAGGCGCTCTCCCGCGCGATCGCTCACCAGCAGCTCCATGCCACCGCGGCCGGCCATATCCTCAAGCGCTTCATCGAGGCGTGCGGCCACGGCTCCTACCCGACCGCCGAAACCGTGCTGGCGACCGCGGATGCAGTGCTGCGAGCCGTCGGATTCTCCTTCTCGAAGATCGCCTCCGTGAAGGATCTCGCCGCCAAGACGTTGGATGGCACCGTCCCGAAACGAGAATCGCTGGTCGATCTGAGCGATGACGAAATCATCGAGCGCCTGACCAAGGTACGCGGCATCGGCCGGTGGACGGTCGAGATGATGTTGATGTTTCAGCTCGGGCGCCCGGATGTGTTGCCAGTCGACGATTTCGGCGTCCGTGCCGGCTTCAGGTTCGCGTACGGGTTGCGCAAGGCCCCGTCACCTCGCGCACTGGCGCTGTTTGGTCAGCGGTGGGCCCCGAATCGCACGGCCGCCGCGTGGTACCTGTGGCGCGCGATCGAGCTGAAGAAGGCAGGAGCCTTGCCCGAGCCGGCCGAGCGCATCCGCCTGCCACGAGTCATCCGCAAGCGTCGAAAGGAGGCCACACGCAGGCGGCAAAAGTCGCGTCTCTTGCCGCCGGCGACGAAGCTGAGGTCGGCCAAAGCGCCGCGGGCGAAGTTGGCCGATCGGGTCAGGAAAGTGCGCCGGAAGCGCGCTCGTAAGTGATGCTGAGGAGAAGCTGGTCCTCGCGAGGTTTCGTGCCGCTCGGACGCTCGGTGCCCTCGAGGTCGTAGCAGACGGTCAGCCGGTCACCCTCGAGTTGATAGATCGCCATCATGCTGCGGCCCGCGTTGGGGCCGTCGCGTCCCACGATATCGATCGTGCGCGGCGACACCGAATCGTCCACGAGGTACTCGCCGCTGTCCACGATCCGGTTGCTGCGATCGATGATGCTGTAGTCGTGGCCGTCAAACACGAGATACTTCACCCGCAGCTCCCCGACGATGAGCTGCTGGCCGGAGACGTTGGCCTGCACGGGCACCCAGGCGCCCTCGAGTGGCCCGCCGCGACGGGTATCGCCGGTGGACATGTCAGGTGCGGCGTTGCTTCTTCAGCTCGACTTCCACGATCGGATGCACGAACTCCGCGACGTTGCCGCCGAGGACGGCGATCTCGCGCACCAGCGTCGATGAGATGAACGTGAACTGCTCCTGCGGCGTCAGGAACACCGTCTCGATCTCGCGCTCGAGATGGCGATTCATGTTCGCGAGCTGGAACTCGAATTCGAAGTCGGACACGGCGCGCAGGCCGCGCACGATCGCGAAGATGTTGTGCTGGCGAGCGAACTCCACGGTCAGGCCGGAGTAGCCCGTCACCTCGACGTGAGGAATGTCCTGCAGCACCTTCTGGGCCAGATCCACGCGCGCCGCCAGCGGGAACATCGGCGTTTTGTTCGGATTCGCCGCGATGGCGACGATCACACGATCGAAAATGCTGGCTGCCCGGCGAACCAGGTCGTGGTGACCATTCGTGATCGGATCGAAGGTCCCCGGATAGACCGCGGTGCGTTTCAAGCCTCTCCCCCTCATTTGCTTTTCACGAGCAGATGATAACCGACCTCCCCCGCCTGCTTCGCCTTCATCGGCTCCCAGGTTCCGGGGAGGGGGACTGGCGCATGCCGCGCCGCGTTCTCGACATAAATCAGGGCTTTTGGGGATAGCCAGCCATGCTCCTCGAGCAGTCGCGCCGCTGGGGCGAGCAGATCGGAGCCGAACGGCGGATCGAGGAATACGACATCGAACGGGGTGGGCGGGCCGGCGAGATATCGCAGCGCATCCGTGCGCTCGACCTCACCACCGGTCGCGCCCCATTCCGCGAGACGGGCTCGTAACTCGCGGGTCGCCGCGGCGTCCTGATCCACGAACACGACGCTCGCAGCGCCCCGCGAGAGCGCTTCCAGTCCGAGCGCGCCGCTTCCCGCGAACAGATCCAGGCAGCGCGCGCCTGGAACACGCCCTGCTAGCCAGTTGAATAGTGTCTCGCGGACGCGGTCGGGCGTCGGTCGGATCTGAGCCGAGGGCGGAAAGCGCAAGCGCCGACCGCGCCACGAGCCGCCGATGATTCTCAACACGCGCGTCTGCGAGGCGCGCCCCGGCGCCGGCGCGGGACGTCCACCGGACTTTCCACGTTCGGTCATTACGCAGGTTATACAATACGGGCCTACCGGATATCCCATGTTCAGACGCGAACCGAAAGACGACGTCGCCAAGGCCGCGGAAGAGCCCGAAGAGAAGCGGGGCTTCTTCAAACGGCTGCGCTCCCGGCTCAACCGCGGCAACTCCTGGCTCACTTACGACCTCGCGAACCTGTTCCGCGGCCGCAAGATCGATGCGCAGATCCTCGAGGAGCTCGAGACGCGCCTGCTGACCGCCGACGTCGGCGTCGAGGCCACCGAGCACATTCTCGGCGGTCTGCAAAAGAGGGTCGCGCGCAATGAGCTGCAGGACGTCGAGGCACTGATCACGGCTCTGCGAGCGGCGATCGTCGAGATTCTGGCCCCCTGCGCGCGCCCACTGCTCGTGGACGAGCGGCAGAAGCCGTTCGTCATTCTCGTGATAGGGGTCAACGGGTCGGGCAAGACCACCACGATAGGAAAACTGGCGCGGCGCCTCCGCCAGGAAGGCCGCAGCGTGATGCTGGCCGCGGGTGACACCTTTCGCGCCGCTGCCATCGAGCAGCTCAACGTATGGGCCGATCGGTCCGGCGCCGCCTTTGCCGCGCAGCAGGCAGGCGCGGACCCCGGTGCGGTCATCTTCGATGCGGTCCAGTCAGCTCGCTCCCGACGCCTGGACGTGCTGCTGGCGGACACGGCCGGACGCCTTCACAGTCAGTCGCACCTGATGGAAGAGCTGAAGAAGGTCAAGCGCGTCATCCAGCGGATCGATCCGGGAGCTCCCCACGAGGTCCTGCTCGTCCTCGATGCGAACCAGGGTCAGAACGCGCTCGCCCAGGCAGCTCAATTTCACGAGGCGGTGGGCGTGACGGGGCTCGTGCTCACGAAGCTCGACGGGACCGCGAAGGGAGGCATCGTCATCGCGATCGCGCGCAAGCTCGGATTGCCGATCCGGTTCATCGGCATCGGCGAGCAACCGGAGGATTTCGGCGAGTTCGACGCCCAGGCGTTCGCCGCCGCCCTCGTCGAAGGACCGCAGTCATGATCAGCTTCGACCGCGTCAGCAAGCGCTATCCCAACGGACGCGAGGCGCTCACGGGCGTCACGTTTCAGATTCATACGGGCGAGATGGTTTTCCTCACCGGCCGATCGGGCGCCGGCAAGAGCACGGTGTTGAAGCTCATCGCCCTGCTGGAGCGGCCTACACGCGGCACTGCGATCGTCGCGGGCAAGAACACCTCGACGCTCAAGTCACGCCATATCCCGGCGTTCCGGCGCCAGGTTGGAATGGTGTTCCAGGATCACAAGCTGTTGGCCGACCGCCCGGTCTTCGACAACGTCGCATTGCCGCTGGTCGTGGCGGGAACCGCGTTGAAGGAGATAGACAAGCGGGTGCGCGCCGCGCTGGATCAGGTGGGATTGCTGGGCACGGAGCAGGCGCTGCCTCTGGAGCTGTCGGTTGGCGAGCAACAACGTGTCGGCATCGCGCGGGCCGTCGTCAGCAAGCCGCCCCTCCTGATCGCCGACGAGCCCACCGGCAATCTGGATCCCGACCTCGCGCTCGAAGTGATGAAACTCTTTCGGCGATTTCAGGATGTGGGGGTCACGGTCGTCGTGGCTACGCATGATCTGCACATCGTCCGCGAGTTTGGCCAGCGGGAGATCGTGTTGGACAACGGACGACTGCAGGGCGAGGCGGACGACTCGCTGCCCAGCGTCATGGCCGTGCGATGAGCCTGGGTGTTGCCGGGGCCCGCCATGTGCAGGCGCTTCTGGGCTCACTCGGCCGTCTCGCGCGCAATCCGCTCGCCACCGCGCTGACGGTTCTGGTCGTTGGACTGGCGCTTGCGCTGCCCGCCGCGATGCGGGTCTTCGTCGCCAACGCCCAGGTGGCAGCGGGCGGGTTTGCGAACGCGGTCGATATGTCCGTGTATTTCAAGACCGATGTCGCGCTGACGAAGGCTCAGCAGCTCGAGCGCAGCGCGCGCGAGCGGCCGGACGTTGCGGACGTGAAGTTGATTTCCTCCGCTCAGGCGCTGGAGGAGTTCCGAACCTACTCCGGGTTCGGCGCAGCCCTCGAGGCTCTGCAAGACAATCCATTGCCCAACGTGCTGCACATTCGCCCGCGGGCGGAGTCGGAATCGCCCGCTGCGCTCGAGGCGTTGCGGCAATACTTTGCGGCCTGGCCCGAAGTGGATCTCGTGCAGGTCGATACCGAGTGGGTGTTGCGCTTCAATGCGATTCTGGCCGTGCTGCGCCGGCTGCTCGCCATCGGCGCAACCCTGCTCGCGGCCGGCGTGCTGGCGATGATCGGCAATACGATCCGGCTCGAGATTCAGGCGCGGCGCGCCGAGATCGAGGTCACGAAGCTCGTGGGCGGCTCCAATGCGTTCGTGCGGAGACCCTTTCTCTACACAGGGGCGTTATACGGACTCACCGGCGCGCTGCTTGCCTGGGCGATCGTGGCAATTGCGGTCATCATCCTCGGTGATCCGGTGGCCACCCTGGCGCAACTCTACGGTAGCCGGTTCACGCTGCAGGGACTGCCCGCGCAGGAGGTCGGGGGGCTGCTGCTCGGTGGCCTGTGCCTGGGCTGGCTCGGCGCGTGGATCTCCGCTGCTCGCCATCTGAGGAGCGTCGAGCCACGCGCGTAGTCAATGGCCACCTGCGGCGGCCCGGCACATACCTGTGCCGGGTGGGCCTCGTGCCTAACCTTTCATCTGGGCGCTCAATTGGTCGCTCTTCTCGCTCGCGCGCTTGAACGCGTCGCGTTGCGCCAGTCGCTCGTGGTACTTCACGAGGATCGGACGCGGCTCGAGTGCCTTCATCATGAATCCGAACCCGATCTGCGAGCCGATGTAGACGTCGGCTGCGCTGAAGCGTTCGCCGAGAATGTACGGGCCGGGCTGCAGCGCCTTTTCGAGAGTCGCGGTCATGTCCGCCCGGGTGCCGTAGCTGAGGGCTTGCGGCCGCTCGACAGGAGGGCGCGCCAGCATCGTGTCCATGAGGGCCGGGTCCACACAACCCGCTCCGAAGAACATCCAGCGCAAATAGGTGCCCCGCTGCGGGGATTTGATGTCGGGGGCCAGTCCCGCAGCGGGGAACGCGTCAGCGAGATACGTGCAGATCGCAGCACACTCGGTAACGACGGTGCCGTTGTGCACGATCGCAGGGACCTTGCCCATTGGATTGATGGCGAGGTAGGCGGGTTTCTTCTGCTCGTTGCGTTGCAGGCTGATCGGCTCGATGCGATGCGGAGCACCGCTCTCCTCGAGCATCCAGTGCACGATGCGGCCTCGGGACATGGGGTCGGTGTAGAAGACGATCTCGGCAGTCATGACGTACCTCGCTTGCGGCAACCTGGGCGGAGAATCGATGCCCGAGCTCCGCAGGGATCATTTCGACAGAATGCGCCAGGAACATCAATGCAGTGTCTCGCTCGCATACGGCCTGTATGTGTGTTCGCACAGCAGCACGATCAAGAATCCCTTGGGGCGCGCCGCGCTCCCGAGATCGAGCCTAAGCTACTGTATCCCTTAGGCTTCTGGCAGCCTGGCGGGGGGAACTTCCAGGCTCCTTAGCACTCCAAATGGGCGAGTGCTAAAATGCCCCTCAGAACCTTTGGGAGACTCAATGATCGCAGGTACCGCAATCGTCGCCCGTAACGGTAGTGATTTGGCACTGGCCGGTCCGTTGGGAAGCCTCGACGCTTACCTCGACCGGGTCGGTCGCATACCCGTGCTCACCAGGGATGATGAGCGCACCTTGGCCGAGCGCTTCCGTCGTGAGAACGACCTGGATGCGGCTCGAGAGCTGGTGCTTTCGCATCTGCGCTTCGTAGTACACATTGCCCGTGGCTACAGCGGCTATGGCCTGCCGGTGGGCGACCTCATTCAGGAGGGTAACGTGGGCCTGATGAAGGCCGTCAAGCGGTTCGATCCGTCGGTCAATGTGCGGCTGGTTTCGTTTGCCGTGCACTGGATCCGAGCCGAGATCCATGAATACGTGCTGCGCAACTGGCGCCTGGTGAAGATCGCCACGACCAAGGCGCAGCGCAAGCTGTTCTTCAACCTCCGCAGGATGAAGAAGAATCTCAGCTGGCTGTCGGCGGACGAGACGGCCGCGGTCGCTCGTGACTTAGGTGTCACCACGACCGAGGTCACCGAGATGGAGAAGCGGCTGGCCGCGCGCGACATGTCGTTCGACCCGACGCCCGATTCGGACGAGGAGGACGTGTACACGCCTGCCTCTTACTTGCCGGCCGCCGACGCCGATCCGGCCGAGAAAGTCGAGAACGCGGAATGGGAAGCTGACTCCTCGAACCGCCTGCAGGGCGCAATCGCCAGGCTCGACGAGCGTAGCCGTGACATCCTGGAGCGTCGCTGGATGGCCGATGACAAGGCGACTCTCCATGAGCTCGCGGACAAGTACGGCGTCTCGGCGGAGCGCATCCGTCAGATCGAGTCGAACGCGCTGGGCAAACTGCGCGGGATGATGGCGGAGGCGGCGTAACGCATCCGCCAGGCGGCTTCACTCAAGGCTGAGTTGATACTCGGGCCCGCATCAAGCGGGCCCGTTTGCTTTAACGGGGATCGATTGCCGCACTACCCGCGCTGCCGTCACGACGTAGCGTAGCGGTCCGCCGGGCACGACCGCATCGAAGGGATAGCACGTCACGAGGGTCAGACGGGGCTCATCGCTGTCGAGAGCGATGCGTGTGTGGCGACTGTCTACGACTGCCGTTTGGGTCACTGCGAACCAAACGACCGCGGCGTGTGGCCGCTGGACGCCTATCAGGTCGCCGTCTCGCAGGCCGCGCAAAAATCGAAAATGCGTATCGCGGTGGCCGGCGATGACACTGTTACCCCTTTCACCGGGCAACACCGTGGCCGGATCGTGCGTGGGTCCGAATGCGAGGTTGCGCCCGCTGGAACCTTCCAACACGATGAATCCGTCGGGCGCCGTCCGCCGCGGCACGATCAGGCGCGCGACGGGCAGTGTATCCGCCCACGGCCAGGGGCTCGGATGAGCCTGCCCCTGCTGCTCCTCATTCCATGCCCTCGCGATCAGAAGCTGCGCTACGCGTGCCTTCACGTCGATCCACGACGCCGCGAGCACACAGGACAGCCCGGCAGCTGCCAGCGCGATCGCCCCCATGCGTGATGCTCTCATCGAGTTGTGCCACGATCAGCCGCGTAGGTCGGCTGTCCAGCGGGCCCGCAGGTGCAGGAGCAGCGCGAACCCCAGGGCGCTCATGCCCAAGAGCCACAGTAGCGGCGCGGGAGTGGCCGTCGGCGCGAAGCCGGTCGTGCCCGACCAGAAGCTGCCTCTGGGAGCCGAGGTGGGAGCTCGTTCACTGTCATAAGGGCTCTGGGCGGGCCGCACGGGTGTTACATCGACCGCGACCAGGCTCGTGAATTCACTCACCAGGTGGTGCGCAAGCGCCACCTCCGTAATGGCAGCCTGAAGCCGGATCCGGTCCGCCTCCTCGGCGGCATTGCGCTGCCTCGACAACTGCGTAATGCGCTCGCGGCCCCACAACTTCGCGATACCGGCGTTCTCGCCGACGACCGTCATGGGTAGTTGGTGAACCCAGGCGGCGCCCCGAAGTGTCCCCGTGAGTGTCACCATCCCGCTCGACGCGGACTTCAATCGAGCGACGATCACCAGCGGATCACCCACGTACAGATCGTTTGGAAGGCTCCGTGCCAGGTCGGCAACTGCACCACCGGGCCACTGCAGTCCCAGGCTCATGAGGGCGGGATGCTCGAGCTTGCGGAACAGATCCTGCATCCGCTCGCCGACTTGCTCGCGCTGGGCAATGAAGGTGTAGGAGCCTCTACCGGCAGCGGCGGCCTCCTCCATGAAGTACACATTGGGGGCAGGGCCGATGCCCACGGTGAACAAGCGGGCAGAGCCGATGCGGGCCTGGATCATGCGGACGAGGTCCGCCTCATTGCCCACGCTGCCGTCGGTGATGAAGACGATCTGCCGGAGGATTCCGGGGATGGGCTGCGTCGCGAACGCGAGCTCGAGGGCAGAGCGCATCTCGGTGCCGCCATCCGCTTTCAGGGCGGCGATGAAACCGGCCGCGCTCGCCCGACTGTCGGTGTCCACCGGACGCGAGCCGGAGAACAGGGCCGTCGCATCGTTGCTGAAGCGGATGATGTTGAAGCGATCGGCCGGAGTCAGCCGATCGACGCCGAGCTGCAGAGCTGCCCGGGCCTGTTGAATAGAGGGCCCCTCCATCGAGCCCGAGGTGTCGATGATGAAGATGAGCTCGCGCGGTGGGTCGTTGGCGGTGATAACCTCCGGCGGCGTCAGGGCCACGAGCACGTAGGTGTCACTGCCGACCGTCTGGGAGAACGCGGTAGCCTGCGTATCCTGAGCAGCAGCAGGCGTCCATACGAGCTCGAAATCGCGGTCCGCCGGTGCCTCGGGTGAGCTCAGTGCGATGCGCCGCCCATTGCTCGTGGTCGTCGTCGATATCGAATGGTGGAGGCTCTCGACCGAGTCGAGCGCGAACCCAGGGTCGAGCTCGATGTCGATGGCGACCTGTTGCTGAGCGGCCGTCACTTGCTCAGGCGTACCCGCGGTACCCGTCGCTTGCGTACCCGCGGTATCCGTCACTTGCTCAGGCGTACCCGCAACGGCGACCCCGTCGAATTCCGATGCGGGCACCCCCGGCGTGTAGCGCGGCGTGATCGCCAGTGGCAGATGCAACGTGTAGCGTTGGTCGCGATACTCGATCACGTCCAGGTACCCAATCTCGATCGTGATGGTCGAGGCCGGCGGGATGTTGGCCACTGCCGTGGTGAACATGTTGGGTCGCTCCTGGCTCACCAGGCTGGCGCGACGGCCTTCGGCTTTCGCGCGCTCGTAGGTCGCGCGCGCCTCCTCCCGCGCCTTGATGTCGCCGCGGATGACCCGATCCCCGATGTGCATCAGCAGGTCGTCTACGGCAGAACCCGCCGGCAGGGGAAACACGTACATCCCTTCCATCCAGTCGCTGCCCTGATTCGTGAACGTCTGTGTCACGTGTACCCGTGCGACGTTGCCGATCACCTGCGCGTCGATGCGTGTGGATTGACGAAGTGCCTGCTCGGCAGGCGCTACCGCGCTCGACTTCAGAAACAACGTGCCGGCGCGGGCATCGTCGATATCGGCAGCATTGGCGGGAGGCCACACGACCCCGAGCGCCAACAGGGTGAGGATCGCGAGCCAGTTCGAGATCGATTCGCAACGGCGATACAACAGCGTGCGCACGGTAGGCGGCTCCCAGTGGTGATGCTTTGTCATCATTTCAGCGCCATGGGCCGCGGAGCTCGGGGCGGGACTGTGGCGGGCCGCGTAAGAATGGTGGCAAAAGATGGCGCTTTCACCGGCCCGCCTCAGGCTGTAGCCTGTAGCGCCATGAAACGTCAGGTAGCGATCGTCGAGGACGAGCCCGCCATTCGTGACAACTACGCGGCCGCCTTCACGCGGGAAGGCTATGTCGTGCGCACGTACCCCGATCGCGCCCAGGCGATGGCGGCTTTCCAGGCGCGACTGCCGGATCTCGCGGTCATCGACATTTCCCTGGAAGAGGAGCCGGAAGGTGGCTTCGAGCTGTGCCGCGCCCTCCGCGCGCTCTCCGCGGAGCTGCCGATCATCTTTCTCACGGCGCGTGACAGTGAGCTCGATGCGGTGTCGGGGCTCCGTCTCGGAGCGGACGATTTCCTCACGAAGGATCTGAGCCTCGGCCATCTCATCGCACGAGTGAATGCTCTGTTCCGCCGGGTCGACGCCCTGAGACGGCCTGCGGAGGCCTCCCAGATCGTGAGGCGCGGACCGCTCACCCTCGACGCCGAGCGCATGCAAGTGCAGTGGCAGGGACAGGTCGTGTTGCTGTCTCTCACCGAGTTCTGGATCGTCCACGCACTCGCGCGACATCCGGGGCACGTCAAGAACCGCCAGCAGCTGATGGATGCCGCCAGCGTCGTGCTGGACGACAATACGATCACCTCCCACATCAAGCGCATCCGCCGTAAGTTCCAGGTCATCGACCCGAAGTTCGACGCGGTTCAGACCGTCTACGGCATGGGCTATCGCTGGGTCGAATAGCGAGCCGCGCGGCATCTCATTGCGTTCACTGATGTCGCTGCGTTTCAAGTTGTTGCTTCTCGGCCTGGCGACATTGGTGCTGCCGTGGGCGGGCTGTCGCTATGCGCGCGAGATGGAGAGCGCGTTGCGGGAAGGTGAACAGAACGCGCTCGCCTCCGTTGCGCAGACGATCGCGTCGTCACTTCAGGGACGTCGTGACCTGCTCTATCGGGAAGCCGACGGGTCGGATTCGCCCGAGGCGACGCCGTACGACCTGCAGCCGATACTGCTGTCCACCCCTCCATTCCTCGACGGCTATCCCGATGAATGGCCGCAGGACCGAGTCGCCTGGAGATATTTCGCGCGCGGGGCGCATCGCTTCGGAATTCTCACGGGTGTATCCGAGCACATGCTCTACGCGCTGCTCGACGTTCACGACACCCGTCTCGTGTTCGACGCACCCGGCGCCAATCCTCTCGACGCCGCATCCATCGGCGACCGTGTCTGGCTCGCGTTTGACGATCCGGATGGTGACCAGCATCAAGTGTTTCTCGGCGCGAGCGGACCGGGAACGCTGATGGCCCGCCGCATCGAGAGCGGTGAGTATGGGCAGCAGACCGCTGTCGACGAGCCCCGGGTCAGCGGGGCCTGGCAACCCAGCCCGCAGGGTTATCGCGTGGAGGTGCGTCTGCCGCTATCGATGGTGGGCGAGCACTTCGGCGTTCTGATCGATGACCGGGACGAGCGCGGCGCCGTGCCCGTCAGCTATGGAACGCTGCGGAGCGACAACTTGCACACCGTCGGCAGGCTCATGGCCGCCTCACCCGACCTCGACGGTTATCTCCAGCAATTTCTGCAGCCCGGACTGCGCATCCGCGTCACTTCCACGAGCGGCGGGCTTCTCGCTCAGGCAGACGCGCTGGCGCAGTCGACCGGGCTGGGTCCGCCTCCGCCCCTGCTCGCCCGCCTGTATCGCCGCTTCGTCGATCGACCGGGCGGCCGGCGCATCATCGACTCCACC
The DNA here is from genome assembly GCA_035277965.1 of Steroidobacteraceae bacterium. Lineage (GTDB taxonomy): Bacteria > Pseudomonadota > Gammaproteobacteria > Steroidobacterales > Steroidobacteraceae > 13-2-20CM-66-19. The sequence goes on along the minus strand of DATEJM010000088.1, from coordinate 11,974 downwards.
GCACCCGTCCATGGCGAGGACAGCCATGCCGTGATCGGAACGCTCGAGGTTTCGCAGACCGAGGATCGCTGGCTCACTCTTCGCGATCGCGCCCTCACGCGCATGCTCAACTTCACGCTGATCACCAGTCTGATTGCGGTGATCTCGATGTTCATCTTCGCGGCCCGGCTGGCGATGCGGCTCGCCCGGTTCCGGCGAGCGAGCGAGTCGGCGCTCAGGCGTGATGGACTGGTCACCGACTTCCCGGAAACTGACGCCGCAGATGAGCTCGGCGACGTCGCGCGCGGGTTCTCGACGCTGTTGAAGCGCGTGAACGAATACACCGGCTACCTGCGCACTCTCGCCGGCAAGCTGGCCCACGAGATCCGAACTCCTCTCACGATCGTGCGCTCCTCCCTGGAAAACATGGAGTCCGAGAAGCTGTCGCCGAATCAGGAGGTGTATCTCCAGCGGGCTCGACAAGGCAGCGAGCGACTGAATGCCATTCTGGTCGCGATGGGAGCGGCGTCGCGCGTGGAGGAAGCGATCAGCCATGCCGAGCGAGCGCGCTTCGATCTGGTTGCGGTGATCGTGGGAGCGGTGGACTCGTATCGGGTTGCTTTCCCGTCGCGGCGCTTCGCCACGGAGACTCCGCCTGAGCCGCTGCAGATGGAAGGCGCGCCCGACTTGATCGTCCAGATGCTCGACAAGCTCGTGGACAACGCTGTCGACTTCAGCGCTGACGGCGCGACGATCACCGTTCGCCTGCTCCACGATCCGGATCCGACGAGGGCTGTGCTCGAGGTGGACAACCCGGGGCCGCCCATACCGGCCGAGACCGGGGGGCAGCTCTTCGAGTCCCTCTGGCAGTCGCGCAGCGGCTCGGACACGCGGCCGCACTTCGGGCTGGGGCTTTACATAGTGCGGCTGATTGCTGAATTCCATGGCGGCAGCGCGGCCGCCGAGTCCCTTCCCGGGGACCGCGGCGCCCGCTTCCGGGTGCGGCTGAGCCTCGCCGCCCCGGGAGCCAGACCCAGCTCGGTGTCTTGAAATTACGACATGGAAATTTCATCCGGAAGGGGTACACTGATTCTCGAGCGGAGCCCTCGTTGATCTCACAACCGACTGTTTTTGAAAGGAGAATGGGCGGTTTGAGGCACGGCGAGGGCGGATCGGAAAGAGGCGGGCTGACGCAACTGATGCGCAGAGCGGACAGCCGGAGGGATCACACAAGAAACTTCGGGTAATCGACGCGGGCACGGGGAACGGCAGCCGCTAACTTACTGCGGTTGTCAGGAACGACTCACGCGTGATTCGACACGCGGGCATCGAAATGAAGCCGGAGCTCACGCTCCAGCGTTTCAGCCGGAAAAGTCATAGCTGCTCGTGACGACGCGACACGCTGGCGCGAGGTGCGAAGGGTCGGTTTCGATTTCACACCCACGCATGGCCGAAAGCTGACAGCGATTCACTGAGGTCATCGACGGAAGACACGCTCCGGGCCTCGCCCTCACCGGCGAGGCCTTTTTTTATCTGGCGGAAAATACCCGCGGCGTTTTCTGCAGGCCAACCGATTGGCGGATCGGGCGCGCAGCGGGCCGGTCGCCGCTGCGGCGCTGGTCATTTCGTGAGCAGCCTCACGGCGCGCAACACGACGCGAGCGCCGACGCGAGCGCCGCCGCGAGCGCCGCCGCGAGCAGCTTCATTACAACACCGGCGAGTTAACGGAAGATCGAAAAAATCCACCTGGCTCGCAGTTCTTCCACAAGAGGTATTGCATCGAGGGGCGACGTACCTCAACATGCGCGCGCGTTGCGAGGTGTGGTACCGCTCGTGACGTCCAGAGATGGTCGTCCGGACCCGTGGAGGTGTGGCGAGCTCAAGATGACGAAGCAGCTCAAGGTGTCGGCCCATTCCGACGCAGGGCGCGCTCCTGCCAACCGGCTTCAGAGCGTCAATCAGTATTTGGAAAAGAATTTCCCCGATTTCTTTGCGGAAGCGCGCTTCCAGGTCGGGGATGACGATTACTTCCTGTACGCCCGCTTCGGGCAGTACCTGGCCCGGACGATCGAGCAGAACCGGGCATCCCGAGAAAAGATCAACCGCGGCTTCACCGTGCTGAACAAGATGGCACGAGCGTCCGCCCGGCATCCTCGCATCCGTCAGATGCTGGTGTCAGGGCCGCTCGAGTACATCGTGGACGCACCCAAGGCGCGAGCGCTGGCGTTGAAACGCCTGTCGCCGGTCGCACAGGGCTACATGGAGAGCCTCTGCGAGTGACGCAGTGGTGGGTGCCGGCGGCAAAAACGCTTTGGGCCGCCGGCAACGAAGCTGATGTCCGCAAAATCGCCGCACCGGGGTCCCGCGAAATTGAGAGCTTTGGCTCAATTTCGTGGGGTGGTCTAGGCGGCTTTTGCCGATGCATCAGGGAGTCAGCAGGACTTCCACGAGCTTCGCGCGCCGCACCACACGCAGCTTCAGCGGAGTTCCCGCGGGCACCCTGCTGAGCTGTCGGTGAAGAGCATCGACGCCGTCGACCGACGCGTCGTTCACCGCGACGATCCAATCCCCCACGTGCAGATCGGCACTCGCCGCAGGCCCACGAGAGTCGCGACTCAGGACTTCCACGGCCCGGTTGGCAGTCAGACCCAGCGCGCGGACCAACCGCGTATCCAATACACGATCCCGAACGCCGAGTCCGAGATGAGCGCGCCGCACCCGTCCCTGCGTGAGGATTTCACTGAGTACCCACTGAGCTGTGGCGGCCGGCACCGAGAAGCCGATGCCCTGCGCCATCGCGATGATCGCCGTGTTGACGCCCACGACCCGGCCGCGTGAGTCCACGAGCGGCCCACCCGAATTTCCAGGATTCAACGCCGCGGTGTGCTGCACGACGCCATCGATGAGGCGGCCCTGCCGGCTGCGCAGAGAGCGCCCCAAAGCACTGACGACTCCAGCCGAAACCGTGGACTCGAATCCGAAGGGATTGCCGACCGCCACCACGAGCTGACCGACGCGCAGCGACTGCTGCGTCGCCACGCTGGCATAAGGCAACGAGGTCGCATGCGCGCGCAGAACCGCGAGATCTGTCGCGGGATCCCGCCCCACGACGACCGCAGAGACACTACGACCGTCGACAAAGGCAACACGCGCCTCCTGCACCCCCTGCACCACATGCTCGTTGGTCAGCACGTAGCCGTCAGGCGTGACCACGACGCCGGAGCCCGAGCCACCTCGGGCACGACTCTCGTCGTTGAGGCCGCCAACGTAAATGCTCACGACAGCGGGGCCGACGTGCTCTACTGCGCCCACCACCGCCTGCGAGTAGGCATCCAGAATCTCTTCGGGTGCCGCGGTCGCACCCTCGTCAGAAGGCTTCTCGTCCAGCATAGTGGGGCTGGGATGGGGTTCCCATGACTTAAACTCAAGAGCCACGACGGGCAGGCAGACCTTCCATGATCTCGTTGGTCCAAACCGCGGTGCTGCTGGCGGCCGCCGTCCTCGCCGTATCCCTTTTCAGACTGCTCAGGCTGAGCTCGATTCTCGGCTATGTCGCGGCCGGAGTAGCGGTTGGCCCGTGGGGCTTCGCGCTGGTCGGCAACGTCGAGAGCGTCATGAAGTTCGCGGAGTTCGGCATCGTGCTCCTGCTCTTCATCATCGGCCTCGAGCTGCAACCAACGCGTCTGTGGGTCATGCGGCGGAGCGTCTTCGGCCTCGGCCTTGCGCAGGTCGCCTCCTGCACGGTCCTTCTCGGGACCGCGGCCCGGCTCGGGGGCATCCCTCCTGCAGCAGCACTGGTCGTCGGGTTCGGGCTCTCGCTTTCCTCGACGCCCCTCGTTCTGCAATTGCTCGCAGAGCGTAATCAGCTGAAGAGCCTGCATGGACGCTCGGCGTTCGGGATCCTGCTGTTCCAGGACATCGCCGTGCTGCCGCTGCTCGCAGCGCTGCCCCTGCTCGCGCCCTCCGCCGGGCAACCTCTCAGCGGCGGCCAGGGTTATCTGAAATTGTTGACCCTCATCGCCGTCATGGTCGGCATCGTGGGCGGCGGCCGCCTCCTGCTGCGGCCCGCGTTGCGGCTGGTCGCCCGTATCAGGATCACCGAGGTCTTCACCGCGGCAGCGTTGCTCGTGGTCATCGTGACCGCCCTGCTCGCCAATGTGGCGGGCCTCTCGATGTCGCTCGGGGCTTTCCTCGCGGGCGTGCTGCTCGCCGACAGCGAATTCCGGCACGAGCTCGAGGCGGACCTGGAGCCGTTCAAGGGGTTGCTGCTCGGGTTGTTTTTCATTGCCGTCGGAATGGCCGCCAACCTCGGACTGTTCGGGTCCGAGCCGCTACGAGTGCTCGGCGTGACGGCGGGCTTTCTCATCATCAAGGTGCTCGCGATCGCAGCCCTCGGTGGGATGACCCGGCACGGAGGCGCCGCGGCCTGGAAGCTCGGCTTCACCTTGCCGGCGGGCGGCGAGTTCGCCTTTGTCCTGTTCACGATGGCGGCTCGGGAGCGGATCCTGCCACCCGAGACGACCGACCTGTTGGTGTTGTCGGTCACGCTGTCCATGATGCTCGGGCCGCTGTTGCTGGTGCTGCACGACCGTCTGCTCGCCCGCTGGGGCGCGGAGCCCGCGCGACCCTTCGATGGCATCGATGAGCGCGAGAACCGCGTCATCATCGCGGGCTTCGGCCGATTCGGGCAGATCGTTGCCCGCGTCCTGAGGGCGAGGCGGATTCGCTTCACAGCGCTGGATGCCAATCAGACACACGTGGATTTCGTGCGCCGATTCGGCAACAGGGTGTACTACGGAGACGCGTCGCGCCTGGATCTCCTTCGCGCGGCGGGCGCCGAGACCGCCGAGATCTTCGTCCTGGCCATAGACGACGTCGATGCGTCCGTACGAGCAGCGGAGCTCGTGCATAGCCAGTTTCCACATCTCAAGATACTCGCCCGCGCGCGCAATCGTCAGCACTTGTTCGCGTTGCGCGACATTGGCGTGACATACATCATCCGCGAGACGTTCGCGTCCAGCCTCGAGATGGCGGGGGCAGTCCTGGAAGAGCTGGGCGAGAGTGCGGCCAACGCGCGGGCGGCGATCCGCACGTTCCGCCAGCACGACGAGGCAACCCTCGACGCTCAGTACGCAGTGAAGGAAGACGACAACAAGTTCATCGCGACGACACGCGAGGCCGCCCAACAGCTCGAGAAGCTGTTCGAGGCTGACGAGGCAACCCAAACTGCGCAAGGCAGCCGAAGAGAGCGGTAGGCATGGACGAGGCGCTGAACGTGCGGGAGTTCTGGTTCGGCAAGGAGCCGCTGTCTGCCGAAGCGCTGCGGCACCTCGTCGCACTGTGGTTCACATCCGACGATCCCGACGCGACGAGGCAGCGTGACGAGCTGATAGCCGAGCGCTTCGCGACGCTCCTGGAACGGGCCGCGAGCGGCGCACTGGCGGGCTGGGCGACGAGCCCCCGGCGTTGCCTGAGTCTGATCATCGTCCTCGACCAGTTCCCGCGGCACATCTTCCGAGGCACGGCTCGAGCGTTTGCCTACGACGAGCAGGCCCTGGCTCTGACGCTGTTCGGCATGCAGTCCGCGGCCGACGGAGCTCTGAACGCAGCGGAGCGGATCTTCTTCTACATGCCCCTGCAGCACTGCGAATCCCTGGAGGTGCAGGAAGAATCGGTCGCAGCCTATCGGCGACTGCTGGTCGAGACGCCCGACGAGCTGCGCTTTGCAACTGAAAGCGCGCTGGAGTCCGCGCGCACTCATCGGGAGCTGATCAGGCACTTCGGCCGCTTCCCGCACCGCAACGCCATGCTCCGCCGGAACAGCACGTCGGAGGAGAAAGCCTATCTTGCCGAAGAGACAGACCGGTTCGGGCAGTGAGCTGGCCCGATGGCGCCGGAGTCACCGCGCTTTCGGGCAGTGAGCTGATCCGATGGCGAAGGGTCCGCCTCCTCGCCGTGGCCTATCAACTGGCTGCGAGATCGGCCCGCGGATCGAACGCGAGCTTGCGCTTCATTTCTTCGTAGAGCGCCTTCGCCTCGGGCGTGTTGGCTGCCGGTACAACCACTTTGAGCTGCACGTATTGATCCCCTGGAGTCTGTCCAGGCAGACCGCGACCCCGCAGCCGCAACTTCTGACCCGACTGCGCAGAGGTCGGCACGTGCATCTCCACAGCGCCGCCCAGCGTTGGAACTTTCACGGTCGCCCCTAGTGCAGCTTCCCAAGGGGCGATTGGAAGCGTCAGTGTCACGTCCTTCCCATCGAGCTGGAACAGACGATGGGGTCGGATGTGGACCTCGAGGTAGAGGTCGCCGGCACGGCCGTTCCCTGCCGCGGCCTCACCCTGGCCCGCGAGACGAATCAACTGTCCATCGGTGACTCCCTGCGGAATGGTCACTCGCACGGTGTGAGTCTTCACCTCCAAGGTGCCATCCGCCTTCAACTCGGGCCGCTTCAGCTCCAGGGTCCGGGTGGCGCCTCGGTAACTCTCCTCCAGATCGATGTCGACCCGCGCGTGGTGGTCACGGCCCGCTCGGTGACGACCCGCCGATGAGAAAGGCCCCGCATCGCCACCGCCACCCGAGAAGCCACGGCCTCCGAAGAGCGACGAAAAGAAATCACTGAAGCCCTCGGCCTCTTCGAATGCTTCCTCGCGCCGAGCGCCGCCCTGTCGCGGCCTGCCCCGGAACTCGAAGCCGCTGCCCCAATCCGGCGGCGGCCGGAACTGCTGTCCTGACTTCCAGTCGCTGCCGAGCTGATCGTAGGCGGCTCGCTTCTCCGGATCCTTCAGGACCTCGTAAGCCTCCTGGACCTCCTTGAACTTCTGCTCGGCGTTGGCCTCCTTGCTGACATCCGGGTGGTACTTGCGAGCCAGCCGCCGGTAGACCTTCTTGATCTCGTCCGCGGTCGCAGTCCGGGCAACACCCAGAATTTTGTAGTAATCGCGATATTCCATGAGTCGTGGCAGCCCCTGCTTGCTCGAGTCACACCTTGCGCACGGCTGATACCGGCAGAACGCGCCCCGCGGGCGGGGCCGAGTACTGCGGATCTATGGGGACACCGTCGCACCGCCACAAGCCCGGCTTGAAATGGCGCGCCAGCAGCCCTATACGGTGACGGACATCCACCCTGCGGTATTGCCTATGAGCTCATCCACCGCCGCTGCGACAGATTCTATTCTGGTTGCCTGCCCGGAGTGCCACACGACCGTCCGGGTGCCTGCGCGGCGCATGACGGAGCATCCCAAGTGTGCTCGCTGCAAGTCCGAGCTCCTGTCGGGTAAACCCGTGACGCTGGACGGGAGCTCTTTTGGAGCCCACGTGGAACGGAGCAGCCTACCGGTCCTGGTGGACTTCTGGGCTCCCTGGTGCGGCCCGTGCCGCATGATGGCCCCCGTGCTCGATCGGCTCGCGGCTCAGCAGCCCGACCGACTGCAGGTGGCGAAGCTCAATACCGACGAGCAGCCCGAGATCGCCGGCCGTTTCAACATTCGCAGTATCCCGACCCTCATTGTGTTCAGGAACGGGCGGGAAGTGGCGCGGCAGAGCGGAGCACTCGACGCGGGGACACTCTCCCGCTGGATCGACGGTGCGCTCGCCCAGTAACTCTGCGCGCGGGGTCAGCCAGCTTCCAGACCGCCGTGGACCCATCCCTGGGGGCTGGGGGCCGCGCCGTCCAGGCGCGGAACCTCCGGCAATGTGCATCTCGTGCAAGCTGGCTGACCCGTGTCGGTGCACGCGCTCGTGAGCTTGCTCAAATCGAGACGCGACTTCGAATGTCTCATGGAGCTTGCGGACCCCTAACGCTGAGCTGACAGCGTCCTGGGAGGTCCAAAGGGCCGCGTTGCGATGGGGCATGGATCTTGCACCTCGAGCACTATGCTCGACACCCCACACACGCCCACTGTCACCCGCGCTCGGCGGCTTCCTCCCACGAGAAGCCTTCGGGCCTTTTGTGTGGCTGCGCGTCGTCGCAGCTTCAAGTTCGCCGCGGACGAGTTGTTCCTCACCCCATCGGCGGTCAGTCACCAGATGCGTGAGCTCGAACAGTCCCTCGGAGTGCGCCTGTTCGAGCGCAGGACGCGCGCAATCGAGCTGACGACGGCCGGACACGCGCTCCTCGAAGAGGTCGAGCCGCTGCTGCAGGCTCTGGAAAAGAGTCTCGCGCAGGTCGCGGCGCACTATTCCAACTCGTCGATCGTGCGCGGCCAGTCGTCCTTCAAGAGCCGCGACAGCGACCGGTCAGCCAGTATTCTTCCTCCGGTCTGACACCGCGGACCTTGCCGATGCGGCGGAACCCGGTGACCCGGCGGTTCAGCTCAGGCGTCGATTGGCTGCAATACGGCCGCCGGCTCCACGACGTGACGTGCGCGGGAATCGAAGACGGGCTCGATCAGAGACATCTCGGTCACCGCTCCGTAGGCGGTGAGCTCGCTCCGGATCCGGGCAGCATCGCCGATCACGACCAGCGCCACTCGATCGGCCGCGGGGAAGGCGCCGTCGATCACTCGACGGGCGTCCTGCAATGTGACCCGGTGGAGAGCGGGCCCGTAGTCATCGATGTAGGTCGTGCCGAGCCGATACAACTCGACCTCCCCGAGCTCGGCCGCCCAGTCCGCCGCGGTCTCGAAGCTCATCGGATACTGTCCCGTGACGTACGCGCGCGCCGAATCCAACATCTCGCCCGTGACGCCATCGTGCCTGAGCCGCCGCAGAGTGGCCAGGGCGAGCTCGATCGCCTTCGTGGTCTCCTCGGTCTGCGCGAAGGAGCGTATCGAGAACTCGCCTGCGACGCTGCCGCGCATGAAGCCGGAGCGCGCGCCATAGGAAAGACCGGACTTCACCCGCAGCTCGGTGTTGAGGATGGAGGTGAAGCGACCTCCATAGAGAGTGTTCACGAGCTCGAGAGCGGCTCGATCCGGGTACTTCCTGCCGACTCCTACCGCGCCGATCCAGAAGTACGTCTGCGCCGAACCCGGCGAATCGACCAGCAGTACCTGACGCTCGCGCGCCCGCACCGGCGCCGGCAGCAACGCGAGCGGCCGCCGCGCCTCACCCCAGGAGCCGAACGCATCGATCACCGCCCGCTTGAGCCAACTCGAGTCCACGTCTCCGGAAACAATCAGCGTGAGCCGGTCGGCTCCAAAATGCTCGCCGTAGTAGCGGAGGACGTCCTGATGGGTCACGGTGCCCAGGGAGCGCTCGCTGCCGATCACCGGGCGGCCGTATGGATGATCGCCGAACAGGAATGCGCGGCCATACATGCCGATCAACTCGGACGGGTCCGAGTCCTTGGCGGCCTTGATCAACTCGACCTGCCGCTGTCGCAGCACGTCGAGCTCTTCCGGATCCAACCGTGGCGAGAGCAGCGCGTCGGACAGCAGCTCGAGCATCAGCTCCTGATCGCGAGCGAGAAACTGCCCGCGTACGATGATCGCCTCGGTGCCGGCGGCCGCGCCGAAGCTGCCTCCAACACCTTCCACGGCGTCGGCAAACTCGAAGGCGTCGCGGCTTCCTGCGCCCTTTTCGAGCAGTCCCGCCACGAGCGAAGCAACACCCGGCTTGCCGTGCATGTCAGCGGACGCGCCGCCCCGCAACACGGCATTGAACGCCACCAGCGGCACGTCACGACGCGGAACGATGATGAGAGTGAGGCCGTTATCCAGCACGATGCGCTCGTGCGGAGGAACGCGGACACCCGTTCCGCCGGGCGCGGCCCACGAGCCTGCGGCCATGGGCGCAATCATGGAGGTAGCCGCCGCGACCTTCATCAACAGACGGCCGATCATGCCTCGGCGCCCGCAGGAATCAAAACGCCGACCGTCCGTCTTCTGCGATCCAGCACCTGGCGCGCAACCTCCCGGATCTCATCGCGCGTCACGCGCTCGAAACGAGCCGGCGCATCGAACAGCCTGCGCCAGTCTCCGTGAAAGACCTCATACTCACCCAGGAGCTGGGCCTTGCCGTCGATCGTGGCCAGTTTCTTCCAGAAACCCGCGGTCGTCAGATTCTTCGCACGCGCGAGCTCCGCATCGGTCACTCCATGCTGCGCGACAGCCGCCAGCTCGGCGTCGACCACGTTCCGGACTTCGGCAGGGTCGGCGCCCTCGGGCAGTGTCATGTAGAGCCACAGGAGGCCGGGATCGAAGCCTTCCTGCCAGTGACCGCTGACCTCGATCGCGACGCGCGCCTGCTCGACCAGCAGCCGGTGCAAACGCGAGGCGTCCCCGTCCACGAGGGTGGACAGCAACAGGTTGACAGCAGGGCCGCGCGGATCGGCGGCTGCGGGCGCCTTGTATGCATACTGCAGCAGCGGCGTCTGGCCCTTGCGCCGCACGATCACCTGCCGCTCGCCGACCTGCTCCGGCTCCTGCGTGCGCACCGCCTCGGGCGGCGCCTGGCGCGCAATGCCGTCGAAGTGCTTGCGCAGGGCGGCGAAAGCCTGCTCGGGCACGACATCGCCCGCGAGCACCAGCGTCAGATTGTTGGGAGCGTAGTAGGTCCTGAAGAACTTCTGCAGATCCTCCATGCGCCAGGACTCGATGTCCGCAGGCCAGCCGATCGTCGGAAACTGATAGGGGTGAGCCACGAAAGCGGCCGCCTGGACCTGCTCGCTCAACGCACCCTGGTTGCTGTCGTCCACCCGCAGGCGGCGCTCGGAGTGCACGACGCCGCGCTCGCTCTCGATGACCTCGGGGACGAACGCGAGGTTGCCGATCCGGTCCGCCTCGAGATCCAGCACGAGATCGAGCGCGCGGCGCGGAAACCAGTCCTGATAGACGGTCACATCATCGCTGGTGAACGCGTTGTTGGATCCGCCCTGCGCTTCCATCAGACGGTCGAACTCGCCCGGCTGCCGGCGGGCCGTGCCGTTGAACATCATGTGCTCGAAGAAATGCGCCAGCCCGGTGATGCCCGGCGCCTCATTGCGGCTGCCGGCGCGCACCCAGTTGTAGAGCGCAATGTTAGGTATGTCATGGACCGGCCAGACGATCGCTTTCAGGCCGTTGGCGAGCGTGGCGGCCCGCACGGCATCACGACCTGACACCGTGAAGTCCGACACGGCCGCCGCGGAGGAGCGCGCGCCCAAGGTTGCGAAGAGGGAAGTGAAACGGTTCTTCATGGTCGTCAGTTTAGCTCGCGGATGCTGCGGCAATGGACGCTTTTAACGCTGCGATCGAGCCGTTTTGACCGCATATTCCAGCGAAAAACACACACACGGAGCGGACGCGCCGCGACCCGTACAATGGGGTCGTTGTAACCGAACTGTGTGAAGGTTGGTTTGCGCCGGCCGGATTGGCGACTCGCGCGGCACGCGTCCCGCAGGACGTCCGGAACGTTGCGCCGACAGGATAACTGCGCCGGAAGAAATAAAACAGCGCCGCGACGCGGGGGAAGTCGCATCGCGGCGCCAAGGAGCGAACACCGGGGAAGTTGTTCGCAATTCGCCAGAAACTTTGCCGCTATAGCCGAAGCAAAGCTTGTGCCAATGCATCAAATCTATGGAAAACAATCACTTGGATATCGGTCCGCGGGCCGCGCGGCGTGACCATATTTGTCACGTTTGGACGGCGGGGCGCACCGCGCGGGTCAATGGGACGACGGCGTCACATTGTCGAGGTTGCGCTGCCGCCGCCAATGTGTATCAACGCGGCGACAGCGGAACGCAGGCCTGGCTCTGCTTCCTGAGCGCATCGCACAAAGCGCGGGCCCGCGCCTCGTCGGCAACCGCGGCCTGGAGACGAAACAACTGCCCGGAGGCGGCCGTTCCGGACACGATGTTCGGCGTCATCCCGCGCAGCTCGCCGGCGAAGCGTGTCGATAGCGCTTGCCACGCGTTGGCAGCGGCGGCCTGTGTCGAGAAGGCCCCGAGCTGTACGGCGAAACCGTACGGACTCGATGTTGGTGTTGGAACGGGAGGCGCGGCCGCGCCCGCGGCGGGAGGAGCGCCGGAAGCGACGGTTGCTGCGGCAGGCGCAACCGCCGGGGCGGCAGGCGC
>DATEJM010000087.1:0-155599 GCA_035277965.1 Steroidobacteraceae bacterium | reverse complement strand
GTCGCGGCCGCCGAGTCGAGTGCGGTCAACCCTTGTCCAGTGACTGCAGCAGGCTCTGCAGTGTGTCCGGTGCGACGGGCTTGACCAGATGATGGTCGAAGCCCGCGCGTTGGGTACGTTGCCGGTCTTCTTCCTGACTGTATCCCGTGATCGCGACCAGCGTCGCGCGCGAAGCCTCCGGCATCTGTCGCAGCCGAGTGGCGACCTCATATCCATCCATGCCGGGTAGACCGATGTCGAGCAGCACCACATCGGGAGGGTGTTGCTTCGCGACTCGCAGTGCCTCCGCACCGCTGTATACGCAGACCGCCTCATGCCCCCACAACTTCAAGAGCATGGCGATGCTGTCCGCTGCGTCCCGGTTATCGTCGACGACCATGATCTGCTGCATGTGCGCTTTCTTTGCTCCCGACTCGCTGTTGAGGACTGGCGCCTGCACCGCCGAATCGCCCGCGTCTATCGGCAGCCGGACGATGAATTCACTGCCCAGCTCCGGCCCCGAGCTGCTGGCCTCGATGGTCCCGCCGTGGAGCCGCACGAGCTGCTGGACCAGCGCGAGGCCGATTCCAAGCCCGCCTTCCGAGCGATCCAGGGCTCGAGGCCCCTGCGTGAAGAGCTCGAAGACCCGAGGTAACAACTCGGGGGTCATGCCCACGCCATTGTCACGCACGTGCACCGCGACACCGGCTTCGCAGATGCGGGTGAATACTTCGATCTGTCCGCCTGCCGGAGTGTATCTCGCCGCGTTGTTCAGAAGGTTGACGAATACCTGGGTGAGACGCGTCAAATCACCCGAGACGAGCACGGGCGAGGACGGCAGAGCCACTGCCAGGACATGACTCTTGGCGTCGATCAGAGGGCGTGAGGCTTCTATGGCTCGGGTGACGACGAGCGAGATGTCCAACAGCTCGCGCGACAGCGTGATGCGACCGCTGGTGATGCGGCTCATGTCGAGCAACTCATCGACCAGGTGAGTCAAATGCTGCACCTGCCTGCCGATGACGTCGGAGGCCTGCGTAGCGATCGCATCGCTCAGCGCTCTGGATGCGAGGATGTCCGCAGACGCCTGCAGCGGTGCCAGCGGATTGCGCAGCTCGTGCGACAGCATCGCCAGGAACTCGTGGATCCGCTCGCGCGCTTCCTCGAGAGCCTCGATCTGCTTGCGCTCGGTCATGTCGCGGGTGATCTTCGCGAAGCCACGCAGCTGCGAGCTCGAGTCATATACGGCGGTCAGGGTGCCGACGGCCCAGAAGCGGCTGCCGTCCTTGCGCACTCTCCAACCGTGGTCCTCCACGCTGCCTTGCTTGGCGGCAGCCTGCAGATCTTGCGCGGGCTTGCCTTCGGTGCGCGCTTCCAGCGTATAGAAGCAGGAGAAGTCCTGTCCCATGATCTCGACGGCGGTGTACCCGTTTATGCGTTCGGCTCCCGGGTTCCAGCTCGCCACTTTACCGTTCGGATCGATCATGAAGATCGCGTAGTCCTGCACGGCATTGACCAGCAGGCGAAAGCGCTCCTCACTCTGTCGCAGCAGCTCTTCATGGCGACGGCGATCGGAGAGGTCGCGGGTGATTTTCAGGAAGCCTCTGAGCCGTCCGTCGGGGTCGCGAATCGCCGTGATCAGAATACTCGCCCAGAACCGGGAGCCATCATTGCGGACACGCCAGCCTTCATCCCCGAACTGACCTTGCCCCGCGGCGATTTTCAGCGCCTGATCGGGCCAGTGCCGCTCGCGGGCTTCAGGCGTGTAGAAGCAGGAGAAATGCTGCCCCAGGATCTCCTTGGCCCGGTAACCCTTGATCTTCTCGGCACCGGTATTCCAAGTGGTGACCCGACCTTCGGTATCGAGCATGAAGATGGCGTAGTCCTGGACGGCCGCGACCATACTCTGGAAGTGCGCGATTTCGACGCGCAGGGGCCCACCTTGGCCGGAATCGCCGTTCTGTGCCCCCTCGAAGCCTGGCATCAGCGCCACTCTCCGCCCCGAAAAGGCCTGAGCGGCCTAGATGGCGACTTCGCGCTGGCCATGGGAATGGCGGGCGCCGCGGAACATTCCTTCGGTCGTGAAATCCATGACAATCTGCCCATTGGCGTCCACGGCAATGATGCCGCCAGCTCCTCCCAGGTCGCGAAGAATGTCATGCAGCATTTCTCGTGCCGCCGCCTCCACAGACAGCCCCCTGTATTGGACGCTGGCGACAATATGGTAAGCCGCCACGGCGCGGATGAAGTACTCCCCGTGACCGGTTGCGGAGACTGCGCAGACGCCATTTTTGGCGTAAGTGCCCGCCCCAATGATGGGTGAGTCACCCACCCGGCCGGCGCGCTTGTTGGTCATCCCACCCGTGGACGTCGCTGCTGCCAGGTTGCCCGTCGAGTCGAGCGCGACGGCCCCCACTGTGCCGGGGAGCGCGGGGATGAGATCGGATACACGGTGCCCTCCCTGTTCGGATTCGAGCTGCTGCTGCCGCTGCGCCGTGCGGAAGTAGGTGTTCGGCACGAGCTCCATGCCTTGCTCGAGCGCAAACTCCTCGGCTCCGCTTCCAACCAGCAGCACGTGCCTCGAATGCTCCATGACCCGGCGGGCGAGGTCCACGGGGTTTTTGATGTGACGCACCGACGCTACGGCACCGGCACGCTGACGCCGGCCATCCATGATCGCAGCATCCAGTTCCGCGGCACCGTCGCGGGTCAAGGCTGCTCCGCGGCCCGCGTTGAACAGAGGGTCGTCCTCGAGTGCCCGCACCGCGGTGCTCACGGCGTCCAAACTGGTTCCACCGCCCTCCAGCACACCGTATCCAGCGTCGAGCGCTGTCCCGAGGCCCGCTCGGTAGCTTTGCTCATGCTGTGGTGAAAGGGCGTGCCGCGGGATCGCGCCCGCGCCGCCGTGGATGACGATGGCATGCACGGCCTGACCTCCCGCTGCGACAGAAGTCCTCTACTGACGTTATTATCAAACTGCTCAGCCGTCGAATCCAAGAGTACCCCCTGAGATGTTGCAGCGGATCCGCAATCTAATGGTCGCCAATCGCGGCGAGATCGCCATTCGCGTGATGCGTGCGGCAAGCGAGCTCGGTCTCACCACGGTTGCGATCTACTCGCAGGAGGACCGCTTCTCCCTGCATCGCACGAAGGCCGATGAAGCCTATCTGGTCGGTCGGGACAAGGGCCCGGTGGAGGCTTATCTCGATATCGACGATATCCTGCGAGTCGCTCGTGAAGCCCGCGTCGATGCCATTCATCCGGGCTACGGTTTTCTCTCCGAGAATCCTGACTTCGCCCAGGCGTGCGCGGATGCCGGAATCATTTTCGTCGGGCCGGCGCCCGCCACCATGCGCGCGCTCGGCAACAAGGTCTCGGCACGCAATCTGGCGACGTCGGCGGGCGTCCCCGTCATGCCAGCGACGCCGCCGTTGCCCGCCGACCTGGTGGAATCTACACGGCTCGCCGAGGAGATCGGCTATCCGGTGATGTTGAAGGCGAGCTGGGGGGGCGGCGGCCGTGGCATGCGAGTGGTCGAGAGCAACGCGCAGCTGGCGGAGGTGTTGCCTGTAGCACGGCGTGAGGCAAAGGCCGCGTTCGGCAATGACGAAGTCTATCTCGAGAAGCTGGTCCGCCGGGCTCGCCACATCGAGGTCCAGATTCTGGGCGACAGTCATGGCGGCCTGGTGCATCTGTTCGAGCGCGATTGCACGGTCCAGCGCCGCAACCAGAAAGTCGTCGAGCGGGCGCCCGCGGTCTTCCTGACGGATGCGCAGCGGGAAGAGCTTTGCAATGCAGCGCTCGCCATCGGCCGCGCCGCCCACTACCTGAATGCCGGCACCGTCGAGTTCCTGCAGGACGCCACGAGCGGTCAGTTCTTTTTCATCGAGGTCAACCCGCGCATCCAGGTGGAGCACACGGTCACGGAGTGCGCGACCGGCATCGATCTCGTGAAGGCCCAGATCCGCATCGCCGACGGGGCGCGCATCGGCACGCCAGATAGCGGGGTGCCGCCTCAGAGTCAGATTCGGGTCAACGCCCATGCGATGCAATGCCGGGTGACGACGGAAGATCCCGAGAACAGCTTCATTCCCGACTACGGAAAGATCGCGGCCTACCGCAGCCCGGCGGGCTTCGGTATCCGGCTCGATGCGGGGACCGCCTATACCGGCGCGATCATTACCCGCTCATACGATTCGCTGTTGGTAAAAGTGACCGCCTGGTCCGCGACGGCGCAGGAGACGATCGCCCGCATGCATCGAGCGCTCTGGGAATTCCGCATCCGTGGCGTGGTGACCAACCTGAGATTTCTCGATCAGGTCATCATGCACCCGCGCTTCGCCCAGGGCGAATACACGACCCGGTTCATCGACGACACCCCCGAGCTGTTCCGCTGGCCGCGCAAGCGGGATCGCGCGACGCGCATCCTGACTTTCGTCGGCGA
This sequence comes from Steroidobacteraceae bacterium, assembly GCA_035277965.1. GTDB lineage: Bacteria > Pseudomonadota > Gammaproteobacteria > Steroidobacterales > Steroidobacteraceae > 13-2-20CM-66-19. The sequence goes on along the minus strand of DATEJM010000087.1, from coordinate 151,176 downwards.
AACGATCGTGAACGGCCATCCGGAGACCCGCAATCGTCCCCGGCCCGCCTCGTTCGCCGCGCCACGCCTGCCGTCGGTCGGCTTGCCGACGTCCGCTCCGCCGGGAAGCAAGCAGAAGCTGGACGAGCTTGGGCCCGAGCGCTTCGCGCAATGGATGCTCGATCAGCCGCGCGTGCTGCTGACTGACACCACGATGCGCGATGCGCATCAATCGTTGCTCGCGACGCGCATGCGCACGATCGATATGACCGCCATCGCGCCGTATTACGCTCATCTCCTACCGCAATTGTTCTCCGTCGAGTGTTGGGGTGGCGCAACCTTCGATGTCGCGATGCGCTTCCTGGGTGAGGACCCCTGGCAGCGGCTGGTGCGGTTGCGGGAGCTGATGCCGAACCTGTTGCTGCAGATGCTCCTGCGCTCCGCCAACGCCGTGGGCTACGCAAACTATCCCGATAACGTCGTGAGGTTTTTCGTCAAGCGGGCGGCGGAGCGGGGTATCGATGTATTCCGTGTGTTCGATTCGCTCAACTGGGTGGAGAACATGCGGGTGGCGATCGATGCCATACGCGAGACGGGGAAGCTGTGCGAGGCGGCGATCTGCTACACCGGCCATTTGAGCGATCCGGCCGAGAGGAAATACACGCTCCGGTACTACGTGAAGCTCGCGCGCGAGCTGAAAGCCGCCGGCACGCATGTGCTCGGCATCAAGGATATGGCCGGCCTGTGCCGGCCGCAGGCCGCGCGGCTCCTGGTCAAGGCGCTGAAGGAAGAGACCGGGCTGCCGGTCCACTTTCATACACACGATACGAGTGGCATCGCGGCGGCGAGCGTTCTGGCGGCCATCGAAGCGGGGGCCGATGCGGTCGATGGCGCAATCGACTCGATGAGCGGCCTGACCTCCCAGCCCAACCTGGGATCGATCATCGAAGCCTTACGTTTCAGTCCGCGAGACTCCGGCGTCGATCCGGCGAAGTTGCGGATGCTGTCCGCTTACTGGGAGCAGACGCGCAGACTCTACGCAGCCTTCGAGAGCGATATCCGCTCGGGTGCATCCGAAGTCTACGTACATGGGATGCCCGGCGGGCAGTACACCAATCTGCGCGAGCAGGCTCGATCGCTGGGCATCGACGATGCTCGGTGGCCGGAGGTGGCCCAGACCTATGCGGACGTGAACGATCTGTTCGGCGACATCGTCAAAGTCACGCCGACCTCCAAGGTCGTTGGAGACATGGCGCTGCTCATGGTCACCAGCGGCCTGAACAAGGAGCAGGTTCTGGATCCGCAGACGGACGTCGCCTTCCCCGAGTCGGTGGTGCAATTATTCCGCGGCGATCTCGGTCAGCCGGAGGGAGGCTTTCCGGCCGAGCTGCAGCGCAAGGTGCTCAATGGGGCTCCACCACTCACGCAGCGCCCGGGTGCCTCGATGCAGCCAGTGGACCTGGAGGCCGAGCGCAGCAAGATCCAGCGCAAGCTCCCGCGTCCGGTAACGGACGACGATGTGGCTTCCTACTTAATGTATCCACGCGTCTGGATGGATTACGCGAGCGACCGCATCCGTTACGGTGATGTCGGGATACTCCCGACGCCGGTTTTTTTCTACGGGATGGACGCGGGTCAGGAGATGACTGTCGACATCGAGCGAGGCAAGACGCTCATCGTGCGCTATGTGGCCACCAGCGAAGCCCACTCGGACGGCAACCGCACTGTGTTCTTCGAGCTGAATGGTCAGCCGCGCTCGGTCCGCGTACCGGATCGCAGTCAGGTCGCCAAGCGTCCGCCGCCGCGAAAGATCGAAGCCGGGAATCCCAAACAACTGGGAGCCCCCATGCCTGGAACCATCGCCACGGTCATCGCGAGCGTCGGGCGCAAGGTGGCCCGGGCAGACGTGCTCGTCACGTTGGAGGCAATGAAGATGGAGACAGCCGTCCGCGCGGAAACGGATGGCGAAGTGATCGAGGTCCTGGTGCGGCCCGGCCAGCAGGTCGAGGCGAAGGATCTGTTAGTGGTGCTGGCGTGATGAGGCGCGCGGGAAGCTCTGCCACTTCCGCTTTGAGCCGACACGAAGGCCGACAGTGGTTGCCAGCGCGGCCAGCAAAACAACGTCCACGCCACCCCCACCTCCCCCACTCGCGGCCGCAGTACCGGCCGCATGGCTGGATGCTCCCGCGGTGTCCGTTACATCGATCGCAACCTGCGCGGAGTTGTCGGTCATGACGGAGTCGTTGGACGAAGCGACGCTGAGCGACCCGGTGAGATTGCCGGTCGCCGTAGGCACCAGCATCAAGTCGACTTCTCTGGAAGCGCCGCTCGCTAGGGAGCCGAGGCTACAGCTCACGCCGGTGTCCGAGGTCGTGCAGGTGCCGGTGCTGGCGGCGGCCGATTGGACGGTCAGCCCGGCCGGCAGGCTTGCACTCGCGGTCACCTCGGTGGAGGGATCGTCGCCTGTGGCGCGAACCGTAAAGCTCAGACTGAATGCGGTGTTGACCGTTGCCGGGACGGTGCCGGCAGCCCCCTGCACCGAGACGTTCGGAGCGTTGTAGGGTACGAGGCATTGCGCGGTCTGCATGCGGACGCGGATCTGCTGCAGGCTGCAAGCGGAGAACTGATCACTGAAGTTGATGCGCGGCGCCATCAGGAACGTTTGGGGTGTCGTCGCGCAGGCGCCCGCCTCGCCGTCGTGTGGCGCGTTGAAATTGTGGCCAAGCTCGTGAGCCGCGATCAGTGCCGACATGGTCGTCGAATGGACACCCTCGGAAAGACTCGCTGCCGCATCGCCGTTGCAGACGGATCCCAGATAGGCGATGCCGACGATGTCGCCATCGAGGTCACGCCCCGTCATCAGATGCGTGACGCCCAGTAGCATCTGAGAGGGCGTCGCGCCCCGATAAGAGCGCAACTGAGACAGCAACGTGGTCGGATCAGTGGCTGTGAACGGCTCCTGAGGCGTCGTGAAGATCACGAGCGGCGCGAGCGAGAGTTTGATGCCGAGCTGGCTGGAGTAGATGCCATCCACGATATCCATGCGCGCGATGATGGCGCCCTCGGGATCCGGATTGAACGCCTCGAAGAACTCGTAGTCCGCGACGATGCCGACATTGAGTCGTCGGGTCGGTACCTGCGCGGCCTGTGTGCCGAGCTCACTTACGAGCTTCTGATAAGCCATGAGCGCCGTCTCGCGCGGCTGCTCCGCGTGTGCGCCGGATCCGCCGCTGGCTGCGGTGCCGTCGACGGTCGCCACCTTGCAGAAGGCGGCTCCCGAGCTCATGAGAGCATCGTCGAGGCGATAGATGACGGGCGCGGTGCGGTCCGTCGGGCTCGATCCGGCGCTCAGCGGCTGCACCATTTCATTGACGACTTCGGCGGTCGGTGCGATCGCATACAGGTCGTGCCCATCGAACAGCAGACCGCGCCAGCCGGCCCGCGTGCGCGTCAGACGCGCCCAGGAGCCGGGTTCACCGTCCAACACACCGCGGAACGGCACGATGTCCGAGCGCTCCGCAGGAACCGCCTGCCGAATCTCTTCGTTCGGCTCCAGCGTCAGATCGAAATGGCGGCCGTAGGCATCGAAGCTCCAATGCTGCTGTTTGCCCGTCGGTTGCCGCGACTGCAGATGGATGGCTTCGTGATAGAGGACCTTGAAGGAGGGCGAGGCCTGAGCGGCGCTCAGCATCCCGAGCGCCAGCACGGCACACGCCACACGAAAACAGGGCCAAGACCCGCGAGGCAGCGATTTGCTGCTCGTCCTGCCTACCGCGCTCATGGGTCCGACGACGCCCTTGTCCAGCGTAACGAGGGCGGCAGCCTGTCATATTGCAGGTGCACACACTGTGCGACGGATCACGGGAGCGGACGACGAGCCCGCACGCAGTGCACGTTGCCAGAGCGTTCGCGCCAGGAAGGCGCGATGGCAGCGCCAGGGGCTCCTGGCCCTCAGCAGTCCTTGAGCGGTGTCTTGGGGTCGGCCAGCTTGTCCGGGTTCGGACGGGCACGGGCCGCGATCATCTTGCGGGCCGCCATCTGGTCCTTGGGGCTGTTGATACTGTCGATGGCGATGAACTCGCCCGCGCGCAGGTAACAGACACTGAAGCTTCGCGTAGCCGGATCGCCGCGCGTGATCGCCATGTCGTGTCCCTGACACAGGCCGACGATGATGAGCTTCAGATCGTATTGATCCGACCAGAACCAGGGTACCTTGTGGTGAGCGACCGGCGCCTCCAGCATGTTGGCCGCGGCGCTGGCTCCCTGCTCGAATGCATTGTCCACCGATTCCAGGCGCAGGCGGCGGCCGTAGTGAAGATTCGGGTGATTCGTGCAATCGCCTGCCGCATAGATCGCAGGGTCGCAGGTGCGACAGAATTCATCGACGACGATGCCGTTCGAGCATTCGAGCCCTGCCGCGGCGGCCAGCTCGTCGACCGCAGAGACGCCGACCCCGACGATCACGACGTCCGCAGGGTGCTCGACCCCATCTTCGGTGAGTACGGCTCGAACACGTCCCGATTGCTCGTCCTCGGCCAGCGCCATCACGCGAGCGTTACAGATTAATCGAACCCCGTGTCGCGTGTGTTCGCCCGCATAAAAGGCAGAGATCTCCGCGCAGGTCACCCGATTCATGACCCGATCGGCCATTTCGAGGACGGTGACGTCCAATCCCAGCCCGCGGGCGGTCGCCGCGACCTCGAGCCCGATGTAGCCGCCACCGATCACGACGACCCGACGGGCTCGAGCGAATTCATCGCGAATGCGCTGAACGTCACTAAGGGTCCGCAGGAAGTGCACCCCGGCCAGCTCCGCCCCGGATGCGATCAGCTTTCGGGGGCGACTGCCGGTCGCAATGAGCAGGGCGTCGTACGCGACCGTGCTGCCATCGTCGAGGCGCAGCCGCCTCGCGCCCCGGTCGATTTCCTCGACCCGTTTGCCGAGGCGCATCTCGACGTGCTGGTCTGCAAAGAACTGCATGGGATGGAGGATCAGCCGCTCGAGCTCGAGCGCGCCGGCCAGGAATTTCTTCGAGAGGGGCGGGCGTTGATACGGCAACCACGGCTCCTCCCCGAGGACCACCACCTTCCCCGTGAAGCCTTTGCGGCGTAGTGTGTGAATCGCTTGGTCGGCGGCTTGGCCGGCCCCCACGATGACGATCTGCCCGAGCATCGCGCGAAGCATAGCCGATAGCCGTGTCCGAAGGTGCACCATGCGTGGGCGGGCGCGCCGTCTGGCTGCTCTACAATGGTGCATCCGGAGAGTGCAGGGTTTGTGTAAGCTAAGCGAACTCCGTGATTTAGCTGCACGGCGCCGCGTGGCATGAAAACTGCAAAAACGAGCGTGGCCGAGAGTTGACCGCAATACGTAATAAATAAGGCTTCGATCATTTCGACGGAGAGCTCGCACATGAAACTGGTCACCGCGATCATCAAACCGTTCAAGCTCGACGACGTGCGCGCTGCACTGTCCGACATCGGTGTTTCCGGCATGACTGTCACCGAAGTGAAGGGCTTCGGACGGCAGCGCGGCCACACCGAGTTATATCGTGGTGCCGAGTATGTTGTTGATTTCGTGCCGAAGACCCGCATCGAGGTGGCTGTGCGCAGCGACCTCGTCGATCAAGTGGTCGAGGCCGTGCTGAAGTCCGCCAAGACGGGGAAGGTCGGCGACGGAAAGATCTTCATCACCGAGATCGAGCGCGTCATCCGCATCCGCACGGGTGAGACGGATGACGCTGCTCTGTAACTGAGAGCAACCGCCGGGACTTGGGTTTATCCTTAGGTCCATGGCTAAAGCGATCCGGTTTCACGAGACGGGTGGGCCGGAGGTGCTGCGCTTCGAGGATATCGAAGTGGGCGCCCCTGGGCCTGGTGAGGTGCAGATACGCCAGACGGCGATCGGCCTGAACTACATTGACGTCTACGATCGGACGGGACTGTATCCCACCGACTTACCTGGCGGCGTTGGGCGAGAAGCGGCCGGCGTCGTAGCGGCCGTCGGGCGAAAAGTCCGAGGGTTTCGGGTCGGCGATCGCGTGGCGTATGTGCTCCCCAACCCGGGCGCCTATTGCGACCTGCGCAACGTCGCCGCCGAGCGGCTGGTCAAGGTGCCTCGTGGCATCTCGGATGAGCAGGCGGCCGCGCTCATGCTGAAGGGCCTCACGGCGCACTATCTATTGCGAGGGACCTATCGGGTCGCGAAGGGCGATAGCCTCCTCGTGCACGCCGCAGCCGGCGGCGTCGGCCTTCTGCTGTGTCAGTGGGCGAAGGCGCTCGGGGCGAAGGTCATCGGAGTTGTCGGCAGCGACAGTAAAGCTGAGCTGGCTCGGCGGCATGGGTGCCGCCATGTCCTCATTTCGGGACGGGATGACATCGTGACACGGGTGAAAGCGCTGACGCGCGACAAGGGCGTGGCGGCCGTTTACGACTCCGTCGGGAAAGACACGTTCATGGAGTCTCTGGACTGCCTGCGGCCCCGGGGCATGATGGTGACTTACGGAAACGCTTCGGGGCCACCTCCCGCTTTCAGTCCGCTCGAGCTCTCGAAGCGCGGCTCGCTGTTTCTCACACGCCCGACCCTGTTCAGCTACATCGCGACCCGCGAGAGCCTCGAGTCGGCCGCGCGCGAGCTGTTCGCCATCGTGAAGAGCAAGGCCGTCAAAGTGAGGATCGGGCAGACCTACCCGCTCGCCGATGCAGCCGAGGCGCAACGCGACCTCGAGGCGCGTCGCACGACCGGCTCGACGGTGCTGATACCTTAGCCATAAGTCCTTGGCCCGGGCTAGTGCGTTCTTTTCGCGAGGCTGGCGATCACGATGACCAGCTCCTCGGGCTCGACCGGCTTGGCGACGTGATTCTGATAGCCAGCCTGCAGGGCACGCAGGCGATCCTGGGGCGATGCGTGCCCGGTCACGGCGATGGCCGGAGTCTGACCGCCCAGGTCCGGGTCGAGGGTGCGCACCTGCTCGATCAGCGTGTAGCCGTCCATGCCGGGCATGCCGAGATCCGCGATCAGCACGTGCGGCCGCCCGTCGAAGAGCTGCGCAAGTGCGATGGGGCCGCTCTCCGCGAGACTGACCTCCGCGCCGTAGTTCTCCAGCACTCCTTTCATCAACTCGCGGGCGCCAGGGTCGTCATCGACGACCAACACCCGGATGCCGCTCAGCGCAGTTGAGGTGACGAGCCCGACGACCGATGCATCGGCTGCACGGGCAGGAGCGCTCAGTATTCGCACCGGCAGCCGGACGGTGAACTGGGCGCCGCGCCCCTCGCCCTGGCTGTGTGCTTCCACGCTACCGGCATGCAACTCGACGAGATGCCGCACGATGGCGAGCCCGAGACCGAGCCCGCCGTGGCGACGGCTGATCGAGCCGTCCTCCTGCCGGAATCGATCGAACACGTGCGGCAGGAACTCCGGCTTGATGCCCTGGCCGCTGTCGAGGACGCTGATCTCAACCTGATCGTTGCGACGCGCCAAGCGGACCTCGATCTTCCCGCCTGCTGGAGTGAACTTGATGGCGTTCGACAGGAGGTTGCAGACGATCTGCTGGAGGCGAGCGAAATCGCCGCGAACACTGCCCACCGCCTTGTCGAGATTCGAGTCGATGGTCACACCCTTGGCCTGCGCCGCCGGATGCATCGTCTCCAGCGCGGCCTCGACGACGCGACGCGGATCGGCGGGAAGCATCTCCAGCGCGACCTTGCCGGTGACGATGCGGGAGACATCGAGAAGATCCTCGATGAGCCGCCTCTGAGCGCGCGCGTTGCGCTCGATCGTCTCGAGCGCACGCTCCTGGGTCGTTTCATCCAGGCGCCGTGTTCGCAGCAACGTGATCCAACCGAAGATGGCATTCAAGGGCGTGCGCAGCTCGTGCGACATGGTCGCCAGGAATTCGTCCTTGAGGCGGCTCAGCTCTTCGAGCTCCGCCGTGCGCTCCTTGACCCGCGACTCGAGCTCTTGGTTGGCGCGGGACAGAGCGGCGCGCGCCTCGTACAACTCGACGAACACACGCACCTTCGTGCGCAGTGCCGGCGCCACGACCGGGGACAGGATGTAGTCGACCGCGCCGAGCTCGTAGCCGCGCGCGGTTTGCATCTCGTCCGCGTAGCTCGTGATGAAAATAATTGGAGTATGGCGTCCATTGCGATGGCCGCGAATGAGATTCGCGGTCTCCAGCCCGTCCATGCTCGGCATGTTGACATCGAGCAGGATGACGGCGAACTCATCCTCCAGAATGCACTTCAGCGCCTCCTCGCCGGAGTGTGCTTCCACGATCTGTGCATCGAGATCGTCCAACAGGGTGCCGTAGACGAGCAGCTTCTCCGGCAGGTCATCGACGATGAGTATGCGAGCCCTGCTCACTGGCGCGCCCTCTCGCTGCTAGCGCACCACCCGCAGAGGTCGGGCGTTGCGACTGATGCCAAGAGCACCGCTGCGCACGATCTCGAGCAACTCGGCCTGCTGAGACAGCTCGGCGACGAAGGCGTTGATCTCGGCCTCGCTCGCGGTCAGCTCGACGATGAAACCCTCTCCGGCCGGATCGAGAACGCGCCCGCCCGTGCGCACCACGTAGCCGCGCACGGCGTCGGTGCGCTCGGGGCGCAATTTGAGCTTGAGCAGGACGAGCTCGCGCTCCAGGTGCTCGCCCCGCGTCATGTCTTCGACCGTCACCACGTCCACGACTTTGTTGAGTTGATTGACGATTTGCTGGATGACGGCCTCCGAGCCGCTGGTGACGAGCGTCAAGCGCGATACCGTGGCATTGTCCGTCGGGGCTACCGACAGGGACTCGATGTTGTAGCCGCGTGTCGAGAACAGGCCCGCAACGCGGGCGAGCGCCCCGGCCTCGTTCTGGAGGAGAATCGCGATGATGTGCCGCATGAGCCTTGACCAGACCTTCGATTCGGGCGGGTCAGGATAAAGGATTCGGCCCGGACAGGCATGCCCGGCCGGTCGGGCATTTTGCGCCGCGCCGGCAAGCTGCTAGGCTCGTAGATCCCCCCTTACAACGGCCCCTCGTCGTCAAATAGGCGCGTCATGAGCGATACCGTGATTCAGCCCCGCCCCCACGGCCACCCGCTGGCCGGAGAGAACATGTCCGGCGCCCGCATGATCATGCAGGTACTCGCGGACGAGGGGGTCACGGCCATCTTCGGCTACAGCGGCGGAGCCATCCTGCCGACGTATGACGCTGTATTCCTTTATAACGAGCAGCAGAGCCGCAACGGTGAGCCGCAGATTCCCCTGATCGTCCCGGCGAACGAGCAGGGCGCCGGCTTCATGGCGGCGGGCTACGCGCGAGCCACGGGCCGGGTGGGCGTTTGCCTGGTGACGTCCGGCCCCGGGGCAACGAATACCGTGACCCCGGTGCGCGACTGCATGGCCGATTCGGTGCCGATTGTCGTGATCTGTGGCCAGGTCGCGCGCGCGGCCATCGGTACGGATGCTTTCCAGGAGGCGCCCGTGCCCTCGATCATGGGCGCGGTCGCGAAGCACATCTTCCTCGTCACGGACCCCACCCGGCTCGAGGCCACGATCCGTACGGCGTTCGACATTGCGCGCAGCGGCCGGCCCGGACCCGTCGTCGTGGACGTGCCGAAGGATGTTCAGAACTGGGAAGGGGTCTTCCAGGGGGCCGGGATGCTCCCCATCCCGGGGTATCGCCGCCGCATGAGCGAGCTGACCCGCGAGAGCCTCGAGAGCCGGGAGGCGGGCGCATTTTTCGCCATGCTCGCGGAATCCGAGCGGCCCCTGATCTACGCCGGTGGCGGTGTCATCAACGCCAATGCGGCCGGTGCGCTCGCCGAGTTCGCGCGGACGTTCAATATCCCGGTCGTCACGACGCTCATGGGTATCGGGGCGGTCGACACGACCGATGCTCTGTCCATGCGGATGCTGGGCATGCACGGTGCTGCGTACGCCAACTACGCCGTCGATGATTGCGATTTCCTGATTGCCGTCGGCGCCCGATTCGATGATCGGGTTGCCGGCGTGCCCGCAAAGTTCGCGAAGCACGCCAAGCGGATCGCGCATCTCGATATCGATCGCGCTGAAGTCAACAAGGTCAAGCGGGTGCAGTGGAGTCATGTTGGCCTGCTGCCCGAAGCGTTGCAGGCGCTGACTGCGTATGGGCGTCAGGAGAAGTTTCAGCGCGACCTCAGTGCGTGGCACCTTGCCCTGGCCGAGCTGAAGCGGGTGTACGCGATGAATTACGATCGCGCGAGCCGGCGCATACAGCCCTACTACGTGATCGAGGAGATCAACAAGCACGCCGCCGGCGAGGCCATCATCACGACGGGCGTGGGCCAGCACCAGATGTGGGCCGCTCAGTACTGCGACTTCCGCCATCCGCGATTGTGGCTGACCTCCGGAAGCATGGGGACGATGGGATTCGGGCTGCCGGCAGCGATCGGCGCGCAAATTGCCAATCCCCGCCGGCTGGTGATCGATATCGACGGCGATTCCAGCATCCGCATGAACATCGGCGAGCTCGAGACGGTGACGACGTACGATCTGCCGATCAAGGTGGTCGTCCTCAACAATTTCGGGGACGGGATGGTCAAGCAGTGGCAGAAACTGTTTTTCAAGGGACGCCTGTCGGCGAGCGATCGCTCGCTGCACAAGAAGGACTTCGTGCGCACCGCGCAAGCGGATGGCTTCGGTTACGCCGCGCGCCTCGATCGTAAAGAGGACGTGCCGCGGGCAATCGAGGAGTTCATCCGGTACCCGGGTCCCGCCTTCCTCGAAGTCATGATCGATCCGGACGCCGGTGTCTATCCGATGGTCGGTCCCGGCCAGACGTACGATGAGATGATCACCGGCGAGTTCATTCCTTCGCGCTACCCGGTCGATATCAAGACGCCCGGCGCCTCCGAGATGTTTTGACGAACGCCATGAAATACCTCCATACAATGGTGCGCGTAACCGACGTGGACGCTTCACTGCGCTTCTATTGCGATGCGCTGGGTCTGCGAGAGGTATCGCGCAAGGACGTCCCGCAGCGCCGCTTCACCCTCATCTTTCTCGCCGCACCCGGCAACGAGGCGGCGCAGGTAGAGCTCACTCACAACTGGGATCCGGAAGACTATGCGGGCGGCCGCAACTTCGGCCACCTGGCCTACGAGGTCCCCGATATCTACGCGGCCTGTCAGCGGCTCGCCGACCACGGGGTCACCCTGAACCGCCCGCCGCGCGACGGCCGCATGGCCTTCGTCCGCTCGCCGGACAACATCTCGATCGAGTTGTTACAGGCAGGCGCGGCACTCCCGCCCGCCGAGCCATGGAAGTCGATGCCGGACACCGGCGTCTGGTAGACAGCCTGCATTCAGCCTGAACCCGGCATTCTCCCGCCGTCGAGCCGGCGGGGCGGGGCGGATTATGGCAATTTCACGCCTACGCTTGCGCCCAGGTTGGGGCGTAATATGCGCCCCGCGCGCGACAATGAATGAATGCAGGGCCGGGCGAGGTCATGAAATCACTATCGGGGCTGCTGATCGCGTCCGCCTTTGCGGCGCTCACCGTCGCCCTGTGGGCGTTCCTCAACAGGCCCACCACGGAGCCGCCCTGGCCCCAGTTCATTCAGGGCTTCGCCTTCTCCCCTTTCCGGATAGGCGAGGATCCGACGCGCCACGAATTGCCGACCGATGCGGAGATCGATTCCGACCTGAAGCTGCTCTCGGGGAAGGCCAACTCGGTACGCACCTATAGTGTGGAGGGCACGCTGCAGGACGTGCCGCAGCTGGCGGCGCGGCGCAATCTCAATGTCGCCGTGGGAGCGTGGATCGACGATCACCGGGATCACAACGAGCTCGAGCTCGAGACCGCGGTGGAGCTCGCCCGCACGCACCTGAATGTGATGCGCGTGTTCATCGGCAACGAGGTCGTGTTGCGCGGTGACCTGCCGATACGGGATCTGGAGAGGTACCTCGACCGGGCGCGCCGCTCGATCGGCCAGCCGGTCGGCACTGCCGAGCCGTGGCACGTGTGGCTCGCTCATCCCGACCTGGCACAGCACGTCGATTTCATCGGCGTTCACCTGCTGCCGTACTGGGAGGGCGTGGATGTAGACACGGCCGTGGAGTATTCGTTCTCCCAGTTCCAGCGCCTGCAGAAGGCGTTTCCCGGCAAGCCGATCGTGATCGCGGAGGTCGGCTGGCCGAGCCGCGGCCGCACTCGAATGTCCGCCGTGGCCTCCGATGCGAACGAGGCGCTGTTTCTGCGGCGTTTTCTGGCTCGCGCGGAGCGCGAGCAGATCATCTATTACTTGATGGAGGCCTTCGATCAGCCCTGGAAGGCCTATCAAGAGGGTGCCGTGGGATCGTACTGGGGTGTCTACGATGCCGAGCGGCATCCGAAGTTCGCATTCACCGCCCCGATCGTGCGCGTCCCCGTATGGCATTCGCTCGCAGCCATTTCCGTGCTCGTCGCGGTGCTCGTGTTCGGGGCTTTCTATCTCAACAGCAAAACCCTCCGCAACCGCGGGCGCAGCTTCCTGGCGCTGATCGTTTATGCGGCAGCCACCATCACGGTGTGGGTGTTTTACGACTTCACGCAGCAGTACATGACCGTATCGAGCGTCGTCTCGGGCGTGCTCCTGCTGCTGGGCATGCTGGGTGTCATCGTCGTGCTGCTCGCCGAGGCGCATGAATGGGCCGAGGCCCACTGGGTCACTGACCGCCGCAGGCTGGGCTATCCCTTGAACGGCAGCCTCGCCGCGCGGCTCCCTCGGGAAGCTGCCGGTCCGAAAGTCTCGATCCACGTGCCTGCCTACAACGAGCCGCCGCAGATGCTCGTCGAGACTCTGGATGCGCTCGCGCGGCTGGACTATCCGAACTTCGAAGTGCTGGTCATCGACAACAACACGCGGGACGAGGAAGTCTGGCGGCCTGTCGAGGCGCACTGCGCGCGCCTCGGCGAGCGGTTCCGGTTCTTCCACGTCGCGCCGCTTGCGGGCTTCAAGGCCGGCGCTCTCAACTTTGCTCTGCAGCACACCGCAGCCGATGCGGCCATCGTCGCGGTCATCGACAGCGACTATGCGGTCGAGCCCAACTGGCTCCGGGAGCTCACGCCCGGTTTCGAGGATCCGCGTACTGCCATCGTCCAGGCGCCCCAGGACTATCGGGACGAGCACGCGAGCGCCTTCAAGGCCATGTGCTACGCGGAGTATCGTGGGTTCTTTCACATTGGCATGATCACGCGCAACGAGCGCAATGCCATCATCCAGCACGGCACCATGACGCTCGTGCGCCGGAGCCTGCTCGAGACGACCGGCGGTTGGGCGCAGTGGTGCATCACCGAAGACGCCGAGCTCGGCCTGCGGATCTTCGAAGCCGGCTACGAGGCGAGCTACGTACCGACGAGCTATGGCCGCGGCCTCATGCCCGACACGTTCGTCGACTTCAAGAAACAACGCTTCCGCTGGGCCTACGGTGCGATGCAGATACTGAAGCGGCACGCCGCGACCTTGTTCCTCGAAGGTACCCTGTCGCGCGGCCAGCGTTACCATTTCGTGGCCGGCTGGCTGCCATGGGTGGCCGACGGGTTCAACATGCTGTTCAACATCGCGGCGCTGTTCTGGTCCGCTGCCATGGTCATGGCCCCCCGGCAGATCGATCCGCCGCTCGTGATGTATTCCGTGCTCCCGCTGTCGCTCTTTACCTTCAAGCTCGCGAAGCTCGTTCACCTGTATCGCGTGCGTGTGGGCGCCAATTTCCGGCAGACCGTTGCGGCGGCGATTGCCGGACTTGCGCTGACCCATACGATTGGGACGGCCGTTGTCAAGGGACTGCTGACTCGCCGCGAGCCATTCTTCCGCACACCCAAGAGCGGACGGTCCGAGCGTTGGCTGCGGGCGCTGATGGCTGCCCGTGACGAGACGCTGATCATGCTGGGGCTGTGGCTCTGCGCCTGGGGAGTGTCCCACTCCGCCTTGACACACGGGCCCGACCGGCTGGCCTGGATCGTCGTGCTGCTCATCCAGTCGGTGCCCTACGCCTCCTCACTACTCGCCTCGCTGGTCAGTGCATTCCCACTGTCTGCTCGCCTTCTCGGCAGCGGCTATCGTCTGGTGAGCGCGCCCTCGGTGAGTGCACCGCCGCGGCAGGCGTAGAGACGAGACTGCGCGAGCGATGACTGCCACGCGGCATCTCCAGGCGATCGCGACGATGCTGGGTGCCGTGGCCGCCTTCGCGGGCATGGACGCCCTCCTCAAGTTGTTCTCTCAACACTATCCGCCTCTCGAGGTGGCCGCTCTGCGCGGCCTGGGTGCGATGCCCTTCATGCTGGTGCCGGTCCTCATCTCGGGAAGATATCGGGACCTGAGGCCGCGGCGGTTCGGGATGCACCTGCTGCGCGCCGCGTTGATGCTCTTCATCCTGTACAGTTTCGTGTATGCGGTACGCGTGCTGTCGCTGGCGGATGCGTACTCGATCTTTCTCGTCGCGCCGCTCATCGTGACTGCGCTGTCGGTGCTCGTGTTCGGCGAGCATATTGAGTGGCGGCGATGGCTGGCGATCTCGGTGGGGTTGATCGGCGTTCTCACGATGTTGCGTCCCTCCGCTTCGAGCCTGTTGACGCTCGGTGCGGTAGCAGCGTTCGCCGCCGCGATCGCCTATGCCGGCAGTGCCATCGCCTTGCGGGTCGTCGCACAGGCGGAAACGACTGTCAGCGTCGTTTTCTGGATGGTCGCTTTGATGACCGTCCTGTCGTCGCTGGCGGCTGCGCCGGATTGGGTGCCCATCGAGCGTGCGCACTGGGGCCTGATCGCGGCGATCGGGTTGTTCGCGACGATCGGTCAGCATCTCATGACCGAGGCGTTCCGCAGTGTGCCGCCTTCCGTGGTGGCTCCGTTCGAGTACACGGCGTTGCCGTGGGGAATGGGTATCGACTGGATCTTCTGGGGCGTGACGCCCGGCAGCCGGGTGTTTGTCGGAGGAGGGATCGTGATCGCGAGCGGGCTGTATCTCGCCTGGCGCGAGCACCGATTCGGGGGTGCCCATCTCGGACCGGCCAGCGGCGAGGAGACCATCGCGCACCCTTGAGGCGCTAGGGCGGGGTGATCTCCACGAGGAGGGCACCGGCGCGGGGCACCTGATGCAGGCCGGTGCTGGCCAGGACGGCCGCGAGTGCATCGTCCGGCCGGAGTCCGGCGATGGAGCCGCTCAGGACGGCACTGTGAGCGGCCGCTGCGCTTTGCGGTGTGGCGTAGACCAACTCGCGGCCGGACTCGCGCGCGGCCCACGACAGAAACTCCGACAGCTTGCGGCCCGAGATGTCGAATTGAGGCGCGGTGCTGCTCGCCCAGCTCCAATAAGCGTCGTCCGGGCGGAGTGTGGAGCGCGCCACGGACCCGGCGGCCGAGACATCCAAACGCTGGCCCGCCGTCGCAACTTCCGGCAGCTTGCCGGGGGTGTCGAGCTCGACCTTGCCTTCACGGACTGCGAGCTCGACGCCCGAGGGGAGCACCCGGACCGCGTACTGCGTGCCGACATGATGGATCTCGCCCGCCGGCGTCTCGACGTGCAGCAAGCTCGCTCCGGGGGACCCCGAGCCGGAGTCGAGATACACCGAGCCGCGAGCGACCTTGATGTGGGTCGGGTCGACCAGAGCGACCTGGGTGGCGTGATCCAACCTGACCGACAGTCGGGCGAGCTCGAGAGCGACCCGCCCGGAGTCTCCGGTCAACACCTGTTGGCCGCTGCGCAGAGCCTGCCCCTGGAAAGCGGCTCGCCCGCGCGCCGACCAGCCGGCGACAACGCTCACGTCACCTTCGGTCCGGGCCACGTTGGCGATGACATCTCCCGGGGTTTGGAGGATTGCGGCCGCTATTCCCCCGACGCCGAGTACGATCGCGGCCGCCAGGGACCATCTGATCCGCAGCCGCCGCGTACGTGCCTTGCGCTCCGCGACGACATGGCGCCATTCAGCAAGCACCGCGGAGCGTACCGCGGTCGCGACGTCTGCCGGCGGCCGCGGCCGTTGTCCCGCTGCTCGCAGAACGCCGGCGAGGTCGGTTTCTTCCTGCTGGTTGAGTGTGTCCGGGTCACGCATTGATGCAGCTCTCACGTGGTCAGGCCCGCCATCACATCCGCAGCGGCCGCACCAAATACTTTCTCCAGCGCTTCGCGGAAGGCGGTCCGGGCGCGCGCGAGAAGGGATTGGGCCGCGGCGTGGCCGATTCCGAGCCGTTGGCCGATCTCCTCGACAGAGTGTCCCTCGACGTATTTCCACTCGAGGGCATCGCCGTAATGCGAGGGGAGGCGATCGAGCACCACTTGCACCAGCCGGCCGACCTCGCTGCGGCCGTAGCTCCGGATCAGGTCGTATTCCTCCGGGGCCTCGAGCGACTCGATCGCGGCACGCAGCTCCGGGCGATCGTCGATGAGCAACACACGCTCCGCATACCGCCGGCTCGCGCGCACGTGATCGGCAATCTCGTGGCGACAGATCTGACAGAGCCAGGTGAACAACGCCGCCTCGCCCCGGTAGTCCGCGAGTTTACGCATGGCCTTGCCGAGCACGGCCTGGACGACCTCACCCGTCGCCTGGGGGTCGTTGTTCAGACGCGGCAGGGCGAACCGATACAGACGCCCGAAATGGCTGGCAAAAAAGGCATCGAAGGCCCGCTGCTCGCCCGCCAGCATGCGCTTGACCAGCTCGGATTCGTCACTCGTCGCGGGCACTTGGCAGACCCATGGGCAAAAAGAGCAAGTGGTTAGACGCCAGGGAACCCGGAAATCATACGCAGCCCGGTGCTAGCATTCCGACCGCCATGTCAGCCAGCTACCTCAGGGCAGCCCTACTTCCCGCGCTCGTGCTCCTCGGGTCGCCGGCGGCGGAAGCGGTGCAGGCGGGGCAGGCGCTTGGCGGGGCGCTGGAGGAGCTGATCCGCTCGGGCGCGCAACTGGTGTACAGCTCGGCACTCATCGATCCGACGTTCACAGTCAAAGCCGATCCGGGCAGGGGCCCCCCACTGGAGATCGCCCGGCGGATACTGGCCCCCTACGGCCTGACGTTGACCTCCATCCAGGGGCAGGCCTACTCGATCACTCGCCAGCCCGTTACTCATGCACCGAAGCCTGCGGTCGTAGCCTCCCTGCCGCTGCAGGCCGCCGCGCAACCGGTCCCGGCGCCACGCGATGAGATCGACGTCTATGCCAGCCGCTACGCTGTGCAACCGCTGACTGTAAAGCCCACCGTGGAGCTTAGCCAACAGGACATTGAGGCGCTGCCCGGGCTCGAGCAGGACGCCCTGCGCGCCGTGCGCTACGCACCGGGTATAGCCTCCAATACGGCGTCCGCTCGTATGCATGTCAGGGGTGGCCGGGAGAACGAGGTCGCGGTGTACTTCGATGGCGTACCGTTGTTCGAGCCTTATCACTACAAGGACGCGCAGGCTCTGCTGAGCATTCTCGATCCGCAGACGGTCTCCCGGCTCGACTTGTTGAGCGGGGCGTTTCCGGCCCGCTACGGCAACCGGCTCTCCGGGGTGGTGGAGATGGAGCCGCGCGATGCCTCTCAGGGCAGCTACAACGCGGTCGGGATGAGTCTGCTGTATTCGCAGATCATATCCTCGGGAAAGATGCCGTCCCTGCCCGTCCAGTGGTTGAGTGTCGTGAGACGAGGAAATGTGGATCTGGTCCAGGAGGCCATGGACCAGGACCACTCCGAGCCTGCCTTCCTCGACGCCCTGGGGCGGGTGCAGGTCGATCTTGGCGACCGCTCCTCGGTGGCGATCGGCTATCTCATGCTCAACGATGATCTGGACGCCCGGCTCGATCGAGGACTCGAGCTGCAGCCCAACGATCAGCAGACCGGCACGCCAGTCGAGCGAGCGCACATCCGCTACCGGGATGCGACGGGCTGGCTCGGGTGGACTTTTCGCCCTGCGGAAAGCGACGAGATCCACCTATCGGTCTCCCGTACCCAGCGTCACACGGACCGCGATGGCACCTTGGATCGGACGGGCAGCGCCACGGGCTCCTTATCCGACGGGCGGCGTTTTTCGACGGAGACGGCCCGCTTGGAAGCGTCCATGCGAGTGAATGAATATCTGAGCTTGAACAGTGGCGGCGAGTGGTATGACTACGCAGCCCACTACGCCTATGACAGCCAGGCGAGCTTCGAGCCCGTTCTGGCCAAGACGTTCGCTCGTGTCGCCGGGGCGACGAGCTTCAATCAGGGGTTCGGCGGCCAGGCGTATGCAGGCTATGCATCCGCCCTGATCAGCGCACTCTCCAGGTTATCTTTCGATGTGGGGATGAGGTGGGATGCCCAGCGCTTCGGGCGCGCGTTCTCGAGCGACCAGCTCTCACCGCGTCTGGGAGCTCGCTACCAGCTGGACTCCCTGACGCTGCTGCGTCTCAGCTGGGGACGCGCCGCGCAGACGCAGCGCCCGGACGAGCTCGATGTCCCGGAAGGCGAGTCCGTGTTCCATCGTCCCGAGTATGCCAAGCAGTGGGTCATCGGGATGGACCGGCAGCTCACTTCCCAGTGGCAATTGAGGCTGGAGGGATTCGACAAGCGCATCTCGAACCCGCTACCCGAGTACGAGAACCTGGTTGACCCGTTCACCTTGCTGCCGCAGCTCGAAGTCGATCGAGTGCGGCTGCAGCCGGACAGCTCGCGCATCGACGGCGCGGAGATGACTCTGCGGTGGCAGAACGCCGGCCCCTGGAGCGCCTGGATGAACTATAGCTGGTCGCAGGCGACGGACCGATTCGGTCCCGTGACCGTCCCCCGTACCTGGGATCAAAAACACTCGGTGGCGGGGGGAATCGCCTGGCGCAAGGCGGCCTGGTCCGTGTCCGCGGACGCGAACTGGCATACGGGCTGGCGCCGCACGGAGCTTTCCCTGGAGAACGGTCCAGTGGGACCGGTGGTCACGATGGGTGGCCTGAATGCCGCGCGCTGGCCGGATTACTTCTCCCTCAACTTGCGATCGGCCTGGGTGCATTCGCTCTGGCGTGGCACGCTTCAACTGTATGCGGAGAGCAATAACGTCCTGAACAACGCCAACCGCTGCTGCTCGAGCTACAGCATCTCCAGCACGGGTCAGCTCGAATCGGGCACATACGGCTGGCAGCCGCGCTTCGTGCTCGTCGGGGCAACCTGGCAACTGCCCTAGTTTCGCCGGCTGCGCCGTGCCACAGTCGATGCAGCGTGGAAGTGCGCGGCGCACCGGTGCAGAATGTTAGGAAGCACCACGCGGCGAGGCAGACACGTTCGCCGCTTCGCAGGTCTGACTGGCTTTCCGGGGGAATACTCACTATGAGCAGCGCGGATATTCGGGGACGGTTCGTCTGGCACGAGCTCGCAACGACGGACGTCGATGGGGCGAAGGCGTTCTATTCGAAGGTCGCTCCTTGGAAGGCGAGTCCTTCGGGTATGCCTACGTACACACTTTGGACGGTGGGTACGGCTCAGGCGGGGGGGTTGATGGAGCTGCCTCGGGAGCTGCAATCGACCGGTGTCCCACCGCACTGGCTCATGTATGTCGGGACAGCGGATGTCGATGCGACGCAGTCCCAGGCCAAGTCGCTGGGCGCGCAGGTTCTCAGGGGCGCCATGGACATTCCCAACGTGGGGCGATTCGCGGTGCTGAAGGACCCGCAAGGGGCCGTGTTCGCCCTCTTCAAAACCATGGGCGCTCCTCCAGGGGGCGGGCCGCTGACGGATGTGGCCGGTGAGTTCTCGTGGCACGAGCTGGCGACGACGGATGTCGGTGCGGCGTTGGATTTCTATGCCGCGCTGTTCGGTTGGAGCAAGGGGCCTGCCCATGACATGGGCGATAGGGGCGTCTACCAGATCATCGAGCACGGGGGCCAGCCGGTCGGTGGGATCTTCAAGGCGCCGGCCAACTACGACATGCCGCCCAACTGGCTGTGCTACGTGCACGTCGCAGACGTGGGCAAGGCCGTGAACGCCGTCAAGGCTGCCGGCGGCCGGGTTCTGAATGGGCCGATGGAAGTGCCGGGTGGCTCATGGATCGCACAGATTCAAGACCCGCAGGGGGCTGCCATCGCCCTGCAGGAGCCGGCCGCGGCGGCGGAAGCGCCAGCCGCCAGGCGATCAGCCCGTGCAAGCGCTGCGCCCCGCCAGAGCGCTCCCGCCCAGAAGCAGCCCAGCCAGGAAGGAGCCAAGAAGCCGGCGCAGAAGCGCGAGACGCCCATGAAATCGGCGGCGAAGCGCGCGCCCGCCAAGAAAGCCCCTGCCAAGAAAGCCCCTGCCAAGAAAGCCGCCGCCAAGAAAGCCGCCGGCAAGAAAGCCTCGCGCAAGAAGACAGCCGCCAGAAAGCCTGCGGCGAAGAAGGCCAGCCGCCGCGCCGCGAAGAGGCCGGCCGGCCGCAAACGGCTCGCCGCTAAGAAGAAGGCCGCTAAGAGGAAGAAGTAATCGCGGAAGGGCCGCCGCCCCGATGTTGCGGCCCCCTCCCGCGTAGGGAACGCTACTCGGATGCCGCTTCGGCAGCCTTCCGCTGGTCGGCTGCCTGCTGGTATGCCGCGTCCATCTGCTGCTGGACTCGCTGCTCTGTCTGCTTTGCCTGGCGGGCTTCCTCTGCGGCACTCATGCCGCCTGCCGCGGCCGATGCCCCTGTCTCTGCCAAGCCGCAGCCATGAAGGGTCAGCAGCGGCAACCACGCCAGAAGCCATCGAAATCTGACAGGCATGCGCAGGTACTCCGGAACACGCAGCAGGCCCCATCGTTGTCCGGCGCAGCGTCTCGCGACAAGGTCCTCGTGACGCTTTCGTGAAGTGCGTTTCCATCCTCCATCCGACGTATTGGCCAGTCAGGAATTCGCGCAGTATGCTGCGGCGGCTTGAGTGCGCACGATCCGCGTAGAGCCGCAGCGCGACTGTGAGAAATCGAGCCGGCGAGTGTGGCTGGCGCAGTACCGGGAGCTTATTCAGGCATGGCCAAAGGATCTGTCTCGAGTCGCTATGTTCCCGCCGAGCCGCGAGTGCGGCGAGGTTATTTCGAGTCGCGGTACGGGCAGCTCCATGTCCATAACGCGATTCCACCGGGCGGCGGGTTCGAGGAGGGCACGCCACTCCTGTGCCTGCATCCCATTCCGGGCTCCGGCCGCGTCTTCGAGCGGCTCCTGGCGCTCGCCGGACGTGACCGCTCCGTGTATGCGCCCGACACGCCGGGCTTCGGCGACTCCGATGCTCCCCAGGCGCGCGCCGCGATCTCGGACTACGCGGCGGCGCTGGTGGATTTCCTGGACACGATGCGGTTCCGGCAGATCGATGTACTGGGCCATCAGGCCGGCGCCCTCCTGGCAACGGAGCTTGCGATCACTCGACCCAACCAGGTCCGGCGCGTCGTGCTGGCGTCGGTCCCGATATTGAATGACAGCGAGCGCGAGGTATTTCGCCGCGCGGCCGACCGTCCGGCGTCAGTAGCGGATGGCACGCATCTCCTGGCCGAGTGGCGCCGCGCGGTGGAAGCCTACGGCACCCAGGCGAGCCTCGACACGCTGAACGCGGCGCTCGCGGATAGCTTGAGGGCGCGTGCGCAGACAGCAGGGATGGCGGCAGCGATCGCGCAGTATCCCGTGCGAGAACGACTACCCCTGGTGACTCATCCCGTGCTCGTGCTGCGTCCCAAGGACTCTCTCTGGGAAGCGACCGGGCGCGTGCGTGAGCTGCTGCCGAAGGCTCGCATCCAAGAGCTGCCGGAGGCCGGACAGGATCTGCTCGGCGCCCAGGCGGTAGCCGTGGCGGAGGCAGTAAAAGATTTCATCCGTGGCTGAAGCGCGTGCGTTGCCGGCGTTATGTTCTATGGTCGGATGGCTTTCACACATTTGCGCACTTCGTGGCGACCGACTCGGGGCCACGGCGCTACACTTCCTGGCATAAGGAATTCAGGGGACGCGCCCGTCTGCGGGATGGTGGCGCGAGGAGACTGCGATGAGCGTTCAGCGCCAGACGTCACCACCTGACGAGGCGGACCTAGAAACGACTGCCGAGCTGCCCGTCCTCGACGTGGCGGCTTACGAAGCGGCTCACACGTCCGCGACGAATGCCCGTGAGGATCGCCTCGCGAGCACCGACACCTGGACCAGCCTGCCGCCCACATTGCGGATGGCCCCGCCGGCCTCTGCCGAGGCGCTCGAAGCTGCCGAGCGGCAGCGCACCCAGCTCGAGATCAACATTCAAACTCTCTCGAGCAACCTGCGTGAGCTCGAGGAGCGGCTGACGAGCAAAGGCGCGCGGCTCGCGGAGCTGGAGCGCGCGCTCACGGTGTCTCATGACGAGGGCGCGGCGGCGCAGAATCGCCTTCGCCTCGTGGAAGACGAGCTGTCACGCACTCAGGCCGCGGGCATCGCCGCGCAGACCCAGATCGCGGAGTTGCAGCAGGCGGTCCATGAGCGCGAAGCGGCGGGAGCCGCCAGCAGTGCGCGTCGTCAGGAGCTCGAGTCGCAACTTGCGGCGCTGAAGCTCGATCTGGAGACGAAGCTGCAGGCACGCGACCGAGCGCTCACCGTTGCGCAGCGGGATGTCGCCGATCTGCAAGCGCGCAACGCGAGCTATCTGGAGACGCTTCAATCCAACGAGGGCCGCCGGTCCGTATTCGAAGTCCTGCTCGGCTCTCTCGATCAGGCAGTCCGCCAGCGTGACGAGCGCCTTGGGCAGCTCGAAGGCGAGGTGTCCGTTCGTGGCGCTCGCACCCACGACCTCGAGACGGATCTGCGCGCCCGCATGGCTCGCATCGAGTCTCTCGAGCAACAGGTCGGCAATCTCGCGGCCGCGTTGTCCCAAAGAGACACGCAGCTGCGCGATTCCGATCGCGTCCGCGATCAACTCCAGGAAACGCTGAACTCTCTCAACGGCACCCTCGCAACGCGCAGCGAGCGCGTTCGATCGCTGGAGGAAACCCTCGCCCGTCAGGCGGATGCGACCTCGCAGAAGCAAGGCGAGCTCGAGCGCGCCACGGTGGAGAGGACGCGGCTCACCGCGGATATGACTTCACTCGAGACCGCCTTGAAGGCGGCCACGACGCGCGGCGAAGAGCAGGAAAAGATGGTGCAGACTGCTCAGGCGCGCAACGCCGAGCTGGAGGCGCATCTCGCGGATGAGCGGCGACGCGCCGAGCGGCTGGATGCGGATCTCGCGATAGTCCGCAGCGATCTGCAGGAAGCTCGCGCGGGCGCCGCCCGTGCCGAGGCGGAGCGTCACTCGGAGGTCGCCCGCATCGAGAGCGAGCGCCGCGAGGCGGTGGCCCGGATCGAGTCGGAGCTCCAACAGACCAGGGCTCGCCTCGAAGCCGAACACCGCGAGACGCTCGCACGGCTC
The DNA here is from genome assembly GCA_035277965.1 of Steroidobacteraceae bacterium. Classification (GTDB taxonomy): domain Bacteria; phylum Pseudomonadota; class Gammaproteobacteria; order Steroidobacterales; family Steroidobacteraceae; genus 13-2-20CM-66-19. Next base: position 127,903 of record DATEJM010000087.1, on the reverse strand, counting down.
GAAGCCGAGCGCAGGGTGGAGAGCGCGCGGATCGAGGCGCAGCACGCCGAGACCCTGTCCGGGATCGAGCTGCAGCGTGCCGAGGAGTTGGCCCGCGTCGCGGCCAGCGATGCTCGCGCGCACGAATTCACGACCCGCCTTGCCGATCAGCAGGAGCTGCTGGAGCAGCTGCAGTCCGATTCGTCGGCAGCGGCGACTCGTGTGAAGGAGCTGGAAGGCGATCTGCAGGCGGCCGAGGATGCCATCAACCGTCTCGAGACGGAGCTGCGCGCCAAGACCGGCCGTGTCGAGGAGATCGAGAAGCTCAACGGCGAGTGGCGCGCGACGGTGGAGGAAGCCCGGCAGGCGCTCACGGATCGCGATGCTCTCATTCAGCGTCTCGAAGCCGAGACCGCGCACAGTGCCGTGGTCCTGGGGCATATCAACAAGAGCATGACGCGGCTCGATACGGCGCCGGAAGGGGCGCCCGAGCCGGCTCCGGACGGGGCGACCCGCCTGCTGGTGCGCACGGACGGCGAGACCGAGGTGGTCCACGTTCTCGGCCGCAAGACGACGATCGGCCGCACTCCGGACAACGATCTGCAGATCGATGCGAAGTTCATCAGCCGGCACCACGCCGTCATTCTCGTCGGACCGGCGCACGCCATCATCGAGGATCTGAACAGCACCAACGGGGTTCTCATCAACAATCGGCGCATCACCCGTCAGCCGCTCAAGGACGGCGACCACGTGATGATCGGGAAGACGCAGTTCCGTTTCATCGTGCGCGGCAACGACCGCGATCGCGACCGCCGCTAGTCTGAAGCGCTGGATACGGTGCGACGCCTGCGTCGCACCCGTGTGCGGTCGTGGAGATTTCCGCTGCGAGCGCGACCTTCTCAGGTCACGCGGAGTGAAAATGGTTAAGCTTCCCGGCTCCCCCTGACTGGAGCCGAGGTCCACGGTGGCGAGCCCGTATATAGAGAGAATCCTGAAGGCGCGCGTCTACGACGTAGCGATCGAGTCGCCGCTCGACCCGGCCGTGCGCCTGTCCGGCCGCCTGGGCAACCAGGTCCTGCTCAAGCGCGAGGACCTGCAGCAGCCGGTGTTCTCGTTCAAGCTGCGCGGCGCCTACAACAGGATTGCCCATCTCTCCGAGGGGGCGGCCAAGAGGGGTGTCGTCTGCGCGTCCGCCGGCAATCACGCCCAGGGTGTGGCGCTCGCCGCGCGGCGGCGCGGAATTCCCGCGGTGATCGTCATGCCGCAAACCACTCCCCAGATCAAAGTTCAGGCGGTCAGGGATCTCGGTGGCGAAGTCGTGCTGGATGGCGATGACTATGACAGCGCCTTCGAGCGCGCGCTCGCGCTCGCGCGGGAGCGCAATCTCGTGTTCGTGCATCCGTTCGACGACCCGGATGTCATCGCGGGCCAGGGCACGATCGGCATGGAGATCCTGCGCCAGACGGGCGGGCACCTGGATGCGATCTTCGTGCCCGTGGGAGGAGGAGGACTGATCTCCGGTATCGCGGTCTACGTGAAGTATCTGTATCCCAACGTGAGGATCATCGGCGTGGAGCCGCAGGACGCCGCTGCGATGCACGAGTCGCTGCGCGCCGGCAAGCGCGTGACGCTCGACCGAGTTGGAATATTCGCGGATGGCGTCGCGGTCAGGCGGGTTGGGGAAGAGACCTTCGCCCTGTGCCGCCAGCACGTGGACGAGATCCTGACGCTCGACACCGATGAGATCTGTGCGGCGATTCAGGACATCTTCGAGGACACCCGCTCCATCGTGGAACCCGCGGGTGCGCTCGCGGTTGCGGGAATGAAGAAGTTCGTCGCGCGGGAGGGCTGGCGCGACAAGCGGCTCGTCGCCATCAACAGCGGCGCCAACATGAACTTCGACCGGCTGCGGCACATCGCCGAGCGCGCCGATCTCGGCGGCGAGCGCGAAGCCCTGTTGTCGGTCGTGATCCCGGAGGAGCCGGGAAGCTTCCTGCGCTTCTGCGCGAGCCTCGGGCAGCGCAGCGTCACCGAATTCAACTATCGCTACGAAAGCGGGCAGGCCGCGCAGATCTTCGTCGCATTCGGTCTGTCCGGCGGCCGGGCCGAGAAAGATTCGGTGGTCTCGGCGCTCAGAGCTACGGGCTACACCGTGACCGACATGACCGACAACGAGATGGCGAAGCTGCACGTGCGCTACATGGTGGGGGGCCACGCGCGAGGTATCCAGAACGAGCTGCTGTATCGATTCGAGTTCCCGGAGCGTCCGGGAGCGTTGCTACGCTTCCTGGGCGCGGTCGGCTCGCGGTGGAACATCAGCCTGTTCCACTATCGCAATCATGGCTCGGATTACGGCCGCGTGCTGGCCGGTATCCAGGTGCCGGCGCCGCAGCGAGAGGAGTTCGTGCGGCATCTGCACGATCTGCACTATCCCTATGTCGAGGAGACGGCCAACCCTGCCTACCGCCTGTTCCTCGGCGCCTGATCGCGGGTCACTTGACGAGGCGCAAGGTCAGTGAGTACTGATACGGGATGCCCTCGCTCGCCTTGATGCCGGCCTTGATCGTAACCACGATCCAGTACACGAAGAGCACGGCGGCGAGCGGCACTCCGATGAACACGTACCACAACACGCCGCAGAGAATTGCTGCGAGCACGACCGAGAGGTTGAAGTTCAGAGCTTCCTTCGCCTGGCCGCCGACGAAGGCAGACCGGTCGCGTCGTGTGAGCCAGACGACCAGCGGGCCCAGGATGCTGCCGAGCGGCAGCAGGAAGCCGACGAACGCTGACAGGTGCGCGATCATGCCCCAGGTACGCTCTTCCTGGGAGACCGGGACACTCGGATCCACTGGGTTCACGACTTTCTCCCATGGCAACCAGAGGGGCCGTGACGAGCAAACGGGCCGACTCATTATGACGACCCACCTGCGCCGGGAGCAATGCGATTGAGCTATCAGGTCCTGCGTCCGCCGCGACGCGAAATCCTCGAAGTTCGAGGTCTCCGCCACCGGCTGACGTGGTGGGGCGAGCGTACCGAGCAGCCCATCGTGCTGCTGCACGGATTTCAGGATTGCGGCGATACGTGGCAATTCATGGTCGACCGACTGCCGCCATCGTGGTCGTGCGTGGCGCCGGATTGGCGTGGTTTCGGGGGCACCCAGTGGGCGGAGGGTGGCTATTGGTTCCCGGACTATCTCGCCGATCTGGATGCGCTGCTCGATGTTCTCGTGCCGAACGGCCGCGCGCGAGTGGTTGGTCACAGCATGGGCGCGAACATCGCCACTATCTATGCGGGCGTCAGGCTGCAGCGCTTGTCGTGGCTGGCGAATCTCGAGGGCTTCGGTCTGCCGCGCGCAACCCCTGAGCTTGCGCCGGACCGCTACGCACGGTGGATGGACCAGGTGCGGCAGCCTCCGCGTGTCACGCGCTATCCCTCCGTGAAACATCTCGCGGCGAATCTCATCCGACGCAATCCGCGGTTGACTGCCGAACGCGCGGAGTACGTGGCGCGTGCATGGAGCATTGCTCTCGAGGATGAAGGCGGCAGGCATGGCGGCGATGGCAACGACGCTGCCGCAGGCAGCGGGGCGGTGCAGTTGAGATTTGATCCGCGGCATCGGCGGGTCAATCCCGTCCTGTATCGAATCGAGGAAGCCCAGGCCTGCTGGTCCCGGATCGAGATTCCGGTGTTGATATTGATCGGAGCCGAATCCCCCTTCCGGATCCATCGCGACGACCGCGAGCCGAACCAGGCACGCATGTTCAGTCTGTTTCGCGACCTCCAGATCCAGACCGTCCCGGACGTGGGGCACATGATGCATCTGGAGGCTCCTGAGACGATTGCGGCGCACCTCGTGGACTTCGAGCGCGCGCACCCGTGAAGACTCTGTTGCTCGGTGGCGCCCGGTCTGGGAAGAGCTCGCTCGCGGCGCGCTGGGCGGGCGAACGGTCGCCCAGCGTCTGCGCCGTCGTCACGGCTGTCGCCACCGATGAGGAAATGTTGGAGCGCATCGCTGCTCACAAGCGCGCGCGGCCCGCGCAGTGGCGCGTCCGGGAAGAAGCTACGCGTTTGGGGAACGTCCTGCGCACCGAGAGCGACGCTCTGTTGCTCATCGATTGCCTGACCCTATGGCTGTCCAACTGCCTGTGGCCGGCGATCGAACAGGGGGCGACGACTCCTGATCTCGCGCATTGGCAGCATCAAAGGAATGACTTTCTGGAGGCGCTCGCCGCCTGCCCGTCCGACATTCTGCTCGTGAGCAATGAGGTCGGCAGCGGAATCGTTCCCGGCGAGCCTGCGACACGCCTGTTCCGTGACGAGCATGGACGACTGAATCAGACGGTCGCGGCGCTGTGCGACGAAGTGCATCTCGTGGTCGCCGGGCTGCCCCTACGGCTGAAACCCCAGGCGTAGCGGCGCCCCGGAGCTGCCGCAGCACGCGAGTGCGACGACCAACACAACCTCGGTGATCTCGACACCCGCCCCGAGACAGTCTCCCGTGAATCCACCGAGGCGTGCATACAGCCAGATTCCCCAGCCTGCCAGCACCAGCGGCGCCGCGCACAGCACGGGGGCGATGGCGGCGCTGCAGAGGAGCAGGACGAGCATCCAGAAAACGATCCAACCGGCGTGGAGATTCCAGGCAAAGCGCTCTCCCGAGCCGGGTTTCAGCGCGCCCAGCCAGCGGCTCCATACCAGCGGCCCGAGTCTCGCCCACGCGGGAATGAGCGCCAGAGCAGGCCAGGCAGTGCTCGGCACCGCTGTCAGAGCAGCCCATTTCAACATCAGCGCGAGCACGATGCTCACGACGCCGAACGTGCCGATGCGAGGATCCGCGAGCACTGCAAAGAATCGCTGCGGATCCCGGTGAGAGGCTGCGAGCGCATCCGTGAGGTCCGCGAGGCCATCGAGATGCAAGGCACCCGTCACCCAGCTCCACGCGAGCACACCGAGAGCCGCGCCCAGAATCCCGTTTGCGTGCGTGCCCATCGCCACGACGAGTGCGACGAGGATTCCCAGACACCCCCCCACGAACGGAAACCAGGCGGCCGAACGGGACAGCTCGTCGGGGGAGAAGCCGCTTACCGTGGGTACCGGAATGCGTGTCAGGAATTGGGTCGCGAGTCGCAGGCCACGTAAGCTCACGTCGAGCGATTCCACTGCAGAGGGCCGGTGCCGGTCACGCCGAGGAGGCTCGCGTGGAAACGCCAGCCTGAGTGAACGTTGCCATTTCGCGATGAAGAGCCAGCGCGGCGCGAATCAGGCTCAGCGTCAGGACGGCGCCCGTTCCTTCGCCAAGACGCATGCCAAGGTCCAGAAACGGCGACAGACCCAGTGCCGTCAGGGCCACTCCATGTCCGGTTTCCGCGGAGCGATGCGATGCCAGTAACCACCGGGACGTGCCCGGCTGTAGTGCGACCGCTGCCAGTGCAGCCGACGAAGAGATGAACCCATCCAATACCAGGATCATGCCGCGGCGCGCCGCTTCGCAGTAAAGGCCCGTCATCGCCGCAATCTCGAGGCCGCCGACATGGGCGAGTATCTGGCGGGCTTCGGACGAGGCAACGCCTGGCTGGCGCGCCCGCGAATCGTCCGAGCTCGTGCGCGCCAGTACGGTCTCCAGCCGTGCGAGTGCCTCATGCACGGTCGTTCGCTTGCGCTCGAGACCGGCGTCATCGATGCCAGTGCCGCGACCCACGATTTCCTCAACCGTTGCGCCCGTAAGCGCGCAGATGAGGCAAGCCGCCGCGGTCGTGTTGGCGATGCCCATGTCGCCGGCGATCAGAAATCGCGCGCCGCGCCCCGCCGCCTCGCGCGCGCAGCGCTCGCCGACTTCGAGTGCCCTGGACAGCTCACTCTCCGTCATCGCGGCCTCTTTGCAAAGATCCCGGGTCCCCGCGCGGATCCGCTCGGCACGGACACCGTTCGGTGTTGGCTCGTCACTCGCCACGCCCACATCGACGACGTGGACGGGAACCTGCTCGAGCGCCGCCAGCACGTTGATCGCAGCGCCGCCCGCGGCGAAATTCTTCAGCATCTGGGTCGTGACGGCTTGCGGGAAAGCGGACACTCCCCGTGCCGCCACTCCGTGGTCGGCCGCGAATACAAACACTTCGCCTCGGGGCATGTCCGGGATCGGACTGTGCAGGCGCGCCGCGAGCCAGCAGGCGAGCTCTTCGAGCCGGCCCAGCGCGCCGGGCGGTTTGGTGAGCTCAGCCTGGCGCGCGCTGGCGGCCGCCGCGAGGCGGGAATCGGGAGTCGGGATTTCCATGCTACGAGATGGCCATGTTACGTATGGCCATGCTACTCGATGGGCAGATCGAACAGCAGCTCGCGCACATAACGCACGGGCGGGGAGCCGAATGAAAGCACGGTGTCATGATAGCGCTTGAGGGTGAAGTCCTTGGCCCAGCGCGTGCGGGCCTCCTCGCGCAGCGCCAGGTGCTCCTGTACTCCCACGAAATAGGTCGGCAGCTGAGCGGCCGTGAGCTGCACGCGTATCCACTTGCCGGCGGCTTCCCGCTCCTCCTGGAAAGTGTCGTGCATCATCAGGCGCATCGCATCCTCCCGCGACATGCCCTCGGTGTGCACGGCCTGATCCAGGATTGCATTGCCGATGGAGCGCAAGTACCACTTGAGCTGGATGAGCTGCATCAAGGGGTCGCGATTGCGGAAGCCTTGCTCGACCATCAGGCGCTCGGCATAGACGGCCCAGCCCTCGATGAACGTGCCCGAAGCGAGGACCGCGCGCAGCGCTGACCGGTAGCGGTTCGCGTGCTGCAGCTGCAGATAGTGGCCCGGCATCGCCTCGTGGATGGTCAGGTCATCGATCGAGCGGGTGTTGTACTCGCGCAGGAACGAATCGACCTGCGCGGCCGTCCACTCGGGCGGAATCGGCGCGACCGCATAGAAGGTCTTCTGTCCCTCGTCGAGCGGGCCCGGCGGATCGCAGTAGGCCAGCGCCACACCCCGCTTGAATTCCGGCATCGGAACGATCTCGAGGGGATCGTCGTAGACCGTCACGAGATCGGCGGTCTTCACGAAGCTCACGGCATCGTCATACGCACGGTGCACGGTGTCGAACAGGAGCTCGCGGGGCGGTCTCTCCTGGTAGGCAAGCTCGAGAGCGGCCGCGATCGCCGTCTGCTGCTGATCCGCAGTCGGGGCCGGCGGCAGCGGCGGGGCTGCCGGCCTGTTGGTCAACACCGTCCGTGCGATGTCGTACATCCGGGCGCGCGTCTGCGCCAATTCCGCCTGGGCGCGGCTGCGAATCTCCTGCCGGCTGAGCGGCGAGTCGAGCGCAAAGTGCAGCGCAGTGTCGTACAGCGAGACGCCCAGCCGGAAGTCGCCTCGAGCCGCGGGAAGCAGCTTCTTTTCCAACCAGAGCTGTTGCTGCGTCACTGCCGTGCGCGCGTGCGCGATGGCCGCCTTGAGCTGCAGTTGGTCTGCCTCAGGCAATACCCCGAGCTGCGGGACCACCACCTGGTCGATCAAGGAGAGGACCCCGGTGTTCTGCTTCACGGCGGTTTCCGCGTGTATGCGCGGGACCCGTGCCGGATCGAGGACCTCCCGCGCCTGCGAGAGCATCCGTGGCAGCTCGTTGAGGCGCGCCGTGATGTTGCGCAGCCGGTCGGGGAGCGGCGCAAAATCCCTCGCGATGAGCAGATACACCGTGTTTCCGGTGAGCTCGGTGTAGATCAGCGGATTCCACCGCCAGTCATTCAGTGTCTCGATCTGCCAGATCTCGTGCTCGAGCTCCGTGCGCAGCAGTCGCGCGTCCACTTGATGCGGGCGCGTCATCTTCGTGAGGTCCAGACCCTGAAGCTTCGTCAGCAGCTCATGTGCGAGAGCGGCGCGGCGCGCGTATCCAGCGGCACTGACGTCGTCAACCTGCGAGTCATAGCGATGCTCGCCCAGCGCGGTCGCGGTCATGGGAGTGAGCGCGAGCATCTGCACGAGATAGCGATTCGCGATCTCATCGAATGCCGCATCGGTCGCGGTAGGCACCCCGGGTCCCAGCGGTTGCGGCGGAGCGACGAGCGTGCAGCCGGCCGCAACCGCCATGGCCGCGAGCAGGCACAGCAGGAGACCGCGGTCAATGGGCTCACGTCTTTTCATTTGTTGTATCCCCGCACGGCAGCGAATGATGACCAAGAGCTCGCGTCATGGGAAGCGAGCACTCGGGGACCTTGCCATCTGTGATGGGGGCGTCGTCGCCTGCTAAGCTGCGAGCTCAATGCCCAATCCTCTCGTAGCCCTGCGCTACCGCGACTACGCGGTGTACGCAGCGGCCCGTCTTTGCGCCACGCTCGCCTGGCAGATGCTCGGCGTCGCAGTCGGCTGGCAGGTCTATCAGATCACGCACAGCGCGCTCGATCTGGGCCTGATCGGCCTCGCGCAGTTCCTGCCGTTCGTCCTGCTCGTCCTTCCGGCGGGGCACGTGGCCGATCGTACCGATCGCCGCCTGCTGCTGGTGGCCGCCTATGGTGTCCAGGCAACGTGCGCGAGCGTCCTTCTGTGGTTCACGCTGTCAGGGTCGCACGACGTGCGCATCGTTTTTGCGGCCATGACGTTGTTTGGAGCGGGCCGCGCCTTCTCGATGCCCACCTCCCAGGCGATGACGCCCAACCTCGTGCCTCGAGAAGCTTTCCCCAGCGCGGTCGCATTCAATTCGGTGCTGATGGAGGTGGCTATCATCGCCGGTCCGTCGCTGGGAGGTGTGCTGTATCTGCTCGGACCGCGCGTCGTGTACGCCTCTGCCCTCGGTCTCATGGTTGTCGTTTGCGGGCTCATCATCTGCATTCGTCCGGTTCGTGCGTCGCAGTCGCAGGCGCACCGCGGCGCGAGCGAGCTCCTGGATGGATTGCGCTTCGTCATGCATCGGCGCACGGTTCTCGGCGCGATCTCTCTCGATCTGTTCGCGGTACTGTTCGGCGGCGCCACCGCATTGCTGCCCGCGTACGCCAGCGACGTGCTCCATGTCGGGCCCGCGGGTCTGGGGGTTCTGCGGACCGCACCCGGGGTGGGGGCGGCATTGACGGCGGTGTCGGTTGCATTTGTACCCATCGATCGGCATGTGGGCCGCTGGATGTTCTCGGGCGTTGCCTTGTTCGGCATCTCCACGGTCGTGTTCGGCCTGTCGCACGTGTTCTGGGCGTCGCTGATCGCGCTCGCATGCCTCGGGGCAGGGGACATGGTGAGTGTGTATATCCGGCAGATCCTCGTGCAGCTCGAGACTCCCGACGCGATCCGCGGACGCGTGAGCGCAGTGAGCTCGATGTTCATCGGGGCATCCAATGAGCTGGGTGAGTTCGAGTCGGGGCTGACGGCGCGACTGCTCGGGCTGGTTCCGGCGGTCGTCCTGGGCGGCGTGGCAACGCTCGTGGTCGTCGGCGTCTATTTGAAGCGCTTCCCTGAGCTTCGCCTGATGGATCGCTTTCGGCGCGAGCAGGAGGTTTCGCGACGGGCTGTATAGGCGTACAGTCGACGCCATGAAGCCACGATTCATCGGCCGGAGTGCCTTCAAGGGCCGAGGCGCCCTCACCAATCCGGCTGGGCGCTTCGAGTCCGCCGATTTCGAGGCGGTTGACGACGGATGGTACGTGGAAGACCAACCGTCCAGCATTGCGACGACGCTGGAGCCGGATCGTGCGAAAGGCGTCATCAGCACGAACGATTCACCCGATGTCGGCTTCGATCAATCGATCAACCCCTACCGGGGCTGCGAGCATGGCTGCATCTACTGCTATGCCAGGCCGAGCCATGCGTACGTGGGCCTGTCGGCCGGTCTGGATTTCGAGACTCGGCTGTTCTACAAGCAGGACGCCGCTCAGGTCCTGCAGAAGGAGCTGAGCAGGCCACGATATGTCTGCAGGCCCCTCATGCTGGGGGCGAATACCGACCCGTACCAGCCCGTCGAGCGGCAGATGCAGGTGACCCGCTCCATCCTGGACGTGCTCGCTCGAACCCGTCACCCGGTCTCGATCATCACCAAGAGCGCCCTGGTGATTCGCGATCTCGACCTGCTGCGGAATATGGCCGCCGATCGCCTCGTCAGCGTCACGCTCAGCATCACTTCGCTCGACGCCGAGATAAAGCGGACCTTGGAGCCTCGAACGGCCTCTCCCCACGCGAGGCTGCGCGCGGTCGCGCAGCTGGCCGCGGCAGGCATCCCGGTCGGGGTGAATGTTGCGCCTGTCATTCCAGCGCTCACGGACCACGAGCTCGAAAGGATTCTCGAGGCGGCGGCCCAGGCAGGAGCCCGCTGGGCGGGTTACGTGCTCCTGCGGCTCCCCTACGAGGTCAAGGACCTGTTCCGAGATTGGCTCGAGGAACATCACCCGCAGCGGGCCGCGCACGTAATGTCAGTCCTGCGCGACCAGCGAGGCGGCCGGGACAACGATCCGAGTTTCGGGACGCGGATGAAAGGGAGCGGCCCGTTCGCCGAGCTGCTGAAGACCCGCTTTCAGGTGGCCACCCGGCGTTTCGGGCTGCGGTCTTCCCGCTCTTTCCCCCTCAACAGCGAGGCCTTCAGTCCCCCTCGGACGGCAGGCCCCCAGATGGACCTGGGGCTCTAGCCCGCAGGCCACAGGCCGCGGGCGCCTGTCGCGGGCGGCGAAAGTCGCGCCTCTCGCCGCCGGAAACGAATGCGACGTCTGCAAATGGTCTCACCCGGCAGGCGACTTTTGCGAAATGGACAATTTGTAGCGGTGGCATACTGACAGTTACGATTTGTCGCGGGGTGCTACATCCCGCCGTCGTCAGTCTGACGGGGAGCCGCCATGAAGGGTCTACGCAAGTGGTCTCAGTGCACCGTCGCCATCGCTGTCGTCTCGAGTTGCACGCTGGTCGCCGCCTGCATGCACTCTCGGGTCGAAGAATCGCGCGAGCTGCATACCAAAATCGACAAGAGCGAAGCGGTCGTGATTCTCGCCAAGCCGCAGGTCGAGGGAGCGGCGGCCGAGGACGGGTTCATGGACTGTGTCGCGAACGGGTTGGCAGGGCATGGCGCCAAAGCGATCGCCGTGCGTGACAACGAGCAATTCGTCGACGCGACTTTCCCATGGTTCGAGCCGGGAACCGCGCCGTCAAAGCCGGAGGCGATGGCTGCGCTTCTCACGAAGCCAGGCGTGGCAGAAAAGATCGCTTCGACCGGCGTGCGATATATCGTCTGGGTCGATGGGGGGACGCGCAAGACGGATGGCGGCGGAAGCCTGGCGTGCGGAGCGGCACCGGGAGCCGCCGGATGTATCGGCTTTGGCTGGTGGGAGAAAGAATCCAACTACGAAGCGACGGTATGGGATCTCAAGCAATCGAAATCGGCCGGGAGCGTGGACACGAATGTGACGGGAACGTCCGCAATCGTCGGCGCGATCGTTCCCTTGCCGTTCATTGCGCGCGTACAGAGCACGGCGTGTCATCGCATGGCCGGACAGCTTCGAACCTTCTTTACCGGGAGTGATGACACCAACGAGCCATTGCCGCCGGCGCTGGCGCAGGTGAAGACTGTGAGGAAATAGGGAGCGCAACGTGCGCGCGTCCACCGCAGCAGTAATGAGCGTTTCCATTGCCGTGTTGATGAGCGCGTGCGCGGTGAAGCCTGCGCAGCCTTCCGACACAGGCACGAATCAATCGCGCGAACGCCCGCAGGGAAAATCTGACGACTCGAAGCAGGCTGCCGCGACACCAACCACTGCCTCGGGCACGACTCCCGCCGGCGCTGCCTCCACAGGTGCTGCCTCCACAGGCACGACTCCCGCAGGTGCGACCTCCACAGGCACGACTCCCACAGGCACGACTCCCACAGGCGCGACCTCCGCAGGCGACCCCGGGGGAGGGAATGCCGCCGGCAGAGGAACCGCCCCCGCTGGTGCCGCGAAGACTTCCGAGGAGCGCAGTGCCGCCCTCGACAAACGCTTCGATGACTCGCTCGCTGCATTCGATGCCCAGCTCAAAAATGAGCAGCAGAAAGTCGCGCAGGAGCGCGATGCCCGCCAGTCGGGAACAACTGGTGGGCCGGACGCCGACACGAGTGGCAGCTCAGACCCGTCTCACGGATCACCCGGCACCGGAGGCGCGAAGAGTGAGGACACGGGCAGTCGTCACCATCGAGGGCCGCACGACGAAGATGACAAGCGCGACGGGCGGCCCGGTGATCTGAAATCGGACAAGGCGGGGAGCGCGAATGCCGGCGCTGCAAACGGCAATGGTCGCGAGGCGCGGGAGATTCCAGATGGAAGCGACGATGATGTCGTGGCGCGCCGGTTGCGAAAGGCCGCCGAGCAGGAGACTGATCCGGAGCTGAAGGAGAAGCTCTGGCACGAGTATGTCGAGTACAAGAAGAACGCACAGGGAAAATGAAGCGGTGGGCAGGTTACGGCCTGTGGCGAGACCCCGGCTGGAGGCGCCGCGGCATGCAGGTGAATGAGGTGACGGTATGAGCTGGCGCGCGTTATGTACAGTCGGGGTGCTCGCAGCGTGCACCCTGGCTGCCGGCTGTGTCGTGAGCGAGACGAAACCGCTGCCGAAAATCAATGCGATTCAAGCGGATCACCAGATCCCCACGGACGAGCTCCTGGATGTGGACGTGCATACTTTCGACCCGGGAGTTCCCGCTGAAATCGCCAAAGACGACAAAGCTTTGGCCAAGAAGCGCATTTATCCGGATATTCGGCAGGCGGAGTCCCGCTATGTGGCATCGATGTTGCGAGGTACCCTTGAGGGCTCCGGCCAGTGGGGAGCGGTGCGCGTGGTGCCGGACAACGTTGAATTCGTTGATGTTCAGGTATCAGGCAAAATAGTGGAATCCACGGGCGCAAAGCTCGCAGTAGAGGCTACGGTCAAGGACTCCATCGGTCGAGTATGGATCAACGCGAAACATTACGAGAGTCCGCCGGATACCGGGTCGTACAAAACCGACGCGGCATTGAAGGCGCGCGATCCATTTCAGAATGTGTATTCCGAGATCGCGAACGACATGGTTGCGGCGCGCGATGCGCTTGCGGCCCAGGATCGCCGCACGATTCGCACGGTCACCCAATTGAGGTTCGCGCGCGATCTGGCGCCTCGAGCGATGGAGGGCTACCTCGACAAGGATCCCAAGTCCGGTCTCATCAAGGTCGTGAGGCTTCCCTCGACCGACGATCCGATTGCCACGCGCATCGACCGCATCCGGGAGCGGGACGCCGGTGTCGTCGACACCGTCAACGGGTACTACGCGAACTTTGCCGACCAGATGAGCTCTTCATATGGGCAATGGCGCCGGGCGAGCTTCGACGAGATCGAGAAAGAGGATCGAACGCGCAGCCAGGCGCGGACCCGCACGTTCCTGGGCGCGGCCGCGGTCCTGGCCTCCGTGTTCGTGCCGGGGCAGTGCAACAGCGCGGACTACAACTGCAGGCGGATCGAATCCGTGGCGCGCACCGCAGGAGCGATCGGTGGCGCCACCGCGATCTACTCGGGGATCAAGAAATACGGCGACGCGAATCTTCATGCCCAGGCACTGAGGGAGATGTCGGAGTCCTTCCAGAGCGAGGTCGCACCACAGGTGGTGGACGTCGAGGGCCGCACCTTGCGGCTCACTGGTACGGCGGACGAGCAATATCGGGAATGGCGCAAGCTGCTGCATCAGTTGTACGTGGAGCAAAGCGGCGCGGCCATTGCCGAGGACGCGGTGCCGGCGACGACGCCGGTCGCGCCGTTGCCTCCGGTTGCGCAGGATCCGTCTCACTGAGCGTTGCCGATCGGCTGACGGGCGTGCCGTCATGACAGAGCATGTCGCTGAATTGAGTGGCCACGGGCTCGACGCCCGCTACACGTTGGTACAGAAGCTGGGCACGGGTGGCCAGGGAGAGGTCTGGCGTGCGCACGACGATATCCGCGGCGTGGATATCGCGCTGAAGCTGCTGAGCCCGGGATTTGTCAGCGGCGAGTCGACCTGGGCGGCTCTCGAGCACGAGTATTCGATCGCGAGCCATCTGGATCATCCGTCGATCCTGAAGATCTATCCTCCGGAGCGCTCCGGCGAGGCCGTCGTGCTGCCGATGGAGTTGGCCGCTGGGGGCGATCTACGTCGCCTGCGCGGCGCCGGGTACCTCGAGATCATCCCCGTTCTTCTGGAGGTGGCGCAGGCGCTGGAGTATGCGCACGATCATGGTGTCGTTCACCGGGATCTGAAGCCGGGAAACGTGCTGTTCGATTCTCGCGGTCGTGCGCGGCTCGCTGACTTCGGTGTCGCGGCTGTGGCTGCAACGATGCTCGACAGAACACTGGAGCTGCCGTCCGATGCGTCGTTGAGCGGTGGCCGCCACGGCAGTCAGTTCGGTCTGTCGCCGTTCACGGCGAGCCCCGAGCAATTGCGGGGTGAGGCGGCGACACCGGCGGACGACATCTACGGGCTCGGGGCACTGGCTTATGAGCTGCTGTCCGGGTATCCGCCGTACTATCCTCATTTCGACATCCGGCGAGCGGTACAGGAGCCGGTACCGCCCCTGGTCCCCACCCGGCAGATTCCCGCGCTGCTCTCGAGTCTCGTGACGCGGATGCTCGCAAAGGACCCGCGCGAGCGCCCGCAATCCATGCGAGAGGTCATCGACGACCTCGATGCGGCTCTGAATGACACGCTGACATTCGAGTTCGATCGCTCCGGTCCTCTGGATATCGCGTCGGTGCTCGCGTCGAGCCCGACGGCCATGGTGGGCTCAGGGGCAGCCACGACGAATACGAGCGCGACGGGAGCCCGTGCCGGCCTGTCGGCGCAAAACGACTACGGGGTGACTCACTTCGAGAATGCGCCGCCCCGTGCCGATGTCGGACCCGGGTGGCCCAATGGGCCGGACAGGCGGGCGAAGCCGGATCGACGTTCGAGCGGCGACCGCCGGGCGTCCCCCAGAGGTCAGCCACCGCGCGATACGCATCAAGCGGACACGGTGGCGCGGCTGACCCCGCAGGACGAGCAGTCGGCACCGCGGGAGCGGAGCGAGCCAACATTGCGCCGGGGTGTGTCGGCACCGGCGGAGCAGAGCGAGCCAACATTGCGCCGGGACGCGTCGGCACCCGGAGTTGAGTTGTCCGTAGAGCTGGAGATGCCGCCGCCGCCGTCACAGCCTGCCGCGCGCTCGACTATGCCGGAGGCTCACTCGCAACACGCGGGTATCTCGGAGCCGATGACGGCTCATCCGCAGCCTGCCGGCGTATCGGCACCCATGAGTGCGCGTCCGGCCACGCCTTGGGACGATATTCGACTCGACAGCGTGCCGCCTTCGTCATTGGGGCGGCTCCAGCCGATGCGGCCGCGTCGCTGGCCGTGGGTCCTGCTGGGCCTGCTGGCCGCCGCGGCGATCGCGGTATTTGTGATCCTGCCCGAGTACGCTCCCGATCTCGTGCCCCCGAATATCAGTACGCTTCTGCCGGCGGCGGCTCCGGCATCCGCTTCTGTCACCTCGTCGCCGACGACGGCCGCCCCGGCAGCCGGATCGAGTGCCCAGGAAGCGTCGCAAGCGCCTGCCGGCGGCGAGAAGTCGGAGGAGCAGCGCGTCGCGGCTCTGCGTTCCACATTCGCGGGTCGGCTGTCCCTGTTGGAGTCACGCGGCGCCGGAGTTTGGGGTGGGCGCGACTTTGCAATGGCGAAGATGCGAGCCGCCGAATCCGTTGGTGCGAGCGATGCCGGCAACGCTCGCGTGGCTCTGGCGAAGCTGACTGAAGCCGGGCAGCTGCTCGACAGCGTCGAGAGCCGGGCTCCTCAGGCGCTGGCAGCCCAGATCGCCGCCGGGGAGAAAGCGTTGGCGAGCGGTCAGCAAGAGCTGGCCGGACAAGCGTTCGACATGGCTCGGCGCATCAATCCCAACGACCGGCGAGTCTTCGATGGCCAGCGAAGGGCGCGCAGCTTGAGCGGCGTACTGCCTCTGCTGGCCGATGCGGAAAACGCCGAGGCTGCCCGCAACTTTGCCCGCGCGGTGCAGGACTACAGTCAGGCGCTGTCGCTCGATCCCTCCAACTCGAGAGCCAGATTGGGATTGGCGCGCGCCAATGCGGCGTTCGGCGATGACAATTACGCCAAAGCGGTTGGCTCGGGCTTCGCGGCTCTGGGAGCCGGTCGCCTCGACGAGGCTCATGACGCCTTCGAGAAAGCGCGCGCATATCGGCCTAACGCTCCTGAAGCGACGGAGGGCCTGCGCCGCGTCGGCGCGGCTCTCGCGGCGCGTAACTTCGCTTCGATCAGGCAGCGTGCCGCCGGCCTCGAAGCCGAAGAGCGTTGGGAAGAGGCCCAGCAGGCCTACGAGTCGGCGCTCGCGTCCGATCCGTCACTTGCGTTCGCGCAGCAGGGCAAAAACCGCACCGCCGCGCGTGCGGAATTGAGCAGGGGACTGCAGGATCTGATCGATCGGCCCGATCGTCTGGCGTCGTCCGCGGTACGCGCCGAAGCCCATTCACTGCTTGCCGTGGCGCGCGCGCAGTCTCAATCGGGTCCGGTGTTGCGCTCCCAGATTGCACGGCTCGAGATTCTCTTGCCGGAATTCGACAAGCCCGTGCGGCTGTCGCTCGTTTCGGACAACGCCACGCAAGTCGCGATCTCCAGTATCGGCTCGTTCGGGACGTTCGCACGGCGCGACATCCAGCTCAAACCGGGAAAATACACGGTCGTCGGCACCCGCAGCGGCTACCGCGACGTCCGCCGCGACATTACGGTTGCACCCGGGCAGGAGACGCAGACCATCAGTGTCGCTTGCTCCGAGCCGATCTGAGCTCGCACGCTCATGCGCCGGGCGCGACTCGAAACCAACAGCGTGTCATGACGTGAGCGATGACATCACGTGAGCGACGCCGCTCTCACGAAGTCGAGCACCTACGCACAGGCACGCATCCGGGAGCCGGCAGGCGACCGCGTTTTGGGAGAGATCTTTTCGATCGGCGGCCCGGGCGCCGATATCGTCGTGCCCGGGACGGGACTGGGCCCCGTTCTCAGGATCGAGCGGCGGAAAGCTGTCTGGGTCGCGCAGTCTGAAGGCGACGCCCGGGTACGTTTCGACGGCCGTCCTCTGACTCGCGAGCGCGACTTGCGCCGCAACGATGTCATGGCCGTGGGTGACGCTCAGGTGATCGTGACCGCGGAGTCGCGAACCCTCCTGAGACTGGAAGTCTCCCATCTGGCGGGCAACGCCACGGTCCCCTCGGCGAGCAGCATCGCGAGCCTCGCATCGGCAGAGGATGGGGAGGATGCGCTCGAGATTCGGGAAATCGTGTTGCCGGTCTTGCGTCCTCATCGAGATGGAATCGATCGGGCGGCGACGGACCGGCGTCGCTGGCTGATACCCGCCTTCGTCGCCGCCGTATTGCTGCTCGCGTTGGGTCTGGTCTCGCTGATGCAATCCGTCGCGCTCGATGTGCGTCCCCTGGATGCCGAGATCAGGACTCCCGGCACGCTTCTGGCGATTCATTCGGGAGGCCGGCTCCTGCTGCTTCCCGGCAACCACATCGTGCGTGCGGAGCATGACGGGTACATTCCCGCCCAGGCAGGTGTCGTCGTGAGAGCAGAAGGCGAGCCACCGCCTGTTCGTCTACTTCTACAGAAGCTGCCCGGTCAGTTGCAGATCGATACGCAAGGTGTAGCCGCTTCCGTCAGCGTAGACGGAGTCGAAGTCGGGCGCGCGCCGGGTCTCGTGCGGGTCCCGGCAGGTCAACATACCATCGCTCTGCAGGCCCCGCGGTATATCGACTACATCGGAAACGTGGACATACAAGGGGCCGGTGCGCGTCAGAGCTTGCGCGCAACACTGCGGCCATCGTGGGGAACACTCCAGATCGTGGCTGTTCCGTCCGGTGCGCACATCAGCGTCGATGGTATCGAAAGTGGCGTCGCGCCTGCTCTGGTTGCTGCACCTTCCGGCGTCCGGCATGTACGCATCTCGGCGCCCGACCTGCAGCCCTGGGAAAGTAGTGTTGTTCTCAAAGCCGGGGAGACGCTTTCGATAGGACCCATCACGCTCGGTCAGCCGGACGCGCGCCTCACGTTGCGGTCCACGCCCCCCGGGGCTGACGTGGTCATCGCAGGTGTGAATCGTGGCCGCACGCCGCTCGCCGTGGATCTGCCGGGCGGAGTCCAACATCAGATCGTCGTCAGTCTGCCCGGCTATGCGGTCTGGACACGGAGTCTCTCGGCTCAACCGGATCAACGGATCGGCCTGGAGGCTCATTTGCAGGCGGTCATGGTGCGAGTCACCGTGCAAGGCGAGCCCGATGGAGGCGACCTGTTCGTGGATGGCGTTGCCCGCGGGAAAACACCTCAGACGCTCGAGCTCACGGATATCCAGCACCGGATAGAGGTGCAGAAGTCGGGGTTCGTGGCCTTTGGCGACCAGTTGACGCCGCAGAAGGGTCTGGATCGCACGGTCGTCTATCGTTTGCGGCCCGACGACCGCTCGGCCGAGATCGAGGAGTCAGCGCCGACCGTCACGAGCTACATCGGATACGTGCTGCGCTTCATTCCTGCCGGAACGTTCTCGATGGGCAGCGAGCGCAGGGAGCAAGGGCGGCGACCGAACGAAGGTTTGCGCAAGGTGACGTTGAAACGTCCTTTCTACATGGGTGTCACGGAGGTCACGAACGAGCAGTTCCGGAAGTTCCGTGCCGACCACGTCTCCGGCTTCATCGGCCGCAATTCCCTCGATCTCGATAGTCAGGCGGTGACGCAGGTGAGCTGGGAGGATGCGGTCGAGTTCTGCAACTGGCTGTCGGCGCGGGACAATCTGCCCGTGGCCTACGAGAAGCGCAACGGCAAGTACGCGCTGATCCGGCCGCTGACCAACGGGTATCGGTTGCCGACCGAAGCGGAATGGGAGTACGCCTCGCGCTATGCGGCACCCGGGAAGCTCTACCGCTTCGCCTGGGGAGACGCTCTGCCCTGGGTAGCTCAACTGGGCAACATCGCGGGCAGCGAGACGGGTACCAACTCCGAGTCGCTGGCGGGATACCACGACGACTATCCCGTGGTGGCTCCAGTGGGAAAGTTCACGCCGACGCCTCTCGGTTTGCATGACATGTCCGGAAACGTGTCCGAGTGGATAGACGACTACTATGCGTCGTTCGTCGATCCGACGCCCGCGACCGATCCTTTGGGGCCTGACGATGGCACCCGTCACGTGATCCGGGGTGCGAACTGGAGGACGTCGACAGTGACGGAGTTGCGACTCGCCTGGCGCGACGGCGCTGAGGATATGAGCCAGACAATCGGCTTTCGAGTTGCGAGGTACGCTGAGTAGGTGAACGGTGCCATGAAAGCAAGCAGGAAGATCACCACGATCTGCGCCATCGCCGCCGGCGCGACGGCCACTGCCTGGGGGGTATCGAGGGCTCAGACGCCTTCGGGAACGCAGCCAGCCCCGAGCTCTCAGCCAGCGCAGGGCTCTCAGCCAGCGCAGACCCCTCAGCCCACGCAGGGCTCTCAGGGCTCTCAGCCAGCGCAGACCCCTCAGCCCACGCAGGGCTCGCAGGGCCCTCAGCCTGCGCAAGGCGCGCAACCTGCGCCCGCCACCCCGGGTGCACGAGGTACGCAGGCGACACCGCCGGCTCATCCACCGCCGTCGGCGCCTGACGAGTCCGCTACCATTCAGGACGATCCGACGATTGCGCCTGATCCGCAGGAGTCAGCCGACCACAATGTCAGTTTTCCCGACGACATTTGAGGTACTCGCGTCATGAGGCCGTTTGCGCTGGGCCTCGACGATCGGGCGCTGACCCTCGCCAGGGAGGGGCGAGTTCTGGCGAGTGCTCCGAGTGCGGTATTCAACGGGAGCGATGCGCACACAGCGGGCGATGCGGGCTGGGGGGCCCTCCGGTCGCTGCCAACTGCAGTGTCGACCCGGCATTTAGGCACTGTACTCAGTGCGCGCCCTGCAAGTTCATCGCGGGACGCGGTGCTCGTCGCAGCGGAGTTGAAGCGGTGCATGGCGAATCATCCTCTTGACGCCGGCGAACGTGCCTGGGTCGCGGCGCCCGCGTGTGCGGACCCGAACGGGCTGGCTGCTTTTCTCGGGATCGCGCGCGCGATGGACCTGCCTGTCGATGGTTTTGCGGATGCGGCGGTTACAGCCGTCGCCGCTCTCGGACTCGAGCGAAGTACGGTCGTCGTAGAGCTCGGGATGCACCATGTCGCCGCAACCGCCGTGGACACGGAGGCCGCGCAGGCACGGCGGCGTCGTAGTCGCGTTACGCGCTTGCGCGGTCTCGCCGACCTGCATCAGCGATGGCTGGAGTTCATCGCAAGCACTCTGGTCAAACGAACCCGGTTCGATCCTCTGCACGATGCGGCGACGGAGCAGCAGCTATTCGATCAACTGCCCGCGCTCGCTGCGGCCGCTACGGCGGATGGCACTTGCGCGGCCGTGCTGTCGAGAGGCACTGAGAGACGGGAGATGGCCCTGACCCGGGATCAATTCGCGCAAGCCGGCGAGCCCGTTTACCACGACATGCTCACGCTTCTTCACGGCCTGCGGCCGGCGGGCGCCGCCCTCGCGATCGTCGTGCCCCGGGCAGTGGCCGAGTTGCCGGGTCTGCGTCCCCGACTCGAAGACTTCGCCGGATGCGAGCTGGTCGTCGTGCCCGATGGATTTGCGTCCGCGGCCCTGTCGCTGCTCGATTTGCCTCCACGGGACGAGGACAAACCTGCCGTGTGGCTACGCAGGCTGCCGATCTGTATCCAGCCGGCGCTTCTACCGCAGGTCGCGCGCGATTCTCTGGGGCAACAGCGCGTCAATGGACCGACACCCTCGCATATTCTGTTGGAGGGTAGAGCTTACGTGCTCGATGACCGCGCTCTCGTGGTAGGGCGCCATCCCGGAACGCCGCACGCAATTACTCTAGAGGACGGAATGGCGGGCGTGTCACGGCGTCACTGCACCTTCGTACGTGAAGGAACCGCGCTCGTATTGCTCGATCACAGCAGCAACGGGACATTCGTCAACGGTGAGCGGGTGGCGGAGCGAGTCAGTGTGCATGCTGGCGATCGGGTCCGGGTCGGAGAGCCTGGAATCGAGCTCACCTTGATCGCAGTGGGAGAAGCGGGGCAGCCGGCGAGCACGGCACCGGCGGCAGGCTGACATGGCGAGACGTCGCCGCACGGTCGAAGTGTTCACATTGTCGTTCCTCGACTGCATTTGTTGCGGCTTCGGGGCCGTGATCCTTTTCTATACGATCGTGAGCGCGCAGGCGGGGGTACGAACCGCCACTCAGGTTTTGAGCGCTGAAGCGGACCGCCTCGCGCAACAGGTGTCAGCCGGGACACGCTACCTCGCCGTCCTCAGGAACGAGATCGATCAGGCCGAGAGCGAAACAGCGAGCGATGCGGCACGCGTCCGAAGCATTGCCTCGGCGCTCGCGAGCCGCCAGCAGCAGGTCTCGACCTACGATTCGACCAGTCTGGCGAGACGCGCTCACATCCAGCAGCTCGAGGCGGATATCAAGGCGCTCGAGGACGGCAAGCGTCGGCTCGAAGCCGCGAGTCTCGACAAGGGGCCGCCCGGCCAGCAGGTGAGCAGCTTCCGGGCGACGGGCGGTGACCGGCGCTACATCACCGGCATCCGGCTGCACGGCAAGCGCATCCTGATCCTCGTTGATTCTTCGGCCAGCATGTTGCACGAGGACCTGGTCACCATATTGCGACTGCGCAATGCGGATGACGAGCAGAAGCGTAACGCCGCCAAATGGCGCCGGGCCGTGGAGACCGTGAGCTGGCTGACGACCCAGGTTCCACCCGCGAGCGAGTATCAGATCTACACGTTCAACACACACGCCCAGCCCTTGCTGCCGGACTCGGCGGGTAAATGGATCGATGCGGGAGATGCGCCGCAACTGGCTCGCGGCGTGGCGAATCTGCACAAGATCGTTCCCGCCGACGGCACCAGCCTCTACAACGCATTTGCCGCAGCCCGGACCCTGACGCCGCTGCCGGACCAGATCGTGCTGATCACGGATGGCCTGCCGACGCAGGGGAAGACCGCGGGTTTGCGCAAATATGTCGACTCGGCAGCGCGACTGCGGCTGTTCGATGCGGCCGTCGGTCAGCTTCCAGACAAGGTGCCCGTAGACACGATCCTGCTGCCGATGAAGGGCGATACTCAGGCCGCGCATCGGTTCTGGGAGCTGGCCCGACTCACCGATGGCACGCTTCTCATGCCGGCGAAGGACTGGCCCTGACATGGCGCGGCGCCGCGAAGTCGAGGTGTTCAGCCTGTCGTTTCTCGACTGTATCTGCTGCGGCTTCGGGGCCATCATTCTGCTGCTGGTGCTGACTCCTTTCAGTCGCGCGGCGCTCGAGAAGAGCCCGCGCCCGCTGCAGGGGCAGATCCGTGCTCTGCAGGAGCACCTGGCCGAGATCCGGGGAGAGACCGACCGGCTCGAGCGCGACTTGCAGGGGCGGCGGGCGCGACTGGAGACCGAGCGACAGAAACTCGCTCATCTGTCGGGGGAGCTCACCGGCATCAAAGGCCAGTACACGACGAGCAGGCAGGATGCTTCCGTCTCCAACATCGTGGAAGGCGAGCTCGTTTCAGCGTATCAGACGCTGACCGCCGAGATGCAGCGCTTGCTGAAGGCGCAAGCCGCGCGGCCGCGCAAGGAGGCCATCGCGGGCATTCCCGTCGACAGCGAATACATCATTTTCATCATCGATACCTCGTCCAGCATGACGACGAACCACTGGGATGTGAACCTGCAGATTGTCGATGAGATCCTCGGCATCTATCCGCAGGTGAAGGGCCTGCAGGTCATGAACGATCAGGGGACCTACATGTTCGAAGGCACGCGGGGCACCTGGCTCGGCGATTCGCCGCAACAGCGCGCCGAGATTCGGGTGCGCGCCAGGAACTGGCACGCCTTCAGTCTCTCGAATCCGGTTCCGGGCATGGAGGAAGCCGTCAGGACCTACTGGGCCCCGGACAAGCGCATCAGTATCTTCGTGCTCGGCGATGAGTTCACCGGCGACTCGATCCAGGGCGCGCTCGACTCGATCGGCCGACTCAACAAGCCGGATGCCAACGGGCGCCGGCCGATCCGCATTCACGCCATCGGCTTCCCCGAGGGCATGGGCATGTCGCCATTTACAAATATCCGCTTTTCGGCGCTAATGCGGCTGATGTGCGCGGAGAACAACGGCACCTTCGTCGGGATGCGATAGCCGCCGGCGCTTACCGGGACGCAGATGAAAAAGGGGTGGGCCCACACGCGAGCGATGTTGGCCGCGACGCTGGCGGGCCTCGTGGGCGCGTGCGGCGGTGTGGTGGTCAAGCCCGAGCCCGTTCTTCCCAAGCCGCTGATCGCGCAGATCGACGCCGATGTCGGCCTCATCGCGCCGGCGGATATGCGCAAATACGTCGACAAGGAGACCCGCTTCGGCACCGACTGGGAGATCGTGGTCGGGCCGGGCGAGACACGCATGATGCAGGACCTGTTCCGCGACCTGTTCCGGCACGTTCAGGACCTCGCGGATCTCGACGCGGGACGGGCCGCGAAGGGCCTGCAGGCCATCTTCGAGCCGCGCATCGAGCAGTATTCGTTCGTCACCTCGCACGAGACGGGCGATCGTTACTACGCGGTCACGATCCGGTACCGGATCGATCTGTACACGCCTCAGGGCGACAAGTTCGACAGCTACACGTTGACCGGCTATGGCAGCTGCCTCGCGCAGGGCATGTCGAACGGAAAACCTCTCGCCACGGCAAGCGCGGCCGCCATGCGCGATGCCGCCGCGAAGTTCCTGGTGCAGTTTCCCGAGCAGGCCGCAGCCCAACATCTGGCGCGCCGCGAAGTTCTGGTCGCGGACCGTGCGCCGGTCAGCCTGGAGTCGAGCCAGATCGAAGCCGTGCCGATCGATGAGTCCGAGGCCGATCTCGCGGTCGCCTCAGCTCCGCCCTCAGCGCCACCGGCGGCGGGCCCACCGCCGGCCGCGCCCGCGTCCTCACCGCCGTTGCCAACATTGGCCCCACCCTCGCCGCCGGTGCCGCCGGCTGGCCCGCCGCGTACGCCGCCTCAACTCGATTTACGGGAGGGCTTCGACAGCAGCCGCTCGCGGAACTTCACACCTTGAGTGTCCACTGCCTCCGCCT
Organism: Steroidobacteraceae bacterium; assembly: GCA_035277965.1. Lineage (GTDB taxonomy): Bacteria > Pseudomonadota > Gammaproteobacteria > Steroidobacterales > Steroidobacteraceae > 13-2-20CM-66-19. Next base: position 103,828 of record DATEJM010000087.1, on the reverse strand, counting down.
CCTGAATGCGGGGAGAGTAGTGCGATTTCTTGATCGCCGACACGACCGAGCGCTGTTGCGATTCCGACGCATCGGTGGCCGCAACGGCCACATCCGTGACATGCCCTTCGCGCGTTACCGTGAAGCTGACTTCCACGTAGTGCTCCTCGGGCTCGTCCCTGTCAGTCAACTTGGACCTCACGACTGCCGCGAGCGGGGGCAGGTATGCCAACTGTCGCGGAGCATCCAGCGGACCCGTGGCGCCGACCTGCCGCAAATCCTTCCACGCTTCCCGATACACCATGACGGCCTTCGGTGTCGCGCCGCTCGTCATGTACCAGTCTCCCAGCTCGACCAGCGTCGTGCCGCGCCGCAGGCGATCGATAGGTTGCGCCCGCTCGTTGGCCTGCAGAGCCATGATCAAGGCCTTCTCGCCGTCGGTATTGAGGCGTTGGGTGTTGGCAGGACTCGGATCGAAGTCAGTTGTCGTCGCGAACGGATCGGGTGGCGGGCGCTGTTCGTCCTCGGTTCTATTTGCGTACTCGAGCCGATAGGTGCGAGCGAGTCCCTCGAGCGGCGTTATCGTAAGCACTGAGCCGGGGCCGCCGATCTGCTCGGCGATCATCAGATTGCGCGCGTAGAGGGCACGGGCGTTCGGATAGCGGTGCATGCGCTCCAGCCAATGGGCGTACTTGTCGATAGGGCGCATGAGGCGGGCGTCGCTTTTGCCATAAGCGCTCTCTGCCACGCGCAGGGAATACTCGTACTGGCGTTCCGCCTCGTCGTGCCGCTCGAGCATGACCCAGGTGGCGATCAGCGGATCCAGAATCTCCATCTGGCCCGCATTGAAGAGCCCGTCGAGGTTACGGCTCAGATCGAGGGCTCGCTTCAGCGCGACGCTGGCCTCCTCATACTCTCCCGCGGCGTAATACGCGGCGCCGAGGCCATGCAGGGGGCGAAGCAGGAGCCGGTCTGCTCCGCCTCCCAGGCTCTCGACGATCTTCACGCTTCGAGTGAAGCTTTCTTCAGCATTTTTGTAGTCGTGCAGCCGGTACTGCGTGGTCCCGAGATTGGAGAGCGGATTCACGAGCGACCGGTCGGCGGTCCCGTATTGCTCCTCGGTCTCGGCAACCAGTTTCTGCGCAAGCGGCAAGGCGTCCTGGTAATGCCGGTTGTCGAACGCCGCCCGGAACTCGTGGTAAATCTGCAGTCGATCCGCGTCAGTCACGGCTATCGCGCCCCCCGGGAGGGCCGCGACGACCAACGCGGCGAGAAACCTCTGCATAATGCGAGGAATCGTAGCGCTTGGCGACTCGCATTCACATGGCGGATTCGGAACCGAAGACGGTGCTGCTCGCGGGAGCGACCGGCCTCGTGGGGCAATGGGCCCTCGAGAGCCTTCTCGAGGCCCCGGACGTGGGTCGCGTCTACGCGGTGACGCGGCGCCCCCTGGGGCGCGAGCATTCCAAGCTCGCCAACCGGATCGTGCAATTCGACCAGCTCGAATCGCAGCTCAAGGGGCTCAGCGTGCACGCTGCCCTGTGCTGCCTCGGCACGACCCTCCGCAAGGCGGGATCGGAGGAGGCGTTTCGGGAGGTGGACGTGGGGCACGTGGTTGCATTTGCCAGGGCGGCTCGGAGTGCCCAGGCGCAGCGGTTCGTCGTGGTGTCCTCCGTCGGCGCGGATGTGCGGTCAAAGAGCTTCTATCTGCGGACCAAGGGCGAGATGGAAGCGGCCCTGGTACCGATCGGATTCAGCTCCCTGGACGTGCTGCAGCCGAGCGTATTGCTCGGGCGGCGCGCCGAGATGAGGCCCCTGGAGCTCCTGGCGATCGCTGCCATGCCGTTCCTGAACCTGTTCCTGCGCGGGTCTCGCGAGATCTATCGCGGCATCCCGGCGCGTACGGTGGCGGCCGCCATGGTAGGGGTCTTGCGCTCGAGCCGGCGTGGACCGCAGCGTCATACCTATTCCGGCATTCAGGCGCTCGCCCGCAGCCGGCGCAAGTAGGCCAGCGCCGCTCCGAGCAGGACGCCCAGCGGCGCGGCTGGGTGAGCCGCCTTGCCCGGCTGCCATGCGTGGGCCAGCTCGATGAGCAGCGCGAAGCCGAGTAGCCAAAGGAGGCTCCGCCGGATGGGGACGCCCGCTTCAGCGAGCAGCCATACCAGGCCCGCGTAGAGGAATGCAGCCTCGAGCCAGCCCGGCTCCCCCGCGAGGCTGCGATGCTTCAGATCGAGGGGATACAGACTCGCGGCACTCGGCGTGGCGGTCGAGAACACGAAGGGCGCCAGGGCAAAGAACAGCAGCGCGGGCACGAAACACAGGGTTGCGCGCGCATAGGCCCGATCGTCCCCGTCGCGGGTGAGTTGCCAGATGACCGGAAGAGCGGTCAGCAGCCCCAGCAGCTCGTTCAGCTCCAGATGCTGGCCACGGAACACGAGCCGTGACAGTACCGTCAGGGCTGCCAGCGCCGCCGCCGCGGGCCAGAAGCTGTCCGCTCGCAACTGACTGCGCAGGACGGCACCGAGGAGGACATAGCCGGCGAAGAAGCCGCAGATGCCGGCGAGCGAAACATCCCAGGCGATCAGGGTCCATGGAGCGTGGAGATGGCGAATGAAGCGCACCGTTGGCATGAATGGCGCAGCGTGGAACGCTAGCCACAATCCGACCAACACGAGCGCCAGGAAGTCAGGACGCGGCGCCCGCAGCTGCGGCAGCGCCGGCCGCAGGCCCAGGCGGCGGGCGCCGAATGCCAGCACTGCGGCTGCGGCCGCGCTCGCACCATTCAACGCGACGTCGGTGATCGACGGGTCTCGATCGCGTGTCATGAACTGAGCGCATTCCATCAGAAATGACAGTACCGAGCCGAGGATCAGGACCCAGAAGATGCAGCGCAGGTATCCCCAGCGCCGCGGTGTCAGATAAGTCAGGAGAGCGCCGAAGGGCAGATAGAAAATGAGGTTCGCGATCAGGTCCGTTCGCGGCGGTGGCCGCCAATCGAGGCTGCGGGCCAGCTCCGCGCGTGCTGCGTGGAGTCTCCATGGATCGAAATCGAACGGATACAGAGACGCGTAGACGATGAAGGCCACGGTGAGCACGAGCAGCCAGCTCACCGCGACGCGAAGGGCCTGACGGGACTCTTGTGCGCTGCGAGTCATCGACCGGCAGTGTAACGTGACTCAGTTAACATTCCCGCTCCGCCCTCAGCGCAGGCTTTTTTCCATTAGTTGACGTAACGCTCAGGAGCCATGCGGGACTCGAGGCTACATTGCGCTCTCGCTCACGCGATTGCAGGCAGCCTTGGCGGAAATGGGTTCCACGGCTCTCACCAGCCGCATCGGCCGGCGTCTTGCCCTGTTACTGGGACTATGCGCCGCCGTGCCGGTTCTATTCTTTGCGTTCCTCGCGGCGCGGGATGCGGATTTCACGCACTCGGCGGTCCTCGAGCGGCGCCTGCGGGGCATGAGCTCCCTCTACACCGACGTCATCAGCTCGCGGGTGGGCGCGGCAGAGACGGTCGCCCAAACGATCACGGCACATGACATCGGGTACGACGGCTCGGCACTGAAACAGCAGGTCGCCAACTCCAGGGCCTTCAAGTCGGTCGTGGTCGTGGACCGCAACGGACTGCTCGCCGGTGGGGAGACGACACTGCGGCCCACCCCGGCCCAGCGGATCGCGCTCGAAGCGGGCCAGACGGTATTGATGCCCGTGACCCTGGACGGGCAACTGACGGCCGTCTTCATGGCGCGAGCCGTCACCGCCGCCGGCGCAGCGCGTCTCGCCTATTTCGAGTTGGTTCCGGAATGGTTGTGGAAAGACCTCAATGAGCGGGCGGGGGTCAGCTTCTCAGTCGTGGATGCCGACGGCCGCGTGTTGCACTCGGACGGGCAGCTCCACGCCGATGCCAGTCGTATGTTCTCCGAACACGTCAGCCTTGCCGGCGAGCGCCGCGCGATGCTCCAAGACCTCTCCTGGCAGGATGGTGGCCACGAGTGGCGCGGTGTGTTGAAGCATGTGTCACTCGTGAACGAGGGCATTACAGCGGTCCCGTGGGCCGTCGTCGCCTACACGCCCGAGAGTCCGTTTTTCGTGCGATCTCGGCCGATCTGGTTGACGCTTCCCGTGGTGCTGTTCCTCGGATCGATCCTGGTCGTGGGTGCCGCTCTTTACCTGATGCGGTGTTATCTGCCTGCGGTCCGTAGCCTGCGGACCGGGCTCCTGGGAATGCAGAACCGGATCTTCGAGCCCCTGCCGCTCACCGGCCACGACGAGTTGCAGCCACTCATCGCCACCTTCAACGGCGCCGCCGTGAGCCTGCGCGAGCAGTTTCAGGCACTCGCGACCCTGGGCGAAGTCGACAAGCTGCTGCTCGGGTCGGCCGAGCTCGAGCAGGTGCTGGAAGGCATCCTGAGCCGGATGCAGGCCGTCACGCGCTGCCACAGCGTCGGGATCACGCTGCGCGACAGCGATGCGCCCGGGCGCGGCCGCGTCTATCTCACTGCGCGTCACGTGATGGACCAGCCGGTCAGTCGCGTCGAGCTCGATGACGACATGCTGACGACGCTGGCCACCGAGAGCTCGGGTCTCACGGTCGTACGGTGCGAGGAGATGCGCCACAGCTTCCTGAAGCCCCTCGAGGACATAGGTGCCCAGTTCTTCTGGGTCTGGCCCGTCATCGTCTCCGACCGCATCGAGGCGATCCTGGCCGTCGGCTTCAACGAGCCGCCAGTCCCGGATCCGCACCACGCACGCTGCGGCAGTCAGTTTGCCGAGCGTCTGGCGGTTGCACTCTCCAAGAGCGAGTACGACAAGCGGCTGTATCGCCAGGCCCACTACGACCCGCTTACCGCGCTGCCGAATCGTCTGCTATTTCGCGACCGCCTCACGCAGGAGATCGCGAACGCGACAGCGGGATTGTCGCGCGGTGCGTTGCTCTACATCGATCTCGACCACTTCAAGCGGGTCAATGACTCCGTGGGGCATGGCGCGGGCGATCAGCTCCTGACCATCGTCGCGCAGCGACTGCGCGCCTGTGTGAAGGAGGTCGACACAGTTGCGCGCCTGGGCGGTGACGAATTCACCGTCATCCTGCGCAACGTCGCGGACCCCGATGCCGCGCGAGCCGTCGCGCAGCGAATCATTGAATCGCTCCAGGTTCCCGTGAACACCGGCGGCCGCGACAACTACGTATGCGCCAGCATCGGCATCACGTTGTTCCCGGATGACGGCTCCAACATTGATGAGCTCATGCGCAACGCCGATACGGCGATGTATCGCGCCAAGGACCTCGGGCGCGGCTGCGCGACGTTCTTCGACCTGCGCATGACCGCGAAGGCGACCGAGGCGACCGAGAGCGGGTTGCATCGCGCCTTGCGACGCAGGGAGTTCTCGCTGTTCTATCAGCCGCAGTTCTCGGTGACGAGCGGTGTCCTGGCGGGCGTCGAGGCACTCCTGAGATGGCAGAACTCGAGCGAGGGGTTGCGCCAGCCGAGCGATTTCGTGCCGGCCGCCGAGCAGAGCGGCGTGATCGTCGACATCGGCGGCTGGGTTATCGAAGCCGCTTGTGCGCAGCTCGCGAGCTGGCGCGACCAGAACATCGCTCCCCCGCGTCTCGCGCTGAACGTCTCCGCGCAGCAATTGAAGCATGTGGAGTTTCCGAAGTTGGTCCGGCGCGCACTGGACAAGTACGGACTGGCACCGTCGCTTCTGGAGCTCGAGTTGACGGAGAGCGTCTTCGCGGACGAGATGGCTGGCGCCGCTCTCGGTCGGCTGAGGCAGATAGGGGTGCACCTGGCGCTGGATGATTTTGGTACCGGCTATTCGTCGCTGTCGTATCTGCGGCAGTATCCAATCGATACGGTGAAGATCGACCGCACGTTTTTGGAGGAGGTGCCGCAGAACCCTGCCTCGTGCACGCTCGTCGAGACGATCGTCGTGATGGCTCATGCTCTCGGCAAGCGCGTCGTGGCCGAGGGGGTCGAGTCTCTGGAGCAGCTCGAATTCCTCCGCGAGCGTCGGTGCGACATCGCTCAGGGCTTCTATCTCGCGCGACCGCTGTCCTGCCAGGCCGTGACAGGACTCCTGCAGGCACGCACAATCACGAATCGAGAAGCAGCGGACGTTCGCGCGACCGGCTGATCGCCTCATCCGGCCCGCGGCATCATGCGAGGTGTGGATGCGATTGCGGATCGGAATCGTGATAGGAGTGGTGCTGTGGGTGAGCGCTTGCAGGACAATCCCTCCGATTCCTGAGCAGCGGGAGGGCGGGAGCGTCGCCCGGGTGGCAGCGACGCTGATCGGCGTTCCGTACCACTACGGTGGCGCAACTCCTCGCGGATTCGACTGCAGCGGTCTCGTCGTCTACAGCTACGGACGAGCTGGCGTTGGTGTCCCGCGTACGGTCGCCGAGCAGAGCCGTGCCGCACATCCCATTCCCATCGACGCCCTGTCACCGGGTGATGTGGTGTTCTTTCATTTGAAGGCGCGGCACATCGATCACGTAGGCATTTACACCGGCTCGGGTCGGTTTATCCATGCTCCGAGCTCGGGCGGCGTGGTCTCGTACGCCCAGCTGGACGACCCGTACTACCGCAAGCACCTCGCCAGCGCGGGGCGTTTTGGGAACTCAGGGCCCGCTTTGCAGTCCACTGCTCGCCTGCGTTGAGACTTATGTCAACGCGAAGCGGATGTGCATCTGCCTGATGAGAAGGAGGACACACTATCCTCACTTGACTCTGATCCGCGACGCTTTGACACTGGTGTCTCGAAGTGACAAGGGCAAACCCGTCGAAAGGCGGGGACGCAAAGCCACCGGTCTAAGGGACACAGTCCTATGACGGCGGGGTTGCCACCGATCGCGCTCCCACGAGCGCGACGATTGCATCCATCGTCATAGCCGACTTCCAGAACGGGTGGCCGCAGAACGGTTCCGGGGAAGAGGTTTATGACTGCAACACCAAAGGCGGCATCAGGCGCCGTCGCACGCGCCAGCGCCGTGGACGAAATCAGGCCGACCGCGGAAGCCGGCCCATTCGTCCTGAATCTTTGCTCATCGACGACGCCGATGGCTCTCGCAAGGGCAGAATCCCCCGAGCTGCAGCGCTTCAGCTTCTTCGTCAGTCGGCGTTTCGAAGAGGGACGCGAGCGCTTCCGTCTTCACATGGGTTATTTCACGACGTTGGCCGAGGCCGAGGAATGGCTCAACGTCGTACGCGATATTTATCCCGGCGCCTGGGCCGGCGAGGCGCCTGGCAAGAAGCTGCGTGAGCGCGCGGCCGCCGCGGCGGCGGCTCAGGGCCCGGCTGCCCCGGTGTCCAACACCCGCCCCGGCTCGTCGAAGCCGTCCGCACCCGCAGTGCCCGTTGCGCCTCCGGCGCAGCAGGCAGCCGTAAAGCCTCCAGCACCCGCGATCAGCGGCCCTCGGGCAACGCGAGGCTCGGACGATCTGTCGCCGATGCTGCGCGCGATGATGACTGTCCCGACGGTGCAGCCCAGTCCCAACGCGATCCCGGAGCTGGATATTCCAACGGTGCACGCCGCGAGCCCCGCGCCGGAGCTGGTTCCGCCCACGGTGTCGCGCGCCCCGGCGAGCAAGGCACCGACGAGCAAGGCGCCGGCTGTCAGCGAGCCAGCGGCAGAGGCGACATCGGCGAGCAAGGCGCCGGCTGTCAGCAAGCCAGCGGCAGCAGCGACATCGGCGAGCAAGGCGCCGGCTGTCAGCAAGCCAGCGGCAGCAGCCGTGCCTAAGGCAGTTTCATCCCCCAACAAGGCCACACCGCCTGCGGCGCGTGCTGCGCTGGGTCAGGGCACAGGCCCTGGTACGGCGGCCGCTCGACCGATGACCCCCACGGCCGCGATGATCGCTTCTACGCGGGCCGCGGTCGCCCCCGCGCAACCGAGCGCCGCGGGACGAGTATCGACTCAGCAAGATCCGCAATCGGTTCCGCGTACCCCGGCTGCTGCCGCGCGTGCCCAGACACTCCCGGCCAATGCGCGTTCCAACGTTCCAACAGCTTCGGCCGCCCCCCTCAAAGGGAAGGCACCCGCACCGTCCAGCCAGCGCAAACCGCCCGGCAAACCCGCAAAACCTCTCCTGCCTAATTCCAATGTGCGTGAGGTCCTCGCCGCGCTCGACGAGTCGACAGGCGAGACGCGCATGATGCCCGCACCCGCGATCGCCTCCATGCCGGAAGATGGCGCGGACAGCGCGCTGACGGACACTCAGGTCCTGAAGTTCCTCGAGAGCCGGCGCTCCGAAGGCGACGATCGACGTGCCGAGGGCGTGGATACCGGCGCCATCTCCCTGTTGAAACCGGACGACACGCAGACACGACGTGCGTTGAAGGTCGCTGTCTCACAGAACGCGCCCGTCTCATTTGCCGTACAGCTGCAGTGGTCGGTTCAGCCTGTTGAGTTGAGCCAGGTCCCACCGCTCGCAATCTTCAGCGCGTATACGCTGTATACCGTCGAGGGCAGCCGTGACGGCCGCAAGTGGTATGGGCTGCGGCTCGGATTCTTCAGTGACGCGATCTCGGCCAAGCAGGTCGCGTACTACGTCCGCTCCGAGTTCAACTCGGTCGCGGTCGTTCCGGTCAGTCCGCAGGAGCTCGAGCGGGCGTCGGACTCGGACAGGAAGTCAAAGGGCTTCTCGATTCCGAAGAAGGTTCGACAGGGTCAGGTGGATGAGTTCAAGCTCATCGACGAGCCCGAGGGCTCCTCGCCGCAGAGCGCTGATGGGCCAGTGAAGACGGCTCCAGTGCGTGCAGGCGTGTCCGCCAAAGGGGCCGCGGCCCCCGCGAAGGCTGGCACGCCCGCGAAGGCGACCCCGATGCCGGTCAAGCGAAAGGCCGGCGGTCGCGTCCGTGCTCGCGAGCAGGCCGGACCGCAGACGCTCGAAGAGACGCTCGAAATTCTCGGCGCCAGCGAGCTCGAGATCGACAACGGCAGCGGCGAGACCCTGAACGAGAGCGGTGTGCGACACCTGCGCGTGGAGGTCCAGAAGAACACGCCTTTCTCGCGTCTCCTGGAGCGCTTGAGCGACCGGATGAAGAAAGGCTAGCCCTTCTTGCCGAAGAGGCGGTCGAGCTCGGCTCGAGCCTTGTCGACTTCCGCGGTGTTGGGCGGGACATAGGCAGCCGCGCGCGGTTTGAAGTGGTCGCAGAAATTCGCGTGCGCCTTGTCGCTCACCTCATCGGCCGTCGGCTCGCGACAATGTTTCGCGACACGGGTGTCATAGTCCACGCACATGCGACACACGTGCAGCTCGGAGCGGCACTGCGGGCATTCCTCGAGCCTTCGCAGTGGCAGCGTGAGCGCAGCCAGCGAGGCACCGCATTTCCAGCAGACCAGATCGTGGCTCACGGCGATCTCCAATCGGATCAGGCCTGGCGCCGCCGCGCAGGCTCGGGCACGCGAGTTCGCTCGAGCAGGAACTCGCTGAGCACGCGCCCGGTGTGAGACTCGCTCTTGCGGCGCGCGATCTGCGCCGGTGAGCCCTCGGCGACGATCCGTCCGCCGCCTTCACCTGCTTCGGGGCCCATGTCGAGAATCCAGTCGGCCTCGGCCATGACGTCGAGGTTGTGTTCGACCACGACGGCGGAGTTGCCCGCGTCCACCAGGCGATGCAACACATGGATCAGCTTCTCGACATCCGCCATGTGCAGACCCACGGTCGGCTCGTCGAGCACGTACAAGGTGTGCCTGGGCCCCGGTCTGGGGCCCCCTCGCAGGTCGTTGCGCACCTTCGCCAGCTCGGTCACGAGCTTGATACGCTGAGCCTCGCCGCCCGAGAGCGTCGGGCTCTGCTGGCCGAGTGTCAGGTATCCGAGCCCCACATCCTGAAGGAGTTTCAGTGCGTGATGCACGCGATGGTGGACCTTGAAGAACTCGACGGCGTCGTCCACGTTCATCGCCAGGATGTCGCCGATACTCTTCTCGCGCCAAAGGACGGACAGCGTCTCGGAGTTGAAGCGCCGCCCGCTGCAAACGTCGCACAGGACTTTGACGTCGGGCAGGAAGCTCATCTCGATCGTCTTGACGCCTTGGCCGTCGCAGGCCTCGCAGCGTCCGTCCCCGGAATTGAATGAGAAGCGGCTCGCGGTATATCCGCGAATTCGCGCTTCCGTGGTGCCCTCGTAGATACGGCGGATGTCGTCCCAGAATCCCACGTAAGTGGCCGGGCACGATCGCGGGGTCTTGCCGATCGGCGTCTGGTCGACCTCCAACACACGATCGACATTCTCGAGCCCGCGCACGGCCGCGCATCCCAACAGCTCCGCGGCCTTGACGCGCTTGCCGCCGCGGCCCGCTGCCGCGGCACTGCGGCTCGCGGCTGTACCACTGCGGCCCGCGGCTGTACCACTGCGGCTCGCGGCTGTGCCACTGCGGCTCGCGGCTGTGCCACTGCGGCTCGCGGCTGTACCACTGCGGCTCGCGGCTGTGCCACTGCGGCCCGGGCCCTTGCCGTTCGCCTGCGCCAGCAGGCGCTTCAGATTGCTGAACAGCACATCGCGGGCGACAGTGGATTTGCCCGAGCCCGAAACGCCGGTGATGACCACGAGACGACCGAGCGGGATGCGAACGTCGGTGCCGCGAATGTTGTGTAACGCAACGCGCTCGAGTTTCAGATGCGGCGTGCGCTCGTCCACGGCGCGCAGTGGCTCGGCCGGGTGCTGCAACGGCTCGCGCAGAAAGCGGCCCGTCACGGAGCGCGGATTACGCACCAGGTCGTCCACTGTGCCTTCCCCGACGACCTCGCCGCCGCGGATGCCCGCGGCCGGGCCCAGGTCGAGTACGTAATCGGCACGGCGGATCGTCTCTTCGTCGTGCTCTACGACCACGAGCGTATTGCGCTGTCCCGACAGCTCCACGAGCGAATCCAGCAGGACTTCATTGTCGCGCGGATGCAGGCCGATGGTCGGCTCGTCGAGGACGTAGCAGACTCCCTGCAGGTTTGACCCGAGCTGAGCGGCGAGCCGGATTCGTTGCGCCTCGCCGCCCGAGAGAGTCGGAGCGGCTCGATCGAGCTGCAGGTAGCCGAGACCGACTCGATCCAGGAAGCGCAGCCGGGAGCGGATCTCCGCGAGCAGGTCGCGCGCGATCTGCTGCTCGCGCGCCGCGGGCTTCAGTTTTGCGAAGAATTCCGCCGTCCGAGTCACCGGCTCGCGCGTCAACGATGCGATCGAGCGATCACGGAAACGCACGTTGAGCGCGACCGGGCTCAGGCGCTGACCGCCGCAGGCCGTACAGGGCTCCGGCTCATGCTCGTACCATTCGTTCCACCAGATCTCCTCGCCGGTCTGCTCCGAGTCGAACCCCGTCATCTCGACGCCCGTCCCGTAGCAACTCTCGCACCAGCCGTGCTTCGAGTTGAAGGAGAACAATCGCGGATCGAGCTCCGCGAAGCTGCTGCCGCAGGAGGGGCATGCGCGCTTCGTCGAGAAGACGGTCACCTTGTCAGACTGCGGTCCGAGGACGTGCACCAGGCCCTTGCCGAAATCCAGCGCGCGCGCGAGTGCCTGGTGCAATGCGTGATCGGTCTTCGCGCTGACGTCGATCTCGGCGACGGGCAGCTCGATCGTGTGCTCCTTGAAGCGCGACAGGCGCGGCCATTTCGCGGTCGAGAGGGCGGCACCGTCCACTCTCAACGTCTTGAACCCTTTCTTGTTGGCCCACTTGGCGAGATCCGTGTAGTAGCCTTTGCGTGCAACCACCAGAGGAGCGAGCAGCGCAATCCGTTTTCCCTTGTACTCGCGCAGCAGCCTCGCAGCGATCGAGGCCGCGCTCTGCGGCTCGATCGCCACCTGACAGTCCGGGCAGTGCTGCGTCCCGAGCTTCACGTAGAGCAGCCGCAGGAAGTGATAGATCTCCGTCAGCGTCGCGACGGTGCTCTTGCGACCGCCGCGGCTCGTCCGCTGCTCGATGGCTACCGTGGGTGGGATGCCGAAGATCGCATCCACATCCGGCCGCGTCGCCGGCTGTACGAACTGTCGGGCATACGCATTCAGCGACTCGAGATAGCGTCGTTGACCTTCGTTGAACAGGATGTCGAAGGCGAGCGTCGACTTACCGGATCCGGACACGCCGGTCACGACCGTGAAGCTGTCGCGCGGAATGCTGACATCGATGTTCTTCAGGTTGTGCTCGCGAGCCTTATGGATGACGATGGCATTGCGATCGTGCCCGTTGCCTCGGCTGGCGCGTGCGTATTCCACGGAGGGCTCCGCGACGCGCGCCAGCGTTGCGGCGGCATCCGTCAGCGCTTCACCGGCGGGGACTTCGGCCTGCAGCGCTTGCTCGTAAGCCGCGAGCGCCTGGCCCGTGAACGAGAGCGCATTCGAGCGCACTTCCGCCGGCGTGCCGGCGCAAACGATCTCTCCGCCGCGGTCGCCGCCATCCGGCCCGAGGTCGATGATCCAGTCGGACGCACGGATCACGTCGAGGTTGTGCTCGATGACCAGCAGCGAGTGTCCGGCGGCGAGCAGCTTGCGGAACGCCCGCAGCAGCTTGGCGACGTCCTCGAAATGCAGGCCGGTCGTCGGCTCATCGAACAGGAACAGCTTGCCATGATGCGTGGTGCTGGAGGCGACCGAGCCGGCCTCGGCCAGATGCCCGGCGAGCTTCAGGCGCTGAGCCTCGCCTCCCGACAAGGTGGGCACGGGCTGCCCGAGCCTCGCGTACTCGAGACCCACGTCGGCAAGGGGTCCGAGGCGTGTGACGACTTCGCGCGAGTCCGCGAAAAACGCCAGCGCCTCCGTCACCGTCATATCGAGCACTTCGGCGATGCTCGCGCGCCGGCCGTCCGCTCCCTCGCGCTTGATCTGCAGGATCTCGTCACGATAGCGGCGGCCATCGCAATCGGGACAGCGCAGGTAGACGTCCGACAGGAACTGCATCTCGACGTGCTCAAAACCATTGCCGCTGCACGTCGGGCAACGCCCGTTACCGGAGTTGAAGCTGAATGTGCCCGCCGTGTACTTGCGCTCCTGAGCCGCCGGGTCGGCCGCGAAGAGCGCGCGGATCGCATCGAATGCGCCAACATAACTCGCCGGATTCGAGCGCGTGGTGCGGCCGATGGGGTTCTGATCGACCATGATCACATCGTCGATCAGCTCGGCCCCCCGCAGGCCGTCGAACTGGCCGGGAGCCTCGGTCGGCTTGCCCCGGTACTTGAGCAACGCCGGATACAGGACGTCCTCGACCAGTGTCGACTTGCCCGAGCCGGAGACACCCGTGATGCACACCAGGCGCTTCAGCGGAATCCTGACATCGATGCTCTTCAGGTTGTGCTCGCGAGCTCCACGCAGCTCGAGCCACCGATTGGCGCGCGCTTCGGCCACGACCTCGCCGCCCGCCGCGGCCTGCCGGCTCCGGGTGGGCTGCGGCTTCGTCTCGTGAGCCGCGCCCCCGACCGTCTTGCGCCCGCTGAGATAGGCGCCTGTGAGCGATTCCTGGCTGCGGCGAATCTCCCCCGGACTGCCGAAGAAGACGATTTCACCGCCGCGCTCGCCGGCGCCGGGACCGATGTCGAGGATACGGTCGGCTTCCAGCATGATCTGCGGATCGTGCTCGACGACGAGGAGTGTGTTTCCCGCATCCCGCAGGCGCTTCATCACGGCGATGACGCGCTGCATGTCGCGCGGATGCAGGCCGATCGACGGCTCATCCAGCACGAACAGCGTGTTGACCAGGGATGTGCCCAGAGCAGTCGTCAGATTGATCCGCTGCACCTCGCCGCCGGACAGCGTGCGCGACTGGCGATCGAGTGTCAGGTAGCCGAGCCCGACATCGGCCAGATAGCCGAAGCGGCCCCGGATCTCGCCGAGCAGCAGATCCGTGGCCTCATCGAGCGGCTGTGGCAGCTCGAGCTCGCGGAAGAACTCGCGAGCCCTCTCGACAGGCAGGAGCATGACGTCGTGGATCGAGAGGCCTGGCAACGAGTGCAGCGTGGCGTCGCTCCACTGCACGCCGTGTGGACGAAAGCGCTCCGTGGATCCGAGGACCGATGTCGCAAGCTCGCGGCTGCCCACTCGCCACAGCAGCGCGTCGGGTTTCAGACGCGCGCCCCCGCAGGCTTCGCATGGCGTGTAGGCACGATAGCGCGAGAGCAGCACGCGAACGTGCATCTTGTAGGACTTGGTCTCCAGGAAGTCGAAGAAGCGTCGGGCGCCGTACCAGACTCCTTTCGTCCAGTCGCCTTCGCCCTCGATGACCCACTTGCGTCTCTCCGCGGAGAGGTCCCGCCAGGGGATGTCGAGTGGGATGCCGCGCTTCTTCGCGAACTTCTCCAGATCCTCCTGGCACTCGGAGAAGGATTTCGTCTGCCACGGCTTGATCGCGCCCCCGCGCAGCGACTTGCTCTCGTCCGGGATCACGAGACCGTAGTCGATGCCGATGGTGCGGCCGAAGCCGCGGCAGCTCTCGCAAGCCCCGACCGGGGAATTGAACGAGAACAGGCTGGGGTTCGGCTCGCGATAGGAGAGGTCGCACTGCGCGCAATGCAGCTCGCTCGAATAGCGCCAGCTTGCGAGCACGACCGGCGGATCGCTGTCGTCAACCACGTAGACATCGACGCGCCCGTTACCCACGCGCAGAGCTGCTTCCAGCGATTCGAGCGCGCGGCCGCGCTCGACGCCGCCGGCACGGAAACGATCCTGGACCACATGAAGGACCGATGACGGAGCCGTATCGTCACGCGCCGCGCCGCGTTTCTTGCGGCCCCGGCCCTTGGGCGGTGCGGGCTCCTGCCGCGGCGCGGGGTGCGCCACGGCCGCTCCGGGCGGCGAGAAGAAGCGGGTATAACCCTGCTTCTCGAGCAGGTCGCGCACTTCCGTCGCACTGAAGCTCCGCGGCACCGGCACGGGGAAGCAAACCAACAGGCGCGGATCTCCGGCCTCGGTCGCGCGACTCAACATGTCGTGATAGATGCTCTGCGCGCCGTCGCGGCGTACCGGTTGCCCGCAGCAGCGGCAAAACAGGCTGCCCGCACGAGCAAACAGCAGCTTGAGGTGGTCGTTCAGCTCCGTCATCGTGCCCACGGTGGACCGCGAGGTGCGCACGGGGTTCGTCTGATCGATGGCGATGGCCGGCGGAATGCCGGCGATGGAGTCCACCTGCGGCTTGTCCATGCGGTCGAGGAACTGGCGCGCGTAGGGCGAGAACGTCTCGACGTAGCGACGCTGGCCCTCCGCATACAACGTGTCGAACACCAGCGACGATTTCCCCGAGCCCGATACGCCCGTGACCACCACCAGCTCGTTCAGCGGGATGTCGAGGTCGAGATTGCGCAGATTGTTCTGGCGCGCGCCACGAACCAGGATGGCGTCACGAGAGGCGTCGGTCATTCCGTCACTCTAGTCAATTGGAAAAGCGGGCCTGCGGCCGTTTTTCGCCACGGCAGCGGCGTTTCCGCCGGCAGGAAGCGTGGTGTTGCCGGCTACGCCGTGCCATGCCCGTGCCTCGCAAGTCCGACAGTCTCCCAGGGGGATCGGACCATGGTACTGCGAGCGGAAGCGGCTCGCGGGAGCTGATCATTCTAATGTATTTCGATCGTGCGGCATGGACCGTCATATGGGGGCTTGGGCCGGCACGGGCAAGCCCCGCCGCGCCCGCCGGGGCCGCAAGGCGCGCGCCGTCTTCCATCGGGAGCCGTGCGGGGCAGTCGCGGCGTGCTCCGCGACGAAATATTTTGCATCCACACGCGGTCTCATCCCGTAGTGCTCGCGTTGGTGGCCGCGAGGCGGGTTGGTCGCCTCGCGGGAGCCGCTACAAAACTCTGTATCGGGCGCCTTGCGCGAGCGTAAGATGCGTTCCGATTCAGGTCTTAGGGGGCCGGAAAGGCCTGATTTTCCGGTCAGCCATGCGAAAGAAGATGTCACTACTCAACGATCAAGGAGAACCTCGAATGAACTCGAAGAAAATGACCAGCGTTGCTCTGGCTGCCGCCGCCGCCGTAATGTTCTCGACCGCTTTCGTGAGCACTGCCAGTGCCGCGGATGAGGCGAAGGTGAAGTGTGAGGGTGTCAACTCCTGCAAGGGCCACTCGGCTTGCAAGAGCGCCAACAATGCGTGCAAGGGCCAGAACTCCTGCAAGGGCAAGGGCTTCCTGGAGATGACGCAGGCGCAGTGCGACGCCGCAAAGGCGAAGTCGAAGTAAGGCGACTGTTACCCCGGCCGGACCCCCTCGAGGGTCCGGCCGGCGTGAGATCCTGATGCCCGCCCCTGTCTCACTGCCTCCCCTGGGCTTCGGCCTCGGTCTGCGGGTCGATCATTACGAGGCCCTTCTGGCCCAGCCCGTGCGCGTCGATTGGCTCGAGGTCCTGTCGGAGAACTATCTGGTTCCTGGCGGCAAGCCGCTCGACTATCTGCGCCGGATCGGCGAGCGCTATCCGCTCGTGATGCACGGTGTGTCGCTGTCCATCGGCAGCACGGCGGCCCTCGATCGCGACTATCTCGACCGCCTCAAAGCGCTCGCCGACCGGATCGAGCCGCGGTGGATCTCCGACCATCTATGCTGGACGGGAGTGGCTGGGAAGAACATGCATGACCTGCTGCCCATGCCCTACACGGAGGAAGCGCTGACAAACGTAGTGCACCGTGTGAGCGATGTGCAGGACATCCTGGGGCGGCGCATCCTGCTGGAGAACGTGTCGAGCTACGTCTCCTTCAAGAGCTCCGAGCTCACGGAGTGGGAGTTCCTGCGCGAGGTGGCCGAGCGCAGCGACTGCCTGATCCTCCTCGATGTCAACAACATCTATGTCAGCAGCGTGAACCACGAGCTCGATCCGCTGCAGTACTTGAATGCGATACCGGCCGCGCGGGTCCAGCAGATCCATCTCGCCGGCCACGAGAGCCACGCCGACTACCTGATCGACACGCACGATCATCCCGTGTCCGATCCGGTCTGGGATCTGTATGCGGCGGCCATCCGCCGCTTCGGCAATGTCTCCACGATGATCGAGCGCGATGCCAACATTCCGCCGCTCGCCGAGCTGGTCGCCGAGCTGGATGCAGCGCGCGCGCTCGCAGCCCGCGTGTTGCTGGAAGCAGCCTGATGGGGCTGAGCGATCTGCAGCAGGCGTTCCAGAGCTATCTCGTGCGCGGCGATGACGCCATCGCGCAGCAGGTGATCGGCACCGCGCGAGTGAGTGCTCCGGTGCGTCTCGCGATCTATGGCGACGGTTACCGGTCGCGGCTGATCGAGGCACTGGAGGCCAATTTCCCGGTGCTCGCGGCGCTGCTCGGCGAGACTGACTTCGAGGCGCTGGGTGCCGCCTACGTGCGCACCCACGACCCGGTTTCGTACTCGGTGCGCTACTACGGAGCTGAGCTTGCCGAGTTCCTTGCTGCGGACGAGCGGTATGCATCTGCCCCGGTGCTGGCGGATCTCGCGCGCTGGGAATGGGCGATGGCGGCCGTGTTCGATGCTGCCGATGCTCCGGCCATCGACGCCACCGCGTTGGCGACCGTGGCCCCTGAGGACTGGGCGCAACTGCGTTTCGGACTGAGCCCCTCGGTGGAGCTGCTCGAGCTGGAATGGAATGCGCCCGACTTGTGGAAGGCAGTCACGAACGAGACCGAGCCGCCCGACTCGCAGCTTCTGCCGGAACCGGCGACCTGGTTGTTGTGGCGCGATGAGCTGCAGATTTTCTTCCGTCCGCTCGCGCAACCGGAGTCGGTGGCGCTCGCCGCGGTGAAATCGCATCGCAGTTTCGGCGAGCTGTGCCTGCTCTTGAGCGAGCACATCGGTGAGGACGCCGCCGCGGCGACAGCGGCGGGGTACTTACGCGAATGGCTGCAATCCGGCTTGATCGCGGGCGTCGATTTGCAGTAGCAGGTGGTTGGCCGCTTACAATCGCGGGACGACCCCTTGCAGGTGGACGACCCAATGCCACCGACCCTGACGCGCGATGTGCTGGCGATGATCGGGAACACGCCGCTCGTCGCCGTGCGCCAACTCGACACCGGCCCCTGCGAGCTGTTCCTCAAGCTGGAGAATCAGAACCCAGGCGGCTCGATCAAGGACCGGATCGCCCTGTACCTGATCCAGGCCGCCGAGCGCGAGGGAAAGCTCCCGCCCGGCGGGCTCCTGATCGAGGCGACCGCCGGCAATACGGGCCTCGGCCTCGCTCTCGTTGCCGCCCAGAAAGGCTATCGCCTGCTGCTCGTCATCCCGGACAAGATGAGCCAGGAGAAGATCTTCCATCTCAAGGCCATGGGGGCGGAGGTGCTGCTGACGCGCTCGGATGTGAGCAAAGGACATCCGGAGTACTACCGGGATGTTGCAGAGCGGCTGGCCAAGGAGACGCCAGGCTCCTTCTTCGTGAATCAGTTCGGCAATCCGGCGAATCCGCGCGCCCACGAGGAGACGACGGCGCCGGAGATCTGGGAGCAGACGCAGCACCGGCTGGATGCGGTCGTTTGTGGCGTGGGCACCGGCGGCACACTGACCGGACTGTCGCGCTTCTTTGCCCGCACGGCACCCCAGGTCGAGATGGTGTTGGCCGACCCGGCCGGCTCGATTCTCGCCAGTTATGCGCACACCGGACAGATTCCGGCCGAGCGCAGCGGCTGGCTCGTGGAGGGAATCGGCGGCGACTCCATTCCGCCGGCGGCTGACTTCTCCCGGGTAGGATCGACCTACACGATCCCCGATGCGGAAGCGTTCCGAACCTGCCGCGAGCTGCTGCGCAAAGAGGGCATCATCGCAGGGACCTCGACCGGCACTCTACTGGCCGGCGCGTTGCGCTATTGCCGGGCGCAGAGCTCACCCAAGCGCGTCGTGACCTTTGTCTGCGACAGCGGCAACAAGTATCTCTCCAAGGTCTACAACGACTATTGGATGCTCGACCAGGGCTTCCTCGAGCGCGAGCAATTCGGGGATCTGCGCGATCTGATCGCGCGCCGTCACTGGGAGCACGCCGCGGTGACCGTGAGCTCGACCGAACAGGTCATGACCGCCTATCGCCGGATGAAGCTCTACGATGTCTCCCAGCTTCCCGTGATGCACGCGGGGCGGATTATCGGGATCGTCGATGAGGAGGACATCCTGCTCGAGGTGTTCGCGAATCCGGAGCACTTCAACGAGCCCGTGACGAAGGCGATGGAGAGTCATCTCGTCACGGTGCCGGTCGATGCGCCAGTCGCGCAATTGATGGCGATCTTCAATCGCGGAATGGTCGCGATCGTCGTCAAGGACCATGAATTCCTCGGACTGGTGACTCGTATCGATCTGCTGAACTGGTTGCGTCGCAGGCTGTGAAGCGCGCACCCTCCATGACATGCTACGCGCTGCCGGATGAATGACAGGTAGAGGCGAATGAGTAGAGACGAGGCGGGGCGCCGCATGCACTTTGCCACACGCGTGATTCACGGCGGCCAGCGGCCGGATCCCCTGACGGGCGCCGTGATGACGCCCATCTACGCGACCTCCACCTACGCTCAGTCGAGCCCCGGAGTTCACAAGGGCTACGACTACTCCCGCACGCGCAATCCAACTCGCGATGCGCTGCAGGCCGCGCTGGCCGATCTCGAGGGCGGCGCCGCGGCGTTTGCATTCGCCTCCGGCATGGCCGCGACCTCGACCGTCGTCGAGCTGCTGGATAGCGGCTCGCACATCATCGCGATGAACGATCTGTACGGCGGCAGCTATCGCCTCCTGCAGAATGTTCGCAGGCGCTCGGCGGGCCACGAGGTATCCTTCGTCGACCTGACCCAGCCCGGTGCGCTCGAGGCGGCGATCCGGCCCAACACGCGGCTCGTTTGGGTCGAGAGCCCCACGAATCCTCTGCTGAAGCTGGTGGATCTGAGCGCCGTGGCCGCGCTCGCGCGGCAGCGCGGCCTGATCAGTGTCTGCGACAACACGTTCGCCACTCCATTCACACAGCGGCCGCTCGAGCACGGCTTCGACGTCGTCGTGCACTCGACGACCAAGTATCTCAACGGGCACTCCGATTGCGTGGGCGGCGCTGCCATCGTGCGCGCGGACGATTCCATCAGGGAGCGTCTGGCGTACCTGCAGAACGCCCTGGGCAGCATCTCCGGGCCGTTCGATTCGTTCCTGACCTTACGCGGTATCAAGACGCTGGCTCTGCGGATGGAGCGGCATTGCTCCAATGCTCTCGCCATTGCGCGCTTCCTGGAGACGCATCCGAAGGTAGAACGAGCGATCTATCCGGGCCTCGCCAGCCATCCGCAGCACGAGCTCGCAAAGCGGCAGATGAAAGGCGGCTTCGGGGGCATCGTGAGCGTGGTGCTGCGCGGCAGTCTCGCGGATGCCCGCCGGATGCTCGAGCATTGCCACCTGTTCTCGCTGGCCGAGAGCCTGGGCGGTGTCGAAAGCCTCATCGAGCATCCGGGGCTCATGACGCACTCATCCTTACCCGCCGATATGCGGGCGTCGCTCGGCATCAGCGACGGGCTCATCCGTCTGTCGGTCGGCGTGGAGGACGTCAACGACCTGATCGACGAGCTGCGCACCGCGCTCGGCTGACAGCCTGCCACGAATGTCAGAAGGGAGTCAGCCGCCGTCGGCGTTGCGGCACCCGGGGTTCCGTATGTTCTTCATCGGCACCGCGCTCGCGATGCTGGCGGACAACACGGAGCACGTGATCAGCTACTGGGTGATCTTCCAGAAATTCCACTCTGCCGAGCTGGGGGGATTTGCTGTCATTTCCCACTGGGTGCCGTATCTGGCTTTCTCCGTGTATGCGGGCTCCCTGGGGGATCGCGTGGACCCCAGGCGGATCATCCAGGTGGGCATGGTCCTGTTCATGGGAGTCTCGGTTGCCTGGGGCATGCTCTTCCTGACGGATTCGCTGCAGGCGTGGCACGCGCGGTTGCTGCTCATCATCCACGGCACGGCCGGCGTGCTCTGGGCGCCGCCCAGCCAGCTCCTGTTGCACGACATCGTGGAGATCGAGCAGTTGCCGAGCGCGGTGCGTCTGACAGCGACAGCCCGGTATCTGGGAATGCTGACAGGGCCGGCGGTCGGCGGTGCCTTGTTGCTTGCTTTCGGGCCCGCGCACGGCATCCTGATCAACGCCTCGATCTATCTGCCGATGTTCCTGTGGTTGTTCTGGGCGCCGCACGCGCCCAGGTCGGCGGCGGGTGCCGCTGTGCGGGGACTCCGCGATCTGGCGCGGGCGTTCCAGAGTATCCGTTCCAGCTCGACGGTACTCGGCATGACCCTGCTCGCGGGCTGCGCGGCCGCACTGATCGGCAATGCCTACCAGGCGCAGATGCCGGCCTTCGCGGTCGATCTTGGACATGGTGACCCTGGCATGGCGTACAGCATGCTGCTTGCCGCCGATGCGGGCGGCGCGCTGACGGCCGGTTTCGCACTCGAGAAGTA
This sequence comes from Steroidobacteraceae bacterium, assembly GCA_035277965.1. Classification (GTDB taxonomy): domain Bacteria; phylum Pseudomonadota; class Gammaproteobacteria; order Steroidobacterales; family Steroidobacteraceae; genus 13-2-20CM-66-19. The sequence goes on along the minus strand of DATEJM010000087.1, from coordinate 82,500 downwards.
TCGTTGGCTACCGCTTGCTCCGCGAACCGCCCTGCTGCTCGCGATGGCGTGGTGTTGCGCGCTTGCAGCGTTCGCGCTGACGCGGATCTATCCACTCGCACTGGCGCTGCTGTTCATCGCCGGCTTCGTGGAGCTGTCATTCAACTCCATGGCCCAAGCGCTGGTTCAGCTCGGGGCCCCGGCGGACGTCCGCGGACGAATCATCGGCGTATTCACGATGGCGGGAAGCGGGATGCGGACTTTCAGTGGGGTCACCGTGGGCATCGTGGGAGGGCTCATCGGGATACGCGGCTCGCTGGCTGCGAGCGCGGGCGTGTTGCTCCTGATGATCGCAGTGCTGCTGGCGCTCAACGACCGGCGCGCGAGGGCAGCTCAGAACGCGTGACGCCCGCCTCGAGAAAATCAGCCTGGCTGCCAGCGGACCTCCCGAACGACGGCCTCGAGCCGCACGCGAATTTTTGCGCGGTCGAGAGCTGCACAAAGCGCGGTGAGCACGGAACTGTACCTCGCCTCAGCATACAATGCGGTATGTCACATGCGGACCCGCAGCGCCTGCAGCTCTTGCCTCATCCGTCCACGATGAGCGAAGTAGTCCGCGCTCTTCGAGCGATAGTGAGCTTCGCGGACGGAGGGCGGCTCGCTCTGCAGTACCAGGTGGATGCCGACATGTCGCGGGTTGTCCTGCCGAGCCCTGGCGGGGGCGAACGAGCCGACGGCCTGTGGAAACACACCTGCTTCGAGGCATTCATCAAGCGCGCATCCCCGGTCCTGGATCCCTACCTCGAGCTGAATTTCTCCTCCGCGCCGCAATGGGCAGCTTATGCTTTCGACGGCTACCGCTGCGGGATGAGCCCGGTGTCGCTCGCTTCCGCGCCACAGATCTCGGCTCGAGTGTCCTCGCAGCAGCTCGTGCTGGATGCCTCGCTACAGCTTCCCGAGTCGCTGCGCCCGGCCTCCAAGCTACTCCTGGCGCTCACCGCGGTGATCGAGGAGGACACGGGCAGCCTTTCTTACTGGGCAGCCCGGCACGCTCCGGGCCAGCCTGACTTCCACCATCCTGACGGCTTCGTTCTCGAGCTGCCCACATGAAGTTTGGTATCGATCGTCTCATCGAAGAGCCCGAGCTGCGCCGGCCCCTCGGCGGGCGCCGTGTCGGCCTGGTCGCGCATCCGGCGTCGGTCACCCGTCACCTCGTTCATTCGATGGACGCGCTTGCAGCGCTGGGAGACCTCCAGCTCACGGCCGCCTTCGGGCCTCAGCATGGCCTGCGCGGCGACAAGCAGGACAACATGGTCGAGTCGGGAGACTTCATGGACCCGATACATGGGGTTCCCGTCTTCAGCCTGTACGGCGAGGTGCGGCGTCCCACGGCGCAGATGATGGAAACCTTTGACGTCCTGCTCGTTGATCTGCAGGACCTCGGATGCCGGATCTACACATTTGTCACGACCTTGCGCTACGTGCTCGAAGAGGCAGCCAAGGCGCGCAAGGCCGTATGGGTGCTCGACCGTCCGAACCCCATCGGCCGACCCGTCGAGGGGCTCACTCTGCGACCCGGCTGCGAGAGCTTCGTCGGCGCCGGCGCGATGCCGATGCGGCACGGGCTGACGCTCGGCGAGCTCGCACGATGGTTCGTCGCGACGTTGAGACTCGATGTCGACTGTCAGGTCATTCCCATGGAGGGCTGGGAGCCGGGTGCCGCGCCGGGCTTCGGATGGCCCATCGGCCGCCGCACCTGGGTGAATCCGAGCCCGAACGCCCCGAATCTGTGGATGGCGCGCTGCTATCCCGGCTCCGTGATGCTCGAGGGTGCGACGTTGTCAGAAGGTCGCGGCACGACGCGGCCGCTCGAGGTGCTCGGTGCACCGGATCTCGACGTCCGGGCCCTGGTCGCGCAGATGAGAACGCTCGCACCCGCCTGGATGCGCGGCTGCCGGGTGCGTCCGTGTTGGTTCGAGCCGACGTTTCACAAACACGTGGGCAAGCTGTGCGCAGGATTCCAGGTGCACGTCGAGGATGCGGCGTACTACGATCACGACAGCTTCCGGCCCTGGCGGTTGTTCGCTCTGGCGTTCAAGGCTCTGCGCAGACTGCGGCCGGACTATGAGATCTGGCGTAATTTCCCGTACGAGTATGAGCTACAGCGACTCGCCATCGATGTCATCAACGGCAGCGATCTGTTGCGGCGCTGGGTCGACGATCCGGCCGCGACGCCAAGCGATCTCGACGCCCTGGCGGTCCCGGATGAGACTGCCTGGACGCACGAGCGCGAGGCGATGCTCCTCTATTGAGCGACCCGGATGAGCGACCCTGAGTCGCGCCCGCCGCACCCGTATCCGCGGGATTCCGCAGAGTCCTTCGCGCGATCGCCTCCGCGGCGTTGATCGCGCTCCTTGCGAGTGGAGAACCGACCATGGCCGCACCAAAAACATCCGCGACCACACCCGACCTCATCTCCCGAGCCGCCTTGTTCGGCAACCCGGTGAAGGCATCGTCGGCAGCGATTTCGACGGCTCGAGCATCCGGGCCGTGGCCGGAGCCGACTACGTCCAGGGCCTGTCGGAGGCCCTGAGAGAGCTCGAGGCGTCACCGGCAGCTCGGCAGCACCCCGAATCGGTCAAAAGCGACGAGCGCCACCGAGCGCGTTCTGTTGTAATTCGCGCCCTCATGCAGAGCGCGCGCGACATCACGAAATACCGTAAATACTGGGCCGAGCGCTTCGGCACGGCCCCGTTCCTGCCCATGTCGCGCGAGGAGATGGACCTGCTCGGCTGGGACAGCTGCGACGTCATCATCGTGACGGGGGATGCGTACGTCGATCACCCGAGCTTCGGGATGGCGATCGTCGGTCGAGTGCTCGAGGCGCAGGGCTTTCGGGTGGGCATCATCGCTCAACCGGACTGGCACAGTCCCGATGCCTTCACGGCGCTCGGCCGCCCCAATCTTTTCTTCGGCGTCACGGCCGGCAACATGGACTCGATGGTCAATCGGTATACCGCCGATCGGCGCATCCGCAGCGACGATGCCTATACGCCGGGGGGCGTTGGCGGAAAGAGGCCCGACCGCTCGGTCATCGTCTATGCACAGCGAGCTCGCGAAGCCTTCAGGGACGTGCCGGTGGTGATCGGCGGCATCGAGGCCTCCCTGCGGCGCATCGCGCACTTCGACTACTGGTCGGAGAAGGTGCGGCGCTCGGTGCTGTTGGATGCGAAAGCCGATCTGCTCGTGTACGGCAACGCGGAACGGCAGATCTGTGAAATTGCCCACCGGCTCGCCGCAGGCGATCCGATCAGCCGGATCACGGACCTGCGCGGCACCGCGTTCGTGCGCAAGGCAAGCCCCGAGGGCTGGGTCGAGATCGACTCGACCACGCTCGAGGCGTCGCGGCAGCTCGTGGATAACGCAACACGCGAGCGCAGCGTCATCCGCATGCCCGCGTACGAGCAACTCGTCGCCGACCCAGTGTTGTACGCGCACGCCTCGCGGATACTGCATCTCGAGTCGAACCCGGGCAACGCGCGTGCGCTCGTGCAACGGCACGGTGACGTCGATGTCTGGCTCAACCCGCCACCCATCCCGCTCACGACCGACGAAATGGATTGGGTGTACGAGCGCGAGTACCGCCGGCGTCCGCATCCGAGCTACGGCGAGGCCAACATCCCCGCGTACAAGATGATCCGCTTCTCGGTCGCGGTCCAGCGCGGCTGCTTCGGCGGCTGTACCTTCTGCTCCATCACCGAGCACGAGGGTCGCATCATCCAGAGCCGCTCGGAGGACTCGGTGATCCGCGAGATCGAGCAGGTCCGCGACCGCGTTCCGGGGTTCACGGGCGTGATCTCCGATATCGGCGGTCCGACCGCCAACATGTACCGGCTCGCCTGCAAGAGCCGGGAAGTGGAGAGCGCCTGCCGGCGGCCCTCATGCGTCTATCCGGGGGTCTGCCCGAATCTCAACACCGACCACACGCCGCTCATACGCCTGTATCGGCGCGCGCGCGCCGTCGAGGGAGTCAAGAAGGTGTTGATTGCCTCGGGGGTGCGCTACGATCTTGCGATCGAGTCCCCCGAGTACGTCAAGGAGCTCGCCCAGCACCACACGGGCGGATACCTGAAGATTGCACCCGAAGCGCTCGCCGAAGGGCCGCTGTCGAAGATGATGAAGCCGGGGGTGGCGACCTACTATCGCTTCAAGGAGCTGTTCGACCGCTACTCGCGCGAAGCCGGCAAGGAGCAGTATCTGATTCCGTACTTCATTGCGGCGCACCCCGGCACCCGCGATGAGGACATGCTCGAGCTCGCACTCTGGTTGAAGAAGGGCGGCTTGCGCGCCGATCAGGTGCAGGCGTTCCTGCCATCCCCCATGGCCACCGCGACCGCGATGTATCACTCGGGCAAAAACCCGCTGAAACGCATCACTCGGCACAGCGAGGAAGTCCGTATTCCGAAGGGGCTGAAGGTTCGTCGCCTGCACAAGGCCTTCCTGCGCTACCATGACGCCAACAACTGGCCGGTGCTGCGCGAGGCGTTGCGACGCATGGGTAGGGCGGATCTGATCGGCAATGGACGGCATCAGCTCGTCCCGGCTCATCAGCCGAGCGGCACCGGCGAGGCTGCGGGGAGCCGCCGCCAGCCGCATCCGTTCCGGACGCAACACACGGGTCTGCCACCGAACAGTCGAAAGGTGCCGCGTCGGAGGCCTTGATGCTCACTCGGCCGATGCACGCTTTACGGTATCTCGTGGGCATCGCGGTTCTACTCGTCGTGGACTCGGCCAGCGGTGCGCGTCCTGCCACCTCTCCAGCCGCGACTGTCCTCGAGATCACAGGCGCCATAGGCCCGGCAACGTCCCGATATGTCGTGAAGGGCCTCGAGCGCGCGCAGGCGGCAGGCAGCAGCCTGGTCATCCTGCAAATGGACACTCCGGGCGGCCTCGACATCTCGATGCGCGACATCATTCGCGCGATCCTCGCGTCGCCCATTCCAGTGGTTACCTACGTCTCGCCGCCGGGCGCGCGAGCAGCGAGCGCCGGCACCTACATCCTGTATGCGAGCCACATCGCCGCCATGGCTCCGGCGACCAATCTGGGAGCGGCAACGCCGGTATCCATTGGGGGTGATCACGGTCCACCCGATCAGGACAGCAAGAAAAACGGGAGTGATCGTCCTGAGGAGGGTGGCGGCAAAGATGCGATGGAGCGCAAAGTGGTCAACGACGCAGTCGCCTACATCCGGGGACTCGCGGAGCTGCGAGGCCGCAACGCGGATTGGGCCGAGCAGGCGGTCCGCAGTGCCGCCAGCCTGTCGGCGACCGCCGCGCTCGCGCAAAAGGTCATCGACGTCATCGCCCCGGATATTCCTGATCTGCTGCGGCAGCTCGATGGACGCTCCGTGAAGATGGGCGAGCGTACGGTGAAGCTCGCCACCGGCGGCCTCGTCGTCGAGCGTGTGCAACCGGATTGGCGAACGAGCTTCCTGGCCGTCATCACGCATCCCACCGTTGCCTACGGGTTGTTGCTCATCGGAATCTACGGCCTGCTGTTCGAGGGGTACAATCCAGGGGCCGTGCTGCCCGGAGTCGCCGGCGCGATTTCGCTCCTGATCGCGTTGTTTGCGTTCCAGATCCTGTCGGTGAACTATGCCGGTCTCGCGCTCGTCGTGCTGGGTGTCGGAATGATCGTGGCGGAGTTCTTCTTCCCGGCTTTCGGCTCCCTGGGGCTCGGAGGTTTGATTGCCTTCGTCGTGGGCTCGCTCATCCTGTTCGATACGGATGTCCCCGGAATGGATATCGGGTTGCCGTTGATTGCGGCGATCGCGACCGTCGGCGGCCTGGTGGTTTTTGCCATCGTGTGGCTGGCCGTCCGCGCCCGGCGACATCCCGTTGTAACGGGTGTGCAGGCAATGGTCGGTGATACGGCCGAAGTCATCGACGGCTTCATTGGGCGCGGTCGCGTCCGGTACGGCGGTGAGGTCTGGAACGCTCGCGCCGTGCCGCAGCTGCACGCCGGGCAGTCCGTCCGGATCGTCAAGGTCGAAGGCCTGACCCTGTGGGTCGAGCCCTTGTGAGATCGGCGCGTCGTCAACTGTTGAGCGGAGAACGCCATGTCCTTTGGAATCATCGTCCTCATCATCGTCGTGATGCTGATCTTCAGCGCGATCCGCGTGCTCAACGAATACGAGCGCGGCGTCATGTTCACCCTGGGACGGTTCTCGGGGATCAAGGGTCCGGGCGTCGTGCTGGTATTCCCGATCATCCAGAAGATGACGAAAGTGGATCTGCGGGTGATCGTCCTGAACGTGCCGAAGCAGGATGTGATCACCCGCGACAACGTTTCCGTGAAGGTCAATGCGGTCGTGTACTTCCGGATCGTGGACCCGGGCAAGACCATCATCCAGGTCGCCAATCCGTTCGATGCCACGAGCCAGGTGGCCCAGACGACGCTGCGCTCAGTGCTGGGTCAGCACGAGATGGACGATCTGCTGGCGCAACGCGATAAGTTGAACGCCGACGTCCAGCGCATTCTCGATCAGGCCACCGAGTCGTGGGGCATCAAGGTATCCAACGTCGAGATCAAGGACGTCGATCTCGATGAGACCATGGTCCGTGCCATGGCGAAGCAGGCGGAAGCGGAACGCACACGGCGCGCAAAAATCATCCATGCAGAGGGTGAGAGTCAGGCGGCGCAGACTCTGGTTGAAGCCGCCCAGGCCCTCGCCAAGCAGCCGAGCGCGTTGCAGTTGCGATACCTGCAGACCCTGGCAGACATCGCGCACGAGAGGAGTCAGATCATCGTCTTCCCGCTGCCGCTCGATCTGGTCAAGCCGTTCATCGGCTCGCGCGAGTAGCTTTCGCACGGCCAGGCAAGCGAGATGGATGGACGCAAGACGCTCGCTGCGGCGGGAGTGCTCCTCGCGCTGGCGACGGTACTCGGCGCCTTCGGCGCCCATGCATTGAAAGGACATCTCTCGCCGGACAGGCTGCAGGTGTACGAGACTGCCGTGCGCTATCACTTTCTGCACACGCTCGGGCTCCTGGCGATCGGCGTGCTCCTGAGGAATGTCGACTCGTCTCTTCTGAGGCTGTCCGCCGTGCTGGTGATCGTGGGGATCGTGCTGTTCTCGGGCAGTCTGTATGGGCTGACCTTCGGCGGCCCGCGTGCGCTCGGTATCGTGACGCCGTTGGGTGGGTTGGCTCTCATCGTGGGGTGGTTGGTTTTCGCAGCGGCCCTGTGGCGATGAGATTCCTGCCGGCTCTGCGCCCGTGAGGTCCGCAACGGGCCTGCCCATCGAGGCCGCTCTTCCTGGCCTGGTCGCGGCACTCGCGGCAAATCCCTGCGCGGTACTGCAGGCGCCGGCGGGTGCAGGAAAGAGCACCGTCGTCCCGCTGGCTCTGCTCGACGAGCCGTGGGCGAGGAACAAGCGCATTCTCATGCTGGAGCCCCGTCGGCTGGCTGCGCGAGCAGTCGCAGCGCGCATGGCCCAGTCACTGGGCGAGGAGGTCGGTGTCACCGTGGGACATCGAATGCGCATGGACACCCGCGTATCTCGAAATACCCGGGTCGAGGTGGTGACGGAAGGGGTCCTCACGCGGCTCCTGCAGGAAGACCCGGCGCTCGAGGAGGTCGCGATTGTGATCTTCGACGAGTTTCACGAGCGCAGCCTGCAGGCAGACCTGGGTCTCGCGTTGGTGTTGGATACGCGTGCTCACCTTTCGCCCGACCTGAAGGTGCTCGTCATGTCCGCGACGCTCGACGGCGAGGCCGTCGCCCGACTGCTCGGCGATGCACCGATCGTGACAGCAGAGGGGCGCGTGTTCCCGATTACGGTGAGCTTCATGGGGAAGGGCATGCCTGCCCTGCCGGGCCCCTCGCACTCTCAGGACTCGGCGGAGAGTGCTGTCGCGCGGGCCATTCAGATGGCGTTGCGAGACGAGCACGGTGACGTGCTCGTCTTTCTTCCGGGAGCGCGCGAGATCCGCAGGGTTCAATCGATGCTGCAAGCGGCGGGACTTCCGCAGTCCGTGAGCGTCTTCCCGCTGTTCGGTGAGCTGTCCGGCGACGAGCAGAGCAGGGCGTTACGCCCCGGTGCTGCCGGCACGCGCAAGGTCGTGCTGGCGACCAACATTGCGGAGACGAGCTTGACGATCGAGGGTGTCCGGGTCGTCGTCGATTCGGGGCTCGTGCGACGCTCTCTATTTGATCCCGCGACCGGGATGAGCAGGCTGGAGACGCAGCGCATCTCGCGCGCCTCCGCTCAGCAGCGGCAAGGCCGGGCCGGCCGTCTGGAGCCCGGTGTTTGCTACCGGCTGTGGAGTGAGGCTGCGCAGCGCAGCCTTGCCCCGTTTACGCCGCCGGAGATCGCGGAAGCGGATCTGACGTCCCTCGCTCTCGAGCTGGCGAGTTGGGGCACACAAACCGCGGCCGATCTGCGATGGCTGGACGAGCCGCCGCCTGCGATGCTCGGCAGCGCTCGTGACCTGCTCCAGCGGCTCGGGGCACTGGATTCGTCGTATCGGATCACGAGCCACGGCCGCGAGATGTCGAGGGTCGGTGTGCATCCTCGCCTGGCTCACATGCTCCTGCGTGCCGCAAGTGACGGCGCTTTGCCGCTGGCTGCCGATCTCGCAGCGCTGCTGTCCGATCGGGACTTGCTGCGAGGCCCCGAGGGAGTTCGCGATCCCGACATGACCAGCCGTCTGGCATTTCTCAATCAGAACGCGGCGCTCCGCGGATATGACGCTGCGCCGCGCGGATATGACACCGCAGCCATCCAGCGGGTGAAGCGCGTCGCCAAAGACCTGCAGCGGCAAATCGACCGCGGTGGGGCACGCGTGGCGCAATCGGGGACCGCGCAAACTGGACCGGGGCAAACTGGACCGGGGACAGGCCGCTCAGCGGCGCCTGATGCGGGCGCGCTTCTCGCCTTCGCCTATCCGGACCGAGTTGGATTGCGGCGAGCCGGCTCGGATGGCCGATATACCCTCGCGAATGGGCGCGGGGCGCACTTCGCGGAGCCCTGCGCCCTCGCTCGACAGGAGCTGATCGTCGCGGTCGATCTGGACGACCAGTCGCGCGACGCACGGATTCTGCTGGCCGCGGCACTCTCGAGGCAGGATCTGCAGCGCTACCTGGCCGATCGCCTGCAACGCGTCGATGTCGTCCAATGGAGCTCCCGCGAGGCTGCGGTGCTGGCCCGCCGGCAGGTGCGGCTGGATGCCATCGTGCTCGACGACCAGCCGCTGCCGGGTGCGGAGCCCGAGGCGGTGCGCGCCGCGATGTTGGAGGGTATCCGTGAGGTTGGTATTGGGTCGCTACCCTGGACGCGGGAGGCGCGTGCCTACCAGGCTCGTGTTGCATTTGTGCGCGGGATTGTCGGCACGGAGGTGTCTTCGCGTGGAGCCGCGGCCCCCGCGGGCGGCGAGCTTCCGGAATGGCCTGACATGTCGGATGACGCGTTGGCGTCGAGCACGGCGAGGTGGCTGGCTCCCTGGCTCGATGGGATCACACGCAAGGACCATCTGGCGCGTCTGTCGCTTGTCGAAATTCTACGCTCGCTGCTGACATGGGAGCAGCAACGGCGTCTGGACGAGCTCGCACCCTCGCAGTTGCAGGTCCCCAGCGGCTCGAATATCCGGATCGACTATCTGGATGAGCTGGCCCCCGTTGTCTCGGTACGCCTGCAGGAGGTGTTCGGTCTGGAGGCGAGCCCACTCATCGGCGGTGGCAGGGTCCCGATCACATTCAAGCTGTTGTCGCCCGCGCAGCGGCCCGTACAGGTGACGCGCGATCTCGCCGGATTCTGGCGCGGCTCGTACGCCGAGGTGCGCAAGGACCTGCGCGGGCGCTATCCGAAGCACTACTGGCCTGACAATCCCTTAGAAGCGGAGCCCACACGCGGAGTGCGTCGGCGCCCGTGAGGAGCCGGGGCTGTCTACTGAGCACGCGCTCGCTTGCGCGCCGATGATCGGCCACGGGCTGCTGGTAGGGCACGTGCTGAAGACCGCGTGCCCATGGAGGACTGGCCACGGGCTATCGCTGCTTCGAGCGAGCCAGCGCCATCGCCGTAACCCTTCCAGGGTTTCGTACGTGTCAGAAGGTCGGGTGCGGTACGGATGGTGTAGCGAGCTGGATCCAAGCCGGATTTAACCTGGGGCCAATCGATCGGCATTGACACCGGTGCCCCGGTCCGTCCGCGCGGAGATAGCGGCGCGACGGCGGTGGATAGGCGATCGTTGCGCAGATAGTCGAGAAATATACGGCCCGCGCGCTCGCTCTTGGACATGTTCAGCAGGTAGCGGTCGGGTGTGTCCGCAGTCATCTGTCTGCATACCTCTCTGGCGAATGTCTTGGCCACGGTCCAATCGGGCTCCCGTCCTTTGCGGTGGGCGAGAGGTGTCACGACATGGAGGCCCTTTCCTCCCGTCGTTTTGCAGAAGCTCACGAGGCCAAGCGCGTCCAGCCTCTCGCGGAGCTCCTTGGCCGCGGTGATGACGTCTGCGAAATCGACATCGGGCGCGGGGTCGAGGTCGAAGACCAGACTGCCGGGGATCTCAGGCTCACCGGGGACGCAGCCCCCGGGGTGCAACTCGATGCCTGCCGTCTGAGCGACGGCGACCAGTCCTTCGATGCGATTGATCTGCACATAGGCCTGGTGGTCCCCACGGACTTTGATCAACTCGAGCAGGTTGGACATCCCCGCCATGGCGTGTCGTTGGAAAAACCTCTCACCCCCGATCCCGTCGGGCGCCCGGATGATCGAGCAGGGCCGCCCCTGAACATGAGGCAGCATCCAGGAGCCCACTGCCGCGTAGTACTCCGCCAGGTCGAGCTTGGTTACGGGAGGCTCGCTGCCCGCGGCGGGCCAGAGAGCCTTGTCGGCTCGAGAGATGGACACTCCGAGCACGGTGTCCGATCGTGTGCTGCGGGAGGAGGATGTTGTACGACGACCGTGTCGCGATGCGGTCGGCGGGGTCATCTGCGCACTCGGAGACTTCTCGCGTGGCAACCTGGCTGGGCGCTCTGCACGGACCTCTTTGGCCGGCTTGTCGTCGCGAAGCCCTTTGAAAGCGGCCTGGCGCACGTTCCCCCCTTCGGTCCAGCCGGCAAACTCGATCTCAGCGACCCGTGCAGCCGCTCGCCCTCGAGAGCGAACTTGAGTTCACCGTCCTCGAGCGCCTTCGCTGCAGAAGGCTGCTCGGCGATCCAGTGGCCTCGGTCCCACAGTTGGGCCGTGCCTCCTCCATACTCCCCCTTCGGGATCGTACCTTCGAAGTCACCGTAGTCGAGGGGAGGGTCCTCGACCTCCACGGCCAACCGTTTCTGTGCTGGATCGAGAGAGGGTCCGCGGGTCACCGCCGATGAGTCCCTCTTGGAGCGATATTGCTGCAGTTTGCGGCTAGCCATGCGTGGCCCCCGGACACCACCCTCGCCCGGTACTGCCGCAAGAGTCGGTCCTGCTCAGCCCTTGATCAGCCCCTCGGCCTTCATGGCTTCCTTGACGTGCGGGCGCGCGGCGACGCGCTCCGCAAAGCTCCTCAGAGCAGGGAAGGGCGCGAGGTCGACGTGCACGATCGGTGCCCAGGTCAGAACGGTGAAGAGGTATGCGTCGGCTACCGTGAACTGCTCACCCATCAGAAACTTCTTGTTCCCCAGCGCGTCGTTCAGCCATTTGAGTCGCTTTGCCAGGTGCTCGCGTGCGAAGGTCTTTGCGTCCTCCTTCGCATCGGGCGCGAAGATGGGCGAGAAGCGCTTGTGGATCTCTGAGTTGATGAATGCGAGCCATTCCTGCAGGCGATAGCGCTCCAGGGTGCCGGCGGCCGGGACGAGTTTCGCGGCTGGGTTGCGGTCGCCGATGTATTGCAACACAGCGACGTTCTCGGTCAACACTTCACCGTCGTCCAGCTTCAGGGTAGGCACGTACCCCTTGGAATTGATGGTGTTGAAATCCACGCCTTCGGCTCGTTTGGTCCCCCGCTCGACCTGCACGAGCTCGAACGGGACACCTGCCTCGCGCAGCGCAATGTTCGACGCCAGCGAACAGGCACCCTTCAGGTAATAAAGCTTCATCGTCGTTCCTCCTTAGTCGTTCCGAGGCCGCCATGCTAACGTGGCGGAAGTGGGTGGCAAGAGGATTCGACGTATGCCGGCCATCTCAGTCACGGGCCGCGCGCTCGCGGTCTGCGCAGCGTTTCTCGCGATCGCGGGATGCAAGAGCCGCAAGCACGAGCCCCTGCCCGGCCCGCAGGTCCCCTCGGCGAGCGCGGCTAGCGCCATCCCGGCGGTGTCTGGCCGCCGCTCGGCTCAATTGGTACAATTCGCCGAGGTTGGGCCTGTAGCACAGCGGTTAGTGCAGGGGACTCATCGATAAGGGTGCCTTCGCGCGGAAACGCGCGAAGTGGACGGGATGGATTCAGGGGAACCTTCGAGGCCGCCGGCGCGCTTCATGGCAATCCTGAGCCGAGCCGGCGGTAGACCGCCGGAAGGTGCAGAGACTACCTGAGGGCTGGCGGCGGGTTGCGCGATCGCTCGCGGCCGAATGCCCTTAATGACAGGCTTGGAGCATCCCGCACCCTCACGCACCGACGTGCGCGGGTGAAGAGATAGTCCACTCCCGGTGGAAACACCGGGGCCAGTGAATCCCTTGGTCGTAGGTTCGAATCCTACCGGGCCCATTTTGAACCCTTCCGTGGACTTCCATCGGAGTCCACCGAACTCCACAAAACCCTTAGAAACCCGATGGATACGCCCCAACGGTGTTCACTGCTGTCCGTGGACAGCGTAGCACAGGGTGGGGTATATCGCAGGGGTACCCTTGATTTTTGCAACTTTGTACCCCACGCGATGCCTTTACTCACGGAAGCGAAGATTCGCGCGGCCAAGGCCGGGGAGAAGCCGTACAAGCTTTTCGACGAACGCGGCCTATTCATGTTGGTTACGCCTGCTGGTGGACGTCTATGGCGCTTCCGCTACCGCCTTGGAGGGGTAGAAAAGCTACTGACGCTGGGCGCCTACCCCGAAGTCTCCCTGAAGCGAGCGCGTGACAAGCGCGATGACGCTCGCCGGAACGTATCGGACGGCATTGACCCTAGCGCAAAACGTCGCGCCGAGCATGACGCCATAACAAACACCTTCGTTGCCGTTGCCGACGAATGGCTGTTGACAAAAAAGAATGCCATGACCCCCGCTACCTGGGCGCGAGATCACAGGCAGATCCATAAATGGGTGGCTCCTCATCTCGGCAACAAACCTATTGCTTCGATCGAAGCACCAGACCTACTGCAAGTGTTGAAACGGATCGAAGCCAAAGGCGTCATTGACACCGCGCATCGCACGTGCGAGGTATGCGGACGTGTATTCCGGTACGCAATCGCAACGGGGCGCGCAAAGCATGACATCGCCGCGGATTTAATTGGCGCGTTGGCACCTAGAACCATCGAGCATCATGCGGCGATCATCGACCCGTTGAAGGTCGGCGAGCTGCTGCGAGCAATAGACGACTACGACGGTCAGCCAACAACAGGCGCTGCGCTCAAACTTGCTCCGTATGTATTCGTGCGGCCAACGGAACTTCGCGCTGCCAAATGGTCTGAGATCAGGTTGAATGAAGATCAACTAGCGTGGAGCATTCCCGCCGAGCGGATGAAGATGCGCGAAGCGCACATCATCCCGCTCGCACGACAGTCCGTTGCAATCCTCAGAGAGCTACAGCCGATCACCGGCCGCCAGCAGTACGTGTTTCCTGCTATTGGCGGCGGCGGTCGGCCGATAAGCGAGAACACTTTGAACGGCGCGATTCGCCGCCTGGGTTATTCGGGCAAGGAAATGACAGCACACGGATTCCGAACTATGGCGAGCACATTGTTGAACGAGCAGGGAGTGCATCCCGATTTGATCGAGTTGCAGCTTGCGCACGCGGAGAGAAACACGGTTAGGGCTGCCTACAATCGCACGCAGCGGTTGGCAACTCCACGGCACTATAAAGAAATCTGGACATGGAAATCCCTCAGAGCACGCATGGGTAGGGACATCGAGGCATGATGAGCACAAGCACACCTGAGATACCTCAGGACTACCCCGCATTCCTCGCGGAACTCAAACAGCGAATTCACCATGCAAGGCTGCACGCCGCGCTATCCGTCAACCGGGAACTGATTCTTCTGTATTGGGGCATCGGGCGGTCCATCCTCGCGCGCCAGCAGGCGGAAGGGTGGGGGTCGAAAGTCATCGACCGACTGGCTGCAGATCTTCGCCGAGCATTTCCTGAAATGACCGGGATATCAGGGCGAAATCTTAGGTATATGAGGGCCTTAGCCGATGCTTGGCCGCAAGAGGCAATTGTGCAACGGGTCGTTGCCCAATTGCCGTGGGGGCATAACGTGAGCCTCCTCGACACCGTCAAATCGCCAACGGAGCGCGAATGGTACGCCCGCCAGGCCATTCAGAATGGCTGGAGCCGGAACGTCCTCATTCATCAGATCGAAAGTGGATTATTCGTCCGGCAGGGTGGTGCGCTGACCAACTTCTCTCGCACTTTACCAGCTGAGCAGTCCGAACTGGCCCAGCAGATCATCAAAGACCCCTACAGCTTCGATTTCCTCTCGCTCGCACCGGACATGCAGGAACGCGATTTGGAGCGCGGCCTGATCGACCATGTTCGCTCCCTGATTCTCGAATTGGGCAAGGGCTTCGCCTTCGTCGGCAGCCAGTACCCTCTCGAAGTCGGTGGACAGGACTATTACCTCGACCTGCTTTTCTACCACCTGCGCTTACGGTGCTTCGTCATCATCGAACTGAAAGTTGAGGGATTCAAACCGGAGTTCGCCGGTAAAATGAATTTCTACCTATCGGCCGTCGATGATCACTTACGTCATCCCGACGACAGACCGTCGATCGGGATCATCCTCTGCAAAGGCCGGAACGAAGTTATCGTCGAATATGCGCTCCGCGATTCTGGCAAACCTATGGGTGTGGCGCAGTACAAACTCTCGTCAGCGTTACCAGACCGGCTGAAGGCCGACTTACCAACCGTCGAAGACCTGGCCGCAGGAATTCTCGGCAATGTCGCTGGTCAAGCTTCGTAAAGAAATCGAACACCTATTGCGCCATTTCACGTCCGCAGATGGACTTATAATCAAACGGCCAAAAAGCAGCACGACGGCGTTGCAGGAATTGAAGGAGTACGGCATATCTCCTCCCAGCACCGACCAGTTTCTGGAGGTGTTGCGTGTCATGAACGAGGCTGTTCACGGTTTCGACTATCTCCTGGAGCCCTCAAATGACGGCCGTCGGCACGCGCATAACATTCACTACATCTTGTGAGATGCCGGCGGATTTGCGTTGACAGTCAGCACTCTGATTTGCCTTCAATCGGCGGAATCCGCTTATTCGGACACATCGAACATAAAGTCCTGGGTGCTTCGGATACGGCGGGCAACGCGGTATGCTTGTCAAATGAGCGCGTTGGCCATAGATCAAAGGGTCCCCACTTCGCCATAGCGTCAAGTGCCGTCTGCCGGCAGTTGCAATTTACTCATGGTGGCCACCGAGAGGGCTCATTGCACCCGCTCCTCAACGAGTCCACGCCAAGCGGACGCCCCTTGGGATTGAGGATGTTGGTCAGAATGCCCTGAAGAATAGAGTATCAGCATTGTCTCATTGGCGGCCTATGGCACAAACGCGACCGTCGCAACGACGGTGAGATCAAGCAGGCAAAGGTCATGAAGGTCTGGAGCCCGGCAGTCGCTGCTATCCTGGTCCAACTTGGGCTGGCCATCCTCGGATGGGGTGGTTTCGCCGCCTTCTTCTCCCATTCGCCGCTTCTCGTTCTCGTCGTCACGACGATCGTCATGGGTGCGGCCGTGCTGTTCACCGGGGGTAACCTGAATCCGGGTGAGCGCGAGGATCGGCGCAACCGTTGGGTCCTTTCGGTGTTCGGGGTGCTGGGGCTTTTGATGGCATTTGTCCCCGCATACTGCGACCGACACGGGCTCCTGATCTTCGGGGACG
Organism: Steroidobacteraceae bacterium; assembly: GCA_035277965.1. Lineage (GTDB taxonomy): Bacteria > Pseudomonadota > Gammaproteobacteria > Steroidobacterales > Steroidobacteraceae > 13-2-20CM-66-19. The sequence goes on along the minus strand of DATEJM010000087.1, from coordinate 66,500 downwards.
AGGGTGTTCGGTGGAGCGGCATCGCCATTTACGTGGTGGGAGGTGTGCTACGGCTATGGCCCGTTTTCGTACTGGGACGTCGCTTCAGCGGTCTGGTTGCTATCCAGCCGCAGCACGAGCTTGTGACGAGTGGCATCTATCGCTTCGTCCGTAATCCCAGCTACCTGGGCATGCTCCTCGCCTCGCTCGGCTGGGCTCTCGTTTTCCGATCCTGGCTCGGCGTTCTGCTTGCGGTGCTCGTGTTGGTGCCGCTGGTGGCGCGCATCCGCTCTGAAGAGCGCCTCCTCGCCGAGCATTTTGGTGAGCAATATGCGAGCTACCGCAGGAAAACGTGGCGGCTGGTGCCAGGCATCTACTAACTAGGTGCAATCAGAAGGCGGGCGGGCGCGGGGAAATGAGGATCTGTCTGCAGGAGGGCCGCGAAGCGTGAGCGGCAAAGCCGAGACTCGCCCGGAACGCGCCTTTGGGCAAGTCGCTGCGAGGCAAGGGGCATCCCGCGCTTTTTTGCCAGGACTGTCGGATGATCGGCCGCAGCCGCGTCCTTGGGGCAGGTCGATGTCATTACCCACGAGGAGAATTGCGATGAAGGTCATGGTGTTCGTGAAGGCGACAAAGGACAGCGAAGCTGGCGTCATGCCCACCCAGGAGCTGCTGGCTGCGATGGGGGCCTATAACCAGACGCTGATCGATGCGGGGATCATGAAAGACGGCGGCGGCCTCAAGCCCACCCGCTACGCCAAGCGCGTTCGCTTCTCCGGCAAGAGCCGCATCGTGACGGATGGCCCATTTGCCGAGACGAAGGAAGTCGTCGCCGGTTACTGGCTATGGGAGGTCGAGTCCATGGAGGAAGCGGTCGAGTGGCTCAAGAAGTGCCCGAATCCCATGCTGAGCGAATCGGACATCGACATCCGTCCGCTGTTCGGCCCCGAGGACTTCGCGTGACGGCAAGCGGGCAACAGCCAACCATCCTGTAAGAGAATCCATTTGCGGAGAATGAGACGTGGCCAAGCAAATTTTCGTCAACCTGCCCGTGAGCGACCTGAAGAAGGCGACTGCCTTTTACACGACGATCGGCGCCAGCCTGAATCCGCAGTTCAGCGATGACACGGCGTCCTGCATGGTTTTTTCAGACACCATCTTCGTCATGCTCCTGACCCACCCCAAGTGGGCCAGCTTCACGAAGAAGCCGATCGTGGACGCGCGCCGGGAAAGCGAAGTGATGCTGGCGCTGTCCGCCGAGAGCCGCAAGGACGTCGACAAGATCACGGATGCCGCGGGTGCTCACGGTGGCAGAGCGGACGTCAACCCCAAGCAGGATCTGGGGTTCATGTACGGCCGCAGCTTCGAGGATGTTGACGGTCACATCTGGGAATGCATGTTCGTTGACATGTCGCAGATGCCGAAGAGTTGAGTAGAAGCGGTTGATGCGGGGCTGGCACCGGCGCGCGGCGGGTCAGCTCCGCAGGACCGACAGCAGGACGCGCGCGTGGTTGATCTGTGGGTCGCGCGCCCCATACACGAGCGTAACGCGTTTGCGTCTCCCCAGCTTGCGCAGCTCGCCTACCGCCGGATTTCCGGACAGCTCCTTCTCGTAGCGGCGGCCGAATTCGGCAAAGCGCTCCGGCTTGTGACCGAACCACAGCCGCAGCCGTGGGCTGGGCGCTATGTCCTTCATCCAAAGCGTCAGTTGGGCCCGGGTCTTGGAGATGCCTCTGGGCCACAGGCGATCGACGAGGACGCGCTCCCCGTCGGTGCGAGTCGCTGGCTCGTAAATACGCTTCATCGCGAATGCCATCCCGTCCTCCTGATTGCGAAGGCCTGCCGACAGCTGCGCGTGACGCAACAACGGGTGCCGGGCACCGGGCCCCTCCGGCACGTGACATCTAAACGCCGGCGCCATCGCATTTCAACCAAGGAGGGGCTTCCATCTGCCTCGCGTCAACCTTGCGCATACGGTGGCAGGTTTCTTGCTACGTAGCCGGGATGCAAACGCAGACGCCACGAGCCATCGGCAGCGGCTTTCGTCTCGATTCGCAGCGCCCACAGGCGCGCGACGCGAGCTCGGCGGCCGGCCCCAGGATTCTCGCCTTTCCCAAAGGCGGCAACGATTACACGGAGCGCTTGTATGCCGAGGTGCAGGCGCGCGGAATCGCTGTTCTCCAGGGAGAGTGGTCGAGAAGCTGGCTCGCGCGGAACGTGCGGCCGGGCGATGTCATTCACATACACTGGCTGTCATTTCTTTACGTACACGCCCGTTCGAGCGCGCGCACCACGGCCCGGCTTGCGAAACTCTACACTTTGTTGCGGTTTGCGAAGGCGCGCGGAGCCAGGATCGTCTGGACCGCGCACAACCTCTATCCCCACGATGGCGGTCGTGCGCGCGCCAATCACCGGATCGGACGCAAGATCATCACGTCGCTTGCGGACTACGTGTGCGTGCACGGTGAATCGGCGGCTGCAATAGTTACACGGGAGCTGCACGTTCCCGAATCGCGCTTGCGGATCGCTCACCACGGGCACTGGCTCGGTCACTATCCCAACGAGATGACTCGCGCCGAGAGCCGGACACGCCTCGACGTCGGGAACGAGCCGTTCGTATATTTGTTCGTCGGGCGCTGCAGACCTTACAAAGGACTCGAGGATCTGATCGAGGCATTTATCGCCGCGCCGCGGCCGGCGAAGCTCATCATCGCGGGCAAGTTCTCCTCGCAGGAGTATCTCGAGGAGATCAGGAGTCGGATCGGCGGCCAGTCCGACATCGAGCTCGTGGCGCGCTCCATTGCGGACGATGAGCTGCAGCTGTATCTGAATGCTGCCGACTGTGTCGTGTTGCCCTATCGTGCAGTGCTGACCTCCGGCACCGCAATGCTCGCCTTGAGCTTCGGTCGTCCGGTGGTGGCGCCGGATCTCGGCGCCCTGCGCGACCATGTCAACTCGCGGTGCGGTGTGTTGTATTCGCCGGACGAGGCGACGGGCCTCGCCGCAGCGCTGCGCGAGGTGCGTGCCCGCAGATTCAACTCCGGAGTCATTCTGCAGCATGCACGGCGGTTCAGCTGGGAGCAGCTGGCCGCGCCCCTGCTCGATATCCTGCACGAGCCCCGCACTCAGTAGCTTTCCGCAAAAACGCCGGCGCCGCACGTCGCGGCGCTGACGGGGGCTGTTTCGCCGGGTTGCGGAGCACCTGCCGCCGCCGGGCTGCGCCTCAAACCCCAACACTCGGCGTTTTGCAATACCCCCGTGGGCAGACTCACTCTGCCTCGCAAGGACGGACTCGTTACTGCTCTCCTGAACCCGACATAAGCGGCGGCCGGTCGGTAGACTGCACTTCCGCTGACAGACAGTTAGGAGTAGCAAACATGGAATTTCTAGCCCTCGAGCTCATCGCGACCGCCGCGTTATTTCTGGGTCATTTCACGATCGTCGTCCGTAACCGGGTGGTGGGTTCGGCCGTCTGAGGACGGGTGGTGCAGGTCCGCCGGGACCTGCCCCCCGCCGTTTGTCTTCGGATCCCTGACATCGCAGGATCCCCAAGAGCGCGCTTGACGCCCCGCCCGGGCCGGGACTTCCGGCCCCCAGACGCGGTACTCTCGGCATCTGGAACGTCTTCCGGAGCGCCCGAATGCCCGAACACGAGTCGATTTCCGCCCCTTTCAGGGTGGCGAATACCGCCAATGCATGTGATCTGCGGCGGGTCGGCTCACACCCCGATCATTGGTATCCGGTTGCCTGGGCGGACGAGCTGCTGCCGGGGAAGACCCTGGCGCGGCGGTTTGCCGGGGAGCCGATAGCCCTGTACCGCGGCGCCAGCGGTCGTGTGTTTGCGCTCGAAGACCGGTGCGCTCACCGCCAGGTCCCCCTGCATCTCGGGGTCGTGACCGGGGATGATCTGCGCTGCCATTACCACGGCTGGAAGTACGATGGGTGCGGAAAATGCGTCGAAATTCCGTATCTGGGCAAGGAACGGCTGCCAAATGGCGTGAAAAGCTATCCAGCCTGCGAGGTTGACGGCCTCATTTTCGTGTTTCCGGGCGACCCGGCGCTCGCTCCGGAGCGGCTGCCCAAGACCCTCGGCGCATCGCAGCGCAAGGACTACAAGACCCGTCGGCTGAACCGCGAGGTTGCCTGCCACTACACGTTCATGCACGAGAACCTGTTCGACATGAACCATCAGTTCATGCATCGCAAGAACATGGGCTCGATCAAGGCCCGGTGTATCGGGCGGCAGCACGGCGATGACTGGGCTCAGGTGGAGTACACCTTCAGCAGGACGGAAGGACGGCCCTCCGTCGGCGAACGGGTAATCGTGGATCTCGTGCGCAAACGCAACGAGTCGAAGAAGGACTTCTCCGATCACATGCGTATCCGCACCGACTATCCCACGCAGAATCTGAAGGTCTGGGTAGGGCGCGATATCCAGCTCACACAAGATCCGGTGCTGGATGTCTGGCTCGGCTACACCCCGCTCGATGCCGAGCAGAAGACGAATCGCACCTACGGCTACCTGTCGGTCAAGAAACCGCCGGTGCCGGGCCTCATCCACCTGGCGTGGCCCTTCGTAACCTGGTTCACCGAGCGGATCTTCGCCGAGGACAAGGAGATCGTCGAATACGAACAGCGCGCCTACGACCAGCAGGGCGGCGATTGGAACAACGAGGTCTTTCCGGCGATCCGCGATCTGCGCGGCGTGCTCGCCCGTTGCGGGCAGGACATCAAGACCTGATCTCACGGCTCCTGGTGAGTGCTCTTGATCTTGCACTCGAGCTCGAGCTGCTCGAGCCAGCCTTCGGGTGTGAGCGCAGTGTCCAGGACGACGCATTGACGCTTGACGGTGGCGAAGTCCCCCGGCGTCAGATCCTTCATGAACAGGAGCCGCTTCTCCCACTCCTCGCGGGTTCCCGCATCCACCGCCGCGATCTTCTCGCTCATTCCCGCCTCGGCGAGAAACATTTTCCAGCGCTGTGAGAGATCGAGCTCGCGGAACTCGATCTTGAACGTAAAGCGGCGCAGAGCCGCCGCATCGAGGTTGCGGAACAGGTTGGTCGCGACCGTCACGATGCCGTCGAACCTCTCCATCCGTTGCAAGAGCTCGTTGGTCTGAGTCACTTCCCAGCCCGCCTGAGCGAGGTTGCGGCTGCGCAGGAAGCCGTCCCCCTCGTCGAAGAACAGAATGGCGTCCTCGGTCGCTGCTTCCGCGAACGCCGCGGCAATGTTCTTCTCCGAGTCGCCGACCCATTTGCTGAGGAGGTCGGCCGCGCTCTTGCGCACGAGCGGGAGAGCCAACTGCGTCGCCAGATATTCCACGAACTGCGTCTTACCGGTGCCTGGCGGCCCGTAGAGCAGCAGCGACCCGCGCGGTCTGCGGCGCAGGCTCGCCAGGATCTGCTCCGGGCTGAAGCGCCCTGCAGTGTTGAGATACGTGAGGGAGTAAGCGGTGATGGACGGCCGGAATCGCTCCGTGACGTCTCGCGACAGCGCGCGCTGGCTACGCCGTACGGCCTGCACGATTGCGCGCCCGCGCTCGGATCGGCTGCGCGCCGCAGCCAGCCGTGCGGCCTTGGCGGCGGATTCCAACTGAGCGGCGGAGACGCCGTCGAGCTCGAGTATCTGGGCCGTGGCGATTCTCCCGAGGCGCAATTTTCGCAGCCGCTCCCGCATGGCGAGGGCTTGTACGGCTCGATCGGCTCGCTTCAGCGGGGCATGAAATACGAAGCGTGCAATGGTTGCTTCGGGGAGGGCACCGACGTCGCACGACAGCCACATCGCGGGGACCGGATTGGTCGTGAGCAGGTTCTCATCGAATGGCAGGCTCTGGCCCGGCGTCAACTCGATGCCAAACAGCGTTCGCAGAGCGGGCGGGCCGCAGGTTTGCAACACCTCGGCCGGCCGCTCGATGACCAGGATGGCGGGCTCTTTCCTGCGCGCCAGAAGCTGAAACGCGACGAACGTCAACGAAGGCAGCACCGCCCGAGGGGCCTCTTCGAACTGGCGCACACGCCAGGCCGCTCGTCCACATCCCGTCACGATCTCCCTCAGGAGCTGGCGCTGGTCGAGAGATGCGTCGCCATAGAGGAGCAAGTTCACGCCCGGCTCCCCGGCGTTCTTCAACAGGCGGACCGCGAGACTGAGATCTTCCTCGAGAAGTCGGGCAGGACGTCCTGAGCCGCTCTTGTGATCGTAGGGCTCGAGGAGCGCGTCGGCGAGGGAGTCCGCGCGGGCGAGCAGATCGACCCAGAAAGGCTCCACGGTTGCGAAGCGGGCGCGCCGGCCAGTGCCGCACAGGATCCCGCTGAGGCGCAGGGGCGAGCTGGGACGGATCGCGCGAGTAAGCTCATCGGCTTTCGCCTGGAAGAGAGCGGTCCACAGGACTCCCGCGGTGCGGCTGTCGGCGGCCAGCTGTTCGAAAATGCCGCTCAGCTCATCGGACACCGTCGTCCAGAATGCGAAGGCGAGGATGTCCTGCTCCAGCGCGGATAGTTGGAGAGTACGACCGAGCTCCGCGAGGCGCGCAGCGAAAGGCGAGCCCGCCTCGACCAGACATCCCTGCATCTTGCCCAGGCAGGCGAGCTGATCATGCAGCGCTTCGGCGAGGCTCGTAAAGGCGCGCGGGTGGTGGCCGACCCAGTCATGCACCGCGTAACCCTCCAACACCAGCCGCGCATGTTCGGCGGTCGTGCGGCCCGAGAACGTGTGATCGAGCCGTGCCAGCAGCCGCATCATGCGGTCGAGAGACAGGCGCTTGCCGCGCTCCGACTCCTGAATGCGCACGACCTCGTCCGGCCACTGCAACAGACTGCCCACGGCTGCATACCACGCGGCAAAGGCGACCGCGTCATGTTGCAAGCTGCGCGAGAGCAGGGGATGGATCGCCAGGCGCAGCAGCCAGACGGAGCTTTGCGCAACGAACATCTGCAATCGGGTCGGCGTTTCTGACATCCGGACGTCGAGCGAGGGCCATGCGGAACGCCAAGCCTACGCAGCAGACGGGCGAAGTCGAGCGACAATAGACCGCATTTTTGCGTGAAATGGACGCAACGACAGCGCGTTGCCCGCGGCAATTCGGCACGTGCTAATCTCGTGCGAAGTTGTTCAGGCGGTGTCGCACTTCATGGATCTCTCGGCTTTCCCTATCACACGGAAATGGCCGGCGCGCCATCCCGATCGCATCCAGCTCTATTCGCTGCCCACGCCGAATGGCGCCAAGGTCTCGATCCTGCTCGAGGAGACGGGCTTACCCTACGAGCCGCATCGGGTCGCCCTCGAGACCCATGATCAGATGTCCCCCGAGTTCCTGTCCCTCAATCCCAACAACAAGATTCCGGCGATCATCGATCCGAACGGCCCCGGCAAGCGGCCGATGCCGCTCTTCGAGTCGGGTGCCATCCTCATCTATCTGGCCGACAAGAGCGGGCAGCTCCTGCCGAAGGAGCCGTTCGCGCGCTATCAGGCGATCCAGTGGCTCATGTTCCAGATGGGAGGGATTGGCCCGATGTTCGGGCAAGTGGGCTTCTTTCATCGATCCGCGGGCAAAGACTACGAGGACAAGCGTCCGCGCGACCGTTACGTCGCGGAGAGCAAACGACTGCTGGGCGTGCTGAACGGACAACTGGCATCGCGCGCGTGGCTGGTCGGGGATGAATACACCATTGCCGATATCGCCACCTTCCCCTGGGTCCGTAACCTCATCGGCTACTATGGAGCCGGGGATCTCGTGGGGATCGCGGAGTTCCCGCACGTGACGCGGGCGTTGGAAGCGTTCTTGGCGCGCCCTGCAGTGACACGCGGCCTGGAAATTCCAAGCTGAACAGCGACCGTCGCCGAGCCGCCCGACAATCAGCGCTCGACGAACGCCCGCAGGCGGGCGAGCACCTTGCAAAACACGCAGACGCTTCGTCGCGGCCTGCCGTGTCAGATCCCCCGCTCAGCGCCGTTGGCCGGGCAGTGCCACCGAGAGCTCGAGCACCTCGTGGCCGTCTTCTTTCTCGAGATTGATCTGGACCGCGGTCGGGTCCACGTTGACGTATTTCTTGATGACCTCGAGCAGCTCCCGGCGCAGCAGCGGCAGGTAATCAGGCCCGCCCCGCGCCCCGCGCTCCTGCGCAACGATGATGCGGAGGCGCTCTTTGGCGACATGAGCAGAGGGTGGGGTGCGGCGAAATAGCGCTAGCAGCCCCACGTCAACCTCCGAACATGCGTGCGAAAAATCCCTTCTTCGGCTCCTCGGTGAAGCGTAGCGGTATGCTTTCACCGAGCAGTCGCGCCACTGCGTCTTCGTATGCGCGCGAAACGATGCTCTGATCGTTGAGGATCACCGGAACTCCGGCGTTCGATGCCGACAGGACATCCGTGGACTCCGGGACGACCCCGACTATGTCGAGCCCTAGGATCTCCTTTACGTCATCTACACTCATCATCTCACCCGTCGCGACCCGCTTTGGACTGTATCGCGTGAGCAAAAGATGCTCCTTGACCCCGCCGTTACCCTGTTCGGCTCGCAAGGTCTTGCTCGACAGGAGCCCGAGGATGCGGTCCGAGTCCCGCACCGAGGAGACCTCGGGATTGACGACGACGACGGCGCGGTCCGCGAAGTACATCGCCAGATGAGCTCCCTTCTCGATGCCCGCCGGCGAATCGCAGATGATGTAATCGAAGCCGTCCGCGGTGAGCTCGTCGAACACGCGACGCACTCCCTCGGATGACAAAGCATCCTTGTCGCGTGTCTGGGAAGCGGCCAGGACGTAAAGAGTGTCGATCCGCTTATCCTTGATGAGGGCCTGCCTGAGGGTGCACTCGCCCTGGATCACGTTGACGAAGTCGTAAACGACACGTCGCTCGCAGCCCATGATCAGGTCGAGGTTCCGCAGCCCGATGTCGAAATCGATCACCGCGACTCGCTTGCCGCGCCGGGCGAGGCCGCACGCGAGACTGGCCGAGGTCGTGGTTTTGCCGACACCGCCTTTGCCGGAAGTCACAACGATGATTTCGGTCAATGCTTGGATCTCCTTGGAATGGCCGGGAATGGGCGCATGAGGGGGTGCCTAGATGCGGGCGAAGTGCAGATCCTCGCCGGCAAGCCAGGCCTGCACCGGCTTGCCCGCCAGCTCCGCGGGAAGGGTCTCGAAGACCCTGAACACACCGGCGATGGAGACCAGCTCGGCATGAAACTCCTGACAGAACACGCGGGCGCCGGTATCGCCATGAGCCCCCGCCATGGCGCGCCCGCGCAGCGCGCTGTAAATGTGGACGCTTCCGTCCGCCATGACCTCGGCTCCGGCCGCGACCGTGGCGGTGAGGATGATATCCCTGTTGCGGCCGTACACACGCTGCCCTGAGCGAACCGGTTGGTGATGCATCAGCGCGGGAGCGCCGGCTTCCGGTGTCGGGGCTGCCTGCACCACAGGAATTGGTTTCGTCGGCACGCGGAAATGCGTGAAGACCGGAAGGCCCAGAGCGCGTGCCAGCTCTTCAGTCTCAGGCGCACCCTGTGCGAGCCCTACCGCGAGCATGCCCGCGCGCCGGATGACGTCGACAACGGCTCTGAGCTCACCGATCTCGGGCTGTCCCGGCAGCGAGCCCACGTCCAGGCAGACGGCCGTTCGCTCGAAGAAGCGCGGTGCTGTCGCGGTGCGGCCCGTCAACTCATCGAGGATGGCGCCCGTGTCCGTCGTATGCAGGCACAACTGCACCATTCCTACCTGACCAAATCGAATCTCGATGGCCGCCTGGCGTGCGACATCGGCTGCTTTGTTCATCAAGATAAGTCTTTATATCTTGCCAAAGCCGGAAGTCAGCGCCCCGCTCCCGCGCGCTCCAGCGCGCGAGGCGGCGAGGTCTCAAGGCTTTCAATGGCGAAGTCTACCGGGAGCGCGGGCATCAATGAATGACCTGCCGCGGTTATTTCACGACTCGCGATCGTTATTTCGTGTCGACTTGCCGCAAGGCCGCGGCCAGCCGCTGTGCCCAGTCCTCGCGCGAGGGCTCGGTCGCGATGAGATCCGCGCGCAGCTCGAGCAGGACGGATCGGTCGCGATGCCGGGCGCTGTGGCGCTCGAGGGTGTGATAAACCCCGTCCGCGGGCGCGTAGGGCTCGTTGTCTCCAACACGCAAGCGCTCGTCGGCGCGCAATGACTCGAGCAACGGCTCCGCCAGTCTGCGGTCTTCTCCCGAGAGCACGCCGATGTGCCAGGGACGGCGCTCGCCGCGATAGATGGGCGTAAAGCTGTGAATGGAGACGAGTTCGAGCGCGTCGTGGCGGGCCCGCTGCGCACCGATCACCTCAGCCACGGCCCGATGATACGGCTCGTAGATCTCGCTGACGCGCAGCCTGCGGTCGTGGTCCGAGAGCGCATGGTTACCGGGGATGGAGGTGTCTTCGCTGCGCGTGACGATCGATCCAGGGTGATTGGGTGCTCGATTGACGTCGAGCACCAGTCGCGAGACCGCTGCATACACCAGCGGTGCATCGAGGCGATCCGCGAGTCGCCGTGCCAGCTCCAGCGCGCCGGGGTCCCACGCGATGTGGCGATCGAGCTCGCCGGCCGGCAGACCCAACTGCTCGAGCTGCGGCGGAATCCAGTTGGACGCATGATCGCATAGCAGGACCCAGCGCCCGCGACCCTGAGGATGGTGGATGCTGACTGCCGGGCGGCCGAGCCACGTTGGTCGCGCTGCCCCGGTGAGTTGCGATGCCGAGATTTCCTGTTCCTCCTGTCGCCGCAGCCCAGGATCTCGTCGCCGGGGCCGCGGCAGCCGGCGGGGCGAGCGACGGAGGCGCGGGCGCCGTGGGACAAGCGTATCATGTCGCGCTCGTGCCGCCCGTTTGCGTCAGCGCAGTGAAGTCATTCTTCGATGGCTGCCGACATCGCTTTGCAAGCGCACGGGGCGACTTTTTCCGCGTGCAGGGGTTGTTGGCGGGCGGTCAAGCGCTTACATTTCCGCCCCCGGCGACCGGAAGACCTCGAGGCCACAAGAGAGGGTGCAATGGCTACCAAGCTAGACAAGCAGCTGAAGCGTGAAATCGATATCGATGGCAAGCCATACATGGTGACCCTCTCGCCCGAAGGCGTGAAAGTCACGGAGAAGGGCAAGCGCAAGGGCCAGGAGCTGACCTGGAAGAATCTCGTCAGCGGCCAGGCCGCCATGGAAGTCGCCCTCGGCAACTCGCTGGAACAGCAGGCCGACTCACCGGAGTCGTAGGGAGCTCACTGGCGGAACGGCGGGAGGCGCCGTGGATCAGGCAAGCCTACGCGACCTGTTGGCGCAGCTTCACGAACGCCTGCGCTCGTCCGCTTCCGTGGACGCGGAAGGCCGTGACATGTTGCGCACGGTGCTGAGCGATATCGAGCACACGCTCAGCACAGGCTCGCCCGGTGAGTCACCCGCCGTCCCGGCTGATGACGAGGGCGCGGGTCACGCGTCGCGCCTGGAAGCTCTCGCGGTCCGATTCGAAGCCCAACATCCGGCCATCGCCGGCCTTTTACGGCAGACCGTCGATCTGTTGGAGAAAGCGGGCATCTAGTCTTTCGTCAGTCGTCCATCAAGAAGCTGCGCAGCTGCTCGCTGCGGCTGGGATGACGCAGCTTGCGCAGCGCCTTCGCCTCGATCTGGCGGATCCGCTCGCGAGTGACATCGAACTGCTTGCCGACCTCCTCGAGCGTGTGGTCGGTGTTCATGTCGATCCCGAACCGCATGCGCAGCACCTTCGCCTCACGCGGAGTGAGCTGAGCCAGGACCGCGTGAGTGGTCTCACGCAGTGACTCCATGGTCGCCTGGTCGATCGGCGAGGCCACCGAGGTATCCTCGATGAAATCGCCCAGATGCGAGTCCTCGTCATCGCCGATGGGCGTCTCCATCGAGATCGGCTCCTTGGCGATTTTCAGGACCTTGCGCACCTTGTCCTCGGGCATTTCCATGCGCACGGCGAGCTCTTCGGGCGTCGGCTCGCGCCCCATCTCCTGCAGCATCTGCCGGGAGATGCGGTTCAGCTTGTTGATCGTCTCGATCATGTGCACCGGAATGCGGATGGTGCGGGCCTGATCCGCGATGGAGCGCGTGATGGCCTGCCGGATCCACCATGTCGCATACGTGCTGAACTTGTAGCCGCGGCGGTATTCGAACTTGTCCACGGCCTTCATGAGGCCGATGTTGCCCTCCTGGATCAGATCCAGGAACTGCAGGCCGCGATTGGTGTATTTCTTCGCGATCGAGATCACGAGGCGCAGGTTCGCCTCGACCATCTCTTTCTTCGCGCGGCGCGCCTTGGCCTCGCCGATCGACACCTCGCGATTGACCTCTTTGATGTCGTTGATCGTGAGGTGGTACTGCACCTCGAGCTGCTCGAGCTTCTTCTGCCGCCGCTCGATCTCGTCCTTGAATTTGCCGAGCAGGGCCGAGTACTTCTTGCCGCCCTTGACGTGCTTCGCGAGCCAGCGCGGGCTGGTCTCGTTCTTCGGGAAGGTCGCGATGAAGTCCTTGCGCGGCATGCCGGCATCGCGCACGGCGATGATCATGATCTCCTTCTCGAGCTGCCGGACCTCCGCAACGTGCGTGCGCAGGTTGAGGATCAGCGCGTCGAACATGCGCGGCGAGAGCTTCAGCTCCATGAACTCATCGGCGAGCTTCTTGCGCGTCTTCAGCGTCTTCGGGTCCCGGGCGCCGGCCTTCTCGATCCCGGTAAGGGCGTGGGCGTAGCCTTTCGCGATGGACGCGAACCGAGTGGCCGCTTCCGCGGGATCCGGTCCGGTATCGACGGCTTCCTCTTCGCTGTCGCCGCCGTCCTCGCTTTCCTCTTCCTCGTCGCCCTTCTGGTCAGCCTCCAGGAGCTCCATCTTCGTCGGATTCTGGGGCTGGGCGATCACGTCCGGTGCATTCGGGTCGATGAACCCGACGATGACGTCCACGAGCCGGCCCTGCCCGGCCTTGACGGGCTCGTAGGCCCGCAGCAGGAAGTCGTAGGTCGCGGGATACAGGGCCAGTGCGCCGCGCACGGCGTCGAGCCCTTCCTCGATCCGCTTGGCGATGCGGATCTCGCCCTCGCGGGTCAGCAGCTCGACCGTTCCCATCTCGCGCATGTACATGCGGACCGGGTCGGTCGTACGGCCCAGCTCGGCATCCAGGGCCGCGAGCGCGGCAGCCGCCTCTTCGATGGCCTCCTCGTCAGCGGGCGCGGACGGCTCGCTCGCGAGCAGTGACTCGGTGTCCGGTGCCTTCTCGTACACCGGGATACCCATGTCATTGATCGTGTTGACGATGTCCTCGATCTGCTCCGGATCGACGATCTCGGAAGGCAGGTGATCGTTCACCTGCGCGTACGTGAGATAGCCCTGCTCTTTCCCACGGGCAATCAGAAGCTTGAGCTGAGACTGACGGTCTTCGGGCATGACTGGCACACGACGTTCGATACCGAATGATTTCTTATCGGCAGCATTCTTCGGGCCAACAGCACTTTTTATGTCGACAGGTTGGGCAATCTCGGCATTTTTCGCGATCGTGTGGTCCTCGGCGGCTTTCCTGGCCGGCGCGGCCGCCTTGGGTCGCTCTTTCTCGCGCGCGATCGGGCTGGCCGCGGCGGCTTTCTCGCCGGTCGACTTGCTCGATTTGCGCGGCTCGGCGGCGGATGAACGCTTCTTGTTGACGACGGAGGGCTTGTGCTTACGTGTCATGTTTGACCGGTGGCGAATGGGGGTATGCACCCTATGTGCTGCGCCCTGAACCGTAACTCAAGGGCAGCAGATGAGGGCGGATGGGGCTTCGTGAGCAAAGCAGGCAATTCTATTTGACAACGAGGGAAACGCCAAATCTCTTCACGGGCGCAAGCTCAGCCGCGGCGCGCCTTGCCGGAGCCTCGCTGCATCGTAAGACTCAGATATTCCTGCCTTTCCTCGGGTTGCAAGCCCACGGCGGAATCTTTGGCCTCCAGCGCCTGGAGGCGACGGATCCCCACCAGGTCACGCAGCTTGGCGAGCGCGCCCCGCAGCTCCGCCCCCGCGATGCTGGCGTCCGCCACCAGGGGCTCGCGCTGCAGCAGTTTCTCGAAGTCCGCGCAGCTCGGGTGCTCGGCCCAGCGCTCGAGGATCTGGGCCGAATTCCGCGCGGGCTGGCTCTGCAGGTGATCCAGGAGCTCGCGCAGGAGATCCACGCCCGGCTCGGTCGATCCGTCGAGACCCGCTCGATCCTCGGGCGTGACCTGCACAGCAGTCCCCGGATATTGCAGCAGCCGCGTGACCGCCTGGCGGACCAGACTGCCTCGTCCGGCGCTCACTCGTGTTCGGGGCGCTACCCATCTCGCCGGCTCCGCGGCAGGCGTGTGCGCGGGCCCACTCGAGCTGCGCCACAGCTCTTCCAGACGCTCGGGAGACACTTTTATGGTCCGCGCCACACGGGCCAACAGCAGGTCGCGGTAGACACCGTCCGGTAGCTTGGCCATGAATGGCCGCATCTGCTCCGAGAAGCGCGCCAGCCCTCCGGGGCTGGTGAGGTCGCTCTGCTGCGACAGCTCCCGGAGCAGATAGTCCGACAGGGGCAAAGCCGAGTCGAGGCGCTGCTCGAAGGCCGCCCGTCCCTCGGCACCCACGAGGCTGTCCGGGTCCTGGCCCTCGGGCAGGAACAGGAAGCGAATCTCGCGACCCTCCCGCACCTCGGGCAAAGCATGTTGCAGCGCGCGCCACGCCGCGCCTCGCCCGGCACGATCGCCGTCGAATGCGAATACCACCTCGGTAGCGAGCCGGAAGATTCGCTTCAAATGCTCGGGTGTCGTGGCGGTTCCGAGTGTTGCGATCGCATACGCGATGCCAGCCTGGTGCAGCCTGACCGCATCCATGTAGCCCTCGACGACCAACAGTCGCTGCAGGCTGGCGCGGCTGCGCCGCGCCTCGTAGAGCGCGTACAGCTCGCGGCCTTTATGGAAGAGCACCGTCTCCGGCGAGTTCAGGTACTTCGGCTCTCCCTGATCGATGATCCGGCCCCCGAACGCGATCACCCGGCCTTTGCTATCGCGAATCGGAAACATGATCCGATCTCGGAAGCGGTCGTAGTAACGCTCGCCCTCACGCGTGGAGGCGCGATCCCGCTCGATGATCAATCCGAGATCCGCGAGCGAGCGTCGTGCCGCCTCCGTGCCACCGAAACGCCGGAGCACTTCATGCCACGAGCTCGGCGCGTACCCGATGGAGAACTGCTCCAGGGCCCCTGCTTCCAAACCCCGGTTGGCGACGTATTGCCGCGCGCGCGCGTCACGGCTGAGCGCCTCCGTGTAAAACTGCGCAACGCGCGCCATCAACTCGTAGAGTGGCTCATCGACGCGGCGGGCTCCGGCGGCGGCAGTCGCCTCGCGCGGAATCTCGAGACCCACGCGTCCGGCGAGCTCCTCGACCGCCTCCGGAAACGGGAGACGATCGTGCTCCATCAAAAAACGCAGCACCGTGCCGTGAGCGCCGCACCCGAAGCAGTGATAGAACTGCTTTTCCGGGCTCACCCAGAAGGAGGCCGTTTTTTCGTTATGGAACGGGCAGCAGGCCTTGAATTCGCGGCCTGCCTTCTTGAGCTGCACACGCGACCCGATCACCTCGACGATGTCCGCACGGGCGATGAGCTCATCGATGAACGTTTGCGGGATCAGGCCCATGCTCTACTGTGCGGCGCCGCCGCTCATCGGTGCAACAGCAATGCAGCGATCGCGATCGCGAGCCCCAGTGCGCCCAGCGCTCCGGAGATGGTGAGGCGTAATCGTTTGCGCCGAAAGACACGCAGCCGCTCCGGCTCCAGGTGGTAACAACCTGCACGCTCGACGATCGCGCCTGCGTTGCTGAGCGATCGCGCGGCCTCCTGCTCGCTGAAGCTGAGTGAATTCGCCAGGAGTCCCGACCCCGGTGCCGCGGAGGCGCGCTCGCGCAATCTCGCCACCAGGCGTCTCTCGCTCTCGAGTCGTCTTGCAAAGGAGATGCAGCCGAGAGCCACCGTGACTAGCAAGGCCACCGTGACCAGCCCCCGTCCTGGCATGCAGAAGCCTCCGGCGTCCCCAGCGGCGGGGTGAGCCGCTTCAGCCGCTGAGCTTCGCCTTGATTCGAGCGCTGACGGCGCCCATGTCGGCGCGCCCTTGGGCCTTCGCCTTCACGGTGCCCATCACCTTGCCCATGTCCTTGACCGAGGAGGCGCCGGTGGAGGCAATCGCCTCGGCAATCAGTGCGTCGATCTCCGCATCGCTCATCTGCGCCGGGAGATAGGTCTGCAGGACGCCGATCTCCGCGTTTTCCTTCGCGACGAGATCCGCGCGACCACCCGCCTGAAACTGCGTGATCGCCTCCTTGCGCTGCTTGATCATCTTCTCGAGCGCCGCCAGGACCTGCGTGTCGTCGAGCGTGATCCGCTCGTCCACCTCGCGCTGCTTGATGGCGGCGAGGATCATGCGAATGGTGCCCAGGCGGTCCTTCTCTCCGGACCGCATGGCACTCTTCATATCCTCGGTGATACGGTCCTTGAGAGACACGTCGTTACCGGGCGGCGCGCATACCGTCGCGCGAGATGCGCTTCATGTGGCGCTTGATCGCAGCGGCCTTCTTACGTTTCCGCTCCTGGGTCGGCTTCTCGTAGAATTCGCGGCGACGAAGCTCCGTGAGAATGCCCGCCTTCTCGCAAGCGCGCTTGAAACGCCGCAGGGCGGCATCGAAGTACTCATTCTCACGAACACGGACGCTGGGCATCGAAACCTCTGAAAGACTGGGCTGAGCGCAGTCGGTCGAAAAAGGGCGGGGATTTTAAATGAGGGCCCCGGCAAAGGCAAAAGTGCGCATTCTCGCCATCGAATCCTCTTGCGATGAAAGTGCCGCCGCCGTCCTGGATCAGGAGCGGGGACTGCTGGCTCACGAGCTCTTCAGTCAGATCGAGCTCCATCGCCTCTACGGCGGGGTCGTGCCTGAGCTCGCCTCCCGGGACCACGTACGGCGGCTGCTGCCGCTCGTGCGGGCCGCATTGCGGAAGGCGGGTACCGAGCCCCGGGAGCTGGCCGGGGTCGCCTATACGGCCGGGCCAGGCCTGATCGGAGCTCTGCTGACCGGCGCCGCCCTGGGACGTAGCTTGGCATACGCCTGGGGAGTTCCGGCCATCGCCGTTCACCATCTGGAGGGCCATCTGCTGGCGCCGCTGCTCGAGCCCGACCCGCCGCCGTTTCCCCAGGTCGCTCTGCTCGTCTCCGGAGGGCATACCCTGCTGATCGAGGTTCAGGGGATCGGCAGTTATGTCCTGTTGGGGGAAACGCGCGACGATGCCGCGGGCGAGGCCTTCGACAAGACCGCGAAGCTGCTCGGATTGCCTTATCCGGGGGGGCCGCAGCTCGCCCGGCTCGCCGACAGCGTCACGCGCAGCACCTGCCAATTTCCGCGGCCGATGCTGGATCGGCCCGGGCTCGAGTTCAGCTTCTCGGGACTGAAGACCGCGGTGCTTCAGGCAGTGCGCCGCCAGGAGCTCACCGACGCCGTCCGTGCAGACATCGCGCACGGCGTACAGGATGCGATCGTAGACACTCTGATTGCGAAGGCCTTGCGAGCCCTCGAGCAAACCGGCCTGCAGACGCTGGTCGTCTGCGGTGGTGTTGGAGCCAATCGCACCCTGCGCGCGCGGCTGGGAGCGGCGTTAGGTTCGCGAGGCGCGCGCGTGTACTATCCCCGAATCGAATTTTGCACCGACAATGCGGCGATGATCGCCATGGCGGGGCTCGCCAGGCTGGCCGCCGGCCAGCACCAGACCCTGGCGATCCAGGCTCGCGCGAGCTGGCCTCTGGACTCGCTGCCGCCGCTCGCCCCTTGAGCCCGAGCGATTCTCACCGCACCATGCAGACAGCTCTTTATTCCGGCGACCGTATCTTTCTGCGCGGCCTGACTGTCGAGTGCGTCATCGGCTTCATCGACTGGGAGCGCCGGGTCAAACAGACGGTGGTGATCGATCTCGATCTGCCCGTCGATTGCCGGCACGCATCCCGCAGCGACGATGTGGCGGACACTCTCGACTACAAGAAGGTCGCGAAGCGCATCATTGCGTTCGCCGAGTCGACTCGATTCAACCTGGTCGAAACGCTCGCGCAGCGGATTGCACTACTGGTGCTGCAGGAATTCGGCGTCGAATGGCTGCGTGTCTCGATCAACAAGCCGGGCGCCATCCGAGGCTCGCGCGACGTGGGCGTCGTGATCGAGCGCACCCGCGCCGATCTTCCTGCTGCGTAGCGCGATGGCACGGGTATTCGTCGCAGGGGGCAGCAATGTCGAGCCCGAGAAGCATCTCGAGCTCGCCTCGAGCGAGCTGCGGCGCGAGTTTCCGGGGCTGCGCTGCTCGGCCTGGTATCGCAACCGCGCGGCGGGCTTCGAGGGTGCGGATTTCATCAACTTCGCCGCCGAGCTGACGACCGATCTGCCGGTGAGGGCGTTGCTGCAGAAGCTGCACGCAGTCGAGGCACGCTGCGGGCGGCCGCGCGAGGCGCCCAGGTGGGCTCCGCGGACAATGGATCTCGACGTGCTGCTCTACGACGATCTGGTGTGCGATGAGCCGGGACTCAAGCTGCCGCGGCCGGATCTGCTCAAGCGCGCGTACATGCTGGGGCCGCTCGCCGAGATCGCTCCGCACCTGCGGCATCCCACGGCGGGGCTCACCATTGGGGAGTTGTGGGAGCGCTTCGACCGCGACGCGCACCCCTTGCAACGCGTCCGTCCGCCCAGCTGATCGTGCTACCAGCCCACGCTCCGCCCGCCGTCCACTGCGAGTACCTGCCCCGTGACGAACGGAGCCTCACTTGCGAAGAACAAAGCAGCCCGCGCCACGTCCTGCGCCGATCCCGCTCTCTTGAGCGCCGTGCGCTGAATGATCTCCTCCTGCACGTCCTTCTGCATCCCGTTCTCGGGCCACATCACCGGTCCCGGCGAGATGGCATTCACCCGTACGCGTGGCCCGAGCTCGCGAGCGAGCGACTTGGTCAGCATGATGATGCCGGCCTTGGCGACGCAGTACACGGGGTGCCGGCGCAGGGGGCGGACGCCGTGGATGTCGGCGATATTGACGATCAGGCCTTCGTTGAGGCGCAGGGCAGGAGCCGCGGCCTGGCTGAGGAACAACGGGGCCCGCAGGTTCGTTCCGAGGAGGTCGTTCCAATCGTGCTCGGTGATGTCGCCGATGGGAGTTGGATAGAAGGTCGATGCGTTGTTCACCAGGATGTCGAGCCTCCCGAACGCTTCCACTGCCCTTGCCGGCAGGCCCGTGAGCTGTTGCAAGTCGAGCAGGTCGGCCGTGGCCAGCGTCACCGATGCCGGCCGCGTTGCATTCAGCTCATCGGCCAGGGCCGCCGCGTCCTCGACCGAAGAGTGATAGTGGAGCAGCAGATTGGCACCCGCCGCGTGCAGGGTGCGGGCGATGGTGGCTCCGACCCGGCGGGCCGCGCCGGTGATCAGCGCTGCTTTCCCGGACAGCGCGCCGTTTGCGTGGGATGACATCGGGCGATTATGACTCCATCCGGCGTCCGCTCAATCCTGCCGCCTCTGCAGCCCGACGAGGCGGCCCACTGCCGCGCTGTGGCGGCTCACATTCGCGACGAGATCACCGCCGCGGGCGGCTGGATGTCTTTCGAGCGCTACATGGAGCTCGCGCTGTATGCGCCGGGTCTCGGGTACTACAGCGCCGGCAGCGCAAAAATGGGCGCGAGCGGCGACTTCGTGACGGCTCCGGAGGTTTCCTCTTTATTCAGCCAATGCGTGGCGCGACAGTGCGCGGACATCCTCGGGCGCACCGGAGGCGAGATTCTGGAGGTGGGAGCGGGCACCGGCCGGATGGCGGCGGATGTGCTCGAAACCCTGCAGGCTCTCGATGTTCTTCCTGAGCGATACGCGATCCTCGAGGTGAGTGCGGACCTGGCCGACCGCCAGCGCAGACGACTCGATCGGCTGCCGCAGAGGCTCAAGAGTCGCGTGGCCTGGCTCGACAGGTTGCCTGCTGAACCGCTCCGCGGGGTGCTGCTTGCCAACGAGGTACTGGACGCGTTGCCTTGCCGACGATTTCGCATATCGGGATCTGACATCCGTGAGCTCGGCGTTTCGCTGCAGGGCGAGGGCTTCGTGCTGAGGGACGCTGAGCCTGATCCCGCGTTGGCTGCGGGATACACGCAGCTGCGAGCCGAGTTGGCGACGGCGCTTCCGGATGGATACCGGTCGGAAATATGTCTGCGCGTGCATCCTTGGATCGCCGCTCTGCGGTCAGCTCTGCAGGAGGGTGTCATGCTTCTCTTCGACTACGGGCTCCCGCGAGCTCAGTTCTATCACCCGCAGCGGCTCGAGGGGACGCTGCGCTGCCATTTCAAGCAACGCGCGCACGACGATGCCCTGATCAATACGGGGGTGCAGGACATCACGGCATGGGTGGATTACACGCGAGTGGCCGAGGCGGCGCTGGCAGCTGGCCTCGACGTGCTGGGCTTTGCCACGCAAGCGGCGTTTCTGCTGGGCTGCGGAATCGAGGAGCTCGTGGCTCGCAGCGAAGGCGTCGATCGAGTCCGGCTCGCGGGCGAGGCGCGTCGGCTGTTATTGCCGGGCGAGATGGGTGAGGCGTTCAAGGTCATGGCCCTCGGCTGTCACTACGAGGAGCCCCTGAGGGCCTTTGCGCATCAGGACCTGCGGCATTCGCTGTGACGGCATGCCTGGCGAAAGACCTCGCACCGGCTAAGATGGCGGCCCGTCCGCGCCTGCGAGATCGTCTGTGACCGACACGCTGAATATCGTCATTCTGGGAATCATCGAGGGCATCACCGAGTTCCTGCCGATCTCCAGCACGGGCCATCTGCTGATTGCGGAAGCCTGGCTCGGGAAGCGCTCCGAGCTCTTCAATGTCGCGATCCAGGCCGGAGCCATTCTGGCCATCGTCCTCATCTACTGGCGGCGCCTGCTCGCGCTGCTGACGCGGTTCGATGTGCCCGCGAATCGCGACTATCTGCTCAAACTCAGCACGGCCACGATGATTACCCTCATCGGTGGGTTCATGGCGACACGAGTCGGCTTCAGGCTACCGGAAACCGTGACCCCGATCGCCGTTGCCTTGATCGCCGGCGGCGTCGTGATTCTCGCGGTAGAGGCGTACGTAGCCAGGAAGCCCATCGTTTCGGAAGTGACCTGGCGGGTTGCTTTCTGGGTGGGCGCCTGTCAGATCCTGGCCGCGGTCTTTCCCGGCACGTCGCGGTCCGCGGCGACGATCTTTGCGGCCATGCTCGTCGGGCTCACTGCGCGCCCCGCAGCTACCGAGTTTGCCTTCCTCGTTGGCATCCCGACGATGTTCGCGGCTACCGCCTATGAGCTCCTGAAGGTGCGAGGCAGTGCCGGCACCGAGGACTTTCACGCGGTGGCGGTTGGCTTCGTCGTCTCCGGCATCGTGGCGTTCATTGCGGTGAAGTGGTTGTTGCGGTACGTGCAGACGCATCGGTTCACTGTGTTCGCCTGGTATCGCATCGGTCTCGGGGCGTTGTTGCTCGGACTCGTCTCGCGAGGCGCGATCACCTAGTCAGCCGTGCGGCACTGACGATTGCTTGAGCGCCGTGAGGACGGCCAGCCGCTTGCGGCGCAGCTGCTCGCCTATCTGCGCGCCCTCGAGGCCCTCCCGCTCATCCTCTGACAACGTAACGGCCGCGGCCTGCTTCCGCGCCTCGAGCAGATACTGCGCCTGCGGGTAGGGTTGGGACTCGAGCCCGGTTCGACCGCGCGCATCCGCCTCGCAGACCCGCAACAGCTCGGCGAACCGGTCAGGACGGCGCAATGCATCCGTCGATTCCAACAGTTTCATCACGGTGTCGGGTCTGAGCTCAGCTGCCCGATGCACATGTGCGTGATACCTCGCGCCGAGGACTGCGAGGTCACGGTAGGCGCCGGGGACCTTCAGGCGGTCGGCAAGCGCCTCGACCAGGGGTACGCCGGCTTCTTCGTGCCCGCGGTGACTCGGCCACTTGTCAGGCGCGGTCTTCGCTTTCCCCAGATCGTGCATCAGGACGGCGAAACGGACAGCGCTGGAGGCTCCAATCCGGGCGGCATAGCGCACCGCCATCATGATATGGACACCCGTGTCGATCTCGGGATGCCACCGGGGCGGCTGGGGAACGCCGTACAGCGCGTCCAACTCAGGGAAAATCACTGCGAGGGCACCGCACTCCCGCAGGACTGAGAAGAACACGTCGGGCCGCGCTTCGCCGAGCGCGCGATCTGTCTCCTGCCACACACGCTCCGGAACGAGGGCATTGACCTCACCCGCATCGACCATGCGGCGCATCAGCTCGTTCGTCTCCGGCGCGACCGTGAAACCCAGGTCACTGAATCGGGCGGCGAAGCGCGCCGCTCGCAATATGCGCACGGGATCCTCGACAAAAGCCGCCGACACATGGCGCAGCACTTTCGCCTGCAGGTCGCGTTGACCGCCGTAAGGATCGATCAGCTCTCCGGATGCCCTCTGAGCCATCGCATTGATGGTCAGGTCGCGACGCTTCAGATCCTCTTCCAGAGTGACGGCCGGAGAATACTCGGTCTGGAAGCCTCGATAGCCCGGCCCCACCTTCCGCTCGAGGCGCGCAAGCGCGTATTCCTCGTGTGTCTCAGGATGTAGGAAGACCGGGAATTCGCGCCCCACGGACACGTAACCGTCCCGTTCGAGATCTCCCGGGCGCGCACCGACGACGACCCAGTCACGCTCCCGTACAGGCAGGCCGAGCAAGCGGTCTCGTACAGCTCCGCCGACCAAGTAGACTTCCATCCCGGAATGGTAACCGAGAGCTGTCATCCCCGCCGGGGCAGTCCGCGACGCGGGGAGCTGCCCTACGCGCTCATACGCCTGCTTGGAATGCTACTCGTCGCGGCCTCGCTCTGCGGCTGCGGCACTCTCTATCTGACCCAGGCTGCGGCTGGCCAATGGCAGGTGATGCGTGCGCGACGCCCCATCGACAGGGTGGTGGCCGATCCCAAAACGCCACCGTCGGTCCGCGACCGCCTGCTCGACGTTCGAGCCGCTCGGGACTTCGCCTCCACCCGTCTGTTCCTGCCCGACAACCGCAGCTACCGGACTTACGCCGACATTGAGCGGCCCTACGTGGTCTGGAATGTTGTCGCGACGCCCGAGTTGTCCGTCGAGCCCAAGCGCTGGTGTTTCCCGATCGCGGGGTGCGTGGCCTACCGCGGCTACTTCAGGGAGAAGCAGGCCCGGAAGTTTGCGGCCGGTCTCGCGCGGCACGGGCTGGATGCGATCGTCCAGGGTGTGCCAGCCTACTCGACGCTGGGCAAGCTCGCCGATCCGGTGTTGAGCTCGATGCTTCGTTACGGCAGCGACGAGCTCGCGGCAATGGTCTTCCATGAGCTCGCACATCAGCTCCTGTACGTGAAGAACGATACGGAGTTCAACGAGGCGTTTGCGGTAACCGTGGAAAACGCGGGACTGGAGCGATGGCTCACGGCCCAGGGTCATGCGGATCTCATCGCGCGATATCGCAAGGAACAGGAAGAAGAGCGTGCGTTTGTCACGCTGTTTGCTCAGGCCCGCGCCGACCTGGCGCGGCTTTACGCCTCCAGCTCATCCGTCGAGGAAAAGCGCGCCGGGAAGAGCATGATCTTGCAGCGACTCGCACGGGACGTCCGTGCACTGGAGGCGCGGTACTCCGTCCATTTCTACGACTCGTGGCTGGAGGAAGGACTGAACAACGCGTACCTGGCCTCGCTGGCGACGTACTACGACTGCGTGCCGGGGTTCGAGCGGCTGTTGGCGGAGCAGGGCGGGGACTTGCCGCGCTTCTATGGGGCCGCGCGGACATTGTCGAAAAAGCCGCGAGCCGTCCGGCACGAGCAGCTGTGCCACTAACCCGTCTTCCCGGATTCGCCCTCGGGAGGACGGGCTAAGGTCGAGCGGACGGGAATTCGTCGAGGACGGCTTCGATAGGAATCGCGAAGCCGATTCCCTGGGCGCCGCGCAGCACCAACGTGTTGATGCCGATGACCGCCCCCGATTCGGTGAGCAGCGGGCCGCCGCTGTTGCCCGGATTGATGGGCGCATCCGTCTGCAGCAGCCGCTGCGCACCGTCCAGTCGCTCGCCGGAGAAGATGCCGGAGGTCACCGTGTAGGCGAGCCCTGCCGGATTGCCGACCGTGTAGACGCGCGAGCCGACGGCCAGACCCGTCGAATGGCCCACGGGAGGGTGCGGACAGTTGTCCGCAGGAAGCTGGAATATCGCCAGATCCAGGCGGTCCGATGTCTGCGCATGCAGGCCGTCGTAGACGGTCCCGTCGAGCAGCGTCGCGGAGAAGCCGTTGCGCGCGGAGGTGTTCACCTTATTCTCGATGACCTCGCTCATGTGGCCGGGCAAATCCGCCGCCTGCCGCTCCATCTCCTCGATATGCGACTGCAGCCGCACCCGTTCACTGTTCATCCCCGGAGCATCCTGCAGGGCACGCAGGAGCTGCTTCTCGCGATAGATCGAGCTCTGCAATTGCTGCTGCGTCTGCGCCATCCGCGAGCTCATCTCCGGGTCGGTAACGAGTCTTCGGGCAACGCGCGACCCGTCCGTCTCCACGACGTGTCGATTGGTGATGACGTGACATTCGGCATCGACGATGATCCCGGCACCAAGCCCCCAACCTGTCTTGATGAGCACGGTGGCACTGCGCGCAATCTCGATCGGATTGCCGGCCGGGGCGGCTTGCCCGAACGGCTGGGCGACGGGCCTGCCGGCCACCGCCGGCGACTGCTGGACAGGAAGCTGGCGAGGCGCGGTGGCGGGCTGCCCGGTCGGTGAGGGAGTGCTGTCGGACACCGCTCCGCCCCGGTGCATCAGCAGATACATCCCTGCGGCGACGGCGACCGCCGTCAACGCGAGGGCACCGAATCCGAAACGAGGCTCGTCGCCTGCCGCGACGACCTGGTCGCGGCGTAGCGCGTCAGCGAGCCGCGCCTGTTGTTGGAGCTTCTCGAAATAGACACCACAGGCCGCGCACTGCACGGTGCCGTCCTGCTCGTGATCGCACTTTGGGCAACGCATGCGCGCAGTTCCTCAAGACGCGCACTCAGAGTCCATGGTCTTGCGGGCCTTCTCGCGTGTTGCGTCGGCCTGATCGTCAGGCAGGTATACGCGGTTGCCCTGCGCGTCCCGCTGATAAATGTGCGTGGCGTCCTTCAAGGAAAAATACTGCCGGCGCGCGCTCTCGCAGCGCACCTGCTTCTCTTTCTGTTGCTGCGCCCGGACAGCACTGTCCGTGACGGCCTGCTTGACCCGCTGAACCTCGCTTGCCTGGCTGGCCTGCCGCTGCTTTTCCACACGCGCGAGATCGTCTGGTGTCGGCTCGTGGACGCGAAGGGAGGTCTTGGGGGCATCGCGCGTCGGCGCCTTGTCCGTGTAGACCACATTGCCGTCCGCGTCGACGGTCTTGTAGATCTGGGTATCGCCGGCCCGCGCAGAGCCGGGCGACAGCGGCACGGTCGCCAGGGCTGAAAGCGCCAGGAAAGCTGCAACCGACCTATACAACATATCTCGTGCACCATCCAGGACGCGCGTATGTCGTCAGCAGCCTAAAGCTGAACGGTGCGGCGATCCACGCCGCCGGTCACAAAGTGAGGCGGAAGACCGCGGCAGATCGCCGCGGTCGGTTGGTCAGGGGTCCAGCGATCAAGGTCAGGGGTTCAGCGCAGCAGATCAAGGTCAGGGGTTCACCGCAGGGGGATCAGGATGATCGTGTTGCCGCGACGCACTTCCAGCACCAGGACGCCGCCGCCCTTGGCACGCTGACGCAGCTGCTCCACGCTCGAGACCCGTCCGCGGTTTGCACCGACGATGACGTCATTGTTACGCAGGCCGACCTGAGCAGCCGGGCTACCCGGCTCGACGCTGCGGACCAATGCGCCGCCTGCATCCGGAGCATCAGCGAGTGTTGCTCCCTCGAAGTTTCGGTGGATGCTCTCCACCGGATCTACCTGCGGAGCCGACGTATCGGCGATGGTTGCAGTCAGCCGCAAAGGCTTACCGTCACGGACGAGGCCGATCTCGACCTTGTCGCCCACGCGCTGCAGTCCGATGGCGTTGCGCAGCTCGCCGTTGGATTTGACCGGCTGGCCATTGACGGACGTGATGACATCGCCGGTATGGATGCCAGCCTTCTCTGCAGCCGAGCCCTCGACCACTTGCGATACCAGAGCGCCCTGGGCGCTCGGTAAGCCAAGCGACTGAGCGATGTCGGGCGTCACGGTGTACATGCTCACTCCGAGCAGCCCGCGCTTGACGGACCCGTACTTGATGAGCTGCTCCATGACGGTATGCGCCATGTTGACCGGGATGGCGAAGCCGATGCCGATGTTGCCGCCGCTACGGGACAGGATGGCGGTATTGATGCCGATCAGCGCGCCGCGCAGATCGACCAGCGCGCCGCCGGAGTTGCCGGGGTTGATGGAGGCGTCAGTCTGGATGAAATCCTCGTAGCCATCCGGATTGATGCCGGAGCGGGAGAGGCCGCTGATGATTCCGGAGGTGACGGTGTGTTGCAGTCCGAAGGGGTTGCCGATGGCCACCACGAAGTCGCCGACCTCGACTTTGGCGGAGTCGCCGAGCGGGATCTGGGTGAGACCGTCGGCCTTGATCTTCAACACCGCAACGTCGGAGGGCTCGTCGCTGCCGACGACATCGGCTTTCACGTCGCGGCCATCCTGAAGGGTCACCGTGATCTCGCTGGCGTTCTCGACGACGTGCGCGTTCGTGACGATGTAGCCGTTCTTCGCGTCGAAGATCACTCCGGAGCCGGCGCTCTGGAACGGACGATCGTGCGGCCCGGAGTCCTGCGGCACATCGAAGAAGCGCCGAAAGAAGGGGTCATCGAGTAGCGGATTCTGCGGTCCTTTCTCGTGGATGGTGCCGCGCGTCGCGATGTTGACGATCGCTGGCGACACCCTCTTGATCATCGGGGACAGGGAAGGAACCGGCGTCTCACCGACGGTGGCCGGAACGGTGGCTTCGGCCACGGGAAAGCTCGCAGCAAAGGCGAACAGGGTGGCACAGAGCCAGGCAGTGCGTTTCATGGGAGGGCGATCCGAGCGTGTTGCGGCGAAGGGACGGCGATTCTAGCGCGGTCGCGGCTCAGTACCGCGATCACGCCCGCATTCTCGTATGAACGCTGGATCGGGGGCATCCTGCCCCGCCCAGCGTGGCATTGGGCAAAAAACGTGGTTTTTGCCCAATGCCTCGTGCCACGCATGCGTCGCACCCTGCGGCGGCGGGGCACATCCGTGTGCCTGGGTTGCGTGCTCGTGCCGTTCTCGGGCGGGTGACCCCGTCGATCAGTTCACATCGACGGAGATTCGCCGCGGCTGCACCTGCGGCTGCTTCGGGATCGTGACCTCCAGCACGCCGTTAGTCTGCTTCGCCTTGATCGAATCGGTGTTGGCACCCTCCGGCAGCGTGAAGCGGCGCAGGAAGTTGCCCGAGGAGCGCTCGACGCGCTCATAGCCGTTCTCATTCGTGCGCTTCTCGACACGGCGCTCGCCGCGGATCGTCAACACGCCATTCTCAGCCGTGATGTCGATGTCCTTCGGCTCGACACCCGGCACGTCAGCCAGCACGACGAAGCGGTCTTTCTCTTCGTGGATGTCAACACGCGGCACCCACGCCACGCTCGGCGAGCTTGCCGCTTCCGGCGCGGCGAGTGTCTCGCCGAAGAAGTGATCCAGCGAGTTGTGCAGCCGATTGATGAGCGCCCACGGCTCGTAACGAACGATGGTCATGTCAATTTCCTCCTCGAGGTTGTATCGCGCTCGCGCGCGGATGACGGACGATCTGCGGACGGCCGGTGAGGTTTCAAGGCGCGGCGGCGCAAACTTTTTGCACCTCTTCGGGAAGGGGCTCACGCGCCTGCCGCAGGCAGCAGCGTGGCCGCGACGCGGAGGCGCTGTGGACACGCTGTGCACAACCTGTGGGATTCCTGGGCACACAATATATTGAGGTTGGGGAGCCTGATCCCCATATTGAAGAGCGCGAAAAAATAGCGCCGACCAAGACTGCAGAGATGTCTGTAACATGATGATATATATGGTTTTTATAGATATGACAAAATATCGCTGCAAACCTTGACGCCCGTGCGGACCCTCATTAGGCTTTCGACCCCGACACAAGATCTTGTGTTCGCATCGGTGGGCGAGCCGGGTCGACGGTCGGGGGTGATCAGGGGGTTTTCGTTCCTAAGGATGCGGGTCCGAAGGGTCCGCCCGCCTTCAGTGCCTTCGACTGGCGCTCGAGGCCGCGTGTTCCTCCGTCATCCGTTGGATGGGCGTACAACATGTGGAGCGCCACGGATTCATGAATACCGTCGTGAAGATCGAGCCCGGTGATATCGACTCCATCCCGTTCCAGGAGGCTTCCCTCGATATCTGGGACACGAAATACAGGCTGACCGCGAAAGACGGCTCGCCCATCGACAAGACGATGGACGATACCTACAAGCGGGTCGCGCGCGCGCTGGCCGATGTCGAGCAGCCGGACATTCGCGATCACTGGTACGAGCGCTTCCTGTGGGCCCTGCGTCGCGGGGCAATCCCGGCTGGCCGCGTCACTTCGAACGCGGGCGCGCTGGAGCACAAGCCTGCGACGTCCACGATCAACTGCACCGTATCGGGCACCATCCGCGATTCGATGGACGACATTCTGCGGAAGGTTCACGAGGCGGGGCTCACGCTGAAGAGCGGTTGTGGCATCGGCTACGAATTCTCGACGCTGCGGCCGCGCGGGGCCTATGTGTCCGGCGCCGGCGCCTATACGTCCGGACCGCTGTCGTTCATGGATATCTACGACAAGATGTGCTTCACCGTGTCGTCGGCGGGAGGCCGTCGGGGCGCGCAGATGGGGACCTTCGACGTCGGGCATCCGGATGCGATGGAGTTCATCCGCTCGAAGCGGGAGAACGGCCGCCTGCGGCAGTTCAATCTGTCGCTGTTGGTGACCGATGAGTTCGTCCAGGCGGTGCGCGCGGATCGTGAATGGCGGCTTGCCTTCCCGCTGCTGCGCAAGGAGTATGAGGCGGAGCAGCCGGATCTCACCGACACGACGCGCTTCACCTGGCGCGAGTGGCCGGCCCACGAGAACTACGTCGTGAACGACGAAGGTCTCGTCGCCTGCAAGATCTACAAGACGATCCCTGCCCGGCGCATGTGGGACGTGATCATGTCGTCCACCTACGATTTCGCCGAGCCGGGCTTCATCCTCATCGATCGCGTCAACGAGATGAACAACAACTGGTGGTGCGAGAACATCCGCGCCACCAACCCGTGTGTCACGGCCGACACCCGTCTCGCAACGCAGTTCGGCATGGTGAGAATCGGGGACCTGTACCATGCGGCCGTGGATATTCAGGCCACTGTGGATACTCGTGCACTGGGTGAAGGTCCCGGTGTCGCGGTCCGCCCCGCCGTGCCTGCTTTCATGACCGCTCCCGCGGCCGATGTGTATCGCGTCGTGACCGAGGCTGGTTATGAGATCAAAGCCACCGAGTGGCACGACTTCTACACGACGCGCGGCAAGATCAAGTTGAAAGATCTGAAGCCGGGCGATGAGATCCTGATTCAATCCGGCAAGGGCCAGTTCGGTGGCTGCGGCGGCGCGGAGCTGGGCACGCTATTGGGGCTCATAACCGGCGACGGCCACTTCACCAATCGGGGTCAGGGCGAGAATGCAGCGGTGGTGAATCTCTGGGGCGAGGACCGTGACTACGCTCAGGAGGTCGTCATCTACATCAATTCGCTGATTGCGGGTTTTGCCGAGCGGCCGCGTCAGTATCGCGTGAGCGCAGTGGCGGAGCCGGAGCGAAATCTCGTCATGATCCGCTCGGTCATTCTCGCGCGCGTGCTGGAGCACTACGGCTTTACTGCGAAAGCGAAGCAGCACGTGCCGGAGATCGTCTGGCGGGGTAACGAGGAGTGCGTCAAGGGCTATCTGCGCGGACTGTTTCAATGCGACGGAACCGTCGATGTTTCCGGTCATCGTGAGACAAGCTGCGCGGTGCGCTTGGCTTCGAGCGTCCCCTCATTGCTCAAGGACGTACAGATTCTACTTTCCAACTTCGGAGTATTCTCCCGCATATTCGAGCGTCGCGAGGCGGGGGAACGACTGTTGCCCGACGGTCGCGGCGGCAGGAAGTTGCATCCTTGCCGGGCAGATTACGAGCTGATCATCGATGGCGAGTCACGCGATCGGTTCATGGCGCAGATCGGGTTCATTACCGATGGCAAGAACTCCAGGTATCAACGCTGGCTGCATGGGAAGGCGTGCGCGAGGACTCAGCGATTCACGAGCCGCATCGCGGAAATCACTTACAGCGGCAAGGAGGCCGTGTTTGATACAACTCAGCACGATCATAACACTGTGATATTCAACGGTCTGGTGACCGGTCAATGTGGTGAGCAACCCCTTCCGCCGTATGGCTCCTGTTTGCTCGGCTCCGTCAATCTGACGCGCTTCGTGAAGAACGCGTTCACCGAGTTCGCGGAGTTCGATTGGGGCGAATACCGCGAAGTGGTCAAGGCCTTCACGCGCATGCTCGACAATGTCGTCGAGGTGAACGGCCTGCCGCTCGAGAAGCAGCGCGAGGAGATCCTGCGCAAGCGCCGTCACGGCATGGGCTTCCTCGGACTGGGCAGCACGATCACGTTGCTCGGCATGAAGTACGGCTCGGCCGAGTCGGTGCGCTTCACGGAGGACGTGTCCCGCGAGATGGCAGTGGCCGGTTGGGAGGCCGCTCTCGAGCTGGCGCGGGAGAAGGGACCGGCTCCGATCATGAACGAGGAGTTCACCGTCACAAAGGAAATGCTGCGTAAACGACCGGAGATGCAGCGTGACGGGTGGCGTCCGGGCGCGCGCATCGCCGGACGTCTGCTGCACGCTAAATACAGCCGGTACATGCAGCGGATCGCGGAAGTGGCCCCCCGGCTCGTTCACGAGCTCGCCGAAGTCGGTGCGCGCTTCACCCATCACACCTCCATCGCTCCGACGGGGACGATCTCGCTGTCGCTCGCCAACAATGCCTCGAATGGCATCGAGCCTTCGTTCGCGCATCACTATTTCCGCAATGTCATCCGGCAGGGGCGCAAGACGAAGGAAAAGGTGGATGTGTTCTCGTTCGAGCTGCTGGCGTACCGGCACCTGGTGAACGCGAAGGCGATGCCGGAAGCGGCCAATGCTTCGGAGAAACTGCCCGCGTACTTCACCGCTGCGGACGAGGTCACGCCCCAGCAGCACGTCGATATCCAGGCCGCGGCGCAACGCTGGGTGGATTCCTCGATCTCCAAGACGGCGAACGTTCCGACGGACTACAAGTACGAGGACTTCAAGGATATCTACCTGTACGCGCACGAGAAGGGGCTGAAGGGCTGCACCACGTTTCGCTTCAATCCGGAAGCGTTCCAGGGCGTGCTCGTGAAGGAAGAGGATCTGAAGAACACGACCTACGTTTTCACCCTTGAGGACGGCACCGAGGTCGAGGTCAAGGGTGACGAGGAGATCGAGTACGACGGCGAGAAGCACACGGCCGCCAATCTGTTCGATGCCATCAAGGAAGGCTACTACGGGAAGCTGTAGGCCCTATCCGGAAGGCTTCTCCATCGAGGAACGCGCAAACGCGGGTGATTGCCATGAAGATCGACAAGCGAATCGTCAAATATCGGGTACGGAAGCCGGAGGACAAGCCGGCCGGCGCCGCCCCCAGCAGCGCCAACGATCCGGACGTCTTCAAGGACAAGAACGGCAACACGGCCAAAGTCATCCGGATGCACGAGAAGCTCGAGCGTCCGGAAATGCTCGTCGGCTCGACGTACAAGATCAAGACACCGGTCTCCGATCATGCGATGTACGTGACGATCAACGACATCGTGCTGAACGAGGGTACCGACTACGAGCAGCGCCGGCCCTTCGAGATCTTCATCAACTCCAAGAACCTCGACCATTTCCAGTGGATCGTTGCGCTGACGCGCATCATTTCCGCCGTCTTCCGCAAGGGCGGCGACGTGACGTTCCTCGTCGAAGAGCTGAAAGCGGTGTTCGATCCGCGCGGCGGGTATTGGCAGCCGGGCGGGAAGTTCATGCCTTCGATCATCGCCGAGCTGGGCCATGTGATCGAGAAACATCTGCAGTACATTGGACTGATCCGTGCGCCGAAGTTGGACGAGCACCAGCAGAAGCTCGTGGATGAGAAGCGAGCAGAGTTCGAGAGCCGCGCGAAGCAGGCAGATGCCTTTGCGAAGTCGCACTTTCCCGAAGGCGCGCAGCTCTGCGGGAAGTGCTCGACGGCGGCCCTGGTGATGATGGACGGCTGCATGACGTGCCTTAATTGCGGCGACTCGAAATGCGGGTGACCGGGCAGGCGGCAAGAGGTGGGGGGCCAGGCGGCTTTTGCTGATGAAGGAGCGGTCTCTAGGTTTTCTTGGCGCGCTTCGCGCCCAGGCACACGTGTCTCGGGCGCACTTTCGGGGCAGTCCTCTCGAGACCAGGACTGCCTCGATTTTTGCCGCGCTTGACGGAATGTGGAGGACGTCGCCGGACGGCCGACGGCAGCGGGCAACCCCGGCGCGGCTCGCGGCCGGTGCCCGGGTATACGAGGAATGAGCGACGTCGGCGGGCCGGCTTGCAGGCATGAGCGGGCCGGTGCCGCGCCACAAAAAAAGACCCCGCCAGGAGGCGGGGTGTGGTCGCTTGCTTGTGTGTGGAGGAGAATCTTATTCTTATTGTTCGGTGACTCGGTGTCCGACCCGGCAGGCTGCTCGGCATCGGACCCGGGTTTTCTTTTTGGTAAGGCTTCTTCTTGTTCGTTCGACTTCTTTTTGTTCGACGTGGTCTCGTTCTTCTAATCCTGCGTCCTGCGACGCATCGTGGTCTTCAGGATCCCCCGTTCTTCTTCGAATCCCCAATCGCCCCAGCTGCTTCCTTCCGCATCTGAATTCGCTTTGCCTGGTGTTATATAAGCAACGCGCGTGCCAGAGCGAGGCAGCGGCCCTCCGGTGTGACATGTTGTATCTGCGAGCGGGTTCAAGTGTGAGCCAATGCGCCTTATGCGACGGTTTCACGTGCGCTCGGGCACGCGCCCGCCGTGCCGGCCGGCGCGCCTGTCGGGCCTCCCGGGCGGAGACTGTCAAGATCTTCGACGCGGGCTGTGCTGCGGGCGCTGCGACGCGGTGCTAGCGATGCTCGCAAGCCATTGAATGCACGGTCGAATGGGTGGCTTTGGGGGGTGTAAATGAACTCGACATCGAAGGCCGGTGCGATCCGCCGGGAGAAAATGTGATGCAGGCCGCTTGCAGTCAGCGCTGGCTTGCCGGGGTGCTCGGGCTCCTGTGGGTGATGCGCTCCTGGGCGGCGGAGAACCCGATGCCGCGGCCACCCGAGCTGGAGCGCGATGTTCAGTTCTGGATACGCGTCTATAGCGAGATCGACACCAACTCGGGGTTCCTGCACGACGAGCACAACCTCGGCGTGGTCTATGGCACTCTGCGGTTCACGGCGAGCACGACGCCTCACGAGCGTCAAAGACTCGTAGAGCAGGCACGCGATCGCTACGCCGCCGCTCTACACAGGATCGCCGCTGCGAAGGATGGGCCGCTCTCGGACGAGGACCAGCACATCCGGGACATGTGGGGAGCCGACGCCACATCGGCCCGCCTCCTGGAGGCGGCTGACGAAATACGCTTTCAGCTCGGTCAGTCGGATCGCTTTCGCGCCGGGCTCGTGCGCTCGGGCGCCTGGGAGACTCACATCGCCGAGACTCTCGCAAATCTCGGGCTGCCCGCGGAGCTTGCCGTGCTGCCGCACGTCGAGTCGTCGTTCAATCCTGCCGCGTACTCCAAGGTCGGAGCCGCGGGCTTGTGGCAATTCATGCGTTCCACCGGGCGACGCTACATGCGGATCGATAGCGCGGTGGACGATCGCCTCGATCCATTCAGGGCCACGGAGGCTGCGGCACAGCTGCTCGCCTATAACTACCGCCTCCTCGGGACCTGGCCTCTTGCCTTGACGGCCTACAATCATGGTGCCGAAGGTGTGCGCAGGGCCAAAGAGCAACTGGGCACCGATGACATCGTGCGGATCGTTCGCGACTACAAGAGTCGGACTTTCGGCTTCGCGTCCCGTAATTTCTACGTCTCGTTCCTCGCTGCGCTGGAGATCGACCGCAATCCGGAAAAGTACTTCGGGGCGGTGGAGCGGATACCCGAGGCGAAGTTTCAGGAGGTCAATGTGCCGGCGTTCGTGCCGATCGCCTCCCTGGAGCGTGCGTTGAAGATCTCCCCGCAGAAGCTGCGCGATCTCAACCCGTCCTTATTGAAGGCTGTCTGGGATGGGCAGCGCCATGTACCGAAGGCATATCGGCTGCGGCTTCCTGCCGATTCGACACCGTGGACGACGGAAATGCTCGCGCAGCGACTCGCGCCGAGTGAACAGTACGCTGGTCAACCCGTTCCGCGACGCTATCGCGTCCGCCCCGGCGACACGATTGCAACTCTCGCCGACGAATATGGTGTCACGCCCGAGAGCCTGGCACGACTCAATCGCCTGCGAACGAGCGCGAAGCTCAAGCCAGGCCGGGTCATCACCTTGCCAGCCGCGACGTCAGGGACGCTGGTCGCAGCCGTGACACCCACGCAAGCCCCCAGCACGGTCGCCTCGTTCAACGCCGGCGCGGTAGCGTCTTCGAAGGGCCCCAAGCCGGCCACGCAGACATCACAGCCGATTACGGCGAGCACTGCGGTGCCGACGCCGGTCGCTCCCGGAACTCCGTCGAGGTCCGCGGAGGCGGAATCGGAGGCCACGAGCGGCGTCGCGGCAGGTGCAGTGGCACCGGCAGTCGCAGAGCAGGAAAGTGCCGAGGAAGCGGCTGCTGTGGCAAAGGCGCCGGCCGAGAACGCCCAGCCGGTGACGGCGGCACAGGCGGAGGAGCTGAGCCCGGCACTCGGGCCGGCCGCCGAGACACAACAGAATGCGGACCCGGTGGACTACTCCGTGGCGAAGGATGGAACGATCCGTGTAGCGGCCGCGGAGACGCTGGGTCACTACGCGGACTGGTTGGGGGTGAAGGCCTCGCGACTGCGGCAGATCAACAGGATGAGCTTCGGTCGGCCGGTGCTCATCGGCCACCCGATCAAACTCGATTTCGCGCGGGTGTCGCGCGAGGAGTTCGAGCGCAAGCGCCACGAATATCACCAGGCGCTGCAGGCCAGCTATTTCGCTTCACACCGCATCGTCGGCACCGAGGTGTATATCGTGCGCCGCGGCGACAACCTGTGGACCGTGACGCAGCGGTTCTCGCAGTTACCGATCTGGCTGCTGCAGCAGTACAACCCCGATATCGATCTCGCCGATCTGCATCCCGGTACGCAAGTCGTGATGCCGCGCGTGGAGGACGTTGCCGCGACCGGCGCTTGATCAGTATCGGCGCGAGAACGCTTCGAGGGAGGCCATGCTCTTCCTGGGCGCGGAGAAGCGCTCGGAGTCGCCCGCTTGGGTCCCATGAGTCTCGAGAGCGACACCCTGCGCCCCAGCCAGGCACTTCAGCGCGTCGTCCGAGAGCCGGAAGTACCACTGTCCGCTCCAGGGGGCCGGCACCTGATAGGGCGGCTGTGACAGATTGAACTGCGTGAAGTCGCCGCTGACCGGCTGCAGGCCCACCGGCTGTCCATCGCACAGCAGCTTCGGTTGCTCGATCGGCCCGTTGTATTGCGGCGCCGACACCCACAGAAACAGAGCCCGCTCACCCATCTTGTTCGTCTCGAACGGAGCGATGTAAGCGAACGGATCGGTGCTGGAGCCGCGTGGGCTCTCGGCCACGAGCTCCACGGGTTGAGTGATGACGGTGACGGTAATGGCCGTGTTCGGGTCCAGCTTCTCGTTGACCGGGTCGGCCGGTGCGGTCGCACAACCCGCGAGGGCCGTTACGGCCACGGCCGTAAATACGAAGGGCGTACGCATATTCTTGAATGGCCCGCTTTATGCCAGTGGCTCGTGATCCCCGCCCGGCAGTATAGCGATGCCACCGCACATCCGGCGCAAACTGTGACGTAAGGCGGAACTCGTCACCACGGCAGAGGTTCCCGCCTATGTCTGCGGCGGGTGTGACGATGTACGTCGCCCAAGGCGGTACGGAGCGCCTATAATCCTCTCAGTGCAGTTGCAAGTGCTTGTTTGACCGAACAATGACAGGCTTTACGGGCAAGCTCCTCCTCGCCGTGCTGCTCGGTTGCGCGAGCTTTGCCGCGCGGGCCGACGGCCTGCCGCAGGCGGAACGAGTCATGCTGCGCACCCCGGATAGCCTTCCGGTCGTGGACAGGCTGGTGCTGCATAAATCGGAGCGGAAGTTGTACCTGATGCGGGGCGACACTCTGGTGCGCTCGTACAAAGTGGCGCTGGGGCTCAACCCCGTGGGCCACAAGGAGCGCTCGGGGGACTTTCGCACCCCGGAAGGCTCCTATCGACTGGTCCGCCGCAATCCCCGCAGCGACTACTTCCTGTCCATCCAGGTTTCGTATCCCAACGACACCGATATCAAGCGCGCCCGCCGCAATCACTGGGACGCGGGCGGCTCGATCATGATTCATGGCTTGCCGAATCAGCTCAAGCACGAGCCGACCTATTACGAGAGCCGGGACTGGACCGACGGCTGCATTGCCGTCTCGAACGCTGACATGGTCGAGATCTGGATGCTGACGCCGGACAACGCGCCCATCGACATCCTTCCGTAAGACGAGCGCTAGTGGAAAGTAGCATCGTCGTTCCCGAGTTCGTCGACGCCCGCGTCGGGCCGCGGGGAAGCCTCGAGAATCTCTCGCAGGACGAGATCAGCAAGCTGCTCGATTCGGGGCAGGGCGGTCTGTACTCGCTGTTTCGCAAGTGCGCCCTCGCCGTGCTCAACAGCGGCGCGGCCACCGACAATGCCAAGGAGATCTTCGATCTGCACCGCGATTTCGAGGTGCGGATACTGCGCGAAGCCTGGGGTATCAAGCTGGAAGTCCATAATGCGCCGGCTTCTGCCTTTGTCGATGGTCAGATGATCCGCGGCATCAAGGAGCATCTCTTCGCGGTGCTGCGCGACGTCGTGTTCATCTCGAACGAGATCGTCGCGAGCGGCCGGTTCGACCTCGCCGATTCGGGATCGATCACCAACGCCGTTTTCCACGTCCTGCGCAATGCCCGCGTGCTGGACTACAAGGCGCGCCCGAATCTGGTCGTGTGCTGGGGCGGCCACTCCATCGGCACCGACGAGTATCAGTACACCAAGAAGGTCGGCTACGAGCTCGGATTGCGCGGCCTCGATGTCTGTACGGGCTGCGGTCCGGGTGCGATGAAGGGCCCCATGAAGGGCGCGACCATCGGCCATGCCAAGCAGCGCATCGAGCACGGCCGGTACATCGGCCTCACGGAGCCCGGCATCATTGCGGCCGAGCCACCGAATCCGATCGTCAACCAGCTCGTGATCCTGCCGGACATCGAGAAGCGGCTCGAGGCGTTCGTGCGCCTCGCCCACGGCATCGTGATCTTCCCCGGAGGCGCGGGCACTGCCGAGGAAATCCTGTACCTGCTCGGCGTGTTGCTCGATCCGAAGAATCGCGACCAGCCGTTCCCGGTGGTCCTGACCGGGCCGCGCGACAGCTCGGCCTACTTCGAGCACATCAGCCGGTTCATCGAGGGGACGCTCGGCGAGCGTGCCCTGAAGCGCCTCACCCTCATCATGGGCGATCCGGCCGAGGTCGCCCGTCACATGGTGCGCAACATGGACGCCGTCCGGCAGTTCCGCCGTCAGCGCAACGATTCCTTCAACTTCAATTGGCTGCTCTCGGTGCCGCCCGAGTTCCAGCGGCCCTTCGAGGTCACGCACGAGTCGATGCGCGCGTTGCAACTCAATCGCTCCCAGCCCCTGCACGAGCTGGCCGCCAATCTGCGCCGCGCTTTCTCCGGCATCGTGACGGGCAACGTCAAGGACTACGGTATTCAAGCCATCGAGCGTCACGGCCCTTATGAGCTCGCCGGCGATCCGTCGATCATGCGACTGTTGGATGAGCTCCTGGCCGCGTTCGTCGCGCAGCTGCGCATGAAGCTTCCCGGCACGACCTACCGTCCCGTGTATCGCCTCGTCGCCTGATGGCGAGGCCTTGCCGCCATCGCTGTCGCGGTGGTCCGTAACATAACGCTACGCGCCGGTTCGCAATCGGCTGCATTAACGCGAGAGCTGCATCCCAGCGCTCGCCGCCGGCAGGATGCCTGTGAACCAGTTCCTGCGGCCGCTCGAGCCAAGACCGTACTCTGCTGAAAACTACTCAGGTGCCATCATGAGCTCATCAGACAGGGGTCGAGGCAATGCGCCGGGCACGCGGCCGGAGCCTGCGTCCACTGCCGCGAACCCGGCAACCGCGGACTCCGCGGACCCGTATGCCAGCTGGCTCGATCGCATGCAGCGCGCGCGGGCGCGTCACGCCGCGATCACGAAGAATCTCTACACGTGGTCGAACTATAAGAACTGGGCAGACCGCGTGCGTGACTCGTGGGAGGGCAAGGAGGCAGAAGGGGCCGCAGGCAACACCGCCGGTGGTGGCCACGCTCCCGTCAGCGGTCACGCTCCTGGGCCGTCCCGGCCTCCCTTCAAGAAATAGTCCGTAAGCCCCCCCGCGCGTGCCAGCCCTCGTGGGTGGCGCCGTGGCGCCGTGCATGCGGTGTCAGGCACTCGCGACAGCGGGCGCGGTTGCAGGCGGTGTGGCTGAGCTCTTGCCACTCGGGCGCTCTACCCATTCGACCAGCGGGGCCCACTGCTCGAGATCGTCGCGGACGACATAACTCTTCATCTCGTGTATGCCGATGCCCTGCTCGGCAGCGCGCGCGTAGTTCTGCGAGTCCCGGATCGTCGCCACGATCGGGATGCCGAGGGTCTGGAGGAAACGGATCAGCGACTGATAGGCGAGCGTATTGCGCTTGACCCGGTTCGCGATCACGCCGATGCGATCGTCCTCCCGGCGGATCTTTGCGACCAGGAGCAGGTCGCGAATGCAGCGGGAACAGGTGTGGATGTCGATATCCGACGGCAACACCGGGACCAGGATCTTGTCCGCATCCCGCGTTATGTCCGGCAACTGCTGCGCTTCCACCGCCGCTGGCGTATCGACGACGACGTGAGTTGCACTGTCCGGCACCCGCAATTGGAACGCACGGGTGGTGCGGCTGTCCCTCTCGAAGGCGGCGATCACGTGAATCGGCGGTTGAGTAGGCTGGCGCTTCCTGACCCAGCGCACCGAAGAGCCTTGAGGGTCGAAGTCCATGAGGACCGGAGCTTGCTGGCGCGAGGCCAGATAGCTCGCCAGATTGATTGCGATGGTCGTCTTGCCCGAGCCGCCCTTTGGGTTCAGGACAACGATGCGCTTCATCGGGAGCTTATTTGTCAGATTCGCAAAGCCCACGGCCAGACCTCGCTCAAGCGTACGTGCGCACAGTATTGGCTGCAAGCGACGAAGTGAGCACCTGAGTGTGAGCTCGCGCACGACAACCGTAATATGGAGCCCGTAGAGTGCCCCCCTCATGGAATTCATGCTTCTGTGGTGGGATGAGCTCGACGATCTCACCCACGCCGCTCGCCACCTGGCCGTCTCGACCGCCACCGAGGTTGCCGACGCTCTGGCCCCGATGCTCACGACCGCCTCGGCCTTCGGGGTCTGGGTCCTGCTGTCGCATTCCATAAAAGCTTGAAATTTTCGCGCGGATTCCCAAGATCGCGGGTCTCATGCGCCGCACGCGCTGGTGTGCGGCGCGCCCGCACTACGGAACGCGCGTATGCCCACTACAGAAGAGAGCACACAGAAGCAGACTCACGGTTTTCAGGCTGAGGTCCGCGAGCTCCTCAAGCTGATGATCCACTCCCTGTACAGTCACAGGGAGATTTTCTTGCGCGAGCTGATCTCGAACGCCTCGGATGCCAACGATCGACTGCGCTTCGCGGCGATCGCCGACCCGACATGGCTTGCGCAGGACCCGGAGCTGGAGATCCGCGTGGACGCCGACGCCACGGCGGGCACCATTACGATACGGGACAATGGCATCGGCCTCACTCGCGAGGAGGCGGTGGCGAACCTCGGCACGATCGCGCGCTCGGGAACTGCCGAGTTCTTCCGCTCCCTGTCCGGTGATCAGCAGAAGGATTCCGCGCTGATCGGGCAATTCGGCGTGGGCTTCTACTCGGCATTCATCGTCGCCGACCGTGTTGAAGTGCTGTCCCGCAAGGCGGGCGCTCCCGCGAGCGCCGGTGTGCGCTGGGAATCGAGCGCCGACGGGGAATTCACGGTCGAGACGATAGAGCGCGCGGAACGCGGCACCTCCGTCGTGCTGCATCTGAAATCGGACACCCGCGAATACGCGGATGCGTTTCGACTGCGATCCCTGATCCGAAGGTACTCTGACCACATCGGCTTCCCGGTCAAGATGCGCAAGGAGGGCGAGGCCTCCCTCGACTACGAGGTCGTCAACCAGGCCAAGGCGCTGTGGACGTTACCGCGCACGGAGATCTCCGACGACGAATACAAGCAGTTCTATCAGCACATCGGGCACGACTTCACGGACCCGCTCGCGTGGAGCCACAACAAGGTAGAGGGCAAGCGCGAGTACACGAGCCTGCTGTACATACCGGCGCGGGCGCCATTCGATCTGTGGCAACGGGAGGCTCCACGCGGACTCAAGCTCTATGTCCGGCGCGTGTTCATCATGGACGACGCCGAGCAGTTCCTGCCGCTGTACCTGCGGTTCGTGAAGGGAGTGATCGACTCGAGCGATCTGCCCCTGAATGTGTCGCGTGAGCTGCTGCAGCAGGATTCCGAGGTCGATGCGATTCGCGGTGGGCTCACGAAGCGCGTGCTCGACATGCTGGGCAAGCTGGCCAAAGACGAGGCGGAGAAGTACGCGACCTTCTGGAAGGAGTTCGGTGCCGTGCTGAAGGAGGGCATCGCTCAGGATGCGGGCCATCGCGAGCGCATCCTGCCCCTGCTGCGCTTTGCGAGCACCCACGAGGCCTCGGATGAGCCGACGGTGAGTCTGAGTCAGTACATCGAGCGCATGCAGCCCGGACAGGAGAAGATCTACTATCTCATCGCCGACAGCATCGCCGCGGCACGCTCCAGCCCCTACATCGAGCAGCTGCGTGGCCACGGCCTCGAGGTGCTGCTGCTCCATGAGCGCATCGACGAATGGGTCATGGGTCAGATGGATGCCTTCGAGGGCAAGCACTTCAAGGACGCCGCGCGCGGCGGTCTGGAGCTCGGCAAGCTCGAGACGGACGCGGAGCGTCAGCAGCGCGATGCGGCCCTCAAAGAGAGCAAAGGGCTGCTCAAGCGGGTCAAGGATGCGCTCGGCGAGCGCGTGACGGAGGTGCGCACCAGCGAGCGTCTGAAGGACTCGCCCGCCTGCCTCGTGCTCGGCGAGCACGATCTCGGTGCAAACATGCGCCGGATCCTCGCGGCGAGCGGACAGAAGGTTCCCGAGTCGAAGCCCGCGCTGGAAATGAACGTCGGCCATCCCCTGGTGCGTTATCTCGAAGGAATCGGCGATCGCGGACCATTCGAGGAGTTGGCGCAACTGCTTTATGATCAGGCCACGCTCGCCGAGGGGGGTCAGATCGCGAATCCCTCCGACTACGTCCTGCGCCTCAACCGGCTGCTGATGCGGCTGGCCGGCGCGACGTGACGCAGACAGGCGGCAAATGGTGAGGCCCGCAGGGCCGAACCTTTTGGCCGGTCACGGGAGCGACTGTTCGACCCCGCGCCGCAGGCGACTTTTCCTAAAGTGAACGAGGAGAATTGATATGGCAGCTGCCTCGCTAGGCAAGACGGAGCTCAAGACCGGCACGGGACCCGCGATCAAGGCGGGCCAGCGCGCGGTGGTGCACTACACCGGCTGGCTGTACCTGGAGGCCGCGGCTGACAAGATCGGTAAGAAGTTCGACAGCTCACGCGATCGCGACGATCCGTTCCGCTTCTCGGTCGGGGGCGGCGAGGTCATCAAAGGTTGGGACCAGGGCGTTGCGGGGATGCAGGTCGGCGGCGCGCGGCGCCTCGTCATCCCTCCCGAGCTGGGTTATGGCGCACGGGGCGCCGGCGGCGTGATTCCACCCAACGCGACGCTCGTGTTCGACGTCGAGCTGCTGGGAATCGAGTAGCGCCGCGCGCCGATGCCGATCCAGCAGCCGAGCTCGGAGCGGGTCGTCATTCCGGGGCCGGCAGGCGAGTTGCAGGCGCTGGTGGAGATTCCGCCTGGCAGCGATGCCCGCCACATCGCCGTCGTCTGTCACCCTCATCCGCTCTTCGGCGGGACACTGGAGAACAAGGTCGTCTATACGCTGGCGCGGGCCTTCGAGGAGCTGGGAGCCCCGGCCATCCGATTCAACTTTCGTGGCGTAGGCGCGAGCAAGGGTGTCTACGATGACGGTGTGGGCGAGACCCAGGATGCCCTTGCCGTCATCGAATACGGTCGTCGCCGATGGCCTGGCGCGCAGCTGTGGCTCGCCGGGTTCTCGTTCGGCGGCGCGGTCGCGATCGCCGCGGAAGGTCACGCCCGGCCGGCGCGGTTAGTCGTCGCTGCTCCGGCGATCATGCGGCTCGACAAGCTCGATGTCAGCGGCGTGGTCAGCCGCTCATGTCCGTGGCTGATCGTGCAGGGTGATGCGGACGAGGTGCTGGATGCGAATGCCGTGCTCGAATGGGCGCGGCGGGTGACGCCGGCTCCCCGCGTCGAAGTGCTGGCCGGCGGCAGCCACTTCTTTCATGGCCGGCTGCTCGAGCTGCGCGAAGCGGTCCTCGCCTTCATGCGCGATGACCGATCTGCCTGAAACAATGGCTGCTGCGCCCCGCCGCAGGCGAGGCGCAGCAGAGCGGGAAACTTACGAGTTGACCATCGCCTTCAGGCTCTTGAGCGGCAGCACACGGACCTTCTTGCTGGCGGGCTTGGCCTTGAACGTCATCTTCTCGCCGGTGAAAGGATTGATGCCCTCACGCGCCTTCGTGGCGGGTTTCTTCACGACCTTCAACTTCAACAGCCCCGGCAGGGTGAACAAGCCGTTGGAGCGCAGGCTCTTCTTGATCACGCCCGAGAGCGAATCGAAGACGCCTCCGACCTGTTTGCGGGACAGCCCCGTATCCTTGGAAATCTGCGTCATGACCTCCGACTTGGTCGGTGCGCCACCTTTTTTCGCCATATCGCGCTACTCCTAGAATGTAGTGACCGTGAGCGCGGTGAGCGCCGCGCAGTGATGAACGGCGCGAAAAATAGCACATGGGGGCGCTTTCGCAAGCATTTTTTCGTCATGTTGGTCTGACGAAATGCCTTTTTTTCCAGGGTTTGCGCGTCCGCGGAAAGCGGCGCCCGCGTGACTCGAGCTCACGAAAGAGGCGCTAGGCATGTACAAACGCTGGGCTTTTCAAACACGCCGATCGCGCGCGGGCGGGGTCGTCGGCCGCGCGCGGGCGGCAAAGAGGCGCGCCTCTCGCGGCGCCGGCCGACTCACCGGACGAGAATGAGGATGGCCTGGATCGCGATTCCGGCCCACAGCGGCGACAGGTCGATCCCGGCGATCGCCGGGATGACGCGGCGGAAGGGCCGCAGCACGGGCTCACACAGTGTCGCGAGCACGGATTGCAGCGGTGAATAGCCGCCCGGCGCGATGAGGCTCAGCAGTGCGTAGAGAAAGATCGCGTAGAAGTACGTCCACAGGACGGTACGCACCAGCTCGATGGCTGCCATGCGTACCCACAGCAGCGCTGGCGGCAATCCCATCCCGCTCAGCGCGAACACGATGGCGACCTTCAGGAATCCGATGATGAGCACAGCCACCACGGAGGCCGTGTCGACTTTGCCGATCGGGGGCAGCACCCGGCGCATCGGCAGGATCAGGGGATTCGTGAGGCGCACGACCGCCTGGCAGATCGGGTTGCGGAAGTCCGCGCGCGCCCATTGCAACAGCAGTCGCGCGAGCGCGACGAACAGAGCCAGCGAGAGCAGGGTATCGACGATGAAAATGAGCGCGCTCATGAGCTTCCCATGATCGTGTGGTCGGCCGACGCCCC
Source organism: Steroidobacteraceae bacterium (assembly GCA_035277965.1). Taxonomy (GTDB): domain Bacteria; phylum Pseudomonadota; class Gammaproteobacteria; order Steroidobacterales; family Steroidobacteraceae; genus 13-2-20CM-66-19. The sequence goes on along the minus strand of DATEJM010000087.1, from coordinate 22,421 downwards.
GAATTGTGCTGCCAGCTCGCGACTGCGGCGTGCCGCGGCTGCGACAGCGGCCGCAACGGTACCGCGCAGATCCGCGGCCTCGAGCGCGCGCAGTGCGGCTTCCGTCGTGCCGCCTTTGGAAGTCACTTCAGCCCGCAAGCGGGCCAGGTCCCCGTCACTGCCCTGAGCGAGGAGTCCCGAGCCATACAGTGTGGCTACGGCGAGACGCTGAGCGGCGGCGGCGTCGAGCCCGAGATCGGTCGCGGCCCGAGCCATCAGCTCGGTGACGAGGAACAGATACGCGGGTCCGCTTCCGGAGAGCGCGGTCACCACATCCAGCGCCTCTTCAGACGGCACCCAAACAACTTCCCCGGCCGCCTGCATGACGTGTTCCGCCGCAGAGCGCTGTGTCCCCGTGACGTGAGAGGGAGCGAAGAGGCCCGTCGCGCCCGCTCCTACGAGCGCGGGCCGGTTCGGCATGGCGCGCACGACAGGCACCCCTGCGCCGCACCACTCCTCCAGGGCCGCGACGCGAATCCCTGCCGCGACTGACACGATCAGCGGGCGATTCTGGTGCAGCAGCGGCGCCAGCGGAGTGAGCACGGCACGTGCGTCCTGTGGCTTCACCGCGAGAACCACGATGGCGGCGTCTTTGATGGCGCGCGCGTTGTCCGGGGTGGCGGAAACACCAAGGTCCCGCGCCAGTGTGCTTCTCGCGGCTTCGAGGCTCTCACCGACCGAGATCTGCTCCGGACGCGACCCCCGTCGCAACAGGCCCCCGATGAGGGCTCGGCCCATGTTGCCGCCGCCCAGGATCGCAAGATGATGGCTGCTCATGCGCGCAGATTGTACCGATGCGCGCGGCGGGAGCGCCGGTATCCGCGCTTCGGTCCGCCGGCCGGGAGCGCCGGTATCCGCGCTTCGCTCTGCCGGCCGGGAGCGTCATATCCGCGCTTCAGTCCGCCGGTCGGGCTCGCCGGCACCCGCGCTTCAGTCCGCCGGTCGGGCGCCGAAAAGCGCCGTCCCCACGCGCACGATCGTCGCGCCTTCCATGACCGCAGCGGCGTAGTCCCCGCTCATCCCCATCGAGAGCGTGTCCAATTTCGCTCCGCGGGCGTTCAAAGACTGCAGGAGGCCCCTGAGGGTTGCGAACCATTCGCGTTGACGCTCGACAGGCTCGCCGTCAGGCAGCATGCACATGAGGCCACGGAGGGCGAGCCGCGGGAGACGGGCGATGGCCGCGGCCAGCTCCGGGAGCTCATCGGGGCCGATGCCCCCCTTCGAGGCTTCGGCGGCGACATTCACCTGGATGCAGACATTGAGAGCCGGGGCGTGGTAGGGCCGCTGTTGCGAGAGCCGTGCGGCGGTCTTCAGGCGATCCACCGCGTGGACCCAGGCAAACTCGGCCGCGATGGGCCGCGTTTTATTGGCTTGCACGCGGCCGATGAAGTGCCAGGTCAGGTCGATGTCACGCAGCTCGGCCATCTTGGGACGTGCTTCCTGCTCGTAACTCTCCCCGAAGTCGCGCAGGCCCAGAGCGTGCGCCGCGCGCACGGCGCTCGCCGGATGTCCCTTGCTGACTGCGAGGAGTGTGACGGAGTCGACACTCCGACCGGCGGCCGTCGCAGCCGCCGCCAGCTGCTCACGCACGAGTTGCAGGTGCACCGCCAAATTCTGCGGACCCATTAACATATTGGTTATATAACCCCTCCGCTATACTGCCTGAAGGCGCTGTAACGGGTTGCGCGCGCCGCCCTTGCACAGGCAACACACTGCATTCGCCTCAAGTCGCTAGTCGCTCCAGGGAGCCCCAATGGCCGTCGATATCGCGCAGCTTCTCGCGTTCGCCGTCAAGAACAATGCGTCCGACCTGCATCTGTCCTCCGGCGTTCCGCCCATGATCCGCGTGGACGGCGACATGAAGCGCATCAACATGCCGGCCCTCTCCCACAAGGAAGTGCACAGCATGGTGTACGACATCATGAACGACAAGCAACGGAAGGCTTACGAGGAGTTCTTCGAGACCGACTTTTCGTTCGAGATCCCGAAGCTCGCGCGCTTCCGGGTCAACGCTTTCAACCAGAACCGCGGCGCGGGCGCCGTGTTCCGCAACATCCCCTCGGTGATTCTCTCCCTGGATGACCTGCAGTCGCCGAAGATCTTCCGCGATCTGTGCATGCTGCCGCGCGGCCTGGTGCTCGTCACGGGCCCGACGGGATCGGGCAAGTCGACCACGCTCGCCGGCATGGTCAACCACTGCAACGACAACCGCCCGGACCACATCATCACCATCGAGGATCCGATCGAGTTCGTGCACGAGTCCAAGCGCTGTCTCGTCAATCAGCGCGAGGTGCATCGCGATACCCTCGGCTTCACGGAGGCGTTGCGTTCGGCCCTGCGCGAAGATCCCGACGTCGTGCTCGTCGGTGAGATGCGTGACCTCGAGACCATCCGCCTCGCGCTGACCGCCGCCGAGACGGGTCACCTCGTGTTCGGCACTCTGCACACGAGCTCGGCGGCCAAGACCATCGATCGTATCGTGGACGTGTTCCCCGCGGCGGAGAAGGACATGGTGCGCTCCATGTTGTCCGAGTCGCTGCGCGCAGTGATCTCTCAGACCTTGTTGAAGCGCGTCGGCGGCGGCCGGGTCGCGGCGCACGAGATCATGATCGGCACCCCCGCCATCCGGAACCTGATTCGCGAGGGCAAGATCGCGCAGATGTATTCCGCGATCCAGACGGGTCAGTCCTCGGGCATGCAGACGCTCGACCAATGTCTGCAGGATCTGATGCAGAAGGGCCTCGTGACCAAGGAAGAGGCGCGCTACAAGGCTCAGAACAAGGATGCCCTGTGAGCAGCGTAAAAATGGTTCTATCCGGCGGGTCGCGCGCAGCGCGAAGCGCGATCCCCCAGAGGAGTTGCCCGTAGGGCATGTCTTCGTCTTCCCGGCGCGTTGCGCGCCGCTACACTTCGGGGGTCGCGCGAAGCGCGATCCCCCAGAGGAGTTGCCCGTAGGGCATGTTATGGATCGCGATCAAGCCATCAAGCTGATGCAAGATCTTCTACGACGCGTGACGGAGAAGAAGGCCTCCGACCTCTTCATCACCGCGGGCTTCCCACCGGCCATCAAGATAGACGGCGAGATCCGGCCCCAGAGCGAGCGGGCACTCACCGCGGAGCAGTCGGCGACCCTGGTACGCGCGATCATGAACGATCGGCAGACCAAGGAGTTCGACGCCACGAAAGAGTGCAACTTCGCGATCGCGCCGCCGGGTATCGGCCGCTTCCGTGTCAACGCGTTCGTGCAGCAGGCGGCGGTCGGTTGCGTCATCCGCCTGATCAACGCCAAGATCCCGACTTTCGAGGAGCTCGATCTGCCGCCGGTCCTGAAGGAGGTCGTGCTGTCCAAGCGCGGGCTCGTGATCCTGGTGGGTGGCACGGGCTCGGGCAAATCCACCTCGCTCGCCGCGATGGTCGGCTACCGCAACGAGAAGACTCGCGGCCACATCGTGACCATCGAGGATCCCGTCGAATATGTGCACCAGCACAAAGGCTGCGTGATCACGCACCGCGAAGTCGGTGTGGACACCGATTCCTGGCAGGCTGCCCTGAAGAACACGCTCCGTCAGGCGCCCGACGTGATCCTCATCGGCGAGATTCGCGATCGCGAGACGATGGAGTACGGCCTGCAGTTCGCCGAGACGGGCCATCTCGTGCTCGCCACGCTGCACGCCAACAGCGCCAACCAGGCCCTCGACCGCATCATCAACTTCTTCCCCGACGAGCGGCGCGAGCAGCTGCTGATGGACATGTCCCTGAACATCCGTGCCTTGATCTCCCAGCGATTGATTCCGCGGGAGTCCGGCGCGGGCCGGATCGCCGCCATGGAGATCATGCTCAACTCGCCGCTGATCCAGGACCTGATCTTCAAAGGCGAGGTCGCCAAGATCAAGGAAGTCATGTCGCGCTCGACCCGCCTGGGCATGAAGACGTTCGACCAGGCCCTCTTCGAGCTCTACGAGACGGGGTTCATCTCGTACGAGGATGCGTTGCGGAACGCGGACTCCAAGAACGAGCTGCGCCTGCGGATCAAGCTCGAGAGCAAGCGCGAGGCGAAGAATATCGACGACGGTGGCGCGCTGCGCATCGTCGAGGAAGAGCAGGGCCGCTCCCTCTAAGGCCCCGCCCAGATGGAAGCCATCAGAACGCCTGCGAAGGAAGCCGCGGCGGCGAAGGATGGGACGGACCCCAAGCTGGCGACTACAGGCCCACAGACGGCGCTGTCGGGTGCCGAGGCGTATGCGGCGGTCACCGGCGGCGCGCACCCGACACTCAACACCAAGCCGCTCTTCAAGCTGATGGTCGAGAAGAAGGCTTCAGACCTGTTCTTCACGTCGAACGCGCCGATCAAGATCAAGATCGAGGGACAGATCCTCGCGGTGAACAAACAGGTGCTGACACCGGAGACGGTGCGGCAGACTGCCCTCGCGCTGATGACGGCGGAGCAGCGCGAGTACTTCCTGAAGGAGTTCGAGCTCGACTTCGCCATCTCGGAGCCCGGCCTCGGACGGTTCCGCGTGAATGTCTTCATGCAGCGCGGCAGCCCGGCGATGGTGATGCGCTACATCACCGCCGATATGCCGCGGATGGAGACGTTGGGCCTTCCGGAGGTGATGCTGGATCTGGTGCTGCTGAAGCGCGGCCTCATCCTGATGGTGGGCGCGACCGGCTCGGGCAAGTCGACGTCGCTCGCGGCGATGATCAACTATCGGAACGAGAATGGGTCGGACCATATCGTCACGATCGAGGATCCGATTGAATTCCTGCACACCAACAAGCGCTCCATCGTCAATCAGCGCGAGGTCGGTCTCGACACCAAATCGTACTCCCGGGCCCTGCGCGGCGTGGTGCGAGCCGCTCCGGATGTCATCCTGATCGGCGAGATCCGGGATCGGGAGAGCATGGAGGCCGCCATCAATCTCGCGGGCACCGGGCACCTGGTGCTGGCGACGCTGCACGCCAACAATTGCGCGGAGTCCCTGGACCGCATCATCAACATGTTTCCGCGCGAGCAGCACACCCAGATCTTCCTGGACATGTCGCAGTATCTGCGCGCGATTCTCGCTCAGCGCCTGGTCATGGCACGCGACAACAAGCGCGTGGCGGCCGTGGAAGTGATGATCAATACGCCGCACATCTCGGAGCTGGTCAAGAAAGGCGACGTGGTCGGCATCAAGGAGGCGATCGCCTCCAGCGGCGAGCGTGGCATCCAGAGCTTCGACAACTCACTGCACGAGCTCTACAAGCAGGGCCGGATCGGGCTCGAGGAGGCCCTCGCGAGCGCCGACTCCCGCGCCAACCTCGAGGCGAAGATCAATTTCGGTTAGCCCGGCCTCGCGCGAGGCCGCGTTAGGCGAGGCCGGGTTAGGCGCCCGGCAGCTTGCCCGGCAGTGCACGTTGCCGGGCCTCGTGGTGCCGTGAATTAGTTCCAGGCGGCTGGGGTGCGGGAGCGCACGGGGTGCGGCTCCCGTCTCTCGAGGGCCTCTGAGGACGGGCGCAGACGGCCGGCCACCTCATCGCGGGCGTTGTCAGCGCCCAGCTTTTCGCAGATCGCCAGCAACTCGCGGGCGCGGTGGGCGCACGTGTGGTGACGTATCACCGTCCGATGCCCATGCGCCGCGATGGAGCGTGCGTGTTCGGGATCTGCCAGCAGAGCGGTGATATGGCGCTGCATCTGCTTGCCGTCGGTTGCCACCAGCAGATCGCTGTCCGGCCTGAAGAGCTGGTTGCACTCGTCCCACGGTCCAGTAATCAGGGGTACGCCGCAAGCCAGGGCCTGCATGGCTCGGATCGCCGGGGTTCGAGGCAGGCCGTCCGCCTGTAGCCGCCGCGGCAGATGGAGTGTCATACGGGCTGCGGCCAGCGCAGCAGGGACCCCGAAATCGAGTATCCAGCCCGCATAGTCGATGCCAGAGCTCTGGAGGGTTCGCTGGGCGTCCGGCGGAAAGCGCGGGCCGTAGCACCGCGCCCGCAACCCGAGGGTACGGATGGGCTCTAACAGCAGCTCGTGCAGCTCGGTGGTGCGTTGCCCGGGTCCCCAGGTTCCGATCCAGACCAGGTCCAGGAATGCCTCGGCCGCCACCGGCTGAAATACGCTGGTATCCACGGCATCGCGCCAGGCCCACACGTGGTCCGCCCAGTTACGGTCTATATACATCTCCCGCAGCGCTTCACCCGAGGCCAGGACGCCGTCGTAGCGGGAGATTGCGTGTTCACGTACGTCGAAGGGATTGAGCAGCGGCCGATGCGGCGCATCGTGGAACAGCAGCTTGTAGTCCTTATGTCGTGCGCGGTGCTCGCCCAGTCGTCTCAGGAAGTCCGCGTCGTTCCACTCATGGGCGATCACGACGTCGGCGTCGGCGAGGGTCTCGTCGAGGTCAATGGCAATGGGGTCGTAGAACGTGCTGCGCAGGCCCGGATACATGGCGTGAAACGCCCTGATCGCGCCCTCGCCGCACTGCTCGCGCAGGTTCCGGAGGCTCCAGCCGTCGGCGGGCTCGAAGATACGGACGCTGTGCCCGAGCTTTGTCAGCTCAGTGGCGAGTCCGCGGAGGAAGTGGGCCGTCGCGTGATTCCAGTCCGAGACGAGGGACTGGTAGAAGAGGACGAAGCGCACGGGTCGCTCTCTTATCGTGTGAGGGTGCTGGCCGTACAGAGTAGCAACCTGTATACCCGGCGCCGTGAGGCGGTCCAATGATTCGCAAAGTTCTACCGATTATGGTGAGAGCTCTTTGGTGAAGAGGCTGTGAGCGTCGAAGACGGGGCCGTCCACGCACACACGTTTCATTGCGGGACCGTCTGGAGTCTGAACGCGCACGGTGCAGCCGGCACAGCCGCCCACTGCGCACGCCATGAACTCTTCCATGGAGACCTGGCACGGCAGGCCGTACTTGCGCGCCAGTGCGGCGGTCGCGGCGAGCATGGGCGTGGGTCCGCAAGCCAGAATCTCCACCTGTGCCCGCTCTGACTCGCCGAGGCTGGCGAGCCAGACGTCGGCCAGCTCAGTCACGAAGCCATCGAAGCAACCTGGGAAATCAGACCGGCTGGCGAGCCGACACGGCACGCCCCATTCCTCGAGGAGAGGCATGCTCGCGATGCTGCCGTCAGGGACCCCTCGGACGACGATTGTCGAAGGACGGGCCCGAAACGGAAAGGGGATCTCCGAACCCATGAGGACGAAGGGCTTCCAAGCCGCGTCGTGACGCTCACGCAAACGATCCGCCACGAAAATCATCGGAGGGATTCCCACGCCCCCTCCGATCAACAACGGCCGCGGACGCTCTGGATGGACCGTGAACGGCCGACCGATCGGGCCCAGGGTGCTGACCTGCTCCCCGAGCTTGCGGGCGGCCAGCGCCTGCAACCCGGGCCCGACAACCTTATGAAGAACCTCGATCCATCCTGCCCGTGCATCCGCCCGCAGGATGGAAAGCGGGCGCCGCATCGGGATCGCGGGATCGCAGGTGAGGTGAACGAATGCTCCGGGCTGCGCGTGCGCCGCGCATTTCGGCGCCTCCAGGCGCAGGATGTATTGGTTGCCGTCGTAAGCGACGTTTTGCAGGACACGCGCCTCTTCCAGGAAGATCGTCCCCCGATTTGCGCTCGTCATGGCGCCCGAGCCCGGGAGCCAATCACCTCCGCAAGCACGGCCATCCGGACCGCTACGCCATTGCGCACCTGATCGCGAATCACAGATTGGCTGCCGTCAGCCACATCCGAGGCAATCTCAATGCCGCGGTTCATCGGCTGAGGATGCATGACGATGGCTTGCGGGTCCGCGAGCGCCAGACGTTCGGGCGTCAGGCCGTACTGAGCGAAGTACCGATCGGCGTCGAGAAGATCCGCCTGGCCCATCCGCTCCCGTTGGATGCGCAGCATCATGATGACATCAGCGTCCTTGAGGCCCTCGTCCAGGGTCGTGTGCCGCTCGCACCCCGCAAACTCCGTGTCGTCCGGCATCAGAGTGGGCGGGGCGACGATCCGCAAACTGGGGACGCCGAGTGCGCTGAAAACATGGAAAGCAGAGCGCGCAACCCTCGAATGGCGTATGTCGCCGACGATCGCCACGCTGAGGTTGTCGAAGCGCTTCTTACGCTGTCTGACCGTCAGCGCATCCAGGAGACCTTGCGTCGGGTGTGCGAGATGAGCTTCGCCCGCCGAGAGAACGCTGACATGGGGCGCGACGTTCGCGGCGACCAGAGCAGGGACGCCAGGCTCGGCGTCACGAATCACCATGACATCTACATGCAGCGCCTCGAGGGTGAATACCGTGTCGAGCATGCTCTCGCCCTTGGCGCGAGACGAGAGCTGTACCTCCAGGTTGACGACGTCAGCCCCCAGGCGCTTCGCAGCGAGCTCGAAGGACACGCGCGTGCGTGTCGAGGGCTCGGTGAAAAGATTGGCTACGGTGACCCCCGCGAGGGTGTCGGCACTTGGCGGCGCGGCTCCCAGGGGACGCACAAAGCTCTGCGCACGATCGAGCAGACGCTCGATCTCGGAGCGCGAGAGAGGCTCCAGCGTCAGCAGATGGCGCAGGCTGCCATCGTTGCGCCGCTGGTCCACGATTGTCGGACTCACCACCTACGACACCTCTCCAGCCAGCCAGCGCTCGAGGATCACAGCAGCCGCGGCGCTGTCGATGTCCTCGCGTCGGATGCGTCGGCGGCGCTCCCCGCTGGCGCGCTGTGCTTTGAGAGCGGCGGCCGCCTCGAGAGACGACCAGCGCTCGTCAACCATGCTCACGCGGAGACCGAAGCGATGTTCGAGATCGGCTGCAAAGCGGCGCGCGGCCGGTGCGAGCGCGCCGGGACTACCGTCCGCATTATACGGGGCTCCGACGACGAGAAGGCCAGGTTGTAACGATCGCACTTCGCGCTCGATTGCGATCCAGTCGGGTCCGTTGGCGGTCATGGCGGCAGCGGGACGGGGCGCCGCGGCGCGCGTGAGCGTATCGCCGCTGGCGATTCCGATGCGCCGGAGTCCGAAATCAAACGCCAGAACGACGCGTATCAGGCTCAGCCCCGCATTTTTTACCGGCGCCCCTGGCACCGTGGTGCGCGCAGCGCATGACTAGGCATGGCCAGCGACAGGCGAGAGTTGCTCGGGATCGATGCCCAGCAAGCGCCACGCGGCGACCCAGCGCTCCTCGTACGGCAGCTCGAATACCACGCGCGCATCCACCGGCATCGATAGCCACGCGTTGTCCCGGATCTCGCGCTCGAGCTGACCGGACTCCCAGCCGGCATAGCCGAGCGCGATGAACGCATCCGACGGACCTTCACCGCGCGCCATGGCGGCGAGGACATCGCGCGAGGTCGTGACCTGGATGTCGTCAGACACTTTGTGCGTGTGATCCCACTGCCCGCCGGGACGGTGCAATACGAACCCGCGATCGGTGTTGACGGGGCCGCCACGCAGGACGGGTTGGGAGCCTATCGACTCGCTCGACGGCTCGAGCTTCATCTGCGAGAGCACGTCGGAAAGCCGCATGGGCAGCGGCTTGTTGAGAACGATGCCGAGAGCACCCTTCTCCGTGTGCTCGCAGATGAGCGCCACGGTCTGGGAAAAATTCGGATCCGTGAGCGAGGGCATCGCGATGAGCAGATGATTCGTCAGGCTCGCGTCGCTCGCCGGCTCGTCGCCCGCCTGTGGAGCCGAGAAGGATATCTCGCTCGAATCCAGGTCGTCGCTGCTCTTACCGCTCATGGTGATGCCAGTATGGGGATGATGCGTCTGCGGCTCAAGGAACCGCGGAAACGCCTCCCGCACGGACTCGGCCACCCACGAACTGCCACTCGTAGGCGAACCGCAACACGCGATGCTCGTGAGCCAGCTCGGGCGGGAACGGATCGAAGGGGCTCGCCAGCTTCAGAATCTCGAGGGCCGCCTGGTCGAGCTCCGGGTAGCCGCTCGACTGACGGATGACCGCCCTGTCGAGGCTGCCGTCCGAACGGATACCGACTTCGACGACCGGACTCGCCTTGACCCCGAGATGGCGCGCCGCGGTGGGATAGTTGATGGTCCCGACGCGCTCGACCTTGCGCCGCCAGGCATCGAGGTAGGGCGCGAGCGTGGCTGCGCGCGTGTCGGGGGTGATCCAGAGCTCATCCCGCTTCGGGCCTTGCAAGGCCGCAGGACCCGCCTCGTCCACCGGGGCCGGCTGCTCGGACGGCTGTGGCTGCAGAAGCGCGGGTCGAGCCGCAGCGCTGCCGCGGTCGCCGTTGTCCGCCAGATATCGGACCTCGACATTCCAGCCTGAGGTTGTCAGGACGCGCTCGTTCGCATCGCCGGCCTTGTCAGCGTCTCCCTCGAGACGATCGCCATCCGGCGTGCCCTCCTGCGCCGGGATCGGGATGGAGGCGGCGGCGGAGTGCGGCGTGAGACTTTCCTGGGTGTTTCCAGAGCCGAGCTGGGTGCGGTTGGCGAGGTACGTCGCGGTCGAGTTCTGCTCGGCCTCCGGCACTTCGTCCGACACGAGCAGCACATGCAGGCCGGGAGCACTGGCCTTGCCCGTGCCCCCCGAGTTGAAAGTCAGGCCCAGTATGAGCAGCCCGTGCAGCATGCCGGCCAGGAACAGCATCGCCAGCAACCGGTCCCGGACCGGCGCCTTGCCCTCACGCAGCAATAACGCCCGGGGCGGCATCGGTTTACGGCCTCGCCTCCGGGGCCCGGCCGCTCAATCGACGCTCGATGGCCGCTATCAGCTGGCCGCCGATGTCGAGATCGAACTGCTGGTTCAGCTCGCGGATACCCGTGGGGCTCGTGACGTTGATTTCCGTGACATAGCCGCCGATCACATCCAGACCGACGAACAGCATTCCCCGGGCGGACAGGGTGGGTCCGATCTGAGCCGCGAGCCAGCGATCGCGCTCGTTCAAGGGACGCCCGACCCCCTTGGCGCCAGCGGCCAGGTTGCCGCGGTTATCGGTCGGCGACGGGATGCGAGCCAGGGCGTAGGGCACCGGCTCCCCATCGATGAGCAGAACACGGGAGTCGCCGCTCTCGACGATCTCGGGGAGGTAGCGCTGGACGATGGCAAAGTGCTGCCCGTAGTCCGTGAGGGTCTCGAACACGACATTCATGTTCTTGTCGTGGCGCTCCAGCACGAAGATCGAGCGGCCTCCCATCCCATGCAGGGGCTTGCAGACGATCTTGCCGTGATCCCGCAGGAACGCCTCCATGTCTGCCATGTCGCGCGTAATGAGCGTGGGCGCGCAGCATTCGGGAAACCACGCCGTGTAGACCTTCTCGTTCATGTCCCGCAGGCCCTGCGGCCGATTGACGACCAGGGCGCCCTGCTGCTCGGCCCTGTCCAGGATATAGGTGCTATAGATGTACTCGGTGTCGAACGGGGGGTCCTTGCGCATCAGGATGCAGTCGAGGTCCCCCAGCCGCGTCAGGCGCGGGTCCGCCAACGTGAACCAGTTTTCAGGACTCGGACGGACGGTCAGCGCACGCGTCCGTCCGTAAGCGACCCCATCGCGCAGCGACATGTCCCGCAGCTCCATGTAGCTGAGCTCGAAGCCGCGCGCCTGGGCGGCCAGCAGCATGGCGAGCGTCGAGTCCTTCGCGTACTTGATGGCGTCGATGGGGTCCATCACGACACCGAGAGTTTTCATGAGCCGGTCACATCAGGGGTAGAAGGGCTATCTTATGTCAGTGTCGTGCGAATATGTCGGGGCTCCAGGGCGTCGCTACGCGTCGTCCCCGAAGGACCTGCGGAAAACGTGACGCGCGTTGCATGGCGGGGGGTATACCGATATGTTAAAACCCGCGCTGCGCTTGCCTCCGATATGGCCACTATACGCGGCTAGTGTGTGGGCCCGCCGTGCGGGCATGTAAGGAAGTGACTCAGCGTGAGCGGCAACACCAAGCTCCAGGGTTTGAAGGTACTCGTCATCGACGACAGCAAGACGATCCGCCGTACGGCCGAGACCCTTCTTGCGAAGGAAGGGTGCGAGGTCTACACGGCGATCGACGGCTTCGACGCGCTGGCGAAGATCGCCGACCATCAGCCTGACATTGTATTCGTGGACATCATGATGCCGCGGTTGGACGGCTATCAGACCTGCTCCCTCATCAAGCACAACAAGGTGTTTCGCTCCATTCCCGTGATCATGCTGTCCTCGAAGGACGGCCTGTTCGATCGCGCGCGCGGCCGCATAGTCGGCTCGGAGCACTACCTCACGAAGCCGTTCACGAAGGACGAGCTTCTGAGCGCGATCGAGACCCACATCGGGAGATGATGGCCATGCCGCTCATTTTGATCGTGGACGATTCGCCGACCGAGCTGCACGTGATGCAGAAGGCGCTCGAGAAGCACGGCTATCGCACCGCCGCGGCCGCGGATGGAGCCGAGGGGGTGCGTCTTGCGCGTGAGATGAGCCCCGACTTGATCTTCATGGATATCGTGATGCCGGGCATGAACGGCTATCAGGCGACCCGGGCTCTGGCGAACGATCCGAAGACCCGCACCATTCCGATCATCATGGTGACGTCGAAGGGCCAGGAAACGGATCGCATCTGGGGGCTCCGACAGGGAGCCATCGACTACATGGTCAAACCGGTCTCACCGGACCAACTGGTCGCCAAGGCACAGGCGACGTTGTCCGCGTGAAGGCTCGACACGGCGATCGTACGGCGCCGGACGCTTGAGGTCTCTGATCGCACATGTCTGAGGAACCTTCACTCAAATCTTTGCGGGATCGCCCGTTCGAGCTGCTGGCCGAGCTCGAGCGCCGCGGCCGCGCTGTCTCCGCGCAGGTCAGCCAGGAGGGCGCGGCAGGCAGGGAGTGGGTCGGAGTGGCGCTGCGCATGGCGGGCGATCTCTATCTGGTCGCACGCGAGGAGACCCGTGAAGTGCTGGGTGTGCCGACGACTCTGACGCGGGTGCCGGGAGCCAAGCCGTGGATCAAGGGCCTCGCGAATGTTCGGGGTCAGCTTCTGCCGATCATCGATCTGCGGCAGTTCTTTGGCAGCGGCGTGACGCCGGTCGGACGCAACACGCGCGTCCTCGTCGTGAATCACCGCGAGATTCCCGCCGGATTGCTGGTCGATGAAGTCCTGGGCTTTCGCCGCTTCGCGGAGGGGGAGTTTTCTGGAGATGCGCCGCCAACCGTGGCACGCTGCGAGCGCTATCTCGCGGGGGCCTTTCGCCGTACCAACGAACAGTGGCCCGTGCTGAGCTTGCGCACCGTGCTCGAGAGCTCCGCGTTCTCCGAGGCCGCCGCGTGAACACCCGAACGATGATAAATAGCCCAGGCACAGCGACGTGCCCCGACCCGGCGTTTCATACTAGAACGATGAAGGGGACTCAGCGATGACGTCCAGCGCGGCAACGACGCGGCTGGGGGGTGGCCTCACGGCTCTTCTCGCGGTCGTTGCGTTGCTCTTCCTGGCGGGTGGCGTTGCGGCTTTCATGTCGCAGGGACCTGCTCCGACCAGCGGCGGCTCCGCCAGCGATGCGCTCTACTCGATTGCGATCGACGCAGAGGAGATTGCCGCCGGTGGCGATGGGGCAGCGGCTAGCGGTCTCGATAAGGATCTGCAGCAGTTGAAGGCGGTGGCGGCCCGCGACGCCAAATCGGCCTACCTCTCCGATCCGCGCTTCACTCGCTTGATGGCCAATGCGGGCTCCGTCGCTCAGGCGAGCGGCGCACTGACGGACGCCGGAGCGGCGGCCCGTGACACTCGCGACCTCGTGCCGAAGATGCTGACGGAAGTCGGCACCATCGCAGGCGGACTGTCCGGTCCTGCGCTCGAGAGCGCGACCCGCGTTCTCGAGAGATTCGAGTTGCGTGCCCAGCGCTTGCAGCTCGACGTCGCCGCGCTCGCCACGGGCACGGGCAATCCAACGCAGATTGCTCAACGGCTCGCCGAGAGCGCGGATTATCTCGGACAGGTCATTCAGGGCCTGCAGGGCCAGAACACGGGACTCGGCCTGCCGCACATCTCCGGCCCGGAGCCCGAGAAGCATCTGCGGCTCCTCGATTCTTTCTATGCTGAGCTCAACGCGGCAGTACATCGAGCCGTGACAGCGGCGCCCACGCTGCCAGCCGCGCAGGCAGCTGCGCGTGCGGTGAGCGACGACGCGCGGGCTCTCGCCCCCGAGGCGGAAGCTCGCAGCGCAAGCGCGCTTCGCTGGCTACCATGGGTGGTCTGCGCCCTCGGGCTGCTGGCGGCTCTGGCCTGCCTGCCGCTCGCCGCACGGCTGGGCAAGCAGATGGAAGAGCAACGCGTGGCAGTCGAGACCCAGCGTCGCGAGAACGACCGTAACCAACAGGCCATCCTGCGGCTGCTGGATGAGCTCTCGAGTCTCGCGGATGGCGATTTGACGGTGCAGGCGACGGTGACCGAGGACATCACGGGCGCCATCGCGGACTCCATTAACTACGCCGTCGATGCCCTGCGCGGACTGGTGACCACCATCAATCAGTCGGCGATCCAACTCGACAGCGCGACACGGCAGACACAGGCGCTGTCGCAGCATCTGGCGAAGGCCAGTGGTGCCCAGTCGAAACAGATCGCCTCGGCGACTGAATCGGCGGGTGGTATGGCGACGTCGGCGGAGGAGGTGTCGGGCAACGCGGAGCGCGCCGCGGACGTCGCCCGGCACTCGGTCGAGGTCGCTCACAAAGGTGGCGATGCGGTCCGTCGCACCATCGACGGCATGAACACGATCCGGGAGACGATTCAGGAGACGTCGAAGCGCATCAAGCGTCTCGGCGAGAGCTCCCAGGAGATCGGTAATATCGTCGAGCTGATCAACGATATCGCCGAGCAGACGAATATTCTGGCGCTCAATGCGTCCATACAGGCCTCCATGGCCGGTGATGCGGGGCGCGGGTTCGCGGTGGTCGCCGACGAGGTGCAGCGGCTCGCCGAGCGCGCTGCAAATGCAACCAAGCAAATCGAGGTGCTGGTGCGCACGATCCAAACGGACACGAATGAAGCGGTCGTCTCCATGGAGCGAAGCACTACCGACGTCGTCGGCGGCGCGTTGCTCGCTGAGAACGCGGGCGCTGCTCTCGAGGAGATCGAGCAGGTGTCGAATCAGATCGCGAGCCTCGTGCAGAACATCTCCGGCAGCTCGCGTCAGCAGACCGGGGCAGCGCAGAACATCGCTCGCAACATGCAAATATTGAAGGAGATCAGCGCGCAGACCGCGGACTCGACGCATGCAACATCGACCGCGATCGCGAAATTGGCCGAGCTCTCGGCTGGCTTGCGTCGTGCCGCGACCGGGTTCAGGCTGCCGGGCACGACAGCGGAGCCGATCGGCACGAGCGGAGCGTTCAAACGCGCGGAGGAGACGAAGTCCAGCTCCGGCGTGCGTCCCGTCAGCGCCATCGGCGGCACCTGATTACCTCGCGGACCCTTCATGCCGGAAGTCGCTTTCCAGACGCTCGATTTCGTCGGTCGTGAGCTGAATGTAACGCTCGCGGAGGCGCGCACGGCTCTCGAGAACTACGTCGAGCAGCCGGACAACTTCAATTTGCTCGAACGCTGCGCCCAGGACCTGCATCAGGTGCAGGGCGTGTTGCGGGTCCTCGAGATCTACGGCGCAGCGTTGCTCGCAGAGGAGATGGAGCACGTCGCGGCCTACCTGCTCGCCACGGCGACTGAGCGGAAGAGCCAGGCGGAGAGCCTGGATGCGCTGATGCGCGCGATGGTGCAGCTCCCGAGCTATCTCGAGCGGGTGCTCGCGGGCGGCCGGGATCTCGCTCTCGTGCTGTTGCCGCTGCTGAACGATCTGCGCGCCGTGCGCGGCAGCTCGCTTCTGTCGGAAGGAACGCTGCTGCTCCTGAACCTCAAGTCCGACAAGCAGGCTCAGCCGGTCGCGACGGCCCCGGGTGAGCCGCAGCTCACGGTCGAGCAGTGGGCGCGGCGGTTACGTGCGCGTTTTCAGGTTGGCCTGATCGGCTGGATCCGCGGCGAGCGCATCGAGCAGAACCTCGACATGCTGGCCGCCGTCGCCCAGAAACTCGAGCAGATCGCAACGCGCCAGCCGGTGTTCCAGCTCTGGTGGGTGGTGGGCGCCGTCATCGAGGCGCTGCAGGAGAACGGTCTCGAGGGAGGTGTCTCGGTCAAACGGCTGCTGGGGCTGGGCGATCGCGAGATCCGCCGTCTGTATGAGCAGGGGGAGGCACGGTACGCGCAATCCCCGGCGGTCGAGCTGCTCAACAACCTCCTGTATTACATAGGACGTGCCGAGTCCACGGGACCCCGCGTCGTCGCCGTGCGTACCTCGTTCAAGCTGGCGGAGCTGCTCCCGGTGGACGAGAGCATCGAGCAGGAGCGCGAGAACCTGTCTGCCCCGAGCGTGAAGCTCATGCAGACCGTCGCGGCCGCAATCCGTGAGGACCTCTCGAAGGTCAAGGACACGCTGGACATCTTCGTGCGCCGGGGTGCCGGCCAGCCGAAGGAGCTCGCTTCGCAGGTCGAGCTGCTCCGCAAGATCGGCGACACCTTGGGTGTGCTGGGTCTCGGTCAGCTGCGCGGCAGCGTGCAGGCGGAAACCGAGCGCCTCGAGAAGATCGTCAGCGGCAGCTTGCAGGCTGACGAGTCCACTCTGGTCGAGATTGCCGCGGCGCTGATCGGAGTGGAGGACAAGCTCGACGACCAGCTCGTCGGCATGATTCTGCCCAAGCCGAGCGCCGGCATGGAGCAGGACGGAGATACGGAATTCCAGCAGGTTCAGTCCGCTGTCCTGCGCGAATGCATTCTCAACCTCGCGCGCGTCAAGGAAGCCGTGACGCAGAACGTAGGCGGCACCCTGGATGCGGCCGGCCTCGATAGCTGGCAGGAGCTGATGCGCGGCCTGAAGGCCGGGCTGTTGATGCTCGGCAAGGCGCGCGCGGTGGAGGTGGTGGAGGGAATCACGACGCAGCTCAAGCGGGTCATGCAGCCCGGCGGTCATGCGTTGCCGAGTGGTTTCATCGACCGTCTCGCGGACGCCATCGTCAGTGTCGAGTACTACATGGAGACGCTGCAGGCGGGTCGCAGCGATCCATGGTACATGCTGGACAATGCTCAGGCCTGCGTGCAGGCGCTGGCTGGGCAGGAGGCGCCGGCCGTACCGACAGTGCCGGCGCTCGAGCCGGGCGCATACGCGCGCACGGTCCAGATCTCGCCGCAGTCAGTCCTCGGGGCGGAGGCGGATCCCGCGGCGACCGTCGTGGGGCATGTCGCGCCCACGATCACCACGACTCGTCCCGTGATCCCCGCGCTCGCGGAGGCCGCGGACCCCGAGTTGGTGAAGCTCTTCATCGAGGAAGCTCAGGAGGAGCTGGCGAAGATCCAGCGGTTCTTCCCCGCGTGGGACCAGAATCCGCTCGAGCGCGATGCGCTCACCACGGTTCGGCGCTCGTTCCACACGCTGAAGGGGAGCGGCCGGATGGTCGGCGCCCGCGATCTCGGTGAGTTCGCCTGGGCGATCGAGAACCTGTTGAATCGAGTCCTGGACAATACCTTGACGCGGTCTCCGCCCATCGTCGCGGTGTTGCGCGAGTCGGTTGCCGCGCTGCCGGAGTTGATTACGCAGCTCCAGACGGGGAAGGCGCCGGTCGTCGACCCCGCCGCGATAGCAACCCGGGCCCATGCATTGGCCGCAGGGCGGCCGGCACCGAGTCGCGCCGCGGACAGTGGTACGCAGACCGTGGAAGCCCCTGCTGCAGCGGCCGTTCCGCCGACCGTCGTAGCGGCGTCGGAGCCTGTCCCACCGACGATCGCCCCTGCAGCGGAGCCGGTTGCATCCTTCGAGCTGCCTCCTCCGCCTGCCCCCGAGCAGCAGCCTCGAGCGACGGAGTCGATCGATCATCTACTCGCGGCCGACGACGCTCAGGCTCAGCCGGGCGAGGTGGAGTCGGACCCGGAGCCGTTCGCGTCTTTCACGCCTGCTGCGCAGAGCGGTACCCCTGAAGTGGTTTCGGAGGAGACCGCGTCGGCTCCGGTGTCAGTGCACTGGGAGTCGAATTCGGATGCGCCCTGGGCACCCGCAACCGAGGCCGAGTGGACGCCGCCGCCCGATCAGCCCTGGGCCCACAGTCCAGCGTCGGAGGAAGTACCGCTCAGCGCGTGGACGGATTCCCCTGCGTCCGAGCAGGTGCCCTGGCAACCGGGGCCGTCGCAGGACTTGGCCGGATCGCAGGAGCTGGCCGGATCGCAGGGCGTCGCGGATCTTCCCGAGCTCGTTGAATGGGCGTCTCATCAGGAGACGTCTCAACAAGACCAGGCAGCGCAGGAGGAGCCTGCTCAGGATGACGTGCTGCGCGAGATCTACGCGCGGGAGACGGCTGCGCACGCGGCTACCGTGCGTGCATTCATCGAGCGCGAGCAAGCTCGCGCCGAGCCGCACATCCTTCCGGAGGAGGTCTATCGCGCGTGTCACACATTGTCCGGCAGCTCGAAGATGGCTCAGGCTCGTCACGGCATTCGCCTCGCCGAGCCGCTCGATCATTGGCTGCGTCGCGTCTACAGCAGCGGCGCAGGTCTGCAGAAGCCGGATTTGACGCTTCTCGCCGACTGCATGACGGCGATGGAGACCGTCGCCTCTCATCTGGATGAGACGACCGGCTACTTCCAGAATCATTGGCAGCTCTTGGAGCGCATCGCACAGGCCGAGAAGTCTCTGGACGCACGCATCAGCGAGGCCAACCAGGCGGCGGCCTCGGTTCCAGCGCCCGCTGCCGCGGTTGCCGAGGAAGAGCCGCTGGACGAGGGGGGGGACTTCGATCCCGAGGTGGCGGCGATCTTCACCGATGAGGCGACTGAGCTCATCGATGTATCGGAGCATGCGCTCAGCGACTGGCGCACCGATCCCGAGAGTGCCGACTATCGCTCTGCGCTGAAGCGGCCCTTGCACACGCTGAAAGGCGGAGCGCGCATGGCCGGGATCAAGCCCATGGGCGACTTGAGCCACGAGCTCGAGACGCTCGTCATGCAGGTCGACAGCGGGTTGGTGCCTGCTGATGCGGCGCTCTTCGATGTCATTCAGGCCAGCCTGGACGAGCTCGCGCGAATGCGCGAGTCGGTCGCGAACGGCCAGCGGGTCGCGCAGGCGCGCTCTGTTATCGCGCGCATTCAGGGCTTGTCGAAGCGCGGTGGAAGCGGCCCCGCAGCGGAACCAGCGCCCCCGGCAGCTGCAGCGCCGCCCGCCGCGGAGGCGCCGGTCCCCGAGGCGCCAATCGCGGGCGGCGCGAAAGAGTTGCCATCCTCGACCATCAGCGAATGGGCACCCCTTCAGAAGGAGGAGACGGCCCCGGTTGTCGAGGAGTTGCCACCGGGCGAATCCGGGGTGCTCTCGGGCTCGAGCTTCGTCTCCGAAGCGAGTGCCGCGCAGCCCAGTGGATCGGAGTCGGTTACCGAGCTCGCCGCCCCCGATGAGGCCGCGCGAGCCGCTTCCGATGAGGCCGAGCTCGCCGCTTCCGATGAGGCCGCGGCGGCGGCCGAGGCGTTCAGCGAGCCTCGCGCGGCTGCGCCAGTCGCTGTGTCGGTATCGGTTCCTCTCGGTCGCATCGGCGAGCCGCGAGGCGAGGATGCGTTGATTGCGCCACAGCCGGTGCCTCCGGGCCGCGAGCCTGTTTCTGCGCCCGAGCGGCAGGAGATGGCGCGGGTCGATGCAGAGCTGCTGGACCAGCTCCTCAACGTCGCCGGCGAGGCGAGCATCGCGCGGGCCCGCCTCGAGCAGCAGCTCGGATCGATCGACTTCAACCTGGGCGAGCTGTCGCGCACCGTGATCCGCCTGAAGGATCAGCTGCGCAGCCTCGAGATCGAGACCGAGGCGCAGATCCTGCATCGGCACGAGGACGACTCGGCGCACCGCAGTGATTTTGACCCGCTGGAGCTCGACCGATACTCCTCCATCCAGCAGTTCTCCCGCGCTCTGGCCGAGACGGCCAATGACGTCGCGAGCATTCAGCAGTTGCTGGAGAACCTGGCCAAGGACACGCAGAACCTGTTGACTCAACAGGCTCGCACGATCACCGAGCTGCAGAACGGCCTCATGCGCACGCGCATGGTCCCCTTCCAGCGCCATGTCCAACGTCTCGCGCGCATCGTGCGTCAAGCGGCCAGCGACACCGGCAAGCGTGCCGAGCTGACCGTCGAAGGCGCATCGGGAGAGCTCGACCGCCAGGTGCTCGAGCGCATGTTGCCGCCATTCGAGCACATGTTGCGCAACGCGGTGGTTCACGGCATCGAGTCGCCGGCCGAGCGCGTCGCACGAAACAAGCCCGAGACGGGTCGGATCGTCCTCGAGCTGCATCGCGAAGGGGCCGAGGTCATGGTGCGCCTGACGGATGACGGCAGCGGCATGGATCTGGGAGCCATTCGCCAGAAAGGGGCGGCACTCGGACTGATCCCCGCCGGCCGCGAGCTGAGTGACGAAGACGCGATGCAGCTCATTCTGGAGCCGGGCTTCTCGACCGCGGGGACCATCACCCAACAGGCGGGCCGCGGTGTGGGCATGGACGTGGTGGCTACCGAGATCAAGCGACTCGGCGGCGCTCTGCACATGGAGACCCGCAAAGGCGAGGGCACCACCTTCACCATCCGCTTGCCTTTCACTCTGGCGATCAGTCATGCCCTCGTCGTGCGCACCTCGGAAGAGTTCTACGCTCTGCCGCTGCCGACGGTCGAAGGCGTACTGCGGCTATCGAAGGCCGAGGTCGTCGCTCATCTCGGTCGCGAAGCCGCTGCGTTCGACTACGGCGGTCAGAAGTACAGATTTCAACATCTGGCCACGTTCGTGGGGCTGGAGCCCTCGCCGCTACCCGAGCAGGACGTCACGATCCCCGTCGTGCTCGTGCGCGCGGGCGAGCATTCGACGGGCCTCGTCGCGGACGAGCTGGTAGGCAGTCGCGAGATCGTCGTCAAATCCGTGGGTCCGCAGGTATCGAGCATTCGCGGTATCTCGGGAGCCACGATTCTCGGCGACGGACGCATCGTCATCATTCTGGATATCGGTGCGCTCGTCCGTGCCGAATGGCGCGGCCGCACGCAGGCGCCGATTCCCTCGAAGGAGAAGAGCGATCGCCGGACGTTCGCAATGGTAGTGGACGACTCGATCACCGTGCGCCGTGTGACGCAGCGCCTGCTCGAGCGCAATGGCATGCGGGTCCTGACTGCCCGCGACGGCATGGATGCCGTGACGCTGCTACAGGACAACGTCCCGGACATCATTCTCCTCGACATCGAGATGCCCCGCATGGACGGCTACGAGGTCGCGGCTCATGTGCGCAACGACCCGCGCCTGAAGGATGTCCCGATCATCATGATTACCTCACGAGTGGGCGAGAAGCATCGCGCTCGCGCGATCGAGCTCGGTGTCGATGACTACCTCGGCAAGCCGTACCAGGAGGCTCAGCTCCTGGATGCGATCGTGCCGCTCGTCGAGCGCCGCCGCGGCGGCAAGGTCCTGGCCGAGGCGAGAGGCTGAAATGGCCGAGCGCGTCACCGAAATCTACAGCCTGCTGGTTCCGCTGACGGAAAGTCGGCTCATCATTCCGCGGGCATGTGTCGCGGAAGTCATCGGCTTTCAGACACCCTCGGAGATGACTGGCGCGCCGCCGTGGTACATCGGGACGGTGTCGTGGAGCGGGCGGGCGGTGCCGCTGGTGTCGTTTGAGGGAGCCTGCGGTCAGATGATTCCGCCGGCCTCGGGACGCAGCCGGATCGTGGTCTTTCATTGCTTGGGCTCGCGCGTCGAAGGCGGCAACTTCGGCATCGTGTCGCAGGGCTTCCCGCAGCTCGTGCGCGTGAGCTCGGATGTGGTGCGGCCGGACAATTCGCGCGTGTTCGCCGACCGCGCGCCGGTGATCTGTCAGATCCGCATGGTGAACGAGACGCCCATCGTGCCTGACATCGAGCGGCTCGAGGAAATGATCGCCGAGGAGACGCGGATTCCGAGCTGAGGGCTGGCACAGTAGCGCGAATTTCAGCTCTGTTCACAGAAACATCTGTCCGCGAATCCCAAGCGCTGCCGCCAGTTTCTCGAGGGCTAGGCCGCGACTTCCTTCTCGGCATTCCAGCCCTTGCAAGCGAGCAGCACGGTGCGGGGCACGAGGTGCGCGCCGCTCGCGTAATAGGCCACCTGCCGACGGGAGAGCCCGAGCGCCTCGGCAGCCGCCGTCAGGCTCAATCCGTTCCGCCAGCGCCAGAGAATGAACTCTGCGGCATCGGCATGCCCGTTTTGCCGCAGCGCCAGATCCCAGAGCGTGAAGGCGCCGATGTCGAGCTCGCCGGGCCACTCGATGCTGTGGCCACCTTCGCCAAGCGACACGCGTTTGAACTGCCGCACCCCGCGCAGGGGCTTCAATCCCTTCAGGCGATGCACGGTGTTCTTCAGGTCCACCGGGAAATGTTGGCCGTTGCTGAAGGTGACA
>DATEJM010000086.1:0-61545 GCA_035277965.1 Steroidobacteraceae bacterium | reverse complement strand
GACTATCGCTGGACAGAGCGTGTGCAGATCAAACAGGTGTCAGCCGCGACGGTGTATCCCCTGTTTGTCTCTCTTGCTTCACGACCGCAGGCGGTCGCGGTTGCGGCCACCGTGGATCGGGATCTTCTCAAATCGGGAGGGATCGTCACGACGACGGTCACGACGGGGCAACAATGGGATGCGCCCAATGGCTGGGCGCCGCTGCAGTGGGTCGCGATCGCCGGGCTGCGCTCGTACGACCAGAATGACCTCGCGGCACGGATCGCCTGCCACTGGCTCGTCAACGTAGGCGATGCCTACCGTCGCACCGGCAAGCTCGTCGAGAAGTACGATGTGATCGCTGTTGGTCGAGGCGGCAGCGGTGGGGAGTATCCGCTGCAGGACGGGTTCGGCTGGACCAACGGGGTGACCCGCCTGCTGACGGTCCTGTACTCCGGCGCGGCAGCGCTCACCGCTCAGGATCAATGCGGCCGCATCACTGCAGTGCACTGAAGACCTTCTTGATGAGAGAGCTCGTCTGACCGAGCGGATCCTTGCGGATGGCGCGCTCTTCGTCGGCGATGCGACTGAAGAGGCCATCGAGTGCGCGCGAAGTCACGTAGTCGTTGAGGTTGGCATCCTGGGCCGATATCAGGCCCAACCCCGCGGCTTTGCCGGCATACTCGTTGTAGCGCGAGGCCAGCTGCAGTTTCGCCGTTTCACGGGCGACGATGGGCTTGAACTTCGTGGCCAGCGCGGCGCTCGTAGCCTGTTTGAAGTATTGCGTCCCGGCGTCCTCGCCGCCCGTCAGAATCGATTTGGCATCCGCGAGCGTCATCTTCTGCAAAGCCTGCTTGAAGACCGGCTTGGCCTCGGCTACGGCCATCTCGGCCGCGTGGTTCATGGCGGCCTTGAGATTGTCCGCCTCCCCACCCATGCCGACCATGCGCAGGGCACGCTCGGCTTTGTCCAGCGCCGGCGGCAGCGCAATGGTTACTTTGGGGTCCTTCAGGAAGCCGTCCGGCGCGCCGAGCTGCGCAACTGCGGTATCGATTCCCTTCGACAGCGCCGCGCGCAGGCCCCCCGCAGCGTCTTTCGAGGTCAATGCATCGAGCGCGGACGCAGCGCTCGCCAGCGTACAGAGAGCCAACATGCAGGTTCCGAGCAGCAGCGGGAGACCGCTGAGGGCACACGCAGATCGCAACACATTTCGTAACATGGTCACTCTCCCTCGGGTGAGACGAGACGCGGCGTGAGGTTCAGTCGGCCGAAGGCGCCTGAAGGCTTACTCGCGATGAGCTGCGAGTAGCGGCCGGCGCGCGCTCGGCGGGAAACGCCGTCAAGGGGCGTCTCGGCTGCGTGCGCTCGAGCGATTGAGCCAGCTTCATCCAGGCCGCAAAGACCGCCTCGACGCGAATCTGGTCCACGCGGTGGGATTCGGGGGGGCCGCCCACGCTCAGAATCGGTGAATCCGCGACGCCGCGAGGTAACCAGCGCCGTGGCGATTCCGCGCCGTAGAGAACAACGAGCGGCAGCCCGAGAGCCGCCGCGGCATGCGCGGGCCCGGTGTCTATCGAGATCAGGCTGTGCGCGCACTCGCACAAGGCGAGCAGCTGTCTCAAGGGCAGCTCCGCGCTCGCCACCGCGGACAGGCCTGCCGCGTTCTCGATTTCGCGCAGCATCTCCCCTTCCTGCGGAGCGCCACATAACAGGATGAGGGCATCCGGAACCTGCGTATGGACCCGCCTGAGCAACTCTACCCAGCGGCTGATCGGCCACGCCTTGTCGTCGGCCTCCAGACGTCGCAGCTCGGCGCGTCGGCGGCTCATGCTGCGGCGGTTTCCCGGCTGGACCAGCACCAGCGGCCGTCCTTGCCAGCCGCGCGCCCGTAACCACGCTTCGCGCTCCACGCGCTCCGTGTCCAGAACATAGAGTTTCGGCGTCCAGGCGGACAGCGGCAGCCGCGTCCGGTAGCCGCCCGCGGCGGGGACAGCCGGCGTCTGCTCGCCAAACCGCAGATAGCGATCGACCCAGTGCTCGTCGCTCCCGCCCGCCTGCTCGGTGATGTATAGGACACGGAGCGGGTCGATGCCGCTGAATCGCAGGAGCCGGCGTACGCGCTTGAGCTGTCGTGGGTGATGCTCGCAAACGTAGATCGGTCCGGGAGCGCTCCGGTGCAACATGCGCAGCACCCGCGGCCAGGTCAGGCTCATCTCGAAGGGCAGATGACGAGCGAACGCCCAGGAGTCGGCCACCGCCGGATGGCCGAGAAAGACCGGCCCATTCCACGCCCCCGCGCCGACGACGTAGCAGGGTTTGCCATACCGATGCTGCAACAATCGCAGCAGTGCGGTCAGCATGACCATGTCGCCGAGGCGGCCGAAGCGCAGGACAGTTGGAAAGAGGGGAGGCGCCGCTTCCGGCATGATGACTCTGGGTGACCTCTGGCGGCACATCGGCTGCAAATCTACAGCCGCAGGCTGGAGAATCGCGCGTCAGTCTAGCGAATGGTCGCGTATCTCGCGAGTATCACGCAGCAGGTTGCGCCTCGAAGTGCGCGATGTTCCGGCGCCCGGCCCGCTGGAGCGGCGTATGACCGGATAGCGGCGTATGACCGGATGATGAGCGGCCAGGCGCGCTTCAGGGTCGTGCTCAAGGTGGAGTGAGGGTCTTGGCAGCTTTCGGACGGTTGTGATAGGTTCAGATCATGCCGTCCGCGCTGCAAGCAGCTCCTTCACTCGACCGCCGCCCGGCGGGTCTGCTTGCGCTTCTGCGCCGCCCGGCGCACTAACTTCACGCGCTACCAGTCGGCGCCTACAAGACTGGAATCCCCGACGAGACCCCGCCCCCCGCGGTTCTCCCTGTAGTCAGATGACTCCGCGTGACAGCGCCCGCTGAGCACGCGCGGTACGAGTGAAGCCACATGTTGCAAGACCCCGCGACGAAATATCGCCCGTTCGGCCCGATCGCGCTGCCCGACCGTACCTGGCCGTCGCGGCAGATACAGGCACCGCCGATCTGGTGCAGCACCGATCTGCGCGACGGCAATCAGGCCCTCTTCGAGCCGATGAGCCGGGAAACGAAGCAGCGGCTGTTCAAGCTGCTGGTGGATGTCGGTCTCAAGGAGATCGAAGTGGGCTTTCCCGCGGCGTCGGCGACGGATTTCGGCACGGTGCGCGCGCTCATCCGGGAGAATCTCGTTCCGGATGATGTCACCTTGATGGTGCTGACTCAGGCACGCGAAGATCTCATCGAGCGGACGGTCGACAGCCTGCGTGGCGCCCGGCGCGCGATCGTTCACGTGTACAACGCTATCGCGCCCGTCTGGCGCCGCGTGGTGTTTGGATTGAGCGTCGATGAGGTCATGGGCCTCATCCATACTCAGATCGCGTTCCTGAGGACGCTGACGGACCAACATCCCGAGACCGACTGGGTGTTGGAATACTCGCCCGAGACGTTCTCGATGGCCGAGCTGGAGGTGTCCCTGCGCGCCTGCCAGACGGCGCTCGCGGCCTGGGAAGCCGGACCGCGCAGGCCGGTGATCGTCAATCTGCCCACGACCGTCGAGAATGCCACCCCGAATGTGTTCGCGGACCAGGTCGAGTGGATGCACCGGCGCTTGCAGCCGCGCGAGCACATCACGTTGTCCGTGCATCCTCACAACGATCGCGGAACCGGCGTGGCGGCGGCCGAGCTGGGCGTGATGGCCGGCGCGCAGCGCGTGGAAGGCTGCCTGTTCGGCAATGGAGAGCGGTGTGGGAATGTGGATCTCGTGACGCTTGCGCTCAATCTGTATACGCAGGGCATCCATCCGGGCCTGGATTTCTCCGACATCAATTCTGTCGCGCGGGTCATCGAGGAATGCACGCGGCTGCCGATCCATCCGCGGCACCCGTACATAGGAGACCTCGTCTTCACGGCCTTCTCCGGCTCCCACCAGGACGCGATCAAAAAGGGCATGGCGCAACAGCGCTCCGATGCCCCTTGGGAGGTTCCTTACCTGCCGATCGATCCCCAGGACGTGGGCCGCAGCTACGACAGTGTCATCCGCATCAATAGTCAGTCCGGCAAGGGAGGTATCGCGTACCTGCTCGAGCGGGATTACGGAATCGTTCTCCCGCGGCGCATGCAGGTGGAGTTCAGCGGTATCGTGCAGCGCCACACGGATGCCTCGGAGACCGAGATGACCGCCCCCGAGCTGTGGAGTCTGTTCGAGGCGAGCTACTTCGCGGAGGATCCCTCCATCGTCTATCACGATCACCGGCTGTTCGAGATCGGTGAAGGGCAGGGAATCGAGCTCGAGCTGTCGATCTTCGGGCGGCGACACACCCTGCGGGGGGCGGGTAACGGGCCAATCGCGGCCACCGTCGATGCGTTGCGCCTGCCAGTGAGGATCGATCACTACGAGGAGCGCGCACTGGGGCAGGGGGCTGACGCCTCGGCAATCGCGATCGTGGAGGCCGCGCACGCGGGTGCCGCGCACGTGGGTGCCCTGCACGTGGGTGCCGCTTCTTCACGGTTCGGCGCCGGTCGGCATTCAAACATTCTGACGGCGTCCATCCTGGCAGTGCTGAGCGCCGCGCGTCGCCTGGGGTTGGATCTTGCCAGTGTGTTTCGAGCGGATTGACCGTATTCAGGGCAGCCGGCTGCTCCAAAATCGTACGGTTAAGCTTCAAAGCTCGTTCCGGAGCTCAAAGTCGCGCTCGAGCGACGCCGTAACATATAGCGCTGCGGGGTATGGAGGACTATCCTCCCTGTCGAGGCGACAGGTCGGCGGGAGGTCTACTGCGTGCAAGCGGTCGAGCATGCGCGCTTGATGCGTGAATCGGAGACGCAGCTGGAGCTGGCTGCGCGCGAGGGCACGCCTGTACAAATGCTCGTGGCAACTCGCCTGCTCGAGCACCCCGAGACGTACCGCAAGTGGGAAGCCGAGCATGCTTCGCTGATGCGTCGCGTGTGCGCGCCGCCGAAGCTGCCTGGCCAGGTCATCGCCATGCGCATCGTGGCGTTCGGCCTGATTCATCGTAAGGCCTTGTTCGAGTATCTGCGCGACCGGCAGGTGACGGGACGCGGGCGCCGCGTGCTGTTCAACTACTTCTATGGATCGCGCGAGTACAGCATTTCCGTGGTGTCCGAGCATGGCAACTACCTGCGCACCGCTTCGAGCCATCTCTGCTCCAATCACCTGGGGCGCGAGATACTGAACGACTCCGCGTTCGATGAGCCTCTGGCGCTCTATGAGGAGCGGTATACGGAGTATTTCCGCCTCTTCTGCGATTCGCTGATCGGCGAGCGGGAGCCGGTGACTTCCGACGAAGGGGGAACCGAGGCGCTCAGCTCTTTGCGCCCCTATCTCAAGCACCAGCTGAGCGAGGCGCGTCAGGCCATCCTCGCCATGCCGAAGCACCCCACCAGCATCTGGCGCGAAGTGCAGATTCGCCGGCCCACGGGCGACACCCAGAAGCTGCCTCGCCCGAAGGGTCTCTAGGCCAAGCGCCCTGGAGCCGGGTGCGCCGCATCGGGTGCATCCTCTTTTGCCCCAGCGCGGCCTGAGTCTTTCCGCTGGCTTTCCGCCTGTCACAGGCCATTCACAAAAGTGCCATAGGCTGGGTCACTCCGAAAACGCTTCTAATAAAGGGAGATACCCGGTGCTCGAGACCCTAGGCATCGATATGCCGACGGCATTTCTGTTGGTCCTGGCGCTGGGACTGGCGCTGAGCTTCGAGTTCGTGAATGGATTTCACGATACCGCCAATGCCGTGGCGACCGTCATTTACACCCATTCGCTCAAACCGACTCAGGCCGTAGTCTGGTCGGGTATGTGGAACCTGATCGGGGTACTGACCTCGTCCGGGGCCGTCGCCTTCGGAATCGTGGCACTCCTGCCCGTGGAGCTCGTCATCAACGTGGGGTCCGGAGCGGGATTCGCGATGGTGTTCTCGTTGCTGCTGTCCGCGATCATCTGGAACGTGGGCACCTGGTACCTGGGACTGCCTGCCTCCAGCTCGCATACCCTGATCGGCTCGATCGTGGGTGTCGGCCTGATGAACTCTCTGCTGAGTCCCGACAGTGCGTTCGGCGACGGGGTGAACTGGCAGAAGGTCGCGGATACCGTGAAGGCGCTGGTTTTCTCCCCGCTGATCGGCTTCACCGTCGCGGCTCTCCTGCTGTTGCTCGCGAAGGCGGTGCTGCGCAACCCGGCGCTCTTCAAGGCACCTGAGGGCAAGTCGCCCCCTCCCGGCTGGATCAGAGGACTCCTCGTGCTGACCTGCACGGGCGTCAGCTTCGCGCACGGCTCCAATGACGGACAGAAGGGCATGGGGCTCATCGTCCTGATCCTGGTGGGCATCGTTCCGACCGCGTTCGCTCTGGATCTCAGCACCTCCCAGGAGACGCTGGCGAAGCTGAACACGCAGGCCGTGGCTCTCGAGCAGGTTCTGCAGCCGTCCGCCGCCGCGGCGCCCATCGCCCAGTTGCAGGATGCGCGCAAGATCCTGACCGACTTCCTGCGCCATGGGAAGCCGACTCCCCAGACCCTACCGGCGCTTGCGACCGTCAATCATGCCGTCATCGGCGACCTGAAGGGCCTTACCGATCTCAACAAAGTGCCCGGGGCACAGCGTCGCACCCTGCGCCTGAACATCTACCTGGTCCAGGAGACCCTGGGCAGAATGATGAAGGCGAAGACGCTGCCCAAGGAAATCGACGCGAAGGCGGCGGGTGACTACCAGAAGTCGCTCAAGAGCCTGACGTCATTCATTCCGACCTGGGTGAAGTTCGCGGTCGCTCTGGCCCTCGGCCTGGGAACGATGATCGGTTGGAAACGCATCGTGGTGACGGTCGGCGAAAAGATCGGTAAGGCGCACCTGACCTACGGTCAGGGCGCGTCCGCCGAGATCGTCGCCTTCGGCACGATCGAGGCGGCCGACATGCTCGGCCTGCCCGTGAGCACGACGCACATCCTGTCGTCCGGCATCGCCGGCACGATGGTCGCGAATGGCTCAGGAGTCCAACGTGACACCGTGAGGAACATCATCCTCGCCTGGGTACTGACACTCCCCGTCTGCGTCCTCCTGGGGGCTGCTCTGTTCGGCGCCGGACTGTTCTTCGTCCTGCACGTCCTCGGCGTGCATTGAAGTCATCGCGGCGCTGGCCTGAAGCCAGCGCCGCGACCCCGATCGGTCAGAACCAGCTGTAGTTGAAACTGATGCTGACTCGCTCCCCGGCCGCGCGGTTCGGCGGCACCTCGTGGCGCAGCCAGCTCTCGAACAGCACGAGATGGCCGGCCTGGGCCGGCAGCACGAACCAGGGGCGGGTGGGGAGCGCGGGGCGCAGCGATCCGGGCGCTGCGCGGCGCCTGGCACCCCGCGGCGGGGCGGCCATGAAGCGCTCGAGACGCGGATCCTCGAACTTGAGCCCCGGCGAGCCTTTCGGGACCTGCACGTAGTACGTGCCGCTCAGGGTCGAGAGCGGATGCAGGTGGAGGCTGTGCACGCCGTGCCGCCTCATGATGTTGACCCAACAGTCGGTCATCTCCAGGTTGCGCCCGCCGAGGTCGAAACCGAGCGTGCGGGCGAACGTTTGCACGTGCCCGTCGACCAGCCGCTGCAGCGCCGCGAAGGTCGGCGAAAGTCTGTGCATCTGGCTGGCGGACCCGTAGGAGGTGTAGCCGCCCGGATAGTTTTGCGTCGACCACTGCCTGCCGGCGCGATCGTCGAGCCGCAGTTGCCGGCATTCACGCAGAAGCCGGTCGTTCAAGGAGCTCGAGGCGCGACGCTGCAGACGCGCCGAGTACAACAGCGTCGGGAAGAGCTGCCGGATTGGACTCGGCCGACGCGACACCGACGCGGTCAGGCGGCCGTGGAAGACATGCCGGGTTGAGCCGTCCGCAGCCACTCGAGGTAACGCGTGACGGATGCGTCGCCCTCCGGGGGCGACCAAGGCGCGAATTCCGACGCGGATTGCGGATCGTACGGGCCTTGCTTCACCTCGAGGAAGGCAGAGCCATCCGCCTGGGCGATGAGCGTATGCCAGGTCGCGTGCGGCGTTTCGAACCCGATCGTTCCGGCCTCCTCACCGACTGCGTAGCGCGCCGTGACCCGGCCGCTCTCGTCGAAAGTCAGAACATCGAAGCCGCCGCGGATCACGAGGGCCAGCTCCGATTTCGTCCTGTGCCGGTGCGGTCTGAAGTACGTGCCCCGTTGAGCAGCGATGAAGAACCGCTGGACGACCTCCTCAGGGGAGGTGTGCACGTTGTGGTTGGCCCGCAGGCGCGGGCTCGCCGCAGCCTTCGCGGTGAGTTGATCCAGGAGGTCGCTGGAGAAGAGCTTCATGAGTGCTATTGTGGACCATCCGGGCTCAGGCCGGCACCTCATTGGGGCCGTGAAGTCATCGAATCGGGCCCTTCCCCGGCAGCCGCGGGATCGGAGACGGCGCCAGGGAACGGCGGGCGAGGGAACGAGCGTTGCGGCCAGGCGTCCAATCCGACAGGTGCCGCGCTCAGGGCGCGGGTGTCACACAACAGTGGAGATCTCCATGCGAACCTCGATTCGGTCTTCCGTCATTCGCTGGTGGCTGCCGCTCCTGGCGGTGGCCGGTGTTGCCGGACCGCTTTGCGCGCGGGCGGAGGATGTTCCGCAGCAGGCTGTCTGGGCCGAGAAGACGATCATCTTCCATTACACCGGGTTCACCGCGAAATATTCGTGCGACGGACTGCGCGACAAGGTGCGCGATTTCATCCGGCAGTTCGGGGCATCCAAGGACGCGACTGTGTATGAGTATGGGTGCTCGACCACGCAAGGCCGGCCGGATCCGTTTCCGTCCGTGCGGATCAAGATGAAGGTGCTCCAGCCGGAGGGGGCCGCGGACACGGGCAAGCCGCCGCCGCACGTCAAGCACTCTGGCGCCAAGCCCGCTGCTCCGAGCGCTCCGGTGCCGGCCGAGTGGAAGACCGTGCAGCTCAGGCTCGATGGCTCGGCGATCAACGAGTCCGGTCAGTGCGAGCTGGTTGAGCAGCTATCGCACGCGGTCTTGCCTCTCTTTACGACTCGCAACGTCGAGCTGAGCTCGAACTGCATCCCCCATCAGGCCTCGGCCGGCTCGCCACGCCTGCAGGCGGACGTGCTGGTGCCGGTCGCCGGCGAAACCGCGAAGCGATAAGGAGCGTGCCGGCGGCCAAGGCGCAGGCGGCCAGAGTCGCCTCTGCCGGCCGCCGCAAACGCAGCCGATGTCTACAAGCGCCGCCGCCGACTTTGGCTGCAGGAGACGAGGCTGGCAGCGCCCCCGGCAAAATGGGAATATGCGGCCGGAGGTAGTTCCATGAGCTCGAGCGAAGTCGGCGAGGCAGTGCCCGGCGCCTCATTGACGTATGCGGCATCGCTGCGAATCCGTCACCCCTGCCTGGACCCGGCGAAGCTGACGGACACCCTGCGCATCACTCCAGCCCACTGCTGGAAGGCCGGCGAGCCGCGCCGCTCGCAATCGGGCTCGCCCCTCGGCGGACAGCATCGCGATTCCTACTGGTCGGCTCCCCTGCTCGGCACGCAGGGGGGTGCCTACCCGCTCGGCTCGCCGGGCATGGGCGCATACCCGCTCGAGACCTTCCTCAGGCAGCAGTTGCTGCATCTCGGCCGCCACCGCGAGTTCCTGCAGCAGTTGCAGACCGAGGGGGGCGAGATCTCGCTGCTGATCGAGCTGTCTCCCGCGGCTAACGGCGTGCTGACGCTCTCGAGCACCCTCTCGCGCGGCCTCGCGGATCTCAACATCGAAGTCGAGTTGCAGTTCGTCGCGGAGTGACACCAGCGCCCATGCGTCCCGTCGCGCCGCGGCTCGCCGGCACCGCCTGGGCTCTCGCCATCGCCGTCAATCTGCTGGCCGTCGGCTGCGGCGGCGGCAGCCTGTCGATCGCCCCGGAGACGCTCTCGCACGGCCGCTTCAAGGATGTGCGCGTATACCGACCGCGCGTTCCGATCAAACACTTCGCGCTGCTGCTCTCGGGTGACGGCGGCTGGAGCTCGAAGCTCGGGACCCTCGCAACGGCCCTCACGCGCGAGGGCACCCTGGTTGCCGGCATCGATACCAGCAGTCTGTTCGACAATCTCGAGAGGGACGGCGGCCGCTGCGTGTCTCCCGACGGCGACCTCGAGAATCTGAGCCATTACATCCAGGCCTACTACAAGCTGCCCACCTACTTCACGCCTGTGCTGATCGGCCATTCAGCCGGCGCGACGCTGGCGTATACCACGCTCGCGCAAGCGCCCAAAGGCCTGTTTGCGGGCGCGGTCACTCTGTCGTTCTGCGTCGATCTCGATCTGCACAAACCGCTGTGTCAGATCGGGGGCCTGCGCTCGATCGTGCGGACCGACGGGGAGGCAGGCTCGCACATTCTTCCCGCGCCGCAGCTCCACGCACCCTGGGTCGCTCTTCACGGCGACGAGGACGAGGTGTGCTCCCTCAAGGAGGATCGGGACTTCGTCGCGAAGACGCCTGGGGCGCGCTTCGTGGAGTTGCGCAAGGTCGATCACAACTATTCGGGGCTCAACTGGATGCCCCAGTTCCAGGCCGCATACGAATCCGTCGTGGGCGGTCAGCCGCCCTCGGTGGCCCCGCCGCCGGATCTTGCGGATCTGCCCATCACGGAGGTGCCCGCCGAGGGCCCTGCAGCGGATTCATTCGCGGTCCTCCTGTCCGGTGACGGCGGCTGGGCGGGTCTCGATAAGGAGGTCGCGGGTGCATTGGCGGCGCGGGGCGTACCCGTGGCGGGAGTCGATTCGTTGCGATACTTCTGGACCGCGCGCACCCCCGAGACTCTCGCGCGCGATATCGATCGGATAATCAGGTACTACGCGGCACACTGGAAGCGCAAGCACGCGCTGTTGGTCGGCTACTCGCAGGGAGCCGACGTCCTGCCATTCGCGGTCAACCGGTTGCCGCCCGCCACGCGCTCGCTCGTCGTCCGCACCGCTCTCATCGGCATCAGCCACTCGGCGTCGTTTGAATTCCACGTCACGAACTGGATCGGCAACGGGGACGACGGCTTGCCGACCCGCCCCGAGGCCGAGCGCCTGTCGCCGGCCGACACGCTCTGCCTGTACGGCGATACCGATACCGATTCGATCTGTCCGCTGCTCAATCCGAGCCACGCGCGCGTCGTACAACTCACGGGCGGGCACCATTTCGGTGGCCACTATCTGCCGCTCGCGCAGCTCATCCTCGACAGGTCGGCGAGCTCTGCTACTTGCGGCGCCGGGCCGCAGTCGGCAGGGCAAGGATGCGTGCCACGTCCTCCTTGAAGGGCCGGGGGTCCGCAAGGTAATCGCACGCCATCTGCGTCGCGTCGTTGCCCCAGAACACGCGGTCATCGACCAACACAGTCGGCACTCCGAAGACACCAGCGGCAATCGCCTCGTCCGTGTTCTTCCGCAACGTCGTCTTGATGGTGTCGTGGGCGATGACGGCGTCGGCATCCGGGACGCCCAACTCGTCGGTCAACTGATTCCAGGCCGCGGTATCCTCGGGGATGTGACCGTCGCGCCAGACGAAATCGAACAGGCGTTGCACGACGGGCATGCCGCATTGCAGGTGGATCGCCAGGCGTAGCAGCCTCAGCGGATTGAACGGATGAGCGGTCGGAAGCTTGAGCGGTACGCCCAGGCAGCGGGCGAGCCACTGGACCTGCTGATAGGTGAAGATCCGCTTCGGAGGGATCTCCGCCGGTCCCTTCTGACCCCAGTGATCGAGCAGCGCCGCAAACAAGATCGGCCGCAGCCGCACCTCGCCCGCCGCGAGGAGGGGGTCCAGGCGCCGGGATTGCAGATAGGCGTAGGGTGAGATGAAATCGAAATACCAGTCGATCACCATGTGTCAGGCCCCCAACCGCGCAAGGATGTTCTAAGATGCCACGGTGCTGTTGCACAGGCGGCAAAAACGACGCGGTTTGCCGCCGGAAGCGCAGCTGATGTCCGCAAAAGATCGCACCCGGTGTTGCCGCGGGCGGATTTTGCCTATGGAGTTAGGAGGAATTCTCGCATGGCCGCTCGTTGGTTACCGACGATCCTGGTAATCGCGTGTGCCGCCGCCTCGCCTGGCCTCTGGGCCGCCAATCCGTTCGGCGCGGACGAGGGCAAATTCCTGCTCACGGGCGGCTTCAGCGACGTGGATGGCTCCGGTGGCGGCGGTCTGGTGCCGCTGGCCTTCATCAGCGGCTACGGCAGCAACCGGAGCTGGGGAGCGAACGCTCACTACACTGACATCCGTCTGCGGGATCTCGACCTGCGGGCGTACGGTGTCAGCGTCGGGCTGTTCGATCGTGTCGAGCTCGGATTCACCCGACAGAATCTGGACGTCACCGGCACGGCGCTCGACGGGCTGGGTGTCACCCAGAACACCTACATAGCGAAGGTGAAGCTGCTCGGCAATGCGGTCTATCTGCAGGACGCCTGGCTGCCGCAGGTTTCCGTTGGCGTCGAGTACAAGCAGAATGGTGGCATCAAGGATGCGGGCTCGGTCGGCCTCCCGGGTCTCGTGAGTCCGACCCAGCTCGGCGCCAAAGGCGAGCACGCAGCAGACTATTACCTGTGCGCCACGAAAATTCTGCTGGCCGAGAGCGTCGTCGTCAATGCCGTGGTGCGCTACACCAAGGCGAATCAGTTCGGCCTGCTGGGCTTCGGCGGCGACCGGCACGGGAGTTACTCGGCCCATCCGGAATTCACGGCGGCGTATCTGCTTACGCGTCACCTGGCGGTGGGCGGCGAGTATCGCGACCGCCCCCACAATCTGAGCGTCGACGAGGAGAGCAGGGCATGGGATGTCTTTGCCGGCTGGGCGCCCACGAAGAACCTCTCGCTCGTGCTCGCCTATCTGGACATCGGCAGCGTGCTCGCGCCGGCGACCGCTCAAGGGCGGCGCCAGAATGGTCTGTATCTGTCCCTGCAGGCGGGTTTCTGATGAAAACACGCAGCGCGCACCGAATCTCCCGGCCCCTCTGCGCACTCGCGCTGCTCGTGTTCGCCGGCGTCGCTTCGGCCGCCACCCTGTACGAGCAGATCGGGGGCGAGGCGAAGCTGCGGGCGGCCGTGGAGGAGTTCATGCAGATCGTGCTGGCCGACGACCGCATCAACTTCACGTTCGGCGATACCGAGCTCAAGAAGTTCAAGGAGCTGCTATACGAGCAGATTTGCAATCTCGCTCACGGTCCCTGCCGGTACACCGGACGGGATATGCGCACTTCGCACGCGAAGCTGAACATCAGCGACGCTCAGTTCAACGCCCTCGCCGAGGACCTGTACGAGGCATTCGACCGCGTTCACGTTCCCTACCGGCTGCAGAACAGAGTGATCGCCATGCTGGCGCCGATGGAACGGGACATCGTGAAGCCGGGGCTCGTTCCCAACACGCGGCTCCAGCCTCGCTGAGCGCTCGCGATGCGCTCAATTGCTGCGGCCGAGATCCGCCTCGTTTGAGTAAGTGGGCGCCGGTGGTGTAGCGCGCGCAAGTGCGGGCGGCGCGGACGGCTCTTTGGCTCGCGACGGTACGGGTCGTGCAGGCGCGGCACCGGCGAGTCTCGGCACGGCGGACTCGCGCTTCGCGAGCGCCTGCGCGCGCGCCAGTTGCTGTTTGAGGCCCGGAAGCTCCGGCGCCAGGGACTGGGCCTGACGTAACGCCTCGAGCGATTCCCGGCCGCGCTCCAGCGTCAGGAGAGCCGAGCCGCGTGCGGCGAGCGCAACGGCATCCTGTCGGTCCGTGCTCTGGGTCAACGCGACAATCGCCAGCGCGACGGAGCGGTCGTCCTGGCGCAGATTGTCGGCGGCGATGTAGGCATCGAGTGCTTCCGCCGGCTTACCCGTGCTCTGCAGGAGGATCGCCTGCCGCTCGCGAATCGCGAACTCATCGTCCGAGCCGTGCAGCAGAGCCGCCTGACACGCATCCAAAGCGCCCTGGCCCGTGCCCGTCTGACATTTCCCGGCGAGCGCTTGTCGCTGCGATTCGGCGCTCGCGAGCCTCGACTTCAAGGAATCATCGGCGGGGCTCAGGGCCACGGCGCGGCGCAAGACCGTCGCGGCATCGGCGGGCCGATTCGCCTGCAGCAGCGCGGCCCCTTTCGCCTGCAGAATAGCGGGATCGCCCGGCCTCACCTGCAGAGCCTCGTCGCAGGCATGCAGGTCGCTCATTCTGGAGCAGCGCAACACGTTGCGTTGCAACTTCGCGCTTTCGGCCGCCTCTCCCAGCCCCTCGAAGTAGTGTTGCTCGTTCAAGGAGCTCTGCGCCTCCCGCAGCCTCGATTGCAGCTCGACACTGTGCGGGTGGTCCGCCTGGCCTGCCTGGAGGATCGCGATCGCGTCCCCGTAGCAGCCGTCCTCCATCAGGGCATCGGCGAGCTGCAGGCGCGCGTCGAGGGAATCGGGCTTGCGCTCGAGGGCGGTGCGGGCGGCGCCGATCGCCGCCGCAGGTGGTGTGCCGCTCTGACACGTCTCGTTGCGAGCCGGTGCCTGCGCGGCAACCGGAGCAGCCGCCAGACCGCCGAGCAGGGCGATGAGCGCAAGCCGCGGCATCTACTTGTAACCCTCGATGTTGCCACCGCGGCCGAGCTTGTCGAAGACCCAGCGGCCGCTCGGCAGCCTCACGAGATTGAAGAGGTACCACTGATCGACCGTTACATAGGCGGGATGCTCCCGGGCGATCATGGCCTCGAGCTCCTTGCGAAGCTGTACGAGACCATATTCGCTCGGCACCGAGCCGGGGATGCCATCGCCGTTCGAGTCGTCCCCTTCGATATTGGCCCGCGTGAGCTTCGCGATCTCGCTGACGGAGACGTTGGCCTCGGAGACGGATGAGCTGGAGGCGACGTCCTTGCCCAAGAGCGCAATCAGGTCGCAGCGCTCCACGACCCGCGTGATGTGGGTGGCGAATAGCGGCGCGCTCTGCTGGACGTTCAGGCTCGCATCATCCGATGTCGCTGCGAACGAGATGTGGTTCGCAGCCATCACCACCGCATGCTTGACGCCAAATTCCTCGTCGCTGTCGGTAGCCACGACCGCCGCCGCAACCTGTTGCTTGATCAACGCCAGATCGTGGCTGTTCGCTGCCTGCTCCGCGAGATCCATCGCCTCACGCGCGCGCCTCTGCGCTGTAACGAGGTAGCCTTCGTGATTGGGTGTGACGTGCACGCCGGTGATGGCGTGACCGATGTGTACATGCGCGATAGTAGGGGGATGGCTGACGCAGCCTGCCGCGGCCACCAGCAGCATCAACCCGATTGCGACCTTGGCATGCTGCAACGCTGTGCTCATCGGCGTATCTCCCTCACGACCCGGAATCCAACACTACTGCTGCGGTAGCTCTCTTCGAAGCGATTGCGCGCGGCGGCGCCGACCGCACTCGGCGCCGTGAACCACGAGCCGCCGCGCAGATCGTGCTGCGTGCAGTCGCCGGTCGTCACGGCCGAGCCGTCAGTCGGGGCATTCTGGTAGTCGGGCCGCCAGCAATCCTGGACCCATTCGAAGACGTTCCCCAGCATGTCGTACAAGCCAAAGGCATTCGGAGCAAATGACCCCACCGGGGCCGAGTACACATAGCCGTCGGAGCAGGGGTGGACAGTCCAGCCGGGATAGCGGCGCACGGCGGTTTCGTCCGCGACGTTCGCATGCCTGCAGGCGCTCTGCGTGTCGAGTCCCCAGGGTCGGTCGTCCGGTGCACGCGCCCGCGCCGCGTATTCCCACTCAGAGGCGCTTGCGAGCCGGTAGTGCTGCCCCGTCTTTCCCGACAGCCACTGAGCGTATGCAGCGGCGTCACCCCATGACACACAGGCGACCGGATGATTGGCGGTTTGCGGGTAGCCGACATTGCTCCAGCTCAGCGCGGGCTGCCGATGCCACGTGCCGTCATACACCGTGCATCCAGGCATCTTCCGTTGGGTCGTATCCACGAATTCGCGGAACTCGCCCACGGTGATCTCATACACCCCGATACCGAACGGAGCCCGGATCGTCACCGCGTGCTGCGGTTGATTGAGGGACGTCGCATCGGCGTCGG
The DNA here is from genome assembly GCA_035277965.1 of Steroidobacteraceae bacterium. Taxonomy (GTDB): domain Bacteria; phylum Pseudomonadota; class Gammaproteobacteria; order Steroidobacterales; family Steroidobacteraceae; genus 13-2-20CM-66-19. Next base: position 45,537 of record DATEJM010000086.1, on the reverse strand, counting down.
TGGCGGCCGCACCTTGAAGAAACCGCCCCGAGGGCAGCGCCTTCATGAGCGGACAGGTTGGGCAGTCGCGGAAAACCTCGCCTTCGGCAGGCGGTGTGATCCGCCGCGCGGCGATCCAGTGCTCGACTCGCCCGTGATCCACGAAGTAAAGCAAGGCGAGCAGCAGTACGGCCGCGATTCCCGCGAAAGCAGTGATGCCCTCTCTCGAAGAGGGGTAGTTGCGGAACTCCTCTACGAACTGCGCGGGTGTTGGAGTTCTCTTGTCCCGCTCATACGCAAGCCCCCGCGTGATCGCGCGCCACTGCCGCCGCGACATCGTCTCGCCGCGCGTGACTCTCATCCCGGCATCTCGAGCCGCCGTTGCCACCTTGCCATCGAAGGGATGCCGACCGGTCAACAGCTCATATGCGATGCAGGCCAGGGCGTACACGTCGTCACGTGGATCGGGCGGCTCGTGCTCCAGCATTTCCGGGCTGGCATAGAGCGGCGTCAGCGCCGTGATGGGTGGCGCCTCCTCACGGGCCTTTCCCTTGGCGATCTCCGCGGATCTGCCGATCAGGCGTGCGATGCCGAAGTCGATGACCTTGATCTCGTCTTGGTCCGTGACGATGACGTTGCCGGGCTTCAGGTCCCCGTGGATGATTCCGTTGCGGTGTGCATAGGTCAGCGCACTGGCAATGGCCTCGACGATGCGCACCGCCTCGTCGCGGGAATAGCCGGTGAATCCGGGCGCACTGAGCTTGCGTTTCAGCGACTCGCCGGCCAGATACTCCATCGTCATGAACACCGTGCGCCCGTCGCGGTCGCAGTCGATCACACGCACGATGTTGGGATGCGGCAGGCTCTGCAGGCGCTGGGCCTCACGCTGCAGGACCACGAGAGATCGCGTGAAGTCGCGCAAGGGGATGGTCAGCAGCTTCACGGCCACGTAGGGGTCGTGGGCGCGGGCTTCGACCCTGCGTAGATCGATGGCCTTGAAGACGGTGCTGGTGCCTCCGTCGCCGATTGCTCCGATGAGCTTGAAACGGCCCTGCAGTACGGCGCCCACGGACACGGAGGGCGGCACGAATCGCTTCGGGCCTGTATCGCCGCTGCCCGTGGTATCGCTCCCGCCGGTGACCGCGATATCCGCGAAAGGCTCATCGATGATGACGGTCGCCGAACCGTCCGCGGGAGCGGAGTGGCCCACGGGTGCCGCAGTGGCTGCGGATATCGTCTGACTGGCGCCTCGCCGTTCCCGCCACCTCAGCAGGATTCGGGCGGCCTCGCTGTACAGGTTGCCCGGCAAGGGCGCACGCGCATGCTCCTCATTGAGTACGGAGAGCAATGCGCCCGCGTCACCTCCCTGCCGCAGCAGCCGCTCGATGCGGACGAGCAGATCCTCGCGGGACAATGCCCCCTGGCGATGGGCTTCGAGAGCCTGGACAAAGCCTGTCATGGGTCGAGTTTGGTATTCTCAAGTCACGGCGCCCGAGAGCCCTTCAAGGGCCGCCTGTCCCTTGCCCGCGCACTTTACGCTACTGGCGAGTTCCCCTGGGGCGCGAGATCACGTAACGCAGCGGCGACGACTCTCGGGGCCCTCGCCAGGGCTCATGTCTGGGGCTTGGCAGGAGCCTCGTGAGGCGGCGCGGAGGAGCCTCCCGGGTCGGCGAGCAATCGCAGCGCCGCGCTGCCGTCCGACGGCGGCGGCCGAAGCATCCGGAGGCGTTACAATCGCTCCCAGCGCGATGACGAGCTCGAAGATGACCATTGCACGACTTTACACGGAACATCTTGGTTGAACGCCGTCGAGTCCACGCGCAAGTACGAGGCCTGGCTGTCGCAGCGCCTGCGGCTGCTGCCGGTGGATCTGAAGCTCAAGCACCGGCGCATGGCAGAGGGAGCCTTTCTCTTTCTGCGCGCGAGCTTCTATCGCTGGGCGCAAATATGGCCTGAGGTGTGCCCCGAGCTGGCCGCCGCGCCCTCCGTGTTGGGAGTGGGCGACCTGCACATCGAGAACTTCGGCACCTGGCGCGACGGCGAAGGCCGGCTCATCTGGGGGGTGAATGATTTCGACGAAGCCGCCACGCTGCCCTATGCGAATGATCTGGTGCGCCTGTGCGCGAGCGCGCTTCTAGCGATCAAGGAGGCTCACCTGCGGGTCTCCGCGCGCAACGTCTGCGAATCGGTGCTGGAGGGTTATTGGGAGGCTCTGCGAGGCGGAGGCACGCCGGTCGTGTTGGCCGAGAGGCATCGCTGGCTGCGCGATCTCGCCGTGGGAAGGCTGAAGGAGCAGCGGCTCTACTGGGATAAGCTCCTGGCGCTGCCGACGGTGTCGGGTACGGTAGATGCGACTGCGCGGCGCGTACTTCGCGCAGCGCTTCCTGAGAAGACGTTGCGATCCCGAATCGTGCATCGGCAGGCGGGGCTCGGCAGCCTGGGCAGGCAGCGCTTCGCCGCGCTGGTTGCCTGGCGAGGCGGGACGATCGCTCGGGAGGTCAAGCCCGTCATCGAATCTGCATGGTGGTGGTTGCGAAAGCAGGCGCCGGAGTCGCCGCGCTATGTTGCAGTCAACGCTCGCGCCGTCAGGGTCGTGGACCCCTATCTGCGGGTGGAGGAAGGTTGGGTGGTGCGCCGCCTGGCACCCGACTGCAGTCGGGTCGAGCTTGCGGACCTCGCGGGAACCCGCGATGAGTGCAAATTGTTATGGATGATGGGATGGGAGACGGCCAACGTGCATCTGGGTACTGCGAGACAACGGGACGCGATCTTGCGCGATCTCGCGCGGCGCAAACGCGGTTGGCTGTTGACTGCCGCGCGCGCCATGCGCACCGCGACTATCGCGGACTGGCGTGCCTGGCAGGGTCGATAGACGATGGCAGTCCTCCACGTTCGGCACAAGACGGTGTACGAGTACAACCAGCCCGTCGAGTTCGGTGACCACCGCCTGATGTCACGGCCCCGGGACAGTCACGATCTGCGGCTGATCGACACGACTCTGAGCATCGATCCGCAGGCGACGGCGATCCGCTGGAGTCATGACGTGTTCGGCAACTCCATCGCGACGGTGAGCTTCCAGGGCAGCGCGGCGCGGTTGACTTTCGACTCGGGGTTTCGCGCCGAGCACTACCCGGCCGAGCCGCGCGAGATCGCGATCGAGCCGTACGCCGAGCGGTTTCCCTTCAACTATTCGGCCGAGGATGCCCTCGATCTGGGACGCTCGAAGGAGCGTCACTATCCGGACCCCGGGCACGAGATCGACGCCTGGGCCAAGGGGATACTGGCGCAGACGCCGCGGGCCGGCACGCTGGACACGCTGACCAACATGGCGGTCGCGATCAAGAAAGGATTCAAGTACGCGGCCCGGGAAGAGCTGGGCACACAGGCGCCGCTCGACACGTTGTCGCTCGGAACCGGAAGCTGCCGTGACTTCGCGCTCTTCATGATGGAGGCCGCCCGCGCTCTCGGCCTCGCCGCTCGCTTCGTATCGGGTTATCTCTACGACGAGAAGTTGATCGGTGCGGGCGGCGGCCTCGTCGGCGGTGGCTCCAGCCACGCCTGGGCGCAGATCTATCTGCCGGGCGCCGGTTGGGTCGAGTTCGATCCGACCAATGCCCTCATCGGCGGCCGCAATCTGATTCGTGTCGCGGTCGCTCGCGATCCCTCCCAGGCCCAACCGCTGGCCGGCAGCTTCAAAGGCGCCCCGAACGCGTTCAAGTCCATGACGGTGAGCGTCGCCGTCACGACGGAGTAGCCCGGGCGGCTTTCGGCTATCGGGCGAGTCGCTGCACGGTGACTGCTACCGACAGCGCGTGGGAGCCGCCGCCAAGGATGACGCCGCGCAGCGGAGAGACATCCCCGAAGTCACGACCCCACGCGACCGAGATGTGATCCGTTCCAACATACGTATCATTCGTGGGATCGAGCTCCACCCAGCCGTGCGGTGGCGCGTACACGGATACCCAGGCATGAGAGGCACCGGCACCGACCAGGCCCTCCGCGTCGTCTCCCGTGGTCTGTCGAACGTAACCGCTTACATAGCGGGCGGCCAGGCCGCGTGACCGCAGGCAGGCGATCATCAGGTGCGCGAAGTCCTGGCAGACGCCGCGCCTGTTTTTCAAGACCTCCGGTAGAGGAGTGGAGATCGTCGTTTCTCCGGGCGCGTAGCGGATATCGCGGTGCAGCTTCGTCATGAGGGCTTCGGCACAGGCGAGGATGGGCCGGCCTCGGGGAAAGCACTCCGCCGCATATTCCGTGAACAATCGCTTGATGCGGACGTACGGCGATTCGTGTCGGAAGCGACACGCTTCCAGAGCCTCCCGCGGCGGACCGCTGCCGCGATAACCGAGATCGGCGGCTGCCCTCTCCCATGTCAGGGTGTCCGCGGCGAGAATCGTGGGGCGGCCGTGCAGGTCGATCTCCATCCGGCTGGTCACGATCAGCTCGCGATGCGGATGCTCGAATTCGACGCGGGTCACCAGGTTGCCGAATGCGTCGATCTCGTTCCGGCGCCGGAAAGAAGCCGGCGATACCGTGATTTCATGCTCCAGGCATTGTTGGAAGGCAGAAGGCCTGGGAACCAGGTGCAGGAGCTGGTGCGAGTGAACGACGTCGGCGCCATAGCGGTAGGCGGTCTCATGACGGACCTGGTAGCGGGTCGCACCGCGGGTCGAGCGGTCGTTCATGTCGCGAGAGTATGAGTATCGAGGCTGATGTGCGAGAAGTGGCGCAGCGACAGCCGGTCCGATAGCTGGGCGGCGGCTTCACTCAGGGCGCGCACGCGCTCAGCCATCAGGCGCCGCGCCTCGCGGGCTTCGGCCCCGTCACTCTCGACCTGCGCAAGCTCTTCATCGGTAATGATGGGCATCTGCCTCGCCCAGCTCGTCTCGCTGCCGCCGAGCGAGCGTGCGACGGCCGCCAGATCTCGCGAGATCGCGTGCCACTGGAATGCGAGTGCGCGCGGATGCTCGGCGTCTCGCACCAGAAGGTCGAGCATCGGTCCGAGTCGCGGTGCGACGACATAGCGCGATCTGTACACCCGCACGCTGTCGTAGGCCTCGAGCAGCCATTCGATATGCTCCTGCCGGATAGCCGTGTCGGATGCCAGATGCTGAGCGAGGAGCGTGGCTGCGAACTGCAGGCGCTCCAGGCGCCTGCCGACGCGAAGCAGCCGCCAACCTTCATCCTGGGTCATGTCATCGAAGGCAAATCCAGCAAGCGCCGCGAGCGAGAGGAGGAGGTGGTCGAGCAGGTCGCGCACCTCGCCGCGCACGGCCGTGCTCTCCTGGAGTCGGCGCTGAATGTCCGACACCGCGCGCCAGTAGCCGGACGAAAGACGCGTCCGCACCTGCGATGCGCACCACGCGAGACGCCTGACGTCCGCGATGATCGACTGCGGGTTGCGATCGTCGTGCAGGGCAGTCGCCGGCTGACCATCGGCTGCGATGACTCCCAGTTTGCGGCAGACCGCGATGGCCGATCTCCAGACGCTTTCATCCGCGCGTGTGGCCAATGTCGCCCGCAGCAGCCGCGATTTGTCCTCGCAGCGGACCGTATAGCGCCCCAGCCAGTAGAGATTCTCGACGAGCCGCGATGGGATGTCGTGATGTCGCGGGGAGGAGCGCAAGCTCCTGCCGGTTTGTGCGGACGTGCTTTCGTCCGCGTCCGTCGAGAGAACCCAGATGTCCTTGCTGCCGCCGCCACGCTGTGTCGAAACCACGTCGACCGCCGTGTCGGTTGCTACGCGAGCGAGCCCTCCGGGCATGACCCGACGGCCGGTGGCCGTTGCAATGGCATATGTGCGGATGGAAACGGCTCTGGCTGCGAACCCTAGCACGCCGTGTGGACGCCAGACCGGGGCTTGCGATAGCGCGACGCGCTCTTGGGCGACGTACGCGTAAGGGCGCGCCTTCAGACGCTGAATCACCCGGGCACGCACCTCACCTTGAAGCGCCCGGCCGAACACGGGCTCGAAGCGCTGATTGGGGTAGGCAGGCTTGATGACGAGGTCATCGAGATGCGCGAGCACATAGTCTAGTGCCGGACGCTCACCACACCACCACGTCGCGACCGAGGGGAGAATCAACGACTCACCCAACAGACGCTCGGCTACACCGGGAAGGAACCCGAGCCATGCGGCTGACTCGAGCACGCCGGTGCCCAACGCATTGGCCAGGGCAACTCTTCCGGCTCGCACGGCCCCGAGCAACCCCGGCACCCCCAGTGCGGAATCGCCACGCAACTCCAGCGGATCGCAGTAGTCATCGTCGAGCCGGCGCAGGATCGTGTGCACCCGCTTCAAGCCCGCGAGGGTCTTGAGGTAGACAGTGTCCTCGCGGACCGTCAGGTCGGATCCCTCGACCAGCGTGAGTCCGAGCTGACGGGCGAGGTAGGCGTGCTCGAAGTAGGTCTCGTTGAACGGCCCGGGTGTCAGGATGACCGCGAGCGGATGGTCGCCATCCTTCACGTGGCTCAGCAACTGCTCGCGCAGCTCGCCGAAAAATCCGCTGATGCGGCGGACCCCGAGCTCGCGCATGGCGTCCGGCAGCACTTGCTCGACGATCTCCCGATTCTCCAGGGCATATCCCGCGCCGGAAGGAGCCTGAGTGCGATCGGCAAGCACCCACCAGCGTCCATCCGGGGCCCGCGCCAGGTCGGCCGCGTAGACATGGAGCCACGGGCCGCCGCGTGGGACGAGTCCGTGGCACGGCCACAGGAAATTCGGGTGGCCAAAGGCCAGCTCGCAGGGAACGATGCCCTCGGCCAGTAACCGCTGCGGTCCGTAGAGATCGGCGAGGAGCGCATCGAGCAGCCGCGCGCGCTGGGCGACCCCCGCCTCGATCGTGTGCCATTCGTGGCGCGTCAGGAGCAATGGCACCGGGTCGAGCGCCCAGGGTCGATCCGTGCCCTGCGGATCGGCATACACGTTGTAGGTGACGCCGTTCTCTGCGATCAGGCGGCGGGTGAGCTGCAGTCCTTTGCGAGCAACCGTGCGGGGATCGTCCCTCGTCAGTTGTTGGATGAGGGGTCGCCAGTGAGGCCGAACCGATTCGTCTGTTTCCAGGAGCTCGTCGAAGCGATCGGGGTCGGCGACATAGGCCGCGAGCGCACCCGGCGCCAGACTGGCCTGCGGAGCCTTCGCCTCGTCCGTGTCGCCGCTCGGGATCAACTTCGTCGCAGATCCAGAGTGAAGGGAAATTCAGGGCTCGCCTCCTGCGCGGACACCGTCATCACACCCGGTGTATGTCCCATCCGGAAGAAGCGCGCGAGGCGCCGGCTCTCCGACTCATAGGCGTTGACCGGAAAGGTCGCGTAGTGGCGACCGCCAGGGTGCATGACGTGGTACCGGCAGCCGCCCAGGGATCGTTGCATCCAGGTGTCAACCAGATCGAAGGTGAGCGGTGCGTTCACTCCGATGGTCGGATGCAGAGCCGATGCGGGCTGCCACGCGCGGTAACGGACTCCGGCAACGAACTCTCCCACCTGGCCGGTCGGTCTGAGGGGCACCTGCCGCCCGTTGCAGGCGATCGCATAGCGATCCGGGGCAAGCCCGGTGACCTTGACCTGCAGGCGTTCCACCGAGGAGTCCACGTAGCGGACAGTGCCTGCGTGGCCGCCTTCCTCGCCCATGACATGCCAGGGCTCCAGGGCCTGTCGCAGCTCCATCTCGACCCCCCTCGTCGCGTAGTCGCCGTACTTGGGGAACCGGAACTCGAAATGCGGCGCGAACCATTCCGGTCTGAGCGCGAAGCCGGCAGCGTTCTGTTCCGCGATCACGTCGGCAAAATCCTGCTCCACGAAATACGGCAGCATGAACCGGTCGTGCAACTCCGTGCCCCACCTGGCCAGCCGCGGCGGCTCGTAGGGCGTGCGCCAGAAACGCGCGATCATGGAGCGTAATAGTAGCTGCTGAGTCAGGCTCATGCGCGCATGGGGGGGCATCTCGAATGCTCGCAGCTCGAGCAGGCCCAGCCGCCCCGCCGGGCCATCCGGGGAGTACAGCTTGTCGATGCAGAATTCGGCGCGGTGGGTGTTGCCGGTCACATCCACGAGAAGGTTGCGCAACACGCGATCCACCAACCAGGGCGGGGGGTCCGTGGCTCCCCGCCGCAGCTCGTTGAAGGCTATCTCCAGCTCGTAGAGAGAGTCATTGCGTGCCTCGTCGGTGCGTGGCGCCTGGGAGGTGGGCCCGATGAAGAGGCCCGAGAAGAGATACGAGAGGCTCGGGTGATTGTGCCAGTACGACAGCAGGCTGCGCAGCAGGTCCGGACGGCGCAGGAAGGGCGAATCGTTCGTCGTCGCGCTGCCGAGCACGAAGTGATTGCCGCCACCCGTGCCGGTGTGGCGCCCGTCGAGCATGAACTTCTCGGTCGTGAGACGCGACAGCCGCGCCGCCTCGTAGAGATGCGTAGTGCGTGCGACCAGCTCGTCCCAACTCGCCGCCGGGTGAATGTTGACCTCGATGACACCCGGATCGGGAGTCACACGAAAGTGACTGAGCCGGGGATCGCGCGGCGGCTCATAGCCTTCGATCACCACCGGGTGCGAGAGAGCCTGAGCAGTGGCCTCCACGGCGGCGAGCAGCTGCAGATAGTCCTCCAGACGTCGGGTCGGAGGCATGAAAATGTACATCACACCGTCCCGGGGCTCCGCGGATAGGGCGGTGCGGGTGATCCAGCCTGCCGACTCCTGCGGTAAAAGCGGTCGCTCGTCGGGACCCCCGGCCGTCGGCTTCGTATCGCTTCGCGCCTCATGCAGCTGCCGGCGGATTTGGGCATGGCGGGCGAGCGGCGGGAAAGTCTGGGTCGGATCGGGCTGATGAAAGGCCGTGCGGTCGCTGGCGCTGGCCCAGGGAAGGCTGTCGAGCGGCAGGCGGAAGCCGAGAGGGGAGTCGCCGGGTACGAGATAGCAGCGCTCCTGGCGCAGGAACCACGGTCCCGTCTGCCAGCGCTGGTCGGTCGGATCGCGGCTTACCGGAAGAACGTAGCCGACCTCGGCATCCAGTCCCTGCTCGAAGATCCGGGACAGGCGGGCGCGCTCGCCCGGGTCCTCGAGCCGGGATGCGAACGGATCCACGTTGCTCGGGAGCCGTCGCTCCCGCCACATGTAGTAGAAAGCGTCCTCGTAGGCCGGGAACGCGAACGCCGGCGACAGCCCGAGGCGCGTGGCCACGCCGTGCATGAACGCCCTCGCGACTCGCGGGTTGGCGCCGTAGTCGCACTTCTCGTCCGCCAGCAACTCCGTCGCCTGCCAGATCGGCTCGCCGTCGCGGCGCCAGAAGCAGTTGAGGGACCAACGCGGCAGCGGCTCTCCGGGATACCACTTTCCCTGACCGAAATGCGCCAACCCGTTCGGGGCATACTCGTTGCGCAGACGGTGATACAGGTTGGCAGCGAGATGCCGTTTCGTCTCGCCGAGGGCGGTCGTATTCCACTCGGCTCCATCCGGGTCGTCCACGCAGACGAAGGTCGGCTCGCCTCCCATGGTGAGGCGGACGTCGAGCGCCTCGAGATCCGTGTCGATCTCGTGGCCCAGGCTCTCGATCGCGGCCCATTGCTCGTCCGTGTAAGGCTTCGTGACCCGGGGCGCCTCCCAGATGCGCTCCACCTTCATGGTGTGATCGAGCTCGACCTCCGATTCCTCGACCAGGCCGGTGACCGGGGCCGCGCTCGATGGCTCCGGGGTGCAGGCCAGCGGGAGATGACCTTCGCCCGCGAGCAGACCGGAGGTCGGGTCGAGACCGATCCAACCTGCGCCGGGCAGATACGCCTCGCACCAAGCGTGGAGATCCGTGAAATCGGCGGCCGGCCCCGACGGTCCATCCAGGGATTTGACATCGGGCGTGAGCTGGATCAGGTAGCCGGACACGAAGCGTGCAGCGATGCCCAGGTGGCGCAACAGCTGCACCAGCAGCCAGGCCGAGTCGCGGCAGGAACCCGACGCTTGCTCCAATGTTTGCTCGGGTGTCTGCACGCCGGGTTGCATCCGGATCAGGTAGCGGATGTCGCGTGACAGGCGCATGTTGAGCTCGACCAGGAAATCGACGGTCCGAACCGGATTGCGGGGAATCGACTCGAGGTATTTCCGTAACAGTGGCGTGACGGCAAGCCGGCTCAGGTAGGGCGCGAGCTCGCGTTGCTCATCCGCCTCGTAAGCGAACGGGTAGCTTTCCGCGTAGCTCTCGAGAAAGAAGTCGAATGGATTGAGCACCGCCATCTCGGCAACGAGATCCACTTCGATGCGCAACTCGCGCGTGCGCTCCGGAAAGGTCAGCCGTGCGAGGTAGTTGGACTGGGGATCCTGTTGCCAGTTGATGAAATGTTCGGCCGGCTGCACGTCGAGCGAGTACGACAGGACACGAGTGCGGCAGTGCGGAGCGGGTCGCAGGCGGACGATTTGCGGGCCGAGGCTCACCAGGCGGTCGTAACGATAGCGAGTGACATGATTGAGCCGGACATGGATCGACACTGAGACCTCCCGATGCGGCGGCGCGCCGGTGGCGCGCGCGGTCGTCCTTTCATTATACGGGCAGCGGCTCAGGCATCAGGCGCACCAATTTGGATCATCTGCGAGCGCAACGGCACCATTGTGTGGCAAACGCGCGCGGTGTTTGTCACTTCAGGGTGCACACTGGTATGTTGGCTGCGTTGGCTCCTGACTACTACAAGCTCCCATGAGCATCGACTGGACCTCCTATCTCTCGCCGGGAAAGCACGACGAGTTGGTCGGCCCCGGCGGCGGACCGCGCGCCGCCGGCCGTGCGCTGATGCGCTATCTGTCGGAGCTCGGTGGCGAGGAGATCGGGGTGCGGCAGCAGGCCGCGGAGCTCGCGATCAAGGCGATGGGAATCACCTTCACGGTGTATCACGAGCAGGAAGGCTCGATCGACCGGTCATGGCCGCTCGACATCATCCCGCGCACGATCACTCGCAAGGAATGGCAGCGCATCGAGAGCGGCCTGCGGCAGCGCGTCGCCGCGTTGAACCTGTTCATCGATGACGTCTATCACGATCAGCGCATCGTGGCCGACGGCGTCTTCCCGGAGTCCATCATCACCTCGTCGAGAAACTATCGTGCCATCTGCGCGGGGATCGCCCCGCCCCAGAAGTGTTGGGCGCACATCTGCGGCAGCGATCTCGTTCGAGACAAGGACGGCACGGTCTATGTTCTCGAGGACAACCTCCGCGTGCCCTCCGGTGTGTCCTACATGATCGAGAACCGCCAGGTGGTCAAGCGCGTGTTCCCCGAGCTGTTCGAGAACGTGGCGATCCTGCCCGTGGACGACTATCCATCCCAGCTCTATGAAATGCTGGTGGCGCTGTCGCCGCGGCGCGAGCGCAGGCCCGAAGTGGTCGTGCTCACCCCCGGCATCTACAACTCCGCTTACTTCGAGCATGCCTACCTGGCGCGTCAGATGGGCTGTGAGCTCGTCGAGGGGCGCGATCTGGCGGTGCATGAGGATGATTGCGTCTACATGCAGACGATCCGGGGCTGGACCCGGGTCGATGTGATCTATCGCCGGATCGATGACGACTTTCTCGACCCGGAAGTCTTCCGGGCCGATTCGGCCCTCGGCGTGCCGGGGCTCATGCGCGCGTGGGCCAGTGGCCAGGTCGCCCTCGCCAATGCGCCCGGCGCGGGCGTCGCCGACGACAAGCTCGTCTATACCTACGTGCCGGACATGATCCGCTACTACCTCGACGAGGCGCCGATCCTGCCCAATGTTCCGTCCTGGCGCTGCGGTATCCCCAAAGAGCTCGATCACGTGCTCGCGAATCTCGACTCTCTGGTGGTGAAACCGGTCGATGGCTCGGGCGGCTATGGCATGCTGATGGGTCCCCAGTCCACGCAGCGCGAGCGCAGTCAGTTCGCGAGCCAGCTCAAGGCCGATCCGCGGAACTTCATTGCCCAGCCCGTGATCACTCTGTCGACCGTGCCGACTTTCGTTGGCGAAGGGATCGAGCCCCGTCACGTGGACCTGCGGCCTTTCATTCTCAGCGGCAGCCAGACGTACGTGACCACGGGAGGATTGACGCGTGTCGCATTGCGAGAGGGCTCCCTGGTCGTCAACTCGTCGCAGGGCGGTGGCAGCAAGGACACGTGGATCGTGGATACCGAGGCTTGAGCGTGCTTGCCCGAGTGGTTGAAAACGTCTACTGGCTCTCGCGCTACCTGGAGCGCGCCGAGAACACGGCGCGCCTCGTCAGCGTCAACACTCACTTGCTGTTGGATCTGCCCGCGGGTTACTCACCCGGATGGCAGACCTTGATCGACATCACGGGCAGTCGCGATCTGTTCGACTCGCGCGGCAAGCGCGCGGACGAGCGCGAGGTCGTCCAGTTCCTGATCGCCGAGCCGGCCAACCCGGCCTCGATCGCCTCGTCCTTGAAGATGGCGCATGAGAACGCGCGAACGTTGCGCGACATGTTTCCCACCGAGGCGTGGGAGCTGCTGAACCAGTTCTTCCAGGATTTCTCCGCCGAGCTGCCCACGGGGCTCAGCAAGCGCACGCGGTTCAATTTTCTGAAGCGGATCGTGCTCACCTCGCAGACCCTCACGGGAGCACTCGAGGGCACCATGAACCGTAATGACGGCTATACGTTCCTGATGCTGGGGCGCAATCTCGAGCGGGCCGATATGACGAGCCGCATCGTGGACGTGCGCGCGGCGCAATTGCTTGCCGATGCCTCTCTGGATCTGAAGCCGTTCGAGACGATCCAATGGATGAGCGTGCTGCGGTCCCTCTCCGGGTACGAGATGTACCGGCTCAGTCGGCGCACGCGGGTCAGCCGCACAGATGTGCTGGAGTTCGTGCTACGCGGAGAGCAGTTCCCGCGGGCCTGCCTCTTCTGCCTCAAGCAGGTCGAGCAGTGTCTGCTGGCACTGCCCCGAAGCGCCGGCGTGCTGGATGCCCTGGCGGGCGTGAATGCCTTTCTGCAGGAGGCCGATCTTGCAAGCCGCGATCAGCAGGGACTGCACGAGCTGATCGACCGTCTGCAGCTCTACATCAGCGGGGTCCACTCAGGGATCGCGCAGACCTATTTCCCCGCTCGCTCCGGCGGTGTCACGCAGCGCCAAGTGCAGCGCATGGACCCCGCAGCGACGCTGCCTCTGTTCGCCGACGCGCCTGGTTCATGAGCGCACCGGCACCCCCTGTGCCTGGGTTACTTCGGTTCGGCACCCGGCGTCGGATCTGCCATCGGGAATGTCTGTGCTCCCGACGACGGCGATGACGACGGAGCATCGCTGCGGGGTGCTCCTTGAGCAGGCGCCGGTGTCGGTGCCGATGCGGTTGCGGGTACCGACGAGGAGGCCGTACGCGTGCTCGTTCCGATGGCCGCGAGGAAGCGCTTGGCCGAATCGTCGGGGCTATGAACGTTGCCGGCGATGATGTCCGATGGCATCACGCTGCTCTTGCGGTAGAACGCCGCATTAGCATCGTCGTCGATACTGAGGACGGTACCGTCGAGTGCCAGACCCGCGAAGATGCCGCGCGTGCGCGAGTATGAGTAGACCTCCGCCTTGAAGCTCGTATCGGTCGCCGCGGAAGCCTGTCTACCCACCGGACCGGCCGCCACCGATGCATCAGCACCCAGGGTGACCTTGCCGCCGGTGATCCCTTCGACTCCCTTGCGGCTGGTGAAAACCAGCACGATGTCGATCGACTGCACGCCCCACTGCCAGCCGAAGCTGCCGCCCGTCATGGAGATGAAGATCGGGTTCGTGAAGCGACCGTCCTTGTCACGCACGACCAGGGCGCCATTTCCGTGCCGGCCACCGAAGAAAAAAGCAGCCTTCGTCATGTCCGGAATGACGGCGATGCCGTAAGCGCGCTCGAGCAGGCGATCGGGAATGACCTGATCGCGGGAGGAGCGCAGCTCCTCGAGCACCTGGCTCGCCATGAGTAGACGACCTTCCTCGCGCGCTTGCGCCCAGGCTCCGGTCGCGCCGAATGCCAGAACGAGGCCAGCGAGCACTGTGAACAGGCTGGTGCGATTTCGCATGCTTGAGATCCCCTTGTGTGTCGTGGTGACACACGCAACGTCGCTGCTTGCCGACAGCCGACCCGTGGATGACGGCTTGCGCTTGACGACCGGTGCTACAGCTTAACTCACGGAACGCCGGAGGTGAATGAAAGTCACACCTTTCGTTCAGCGCTCGTTCAGCTGCGAGTTAGAGGCTCAAACCAGAGGCTCAGACGGAGGGCCTTTCAGTACCAGGCCGAGACGAAGACCTGGAAGACGTTTGCGTTCAGCTTGTAGAGCGGCTCGGTGCCGGGAGCAATACCGCTGCCCGTGTACACGGCGCGGAAGTCCGAGTAGTCGATGATGAGGTGATCGAGCCTGACGTTCACGGTGCTCTTGTTGATCCAGGGGGCCCACGAGAGCTGCGGGAATTCGTAGGTGGCCCCAAAGCCGATGGCGTAGCTGTTGAACGCCGCGAGCTCACGGTCGCGGGCTTCGAAGTTCTGGTAGCTCTGGCGCGGGAACAGGTCGCTGTAGAAGTCGGCGGCGTTCTGGCGGTAGTAGCGCAGCGAGCCATCCAGAACGACGTGTCCCTCGACCGGCCAGAACAGGAACGGCACCGCTCGCTTGATCGGGTGCGTGTAGTCGACTTCGAACGTGTGCCCGACGATGCCCCACGTGTCCTGGAAGTAGCGATACTGGCCGCTCACCGCGGCGCGGTAGGGCAGGAAGTACTTCAGGAGCAGCGAGGCGGAGTTGCTGGTGCGCGTGTGAGGGTATGTCTGGTCGGCGGTTCGATAGCCCTTGCCGTCGGTAGGATCGAGAAAGCGGATCTGGCGATAAGGGCTCTGCAGGTACCCCTCGTCCTCGAGCAACTCGTAGTTGAAGCTGGCCAGCAAGCTGCGCGTGAGGATCTGGCTAATCCCCAATGCCCACCCGCGGTGGTCCGCCGTGGCGGAGCTGGAGCCGCCGAAGAAATGGGGATCGTTGATGATCTGACCGGTTGCGGCGTCTTTTTCGTCCTTATAGACGCGATCCCAGCCTCGCTTGTAAGTCAGGGAGACCGTCGTCAGGTCGCCGAACATGTCCTGGCTGAGCGAATAGAACGTCGTGTTCGAGGCGTAGTCCGGCTCGCGGCTGTGGATATAGCCGGCGCTGTAAGTCGTCTTGCCGTGGAGATAGTCGACCGAGAAATTCTCCTGCTTGCGGTTTTCCTTGTACGGACTCGCGGTCAGCTTCACGTCGATCGAGGCGCTCGAGATCATGTCCTCGTAGTAGCCGGCCGAGAGGGAGAAATTGTCGCCGACCTTCTTGCGGACCAGCACGGACGGCCCCTGAATCGTGATGCCGCCGCCCTGATAGCGATGGTAGAGGACGTCCGCACGGTCGTCCGGCAGGACGCCTGCGACTACCGGCGTCCCACCAATAACGAAAGCCAGCAGCAGATGCCAGCGCGTACGCATCAGTTGCAACCGCATCCGCCGCCGACCCCGCCCGTGGCCCCACGCGAGCCCTCGCGGGACTCGAAGACATGCTCGAGATAGCTCGTGGAGACGGGATCCCGGCTGAGCGACATGATCGGATCGGCGAAGTGCTCACGCTCGTACGGCTTCACCCACGGCTCGATCGGCGAGCAGCCGCCGAGACCGGCAGCCAGGGTACCCGTCGCGGCCATCGCGGCCAGAATCCTCGTGACGCGCATAGGGGCTCCCATCCTCGTGCTACTCCCGGATCAGGGTCCGGATCTTGTCCAGGTACTCGTTCTCATCGCCCGGCTTGTAACCCCGGTGCAGCACGCGGAGGTTGCCCTTGCGGTCGATGAAAATGGTGCTCGGCATGCCGGCGACATCGTAGGCCTTGCTGACCTTGCTGTCCTTGTCGAACACGATCGGAAAGCTGACCGGCGTCTGCTTCAGCCACTCTTCGGCCTTGGCCGAATCGGGCTCGACGTTCACGCCGATGAGCACGAAACCCATCTTGTTGTACTTCTTGTAGATGCTCTCGAGGAGCGGCATTTCCTGGCGGCAGGGGCCGCACCAGCTGGCCCAGAAGTTGAGCATGACGACCTGGCCGCGGTACTGCGCCAGGCTCAGGTCCTTGCCCGTGCGGGATGCGAGGGTGAACTGCGGCGCCGGGCCGCTTGGATCGGCCGCGCCCATCACGGGCACGGACAGCAGCAGTGCCGCTGCGAGGGTGACGAGACGGTTCTTCATGCTCACGTCCTTCTTCAGAAGAATACGGTCGTACCGAGTCGCGCCTCGATATTGTTGGTCAGCTTGGATACGCCCAGAATATCTGAGCGGAACACGCGGTCCTCCACCGTGATGTGGACCGCCAGCCAATCCACCGGCACGACGCGGTAGCCGGCGC
Source organism: Steroidobacteraceae bacterium (assembly GCA_035277965.1). Lineage (GTDB taxonomy): Bacteria > Pseudomonadota > Gammaproteobacteria > Steroidobacterales > Steroidobacteraceae > 13-2-20CM-66-19. The sequence continues at coordinate 29,224 of DATEJM010000086.1, read as the reverse complement.
CGAAGCTCACCGTGAAGTGATCGTCACCGCCGAATTTCACGCTGCCTATGCCGCCCAGCAGATAAAAGGCGCTCGACATGGCGACGCCGCGACCGAGAAAGACCTCGCCAGGCAGAAAGTTGTAGCCCAGGGCGAGATTGTAGTACGTGAACTGCCTCCCACCGTTGGGAAGCACCTGGATGTTCCCGCCCAGGACTTCGATGCTGCTGCGGCCACCCGTAGAGCGGCCCACCTCACCTTGGAAGAAGAAATCCTCGGTGACATGGTAGGCCGCGGTCGCGCCATAGGACGGGTTGGTGCCGAAGTCCTCGATGCTGAGCGCACCGTAGTTCACGCCCAGCTCGACGTTGGAGCTGTGGATGCGCGGAACCTTCCGATGATGACGCTCGACCTCCGGATCGACGACCCGAGGGGGCGTGTCCGAATCGTCGCGGGCGGCTTCCTCGGCCTGCTCAGCCGCTTCCTCGCGCGCATCCGCCTTGGCCTGACGAACCTCGCTGCGATGATGGAACCAGTTGCGCACGGAGGCGCATCCTGGCAGCAGCGCGGCGGCCAGCGTCAGAAGAAGAACGCGAATCCCAGTTTCCATTCGTCTACCTGCTGGTTGGCATCTCGCTTCGTGAAGATGGTGTGGGCCTTGTACTCGCCGCGCACGAAGAAGCGGCGGGTCAGGTAAAACCGCAGGCCGGCCCCCCAGTAAGCCGTCTGGTCGGTGCGATCGGCCGGCACGACGAGAGTCGCCTTCGGCGTCGTGTGCACGAGTCCAGTTCCGAGCATGACGAAGGGGGACAGGCGCCATTCCGGCATGAACACATGAGTGAGACCGAAGTCGGCGGTGACCCCATTCGAGAACCGCCCGAGAAACTGGCCGACCGCGACCTCGGCGGCGAGCTGCGAGTTGAACGAGAACGAGCCATAGCCGGAGATATCATTGGCGCCCCCGTACTCACCGGCGAAGATCCCCATTTCGAAATTGTGCGAGGTGAAGCCGGAGCGGTCACCCATGTCGAAGGTGAACGGCGTGCCGTCGGCGAGCTGCGTCTGCAGCATGTCGCGCTGCGCGGCCCAGCCTTCCACCCCCCGCTCGGTGCGGACCTTGAACCAATCCGTGCGGCGGTAGAGCACATCGACACTGTCGCCTCGCGGCACGACGTGAAAGACCGGGTACCCGCGACCCGGAGCCGTATGCAACTCGAGGTAGGGTGAGGTCACGAACACCTGCAGACGCTCGCGCGCACCCCCGATCGCGGGGACGAGGAGCAGGAGCGCCAGCAGCAGCCCGGCGAGGTGCAACCCGCGCAGGCCGGCGATGCGCATCCCGCGCAGGCTGGCGATGCGCAATCCGCGCAGGCCGGCCTCACTCAGTCCCACGTCCACCGCGCGTCTGGCTGTTCTGCATGAGTCGTCGTTGCTGGCGCACAGGTCTCTTTCGGTCGCCGCCTCAGTTGACGGGCACGGCGGGATCGAACGGATCGTTGAAGAATTGCGCGCCAATATCCAGCCACTCTGAGATCAAGCGAAGCTCGGCCGGGCTCAGCCAGCCCGCATGCGTGCTGCCGGAGCCCGGAGCGAATCGACCGAGGAACGCACTCGAGAGCGCGCCGTTCGCGCTACCCGCATTCATATACGGTCCCACAGGGATCGCCGTCGGGTTACCGGCTGCATCCAGCGGCCCGGGGGTATCCTGCAGGGCGCCCATATTAACTTCCTGCTGGTTGTGCGTGAACAGCAGATGGCGATAAGAAATCGGCTGCGTGGGCTCCTGGTCGGACGCCGCGCTCGTCAGATTGAGCTGTCCGGCCGGTGCCTGGACGGTATTGGCAGCCGCGCCGCTGGTGCTATGGCACCCCGACTGGGAGCAGGTGTGATCCGCCGTGACCACACCCCCGACCACGGTCTGCCGTGGCAGGTCCCAGAGCGCCTGGATGTGCTTCGTGTAATTGATCACCGTGCGGCAGATCGGATTCCAGGCGGGATTCGTCGGCGTATCGACGCACGAAGCCGGTCTCGCCGGCACCGGCGTTGCGAACTGTAGCGTGTTGTTGTAGCTGTAGTCGAAGCTGACATCCTTGGCCCGTCCCGCGGCGGTCGGGTCCGTCCAGACGTCCGAATAGTAGACGTTCATGCTTGGACGCATGCTGCAGGATCCCGCCGCGACGTTCGTGCAGGTCGTGCGCGCGCGCGCTTCGGCCATCGTTTCCCCCGCGTTCGGCAGATACGTACTCAGGGTGTGCGGGAAGGGCTGGCCCGCGGTCGTAGCACCGCCGTACGCGGGCTTGAACAGGTTGGCGCGACCATGTGAGTGCGGGTTCGGCCCCGCGGCCGGTGCGTGACAGCCGTTGCAGGTGACGACCTCGCCGGCGCGTACCTGCAGCCACGCGTTGTGAGTCGAGAAGATCCGGCGTCCATTCGCATCGAGAACGCTGATCTGGAACGCGACGTCAGGTGGCACTTCGACCCGCACCGACCCGTCGGGCTCGATGGGCGCGTATCCCAGGATCTCGCGCATGAAATTGCTCGCGCCGAATGCGGAGCCGGCGAGGTTCACCGTGTCCCGATCGGGAATCGATACGGCTTTTTCCAGCCGGACGAAGCGAGCAGGACGTTGTGCCGCGGTCGTGGCGGCGGGATCGGCCAGGGCCGCAATGCTCGGCTGAGCCGTATCCACCCCGTCGAAATCGTAGACGCTCTTGATGTCGAGGACGCCCACCAGAGCTCCCTTCAGAGTCGGGTCGACCGTCTGCCCGTCGAGGATGATGTTCTGAATCTGACGTGCCTGAGCCACGACCACGTCGGTGTACATCACGCCCTCGACCGGAGCGATGATCGGCGTCAGCGTGTTCTGGGACGGATCGAACATCCACAGGCTGTAGATCGGCGGGGCGGCCTGGGCGTTCGGGTCGGCGAGGCGCGCGTCCGTGCACGGGACGATGATCGGTGGGTTCTGGGTATTGTCGAGCAGACGGCACTGCGACCAGCTCACGATGATGCGGTTCGTGCCGTCCCACAGGGGGTACGCGGAGTTGAAACGACCGCCGGGGGACGGGCCGGGAACCGTGCTGATGTCGTTCTGGGTCGCTTCGGTCTGAGCCGGACCGGTGCCGCCCGGATTGTCGAGCGTCGGCTGTGTGTTCTCGACATAGTTCTTGCCGTCGATCAGCACGAGATCGCCGCCGAAATCCACGTTCGTGTACGGCCGCACGAGTGTCAGGATGCGCCCATCCTGCATCTCCCGTGGCTTCACGAACTCGATGATGGAGCCCTTCGTGCCGGTGGCATGACTATTGGCGCCGTAATACAACTGTACGTCGGTGCCGTCCGGGTTGGAGGTGTAGAGATGTATGCCGTCCTTCCCGGGAATGTGATCCCAACGGCTCCAGAGGATGCGGCCGTTGAGAAGGACCGTGGGGTCGCTGTCGTTGCTCTGATTGAACGAGATCTGATGAAGGTCGTCGGTACCAGGGGTGACGACGTGGAGCACGAAAGCGGATTCGGTCCGGTTCTCGTCCTGGGCCTCGAACTGCGGCTTGTTCTCATCCAGCAGAATCGCCTGCGACTGCCGCTGGCGCGTCGAGGCGAATACGATGCGGCCGTCGGGCATGAAGTGCGGCGCTACGTCGTTGCCCGTCGAAGACGTCGAGGCCGGCAATACCTGCGTCAGCGTGTCGCCGGCAATGTCATATTCCCAGAGCTGCCAGAATGGCGGCTTGGCATCGTCCATGTTCATGGTCAGGGGACCACGCATGGCGAATGCTATCTTCTTGCCGTCCACCGAGGCATCCACATCCTTGATGTCATACGAATCGGTGCCGGTGATTCGTGCGGTGATGTTCACTTCCGGAGCGCTGGCCGAAGCGCTGGCGCGCTTGAAGAGATCCGCTTTCGGCACGGCGGGTCGCAGGACCCGCAAGTCGTCGGACTGCTTTGGGACGGTGCGCTTGACGTAAAAAATAGGAGCGTCCACGGTGGCCGGGTCGCCCCCCTGGCTGTTGGCGATGTCCACGCTGCCGCGGCCGCTGCAGCCCGTGAGCGCGACGGCCATCCAGCCGGCGAGGCAAGCCGCCAGAACGCGAGTGAGGTTGCGCTGCACACTCAACACTCGTGTGACGGCTTTCACAAATCCGCGCTGCCCGTTCATGTGAATACTTCCGACCTCCGCTTGCGCGCGCTGCCTGCCGCAGCGCGAATGTAACGTAATTCCGAGTCCCGGATGAAAGCTTTCGCGGTTGTGACGACTGCGTCACGGCGCGCCGGCGCGTTTAGCTGTTCCTCTTCGGGGCAGCGCGCCTCGCGTTCACGGGAGCATTAGTTATGCCTCGTTGCCGCGGGGCGCCGTGATCTGACTCGCACTTCACCGAGCAATGGCCGCTGCTCGGTGCAGTCACACCCAGCTGTCTGTGCTTCGCGACGTCACCTGAGTGAGACATTCGGGGCGGCCTTGTGGCGACCGTATAGTGCGGCCCGCGCATCGGTAATTTGTTGGGAGTGGACGAGCGCTATGGCAACCAAGATACACAACGGAACCAAGGGATCGCAGCTCACGCGCACTGCAGTCAGCGCGCTGTGCGCCCTGAGTGTGTTGACGCAGCTCGCCAGCCCTGCGGTGGCCGGTCCGCGCGAGCAGGCCGTTCGCCTGCACAACCGAATTGCGGGCGTTCCGCCAAGCCCCGCCGATCTCGACACGATGGCGGGCTTCATTCAGCAGGGCGATCCGGCGTCCCTCCAGGCGGCCGCGGCCATCGCGACCAGCAATGCCAGCTTCTACAACGTGACGTTGAAAAATTTCGTGACGCCCTGGACTAACCGCGATCAGACGGTGTTCGCGCCTCTCAATGACTACACCGCGACCGTCATCGGCATGGTACGCGACAACGTGCCGTTCAATACCGCGCTGTCCGCTGACATCCTGTACACCATAGACAACGTATCGGGTCTTCCCGCGCCATCGCTGTCCAACAACGACCATTACGCCACGGCGGACGCTAACGGGGTTGATCTGAAGGCCAACCTGGCTCAGAAGCTCCAGTCGAGCGTCTATGGCTTGCCCCCGGCGGCCACCGCCGGACTGATCACGACGCGAGGCAGCGCCTCGGCATTCTTCGTCGCGGGCACCAACCGCGCCATGTTCCGCTTCACGCTGATCAATCACCTGTGCCGGGACATGGAGCAGGTGCAGGATACGACGCGGCCGACGGACCGCATCCGACAGGATGTCGCGCGCTCGCCGGGCGGCGACAGCCGTATCTTCCTGAACAGCTGCGTCGGCTGCCACAGCGGCATGGACCCGATGGCTCAGGCCTTCGCCTATTACAACTTCGACGCGACCGCCGGCGCGATGCAGTACACCTCGGGGCAGGTGCAGCCGAAGTACTTCATCAATTCCGACAACTTCAAGTCGGGATTCGTCACGCCGGACGACAGTTGGGCGAACCGCTGGCGCCAGGGTCAGAACTCCACTCTGGGCTGGAGTCCATCGCTGCCGGGTAATGGCAATGGCGCGAAGAGCCTCGGTCAGGAGCTCGCCTCCAGCGATGCGTTCACCGACTGCCAGGTACAGAAGGTGTTCAAGGCCGTGTGCTTCCGCGCTCCGTCCGACCAGCCCGACCGCAACGAGATCGACCAGCTGAAGCTGAACTTCCGTAACAGCAACTACAGCTTGAAGCAGGTGTTCGCCGATGCGGGCTTGTACTGCAGGGGCCAGTGAGGCAGCACCCATGATCACGGAGAAAATCATGCACCCGTTCGAGCCCCTGACCACAGGCGCGCGTGCGCTTCAGCTCATGACGAAAGGCGCGCGGCTGCTCCAGAGCGCGCTGGCGCTCACGGCTCTGGCCACGCTCGCAGCATGCAGCGCGGGCGGTGCTCCCACGGTCGTCAATCAGCAGGCGACTCCCGGGCCGACGGCCTCCAGCTACACGGGCCCCGCTGCCGCGAACGCGGACGTGCAGTCCTTCAAGATCAACTTGTGGGAGAACATCCGCGTATCGAGCCGTTGCGGCGGCTGCCACCACGAAGGCGGCCAATCGCCGATGTTCGCGCGGTCCGATGACGTCAACCTCGCATATCAGGCCGCGAATCCGTTGGTGAACTTCAGCGCGCCGGAGCAGTCGACGCTCGTCCTGAAGGTCTCCGGCGGCCACAATTGCTGGGTCGCCGATCCGAAGGCGTGCGGCGACACCATGCTCACCTGGATCAAGGCGTGGGTCGGCGGCGGCTCCTCGTCCTCGACCGGCGTGACCCTGGAGACCCCGCCGTCGCAGACGGTCGGCGCCAACAAGCAGTTTCCGGCGGACTCCTCCGGGTTTCAGACTTATGTATGGACCCCGATCCTGCGGCAGTTCTGCACCAACTGTCACCGCTCGGACGCGGCGACTCCCCAGCAGCCGTACTTCGCCAGCAGCGATCCGACGGAAGCCTACGCGGCCGCTCAGCCGAAGATCGATCTCAACACGCCCGCGAATTCGCGCTTCGTCGTCCGCCTGCGCGACGAGCATCACAACTGCTGGACGACTCCGAGCGGCGGCGCGGCTGACTGCGCGGGCAGCTCCGCTGCGATGTTGCAGGCCATCACGGACTATGCCAACACGATCAGCGTGACGCAGGTCGATCCGACCCTGGTGCTGTCCAAGGCGCTGAGCCTGAAGCAGGGGACGGTCGCCTCGGGCGGCAACCGCTACGAGGCCAACCTGGTCGCGAAATACGAGTTCAAGACCGGCACGGGCACCATCGCCTACGACACCAGTGGCGTGAATCCCTCCGCCGATCTCAATTTCACGGGACCCGTGAGCTGGGTGGGCGGCTGGGGTATCAATATCGCCACCGGCGGCAAGGCGCAGGCCTCGACCGCATCCAGTAAGAAGCTCTCGGACATGATCACCTCCACGGGTGAGTACACTATCGAGGCGTGGGCGGCGCCCAACGATGTCGCCCAGACGGGCGCGAACATCGTCAGCTACTCGGGCAGTGACACCACTCGCAACGCCTCGTTGATCCAGGACGCGATGCAGTACGAGGGGCGCACTCGCAGCGACAAGACCGACACGGACGGCAAGCCGGGTCTGATGACCAATGCGGCGACGAACCCCGTGCAGGCGGCCTTGCAGCACGTCGTGCTCACCTACGATCCGGTGAATGGGCAGAAGCTCTATATCAATGGGGTCTTCACGGGCTCCGTGGACAATAAGGGCGGCTCGCTCGGGAGCTGGGACAACACCTTCGCGCTGGTGCTCGGCGCCGAGACGACCGGCAAGCGCCAGTGGCAGGGGGTGCTCAAGTTCGTGGCGATCCACAACCGCGCGCTGACGGCCGCCCAGGTCACTCAGAACTTCAATGCCGGCGTCGGCGAGCGGTACTTCCTGCTGTTCGACGTGGCTGCGCTGACCGGGGTCTCGCAGGCCTACATCATGGTCACGGCCAGTCAGTTCGACAGCTACGCCTATCTATTCACGAATCCGACCTTCATCAGCCTCGATCCGCAGGCGGCCCCGGCGAACATCACGCTGAAGGGCATGCGTATCGGCGAGAACGGCAGCGAGCTGACCGCGGGCCAGTCGTACGCAACGCTGAATACGACCCTCGGCGGCAGCGCGTACAACGCCACCAGCGGGCAACTCCTGTCGAGCGTCGGTGCCGTGTTCGCCTCCGACAAGGGTGTGGATTCGGATATGTTCTTCCTGTCCTTCGACCAGATCGGAAGCAACATGCACGCCCATACGGAGCCGGTCGGCGTCGTCGCCGCGCCGACCGATGTGCCTCGGGCTCCCGATGTCGGCGTACGGACGTTCGCGGAGTACAACACGAGCCTCGCCAACGTCACGGGCGTGTCCACCACGAACACGAACGTCAATACGATGTACAACGGCCTGCAGCAGTCGCTGCCGGCGTCGTATGACATCACGGCGTTCGTGGCGTCTCAGCAGGGCGCGATGGCGCAGCTCGCCGGCCAGTACTGCAGCGAGCTGACGAGCAGCAGCTCCCTGCGGGCAGCCTTCTTCCCGGGTCTCAACTTCGGGCAGAACGATGCCGCCACGTACTTCGGCAGCTCGCTGAGCGCCAACCGGATGCTGGTGATCACGCCGTTGATGAACAAGGCCGTTGGCGTGAATGTCAACGCTCAGACAGCGGCGAAAGTACAGGGCGAAGTGGATAACCTGATCACGGCGCTCGTCACCCTGAATGGCAACTCGTCGGGGCGCGTCACGGCCATCACCCAGGCGGCCTGCAGCGCGGTGCTCGGCAGCGGCGCCGTCTCCCTGAAGTGACGCGGCCACGGTTTTAGGAGAGAGAGTCATGATCATTCGCAAGAAAGCCCAGCGTGCCCGCGGTCTCCACGAGCCGTTCCTCCACGAGAACCATGCTCGGCCGGTCACCCGGCGTGACTTCATCGGCGCCGGGCTCCTGACCGGTCCGGCCGTCATCACAGCGCCCGCATGGCTCGGCGCCCTGTTGAAGTCGGGTAACGCCGACGCCACGCTTGCCTCCGACATGACCGGCCTGTTCACCCAGTGCAGCATCTCGGCAGGGTCGGGCAAGGTGCCCTTCATCTGCTTCGACCTCGCCGGAGGCGCGAATCTCATCGGCTCCGAAGTATTGATGGGCGTGCAGGGCGGTCAAACGAACTTCCTGTCGGCGGCCGGGTACAGCAAGCTCGGTCTGCCCGGCAACATGCTGCCGAACCAGGGGTTCGTGAGCACCGCCCTCGGTCTCGCGTTCCATTCGGACGCCGCGATCCTCAGAGGCATCCAGTCCGTCGCCAGCGCCGGCGCCCAGGCCAACACCAATGGCGCCGTGATCGCCGCGATGTCGCAGAACGATACCGGCAACAACCCCCACAACCCCATGTACGCCATTGCGGCGGCGGGCTCAAAGGGGAAGTTGCTCACGCTGGTCGGCACGCAGTCCACGGTGTCCGGCGGCAACTCGGCCGCGCCGACGGCTCTCGTCGATCCGACGCTGCAGCCCACGAAGATCGCTCAGGCGAGCGATGACACCGGGCTCGCTGGCGGGGTGACGGTAACCGCCGACGGACTCGCCGTGCTGCAGTCTCAGGCTCGGATCAGCGGCGGCACGGATCCCACGACGGTCGACGGCAAGGTCGGCGAGCTCGCAACGGGAGATTCAACCGTAACGAGCAATTTGACCCAGCAGGTCCGCTGCGCCTACGTGCGCAACGCGAACAACGCCGACGCCTTCACGCCCACCGGTCTCAATCCGGACCTCGATTCGAATATCGTCGGCACGACTGGGATCTTCTCCACAGCGACCTACAACGGCGACTCGGATATCCGCAAGACGGCGGCGGTCATGAAGCTGGTCGTCAATGGATTTGCCGGCGCCGGCACGATCACGCTGGGCGGCTACGACTACCACGACAGCACTCGCGCATCGGGCGAGCAGAAGAACTTCCACGCTGGCGTGTGCATCGGCGCGGTGCTCGAGTACGCCAGGCGGGTGGGCAGCCCCGTGATGATTTACGTCTTCAGCGATGGCTCGCTGAGCTCGACCGGCATGGCCGACACCACGACGCAAGGGCGCAACAAGCTCGGCTGGCAGGGCGACAACCAGTCCACTTCCTCGACATTCTTCCTGGTCTACAGCCCGAACGGCCGTCCCGTGCCGCGCAATGGGACCGCCGGGCAGCAGATCGGGTACTTCAACGCGGACGGCTCGGTCAATACGATGTCGAACCCGGCCGCCAATGCCGTGAACCTCCTCGTGCAGACCGTGATGCTCAACTACATGGCGCTAAATGGCGACGAGGGCGTCTTTGACACGAAATATCAGGCTGCTACCAAAGGAATGGCGCAGGGTCTGGGCGCGCCGGCGAGCCGCGATCTGCTGACCGCCTTCTCGAAGATCACTTGAGGAAACTCGGGATCGGGCATTGCGCTACGCAGTCCCTGCGGCGCGCAAGCCCGGGGTTGCCATCCATGGCAACCCGTGCGACGCATGCATCGCACCCATGTGCCCGACGGAAACCGGCGACGCGTTCGTTGACAGTGTGAACTTCGCTGTGCGAGGGTTGGCCGCGCGCGCGGCGGCGGGCTGCGTTTTAGGCTCAGATACAACCTCCGCATGGCTGACGGACAAGACACTCGATCCCCCTCCATCCGGAGGCTTTGCCTGGTTGCCCTGGCCTTGTGTGCCACCGCGTCGCTCGCCGAGCCGCAGTACCTGCTGATCGGGCACGATGCCCCCGATTTCGCGTTGCATGCCGTTGGCGGAGGCAACGTGCGGCTCTCGGAGCACCGGGGCGATGTTGTCATCCTCAGCTTCTGGAGCAGCCGCTGCTCGCCCTGCAAGGCGCAGCTGGCCGCGCTCAATCGGTCGCTGGGCACGTACCGCTCTGCCGGACTGCAGGTCTACGGGATCAACGTGGACGATGACCAGACGCGCGCGCTGACGTTCGCGCGCGGCGAAGCTGTCTCGTTTGCCTTGTTGCTCGACCCGCAGAAACTGGTGAGTCGCGGCTACCAGGTCGACAACTTGCCGATGACGGTGCTGATCGACCGCAACGGAACCGTGCGTCATGTATTGCGCGACTACAGTGCCAAGAGCGATGAGCTGTACTTGCGACAGCTCCGCGCGCTCCTGAACGAATGATCGGAAGGACTATGCCCTACGCTCTTTTGCGTCACATTTCTTACAGGGTGCGGGGGTTGGCGTTACCGCTCAGCCTCGCCTTACTCATGACCTGCGGCTCGCTGGGCGCCGCGGCAGCCGGCGCACCGGCCGCGACGCCACCGGCCGCGACGGCTCCGGCAGCGACTCCTGCGGCGAGCGCTCCAGGGACGCCTGCTGCGGCTGCCGATCCCACGAGCCCTGTTCCGGTATCCGGCGGTACGAACGCGCCTGGGGAAGGCGCGCCGTCCGGTGCCGCGGACACGCGGGGCCTGGATGAGGAGGTACAGGGCCTCAAGAAGGACGTCGTGGACCTCAACCGCGAGCTGTTCGTGCTCGAGGAAGAGCTCCTATTCCCGGCGAACACGCAGGTCGCCGTCTTCCTGTCGATGGATGTCGGGGATTTTTTCGCCCTGGATTCGGTGACACTCAAGATCGATCAGAAAGAGGTCATCAACTATCTCTATACGCCCCGCGAGGTGGACGCACTCCTGAAGGGCGGCGTCCACCGCCTGTACCTTGGCAATCTCAAGGTCGGCAAGCACGAGCTCGTGGCGATCTTCACGGGCAAGGGCCCGCATGATCGCGACTACACCCGCGGAGCGACGCTCAAGTTCGAAAAGGGCATTGGCGCGAAGTACCTGGAGCTGAAGATCAACGACCGGCAGCGGCGGCTGCAGCCGGAGTTTGAGATCAAGGACTGGGAATAGCGTCTTGACCGCCCGTACGGCCATGCGCTCGATGCTGCTGCTCGCTGCCCTCCTTACCGGGACGGGAGCGGGGCAGGTCGTGGCTGCGCCGCACAACCCCGAGAAGTTGTCCGTCACACGCATCCGCGACCTGCATTACGGGGACGTGCTCTTCTACTTCTATCAGAACGAGGATTTCGAGGCGATCACGCGCCTGATGGCGTACGAGCACTGGAATCTCATCCCGCATCACGAGGATGAGGCCCAACTGCTGCTCGGCGGGTTGTTTCTGTCGCTCGGTATGCACAACGAGGCCGGTGAGCGCTTTCAGACGCTTCTGACCCCGAACGTGCCGGCCGGTGTGCGTAACAAGGCGTGGTTCTATCTGGCCGAGGTGTGGTACGCGCGCGGCTATCTCGACAAGTCCGAGGCGGCATTGCGCAAGATCGACGGGAAACTGTCGCCCCAGCTCGAAGCGCAGCGCGAGCACTTGTTCGCCAACGTCCTGATGCACGAGGGGCACTTCGACGAGGCCATCACCTTGCTCTCGCAACGCCAGCCCACCGACGTGTGGTCGGCGTATGCACGCTTCAATCTGGGCGTGGCGCTCGTTCGAACCAACCGTCTCGCGGACGCCGATCGATTCCTGACCGCGGTCGGCACCCTGTACGCGGAATCGAACGAGATGCTGGCCCTCAAGGATCGCGCCAATCTCGCTCTGGGCTTCGCGTACCTGCAGGCGAACGACCCGACGAAAGCGAAGGGCGCTCTCGAGCGGGTGCGCCTGAACGGCCCGTATTCCAACAAGGCGCTGCTCGGCACGGGCTGGGCGGATGCGGCCCGCGGCGAGTACCAGCAGGCTCTGAGCCCCTGGATGGCGCTCCGAGACCGTAATCTCCTGGACGCGGCGGTGCAGGAGTCCTATCTCGCGGTGCCGTACGCGTTCAGCAAGTTGAATGCGAACGCTCAATCGGCCGAGTTCTACGAGTCCGCCGTGCAGTCTTTCGATGCGGAGAGCGCGCGCCTCGACGATGCCATCGGCCGCATTCGCAGCGGCCAGATGCTGGATCAGATCCTCCACAGCGAGAAGGACGGCGCGCACGGCTGGTTCTGGCAATTGAAGACGGTGCCCGATGCCCCCGAGTCGCGTTACCTGTACACCGTGATGGCCGATCACGATTTCCAGGAGGGGCTCAAGAACTATCGCGATCTCGTGTTCATGAGCCACACGCTCGATCGCTGGGGTGACAGCATCGAGGCGTTCGGCGACATGATCGATGCCCGTGAGCGGGCCTACGCGGAGCGGCTCCCTCGCGCGGACGCGTTACTCGCGTCCGGCGCTGTCGACAAGCTCGTGCAACGCCGCGGCGAGCTGGAGAGCCGTCTGAACACGATCGATAGTCACGACGATGTCGCGGCGCTGGGGTCACCTGAAGAGCGCGATCAGTGGGCTCGCGTGCAGCGGCTCGAAGGCGCGCTGGCAGCCGCCCCGGAGGGGGAAGAGACCGCTGAGTTGCGCGATCGCCTGCGGCTGGTCAAGGGCGTACTGTATTTCCGGCTGAACGAGGCGTTCAAGGCGCGTTCATGGCAGCAGCGGCGGACGATCAAGGACCTCGATCTTGCGTTGCGTGAAGCGCAGAGCCGCTGGATACGAGTCGAGCGGGCGCGCAAGAGCGTGCCGACACATACAGAGGAATTTGCTGCGCGGGTCGCGGCGCTGAAGTCGCGGATCGATGCCCTGCAGACTCGCCTGGCGGCCACCGAGCAGAAGCAGAGTGCCTATCTCGGGCAGGTCGCCGTGGCGGAGCTCGAGCAACAGAAGGATCGGCTGTCAACGTACCAGGTCCAGGCGCGCTTCGCGCTCGCGACGATGTACGACCGAGCCGCCAACACCGACATCACGCACACCCGGCAGGCAGCGCCGGCCGGCGAAGAGCAATCGGGACCCGCCGGGGAACCGGCCCCGCAGGGCCAGCCCGCGCCGCAGGTCGTCGAGCCGACACCGTCTGAGCCCGCCACACCCGCGGAGCCTCCCAAGTGACCCGGTGGGCACTGTATGTAGCGGCTTGTCTGCCGTTGCTGTGCTCATCGGTGCCGGCGGCCGATCAGAGCGCACCCACGATCAAGGATCTCGAGACGCATCCCGTCGCCATTCGCAAGGATGCGAAAGTTGACTCGAGCGCGTCGCGGGCGATGGAGAACTATCGCCGGTTCCTCGAGCTGCAGAAGACGGACCCCAAGCTGCGCGCGGAGGCGATGCGGCGGCTCGGCGATCTCAACCTCGACGCCGGTGAGCTCGAGCGCATGGAGAAAGAGATCACGGCAGTGGACCTGCAGGGCGGCGAGGCCATCAAGCTCTACTCGACCCTGCTGAAGGCCTATCCCGACTACTCACGCAACGACCAGGTGCTGTACCAGCTCGCGCGGGCATACGAGACGACGGGACAGCCCGAGCAGGCGCTCGCCACGCTGGATCGCATCATCGCGCGTTACCCGCAGAGCCCGCAGCTCGATGAGGTGCAGTTCCGTCGCGGCGAGTTGCTCTTTTCCGCGAAGCGCTACCCCGAGGCAGAGAACGCCTACGCCGTCGTGATCCAGCGCGGCAGATCTTCCGCGTTCTACGAGCAGGCCCTGTACAAGCACGGCTGGTCGCTCTTCAAGCAGTCGATGACGGACGAGAGTCTCGTCTCGTTCAGCACCTTGCTCGATCGCAAGCTCCTGCATGACGGCAAGGCGGTCGCGTTGGAGAGCCTGAAACGCGCCGAGCGCGAGCTGGTGGAAGACACGCTGCGCGTGATGAGTATCATCTTCTCCTACGGCCAGGGCTCCGAATCTCTCGATGCCTTCATGCAGAAGCGCGGCGATCGGCCTTACGCCTATCTCCTGTATGGCCACCTCGGCGACCTGTATGTGGACAAGCAGCGCTATCAGGACGCGGCGAACACCTACCGCGCCTACGTCGCGCGCGACCCCTTCACCGATCATGCTCCGGGCCTCGCGATGCAGGCGATCGAGGCGTACCGCAAGGGTGGCTTCAGCCAACTCGTGCTCGACGGCAAGCACGAATACGTCGAGCGGTACAACTTCGGCTCCGCGTTCTGGCAGGGACGCCGCCGCGAGCAGTATCCGACCGTGGTGCAGGAGCTGAAGACGAATCTCAAGGATGTCGCGACCTACTTCCATGCCACCGCCCAGAAGTCGAAGCGGACGGAGGACTACCAGGAGGCCGCCAGGTGGTATCGCGACTATCTGAAGTCCTTCCCTGACGACCCGGATTCGGCGGCGACGAACTATCTGCTCGGCGAGACTCTGTTCGAGAGCCACCAGTACGCCGAGGCGGCCGCGGAATACGAGCACACCGCTTATTCGTACCCCAGGAACGACAAATCGGCGACGGCGGCCTATGCGTCGTTGGTTGCGTATCAGAAGGCGGAGGAGACGCTGTCGGGTCCGGAAAAGACCGCGTGGCACGCGCGCGCGACCGATGCGGGCGTGAAGTTCGCGCAAACGTTCCCGGAGCATCCCGACAGCGCCGGCGTCCTGACTCGCGCCGCCGAGGAGATCTTCGCCGCGAAGGATCTGCCTCGCGCAATCGCGATTTCGCAAGCGATCCTGGCGCGCCAGCCGCCGGTGGATACGGCCAAGCAGCGCATCGCGTGGACGATCGCCGCTCAATCGCACTTCGATCAGGGTGAGTTCGAGCAGGCGGAGCCGGCGTTCCTCGAGGCCCGCGATCTCGCGGGGACGGACGAGAAGCTGCGCAGCGATCTGACGGAGCGTCTGGCGGCGACCGTCTACAAGGAGGGAGAGGCCAGGCAGAAGGCGGGCGACAGCGCCGGCGCCGTTGACGCCTACCTCAGAGTTGCGCGGGTCGCTCCGGACTCCAAGATTCGATCCACGGCCGAATACGATGCCGCGGCCCAGTTGATCAATCTCAAGCAGTGGGATCGCGCGATCCAGGTGCTCGAGCAGTTCCGCAAGGACTTTCCGAAGCACGAGCTGTCCGCGGACGTCACGCGCAAGCTCGCGGTGTGTTACGCCGAGGCGAATCGGCCGGGCGAGGCGGCCTCCGAGTTCGAGCGGATCGCGGCGAATCCGGCCGAGTCCCCCAAGGTGCAGCGCGAAGCCCTGCTGCAGTCGGCCGACTTGTATGCGAAAGCAAACAACATCCCCAAGGCCGTCGCGATGCTGGAAAAGTTCGTCGCCTCGAATCCGGCGCCGGTCGCCGATGCCGTCGAGGCCCGGCAGCGCCTCGCCGACTATGCCGCGAAGAGCGGCGACACGGCGCGGCGGGACTACTGGTACCGCGAGATCATCAAGGCGGACGCACAGGCAGGAGCCCAGCGCACCGAGCGTATGCACTACCTGGCCGCCAAGGCGCAACTCGCTCTCTCCCAGCCCGCGAGGGATGCATTCCAGGCAATTCGCCTCACGGCGCCGCTGAAGAAGAGCCTGGTGGCGAAGCGGAAGGCGCTGGATGCGGCGATGGACGGCTACAAGCGGGCGGCGGAATATCAAGTTGCGGAGGTCACTACGGCGGCCACTTATGAGATCGGCGAGCTGTATCGGACCCTCGCCCACGACGTCATGAATTCCGAGCGACCCAGGAACCTGAAGGGCGATGAGCTGGAGGAATACAACTCCCTGCTCGAGGAGCAGGTGTTCCCCTTCGAGGAGCAGGCGATCAAGGCTCATGAGCTGAATGCGGCGCGCGCGCGGGACGGTGTCTACGACGAGTGGGTGCAGAAGAGCTTCAAGGTGCTGGCGGAGCTGAAGCCGGCGCGCTATGGCAAGACGGAACTGACTCAAGATGCGGTCAGCAGCCTCAACTAGTCCCTCGGCAAAATGCGCCCGCGGCGATCTTGAACGAGCGCCGCGCTGGCCGGTTCGCAGGGCGAAGCCCCTGGACGGGCCGAGCAATAGGCGCGCCTTTTGCCGCCTGTTGCGGAGCGCTGTGGCAGCTGGCGCCCTGCTGCTGGCTGCTTGCGCGTCGACGCCGGAGAAGCCTGCGGCTCCTGAAGCTACGGCAGCCGCGTCCGTGACGGCGTCACCGCCCGCGGCGGGACAGAGCGCGACGCCGGGCCGCGCGGGCGCTGCTGCAGCCACTCAGGCCGCTGCGAATCAGCCGCCTCCGCCTGCGCGCGCGACCGCCGATTTCAATCGGGCTGTTGGATTCATGCGCAGTGGCAATGCGACCGAGGCGGAACTCGAGCTCAAGCAGCTCGCGCTCGCCTACCCGCAGCTCTCGGCTCCCTTCGTCAACCTCGGTATCCTGTATCGGAAGGCGGGGCGTCTGGATCAGTCCGAGGAGGCTCTACAGACAGCGGTCGAACGCAACGGAGCGAGCGCCGTCGCCTGGACAGAGCTCGGCGCGACGCAACGGTTGCGCGGCAAATTCCCGGATGCCGCAGCGTCATACGAGAAAGCGATCGCGGCCGATCCGAATTTTGCGCCGGCGTATCGGAACCTGGGTGTCGTGGCGGATCTCTACCTGGGTGATCCCGAGCGGGCCCTGGCGGCTCTCGAGCGTTATAAGGCGCTCACGGGCGAGGACAAGCCGGTGAGCGGCTGGATCGCCGAGTTGCGTCAGAGGACGGGGAAGCCTATAAGGCCACCGGCGCCCGCGGGAGCTGCCCCCGCCCCTGATGCGGGGTCAAAGTGAACGAAAGTCACGCCTTTCGTTCACCGCGCGTCGAAAGCGCCGTAGGCGGCTTACGACGATCGGATGAGGATTCCGGCGGCGGTGCCGAGGCGCCGTCGGTGGACGAGCCTGGAGTGGGAGCATGAAGATCATCTCGCGCTGGCTGGTCATGGGCTTGCTGGCCACTGCCGGCGCGACTGCGCTCGCGCAGCAGCCGGGTGTGGCGGCCGGCGGTGCGGGCAAAGCGCCGCAGCAGTCCCCGCAACCGCAGGATCTCGAGCCGGGCGTCAATACATCGGCGACGCCTCCGGCGAATGAGACCGCGCCGCCCCCTGCCAAGGAGTCGGCCGCGGCACCGCAGGCGCAGGCAAACAAGCCCGCCGCCCCGCGCAGCGGCCGGGGCAAGACCGAGGTCCCTGCGCCCAAAGGCGGTGCAGCCTCCGCAAAGGCCCACGATCGCATCGAGCTGGATACGACGCAGATCACGGGTAACCGCGAGCTGCCCAAAGTGTTGTATATCGTGCCGTGGAAGCGCTCCGATCTGGGCGATCTCGTCGGCAAGCCGGTGAACAGCCTGCTCGATGAGGTGCTGGCCCCCGTGGATCGCGATGTATTCAAGCGGCAGAACCGCTACTACGATGCCCTGCAGCCGGACGCCGCCAGGCAGGCGGGCGCGGCCCCCACGGACGGGCAGGGCGCGGCGGGGGGGAAGCCCTGATTGAGCAAATGAGAGGCCGTTCCTGGCCTTGGGCGGTTATGTCCTTCAGTTTGGCACGCCCGGTCGTGTGGGTGCCTGGTGTGTGGGTCGTGCGCGGGCGTAACGACTTCGAAAGCGGGAGAGTTCGATGGACTTGTGGA
Source organism: Steroidobacteraceae bacterium (assembly GCA_035277965.1). Lineage (GTDB taxonomy): Bacteria > Pseudomonadota > Gammaproteobacteria > Steroidobacterales > Steroidobacteraceae > 13-2-20CM-66-19. The sequence goes on along the minus strand of DATEJM010000086.1, from coordinate 11,416 downwards.
GTGTGATCGTTCGGTTTTTCCAGGGCGGCGGGGAATTCATGTTCCCGATCGCCATCGTGTTCGTGGTGGGTCTGTCGATCGCCATCGAGCGCTACATCTATCTGACCCACACGGCGATGCGCAATCGCGCCCTGTGGAACGAGATCGTGCCGCTGCTGTCGCAGGGCAATTTCCGGCAGGTGGTCCAGGCGACCTCCAAGTCGGACTCGGCGATCGGCCACATTCTCAACTACGGCCTGGCGCGGATCCAGTCGGCGCGGCGCCGCGATGACATCGAGAAGGCGATGGAGGAGAGCCTGATGGAGATCGTGCCGCGCCTCGAGAAGCGCACGCACTATCTGGCCACCTTTGCCAATCTGGCCACCCTGCTCGGGCTGCTCGGCACGGTCATGGGACTCATTCACGCGTTCGCAGCGGTCGCGACCATCAATCCCGCGGAGAAGGCCAACCTGCTCTCGGCCAGCATCTCGGTGGCGATGAACTGCACCGCGTTCGGCCTGATGACGGCGGTCCCGCTGCTGTTCGTGCACGCGTTCCTGCAGACGAAGACGACTGAGCTCATCGACAGCCTCGAGATGGCGTCGGTGAAGTTCCTGAACGCGGTCACCGAGCGGCAACAGCCTGCGACTGCAGCAGGAGCCGCGGCGGCCCAGCCGGCGTAAGCGCCGACCCTCGACGACTCTCATCGCAGACGACCTGAGGTTCCATGCGTCGCTCCTACGCCTCCAGGAAGCTAGCGCGGCACTCGCGTAGGCCGGCCGAGCTGCTCCTCGTGCCGATGATCGACATCTTCACGGTGTTGGTCACGTTCCTGCTCATGACCGCGGTGTTCTCCCGCACCGTGATCCTGCAGCTGAATCTTCCGGCGGCACAGACGGAGTTCCGCGAGCCTCCTCCGGGACTGCAGCTCGAGGTGATGGTGCGCAAGGACATGTTACAGGTAGCGGACCGCAACACCGGTCCGCTCGCGACGCTGCCGAACAAGCCCGATGGCTACGACTACGATTCCCTGACCGACTATCTGAAGCGCGTGAAAGCGAAATTCCCGGAAAAAACGGATGCGACCATCCTGCTCGAGCCCGATACGCCGTACGACATTCTCGTGCAGGTCATGGACCGCGTGCGCGTCTTCGAGGTCAAGCAGGAGATGAACACGGTGCAGGCGGAGCTGTTCCCCGACATCTCCATCGGCGATGCGCCGGCCCCCGACACGAATCCGGGAGCGCCCTCCTCATGAGCATGTCGAATCGCGCCCGGCGCATGGCCCAGCACCATCTGCGCCACCGCGCCGATGCCGAGCTGAACCTGATCCCGCTCATCGATATCCTCTCGGTGATGGTGGCCTTCCTCCTCGTCTATTCCACCGAGGTCGAGGTCATCCAGAACAGCAAAGGCATCGAGATTCCGCAGTCGATCGCCGAAGTCGCTCCGAAGGAGTCGGTCGTCGTCATGATCACGAAGGGCGACCTTTTCGTGCAGGGCGAGCACATCGCGACCGTGCCGGAGGTGCGCGCTTCGCAGGAGCCGATCATCGCGCCGCTGCGCGATGCCCTGAAGAGGCCGTTGCTGGTCGGCAAGGAGATGACTGAGCGCGATCTGGCGCAGCGCGAGATCACGATCATGGCGGACAAGGCACTCCCGTACGACGTGTTGAAGAAGGTCATGGCAACCTGCACGGATGCGGACTACGGCAAGATCTCCCTTGCCGTGATCCAGAAAGAAAAGCCCGTGGTCGCCGGGCAGATCAAGACGTCGTAGCGCAAGGCATCGAGCTCAAGCACATGACGAGCCTGGCCCCCTTTTATCGCGAGTACGACCTCCCCTGGGAAGGCGACGACGAGGGCTCGCAACGCTTCCGCAAGATCCTGCGGGTCATGCTGGTCCTTTTCGTGTTGTTCGCGATCCTGTTCGCCGTGCTTCCGCCGCCGAAGCGCACCGCCAGCGAAACCGAGGTTCCGCAGCGTCTGGCGCGGGTCATGATCGAGAACAAGCCGAAGCCGCCACCGCCGCCACCCCCCGTGCCGAAGGTCGAGGAGAAGCCGAAAGTCGCGGTGGAAAAGAAGCCCGTGCCGCTGCCACCCGTGGACCGGAAGCAGGTGGCGCACGAGAAGGCGCAGAAGTCCTTGAACCAGGTGAAGGACGAGCTGGCGGACCTGCGGGAGCAGATGGATCTGACCCCGCTCGCGCAGACGAAGAATCTCTCGGGAGCCGTCGGCGCCGATTCGCATGCCGAGCGTGCTCTCATTACTTCCAAGGTCGGCGCTGGAAGCGGTGGCATCACCTCCGCGAACAGCAGCCGGGGCTTCGGCACCGGTGCCGGCTCGCTCACGGGTCACGACACGACGGCCGTGACTTCCCAGATCGCCCGCTCCGGGCTCGATACCCGCGGCCCGACCCGCACCGGCAACAGCGGCAAAGCCGCCCGTTCGCACGAGGAGATCGAGCTCGTCTTCGACCGTAACAAGGGCGCGATCTACGCCCTGTACAGCCGCGAGCTGCGTGAGCGGCCCGAGCTCCAGGGCAAGCTGGTACTCGAGCTCACCATCGCTCCCGGCGGGGATGTCACCATGTGCCGTGTGGTCTCGAGCGATCTGTCCGATCCGGAGCTCGAGAAGAAGATCGTGGCCCGCGTGCGGCTGTTCCGCTTCGAGGCCAAGGACGTCGAGTCGATCACGACGACCAAGCCCTTGGAATTCTTCCCGGGCTGACCGCCATGAACCTGCGCTCGGAAATCGATTTCTTCACCGAGCTGCGACTCCTCGACAAGGCGCGCCTGCTCAACATGGTTCTGCACGAGCTGGCCGAGGAGGCGCGCAGCACCTACGGTCCGGGCGCGGAGCAGGTGCACGACACCGCGCACCTGCGCTTCGTGAACGAGCTGACGCACCGGTTGACTCGCGTCATCGAGCAACTGCTGGCGGAGGACGCGACCCGGCCCGCGGACGATGTCGTGTTGCGGATGCTGCTTTCCCCCCGGGCCGACAAGATCGCCGAGCGGCTGGTGTACAACGCGTATGGCCGCGCGATTCATGGATTCGAGAGCTACGACACCACGGTGCTGATGGGCTCGTAGCGATCATGCAGGGCGCGCGGCCATTGCGCGCGCCCCCGGCCGCAGTCTAAGTTGCAGCCAGCGCTATCAAGTGAAGCGTGCATCGCCCGATGATCGAGCCCCTCTCTCAGGTTCTCATATTGCTGGCTGCGGTCGTGACCGCCGTGACGGTCACGCGGCGAATGCGTTTGCCGGCGACGCTCGCCTACCTGGTGGTCGGGCTTGCCCTGGGACCGCACGCGCTGCGTGTCGTGTCGGATTCGGATTCGACCCGTCTGCTCGGCGACCTCGGCGTGGTCTTTCTGCTGTTCACGCTCGGGCTCGAGTTTTCTCTTCCGCGCATGCTGGCTTTGCGCCGCGAAGTGTTCGGGCTGGGAGCCGCTCAGGTGGGCGCCACCGCCGCGGTGTTCGCTGTCATGGCCTGTCTCTTCCAGGTGCCGTGGCTGCCTGCGATCGTCGTGGGGGGCGCGATCGCCATGAGCTCCACCGCGATCCTCCTGCAGCAGCTCACGGAGCGCTCCGAGCTGAATCGCACCCATGGACGCCTCGCCTTCAGCATGCTGCTGTTCCAGGATCTGGCCTTCGTGCCCTTCCTGGCGCTGGCCTCCGCCCTGGAGAGTGGTCGAGGGCACTTCCAGCTCGAGCAGAGCGTGCTCGCGGTGATCGGCGGTGCCGCCTCGGTGGCTGTCGTGCTGGCCGCGGGTCGCTGGCTCCTGCGACCTCTGTTCCACGAGATCGCTCACAGCCGGCTGCGCGAGCTCTTCACGTTGACCGTGCTGCTCGTCGTGCTCGCTTCGGCCTGGATCTCGCGTGCGGCGGGCTTGTCGCTCGCCCTGGGGGCGTTCCTTTCCGGGATGATGCTCGCCGAGACGGAGTATCGGCACCAGATCGAGGCTGCCATCCGTCCTTTCCGGGACATCCTCCTCGGCATGTTCTTCATTTCGGTCGGCATGCTGCTCGACGTCAGGATGCTCGGCTCGGAATTGAACCTCGTATCGGCGATGCTGGTCGGCATCGTCACGTTGAAGGCGCTCATCGCAGCCCTCGTCACCCGCCCGTTCGTCAGCACGAGATTCAAGGCGCTGCGCACGGGAATCGTGATCTCGATCGGCGGTGAGTTCGGAGTTGCCTTGATCACGATTGCGCTGCAGGGAGGGCTGGTCCCGCAGGCAGTCGGCGAGCCGCTGCTCGTGGCTCTGGTGCTCTCGATGGTCGTGAGCCCGTTCATTCTCAACCACAACAAACGGGTCGCGCGCTTTCTGTTGCGGGAGGCGGGGCCGCCACGCACTGCGAGCGAGCGTGAGGATGCCGCGACCAGCGACATCGCGCGACGCGAGCACGTCATTCTGTGCGGGTTCGGACGCGTGGGTCAGAACATTGCACGCGTCCTGGAGTCCAGCGGTTTCGAATACATCGCCCTCGACCTCGACCCCGCCCGCATCCGCGCTGCGCGCCAGGCCGGCGACCCGGTCCTCTACGGCGATTCCGCCGATGAGGAGATGCTGGCCAAGGTGGGTCTCGATACCGCGAGCGCGGTCGTGATCAGCTTCTCCGATCCGACGACGTCGATCGCCATCCTCCATAGCATTCGCCGCCTGCGACCGCAGGTGCCCGTCCTGGTCCGTACTCAGGACGATGCGCGCATCAAGGAGCTGCAGGATGCCGGTGCGACCGATGTCGTGCCCGAGACGTTCGAGGCGAGTCTGATGCTGGTGTCGCACGTGCTGATGTTGTTACACGTGCCGGTGCCGCGGGTCGTGCGGACGCTCGAGGACATCCGGAGCAACCGTTATGCCGTGCTTCGTAACATCGTCCGCCGCGGCGATGCGCGCCCGATCGACGATGAGCAGGGTCATCGCGAGGAGTTGAAATCCGTCGTGGTCTCCCCGGGAGCCTGGGCTGTCGGCCGGACCCTGCAGGAAGTCCGCAGCCGGGGCGTCGAGGTGACGTTCACGGGAGTGCGCCGCCAGGGTATTTTGGGCCGCGAGCCCGCCGCCGACACCGTACTGCGCAACGGCGACATCGTCGTGATCTACGGACAGCCCGAAGAGCTCGAGCGGGCGGAATCGGTACTGCTGGCCGGTTGACCGTTCGCTAAAATGGGACGGTGACCACCCCCCGTAGCGATATCCATTTCCCCGAAAAGCACGCGGCGCTCCGTGACGATGTGCACGCCCTGGGGGCTCTCGTCGGCGAGATCCTGAGGGAGCAGGGCGGGCCGGAGCTCTTTGAGCTGGTCGAGCACGATCGGGTGGCCGCGATCCAGCGCCGCGAGGGAGATGAGCGGGCAGGGATCGAGCTGGCTACTCACGTTCGCGGTCGGCCGCCGGCGCTGGCGCGGGATCTGGTGCGGGCTTTCTCGACGTGGTTCCAGGCGGTCAACCTGGCGGAGAAGGCGCACCGCATTCGCCGCAGGCGGCAGTATTTCCTGAAGGACAGCCGGCGGCCCCAGCCCGGCGGCGTGGAAGATGCCATCGCGACGCTCAAGGTGCGCGGGCTTCAGCTCAGCGACGTGCTGGCGCTCATCGAGAGCCTGCGGATCGAGCCGGTGTTCATGGCGCACCCGACCGAGTCCACACGGCGCACGATTCTGCGTAAGCAGCAGCGTGTCGCCGGGCATGTGCTCGACCGACTCGATCCCACGCTGACACCGCATGATGCGCGCAACCTGATGGCCTCCATACGCGGGGAGCTGACCACTGGGTGGCAGACAGAGGATCATCCCCGTGAGCAGCTCACGGTCGCCGACGAGCGCGAGCATGTTCTTTTCTATCTCGTCGAGATTCTCTACCCGATCGTCCCCGCCTTCTACGAGGAGATTGCGCAAGCGCTCGAGAAACTGTACGGCGTATCGGCAGACACGGTCGAGCTGCCCCCGATCCTGCATTTCGGCTCGTGGGTCGGCGGCGACATGGATGGTCATCCCGACATCCATGCGAAGACGATCCGCGAGACGCTCGCGCGCCAGCAGCAAGTCATCGTCAACGCTTACTTCGAGGAGTGTCAGGCTCTTGCGCAGCGTCTGTCGCAGAGCGCAAGTCGCACGAGCGTCACGCCGGCTCTGTCGAAGCGGATCGACGAATACATGGTCCTTCTGCCGGGTGCGCGAGCCATCACGCCGGCGCGCCATGATCGGATGCCCTATCGGGTGTTCCTGGCGCAGATGGGCGAGCGGCTGCGTCACACGTACGAAGGTCGGCCGAACGGTTACCAGTCCGTGAAGCAGTTCCGTGCCGACGTACAGCTCATCGCCGGCAGTCTGCACGCCAACAAGGGTATCAACGCCGGGCTGTTTCATATCCGGCGCTTGTTGCGCCGGATCGATACGTTCGGCTTCCATCTCGCGGCCCTGGATGTGCGCCAGCAGGCGAGCGTGCTGCATCAGGTGATCGCGCGGGGGACTGATGACCCGCAATGGCTGGGCCGGCCACGAGCCGAGCGGCGGCAGCTTCTCGGCGAGGCGTTGCAGAAGGATCTGGGACCGAAGGTGGAGCTGGATGCGCTCGGTAAGCGTCATCTCGCCGTGTTCGATGCGATCATGCAGGGGCGGCACCGATACGGACCCCAGGCGGTCGGATATTTCGTCGTCAGCGGCGCCACGGGCGCAGATGATGTCCTGGCGGCTCTATTGCTGGCGCGCTGGGCCGAGGCCTATGACAAACATACCGGCGAGGTCGCACTGGATATCGCGCCCCAGTTCGAGTCGTTGGCCGCTCTCGAGCATTGCGGCACGACGATGCAGGAGCTCCTGGCGGACGCTCTCTATCGGCAGCATCTGGATGCCCGCGGCCGCACGCAATGCGTGTTGATCGGGTACTCGGATGCGAACAAAGAGGCCGGCCCGTGTGCCTCCCGGTTCGCGACCCACCAGGCACAACGGGCGCTCGCACAGGCACTCGCGGCCGCCGACGAGAGGCATGTCGTCTTTCACGCCCGTGGCGGAAGCATCGCACGCGGCGGCGGCCGCATCGACTCGCTCGTCCGTGCCGCTCCGGCGGGTGCCGTCAACGGCGTGCTTCGCCTGACGGAGCAGGGCGAGTCGGTCCAACAGGGTTATGGGTTGCGGCCGATCGCCATGCGCACGCTGGAGCGTGCTTTCAACTCCCTCAGCCTCACCACGTCCGCCGCTCAGCGCGGCACCCTCGCGGCCGATTCGGCTGCCCATCTGGAGTGCGCGGCAACACTATCGGCCGCCAGTCGCGAGGCTTATCAGCGTCTGGTGTACGACCGGCCCGAGTTCTATGAATACTTTCGCTCAGTCACGCCGATCGATGTCATCGAGCGGATGCAGATCGGCTCGCGTCCCGCGCACCGCTCGGACAGTGCCAACGTGGAAGCACTGATGCCGGTGCCCTGGGTGTTCGCGTGGACGCAATCGAGGCACATGATTCCGGGCTGGTACGGGGCCGGTAGCGGTCTGCGCGCCGCCGCGCAGGCGCACGGGATGGAGCGTCTTCGCGAGGCCTACGCGTCGTGGTACTTTCTTCGCAGCCTCATCGATGACGTCGAAACCATGCTGGCGCGCGCCGACCTCGAGATCGCGAAGGCCTACAACGTGCTCGCGCCCGAGGCCCTCCAGGGGCTCTTTGCGCAGATCCGCGCCGAATACGCACTGGCTTGTCAGCATGTGACCGCCATCAAAGGCAGCCAGGCACTGCTCGATACCGACCCCACCCTGCAGCGGGCCATCCAACTGCGCAATCCCTATGTGGACCCGATGAATCTGATGCAGGTGGATCTTCTGCAGCGCTGGCGCGCCGCGGGGCGTCGCGACCGCGATCTCTTCGAGGCGCTGCTCGCTAGCATCAGTGGCATTGCCCAAGGTCTGCAGAGCACGGGATGAAGGGCATGGTCAGCATCCGAGCGGCGACCGAGCGGGACTTGCCGACCATCCTCACGTTCATCCGGGAGCTCGCAAAATACGAGCGCCTGGAGCATCAGGTCGTCGCTACGGAGGACCGTCTACGGCGCGCTCTCTTCGGTACGCGACCTTACGCAGAAGTCATATTGGCTTGTGTGGACGGCGACCCGCGCGGATTCGCGCTGTTCTTTCATAACTTCTCGACGTTTCTCGGCCAGCCCGGAATCTACCTCGAGGATCTGTTCGTGCTGCCCGAGGCACGGGGCCGGGGTCTCGGCCGACGTCTGCTCGGTTGGCTCGCGGCTACCGCCGTCGAGCGAGGTTGCGGCCGGCTGGAGTGGGCGGTCCTCGACTGGAACGAGCCTTCCATCCGGTTTTACCGCAACCTCGGCGCGAAGCCTCTCGAGGAGTGGCGCTTGTTCAGACTGACGGGCGAAGCGCTGAGCCAGTTGGCACGGCGGGGCGTATGACCGGACGCGCGGAACGCCGACGTACCGTCGGCGTTGGCGAGGTTTCATCGGCGGTATCGTCAGCCGCCAGCGGAATACGGCCCTCGAGCATTTCCAGCAAAGTCTCCCGTGCGCGGGCAACACGACTCTTGATCGTGCCGACGGCGCACCCGCAGATCGAGGCGGCTTCTTCATAGGAGAAGCCGCTGGCGCTCACGAGGATCAGCGCGGTCCGTTGACCTGGCGATAGCGCCGCAAGCGCGCGGTTCAGATCGCGCAACTCGAGCTTGCCGTCATGGTCAGGCGGAACGCTCGGCTCGGGCAGCAGATCGGTATCCACGCCATGGGCCTCGAACTTGCGGCGACGCAGCTGCGAGTAGTGCTCGTTACGCACGATCGTGAACAGCCAGGCCTTCAGGTTGGTCCCGGGCCGAAAGCGATCGATGTTATCCAAGGCTCGTGTCAGCGCTTCTTGAACCAGATCGTCCGCGCGCACGCCGTCACGGCACAACGAGCGGGCGAAGGTATGCAGTTGAGGCACCAGGGCCACCATGTCGTTCGTCACTACTTGCTCAGTCACTTAGGGCTCCCCACACCCCTCGGTACGGGGTGCTGCAACGGAATCAATTCACTTGGGATGGCAAGATAGTGGTTGCCGCGTGACGGCAGAGTCGGCGGGAGGCGGGGGTACGGGGCAAGAAGCGTCCCGAGCTGCTGTCAGACATGTCCTACTTGACGTCGCCGGAGCGCGACAGGGCGGGCAAATCGCGGGTGTCGCAAACTCCGCTGCAGTCAGAGCCGTCCTACGTTGCAATACGTGGCGCGGGGAACGCGCGCTCAGGTTGACTGACACCGCAGCCGCGGCGGTGCCGGCACGATGGTCGCGTGCCAAGGAACTCTACGAGAGGGGAGAAGCAGCATGTCATCTCAACGTTTCCTATTCCTGCCAGCCGTCGCGGCGGCGCTGCTCACGGCGGGCGGTTGCGCCTCGGAGGGACCGCGACCGGTGGAGGAGCTGGCGCGGGCCAAAGCAGTCGTCGAGCAAGCCGACAAACAGGGCGCGCAGCGCTACGCGGCCGCGGAACTCCAACGAGCGCACGACGAGCTCAGCGACGCCGACAAAGCGACCGCGGACAGGAAGTACAACGAGGCGAGGCGTTATGCGGAGGCGGCTGCCGCGGATGCGGATCTCGCGAGCGCGCGTCAGGCCGCGGGGGAGGCCCAACAGGCCTCGCACGATGTCAAACAGAGCATCGACACCTTGCGCCAGGAGAGCAATCGCGGCGCGCCCGATACGTCCGGCACGAACCGCTGAAACGAAACACATTCAAGGAGAGGACGATGAGAAGAGCACTCATAGTTGGAGCGACGACGGCCGTACTGGCCGCGTGCGCATCGGCGCCGCAACGTAGCGAGCAGCTCGAGCAGGCGCGGGCGGAAATCGAGACGCTGTCGCAGGACCCGCTGGCGGGCTCCGCCGCCAGTCAGGATCTCGAGGCGGCGCGCGATCATTTACATCAGGCGCAGACGGCATTGCAGCAGAAGCGGCCGATGAATGAGGTCGATCATCTGGCCTATCTGGCGAAGCGCAATGCGCAGACCGGCGAGGCGCGAGTAGCGCAGGCCCACGCACGCCAGGACGTCGCCCAGGGCGAGGAGGAGCGCAATCGTGTGCTGCTCGAATCGCGCACGCGTGAGGCACAGAACGCGAAGACGCAGGCGCAGGAAGCGCAAAGCCAACTGGCCAATGCGCAGCAGCAGCTCGCGGACTTGCAGGCGAAGCAGACCGACCGCGGCGTGGTCGTAACTTTGGGCGATGTCCTGTTCGACACGGGACTGGCGACGTTGAAGCCCGGCGCCGACCTGGCACTCGACAGGCTGGCGGTCTTCCTGAAGCAGAACCCGCAGACCCGGGTCGTCATCGAGGGGCATACGGACAGCCGCGGGTCCGCTCAATACAACGAGCAGCTCTCGCAACGGCGGGCGGATGCGGTCGCCCGGGCGCTCACGATGCGCAACGTGCCTGCGGATCGCTACGAGGCTGTTGGCCGCGGCAAGGACTTTCCGGTGGCCTCGAACGACACTGCGGCGGGACGACAGCAGAATCGCCGTGTGGAGATCGTGTTCTCGGATGCATCCGGTCACTTCGCGCAAGGCGAGATGCAACGCGGGCCTGTGGCTCGCTGAGGCCGGCTTTACAACTGACGGCCACGCCCAAGGAGAGCTGTCGTCGCGATCTGTGAACCGGCCCCGCTTTTTCTGACGGCTGTCTCAACAGTCTGACATTGCACACTGTACGATCGGGGCGATGAAGGTCAGTCGCAGAACGCGGGGGGGCATCGGCCTCTTTCTCGTGGCACCCCTGCTTGCCGCCTATGCGGTGGCTCGGTTGTGGGCCGTTCTCGGGCTCTCGTGGTTGCCATCGCATCCTGGTGGCGGCTCCGGAACGTCTCCGCGCGCATGCTCTCGTCAGCGAGATCGGCAAACTGGGGTCGCTTCTGGAGCGCGTCGTCTCTCGCCTGGTTAATGCTGACTGCGGCTTTCCCAATTCTGGCCTTCTTCTCGATCATCTAACTTGGCTCGCTTCCAAAGAAGAGGCGGCCAAGCGCGTGAGCTCGAGAGGTCAGATCTGTTTATGGGAACGTATGAGCTCCAACAATCGGTTGGACCATGATCCGCCAGGACCTGCAAGAGCGTGATCCGGGACTTGGGAAATGACTGGCGCGAGAGCAGAAGGAGGTGTAGCGGTTCGATCGGTGGGTCGGTTGGTGGCGCATGTGGTCGTCAACCGGCCAGCGGTCCCTCACGATGGTCGGATAAACTTACCCAAAGCGGTCGCATGAGTTGGGCGTGGCGACGTGCTCACTTCATCTTGAACATCACCTCGACGATACAAAGTGTCTGCGTAATCATTGATTCCGATGTTGGGGGTTGATGTCGCGGGCCAGCTGATTCGCATCGTGTGACAGCAATAAAAAGTAACCGGAATCTCGAACGGGGCGTCGGCGACGGTCTCGCTGACGACCTCGCTCCGGCGCCGCCCAGGAGCAATTC
>DATEJM010000085.1:0-20952 GCA_035277965.1 Steroidobacteraceae bacterium | reverse complement strand
GAAGACCCTCACGAAAGCGTCGGCGATCTCGGCGGCGCTCATCGACTGGTCTTCACGGTACCAATGGGCGATCCAGTTCAACGCGCCGGCGAGCACGAACGCCATCATCTTGGGGTCGCCCGCGTGGATCGAGCCATCCTGCATGCCCTCGCGCAGCAGCTGACGGATGCCCTGATCGATCTCCGACTTGGCATTCTTGATCTGGCTGCTGAGCGCCGGCGGCAGGTCTTCGTCCTCGGCGCGTACCATGCACCATCCGAAGTCGGAGGCGACGGCCTGCGCGTAGCGGCGCAGAACCGCGTTCAACCGCTCGCGACCGGGCGACCGCAGGCCGCGCGCTTCGGCGAATGCAGCGCGGATCGGCTCGACACCCGCGCTGAAGCATTCAAACAGCAACTGCTCCTTGCTGGTCACATAGTAGTACACCGTGGGCTTGGTCACCGCGAGCGCCGCCGCGATGTCGTCCAGCGAAGTGTTGTGATAGCCCTTGCGGTTGAACGCATGGGCAGCCGCCCTGATGACCGCATCCCGCTTGATCTCGCGGTCGCGCTGCCGCTCGCGCGTCGCGCGCCATGGCGAGATCGGAGCGCCGGGGGCCCTCGTCGCATCGGGTGAGCGTCGTCGCCGGCTGGTCGCCACTTTCAATTGATCCGGAAGGGGAGGTACGTGGGATGTATACCCGAAAGTATAGCTGCTTGGAGGCACGCGTGCTGTTGCAAACAAGCGCCCGGCCCGGCGGTATAATGCGTCCCGGGACGCGCAACGGCGCGTCGTTGACCCGCTCCCCGAGCATCCATCATACTGCTGGGTAGTCAATCTACCGGCGCGTAAACATAAGCCGCAGCCCCTCCCGCCAGCGAGAACCGCCATGAATGCCAGGACCTCCGGCAATACAGCCCTCGAGCAGACAGAGCACGCCGGCCAGCCTGCCGCCCGGGCCCCCCTGCGCTTCGTTTCGGCGGCGTCGCTGTTCGACGGGCACGACGCCGCCATCAATATGATCCGGCGCCTCCTGCAGGGCCACGGGGCCGAGGTGGTGCACCTGGGGCACAACCGCAGCGTCGCCGATATCGTGCGTGCCGCCATTCAGGAGGACGCGGATGCGGTCGCCGTGAGCTCCTATCAAGGGGGCCACAATGAATATTTCGCCTATATGGTGGATATGCTGAGCGAGCTTGGCAGTCCCCATATCCGGGTGGTGGTCGGGGGCGGTGGGACCATCGCGCCGCACGAAATCGACGCCCTCGAGCGGCACGGAGTCGAGAAGATCTACACCCCCGAGGACGGCCGGCGACTCGGCTTGAACGGGATGATCGACGATGTCTTCGCGCGGCTGGGCGGGGTGGCCAAGCCCTCGTACGAATTCCGTCCTCTCAATGCCAAGGACCATCGGCACATCGCTCGGACGATCTCGATCCTCGAGGGCGCCCCAGCGGCGGATGGCCAGACCGAGCAGATCCGGCGGGCGCTCGCCCGCTCGAAGAATCAGGTCCCCGTCATCGGTATCACCGGCACGGGTGGCGCCGGCAAGTCGAGCCTGACCGACGAGCTGCTTTCCCGGCTGGTGCGCCATTTCCCCGGCCGGCAGATCGCGGTCGTGGCCATGGACCCGACCCGGCGGCGCAGCGGCGGCGCGCTATTGGGTGACCGGATACGGATGAACAGTCTCGCGGCCGAGACGATCTTCATGCGATCCCTCGCCACACGGCGCCAGCACCTCGCGACATCCGCCGTATTGAAGGACGTGATCGACCTCTACAAGGCGGCCGGATTCGACCTGATCATCGTGGAAACGGCGGGCATCGGCCAGTCCGACACGGAGATCGTGGATCTCGTCGATCTGTCGCTGTACGTGATGACGAGCGAGTACGGTGCGGCGAGCCAGCTCGAGAAGATCGACATGCTCGACTTCGCCGACATCATCGTGCTCAACAAGAGCGAGAAGCGCGGCGCCGAGGACAGCCTGCGCGATGTGCGCAAGCAATGGCGACGCAACCATCCGGAGCGCATGACCGTGGCGGACGGCGATGTCCCTGTGTTCCCGACCATCGCGAGCCGCTTCAACGACCCCGGCGTCAACCGCCTGTTTGCGACGATCTGCAAGGCGTTGACGACGAAGCACATCGGCAACGCGTCCTGGCAGGTCGACGATGTCGGTCCCACCGAGTTGACGGCGCGCTCGCCGCTGATTCCGGGTCAGAGGACCCGCTATCTGGCGGAGATCGCGCAACACGGCCGCGCGACGCGCGACGAGATCGAGGAGCAGGTGGGGGCTGCGCGCAGGGCCTATGGTCTCTATGAGACGCTGCGGTCGTTGCACGACGCGCAGTTGCCCAGCCCGCTCGACCGCTTCCCCGAGGCGGCGCTATCCGATGCGAAGTCCGATGCCACCCGGCGCGAGCTGCGAAGCGCTTACAACGCCGCGCTCAACGCTATTGGCACCGAAGGCGTCGGGGAGTTGAAATCGTGGCCGGCGCGGCGCAAGGGCGCCACGGATCCGACCTTTTCTTACAAGGTGCGGGATCGCGATGTCGTGGGCGAGAATTACACGCAGAGTCTGTCGCATCAGCAGATTCCCAAGCTCGCCGTGCCGAAGTTCGAGGATTGGGGTGAGATCCTCCACTTCCTGATGACCGAGAATCTGCCCGGCTCCTACCCGTATACCGGCGGCGTTTATCCGTACCGGCGCGAGGAGGAAGATCCCACTCGTATGTTCGCGGGAGAAGGGGCTCCGGAGCGCACCAACCGTCGATTCCACTATCTGGCCGGCGGTCACGGCGTGGCGCGGCTGTCCACCGCGTTCGACTCGACCACTCTTTACGGCGAGGACCCGGATACCCGTCCCGACATTTACGGCCGCACCGGCAACTCGGGCGTCTCCATCGCGACGCTCGATGACATGAAGAAGCTCTATTCGGGCTTCGATCTGTGTCTGCCATCCACCTCCGTCTCCATGACGATCAACGGGCCCGCCCCGATGATTCTCGCGATGTTCATGAACACGGCGATCGATCAGCGCGTGGAGCGCTATCTCAAGGCGGAGGGCCGCTGGGAGGAGGCGTCGAGCAAGATCGCCGCGCTGCACGAGAAGGCGATCGCTCGGGGCGTTCCCGCACCCACCTACAAGGGCGATCTGCCGGCCGGGCACGACGGGTCGGGTCTCGCGCTGCTCGGCGTCACGGGCGACCAGTTGGTTGACGCAGAGACCTACGAGCGCATCAAGACCGAGGCGCTGCAGGCCGTGCGCGGCACGGTACAGGCCGATATCCTGAAGGAGGATCAGGCCCAGAACACCTGCATCTTCTCCACTGAGTTTGCACTGCGGATGATGGGTGACGTGCAGCAGTACTTCATCGATCGCAAGGTGCGCAACTTCTACTCGGTGTCGATCTCGGGCTATCACATCGCCGAGGCCGGCGCGAACCCGATCTCCCAGCTCGCTTTCACGCTCGCGAACGGGTTCACCATCGTCGAGTATTACCTGGCGCGCGGCATGCGCATCGATGACTTCGCGCCCAACCTGTCGTTCTTCTTCTCCAACGGCATGGATCCCGAGTATGCCGTCATCGGCCGCGTGGCGCGCCGGATCTGGGCCCGGGCCATGCGCGACCTGTATCGCGGGTCTGCGCGCAGCCAGATGTTGAAGTACCACATCCAGACCTCGGGCCGCAGCCTGCACGCGCGCGAGATCAACTTCAACGATATCCGCACGACTCTCCAGGCGATGTACGCGCTGTTCGACAATTGCAACAGCCTGCATACGAACGCCTACGACGAGGCGCTGACGACGCCGACGCAGGAGAGCGTACGCCGCGCGGTTGCGATCCAGCTCATCATCAACCGCGAGCTCGGGCTCAACAAGAACCAGAACCCCTGGCAGGGCTCGTTCGCGCTCGAGTACCTGACGGACCTCGTCGAAGAGGCCGTGTACAAGGAGTTCGACTCACTGTCCGAGCGCGGCGGCGTCCTCGGCGCGATGGAGACGATGTATCAGCGCGGCAAGATCCAGGAAGAGTCGCTCTACTACGAGACCCGGAAACACGACGGCAGCTTGCCGATCATTGGCGTCAACACTTTTCTCGGCGCGGATTCGAATGAGGTGCAGGCCGCCGAGCTCATCCGCTCCACCGAGGAAGAGAAGCAGAATCAGGTGAACGCCGTGCGCGCGTTCCAGCAGCGCAACGAGGCTGTCGGGCCCGCGGTGCTGCAGCGCCTCCAGCACGCAGCGTCGCGCGGCGAGAACGTGTTCAACCAGCTCATGGAGGCCGTGAAAGTCTGCTCTCTGGGCCAGATCTCCCGCGCGCTCTATCAGGTCGGCGGCCAGTACCGGCGAAACATGTAGGTCAGGCCGCCCGCTCCGCGGAGCGCGCCAACGGCTCCTCCAGGTCGGGCTCTCCGAGCTCGCGGAGGATTGCGGCCCTGGCCCGGTCGCGCAGATCGAGCGCAGCCGCGTCCGGACGCTCCGGCGAGGCGTCCACAGCCGGCAGTATCTGAATCTCGATGCGGGATGGACGCGGCAGTCCGCCGCGGGGGGAGAGGGCCTTGCGGGTTCCGCGCACCACGACCGGAACCACAGGACAATGAGCGCGGGCCGCGGTGACGAAGGCGCCGGTGTGGAACTTGAGCAGGCCCGGTGTCTTTGTAAAGGTTCCTTCGGGGAAAAACGCCAGACAATTGCCTCCTGCCGCCTGGCGCAGCAGGCGCCGCGCATCCGCTGCGCCGCGGTGGCGGTTGAAGCGCTCCACGAACTGCGACCCCAGTCTGCGCAGTAACAGGCCGGCCAGCGGCACGGCAGCCATCTCACGCTTGATCACGAACCCGAAACGCGGGGGAAGCGCAGCCGTGAAGACGACACCGTCCAGATAACTGGCATGGTTGGCCACAACGACACACTGCCCGGGCGGCAGGCGCTCGGGCGATTTAACAGTGACGGGCATGCCCGCGGCGAACAGGAATCCTCGCGCGATCCTGCGGGCGGCCGCCCTGCGGCGCTCCACGCCCGGTAGCAGCAAGGCTGCGGCCAGGGCAGCCAGCCCGAACACGAGAAACGCGAGGCCCGCATACAACGCGTACAGCACTCGCCAGGGAGCCAGCAGCCAATGAGTCATTCCCCGCCCGATCCTCCCAGGTGTGCGCGCATCATGGCGGCTATATCGGCCCCCGCCCGGTCTCAGGTGTGTGACCTGGTTCTCTTTATGTTAATGCTTCCGGGCAGATGTGAAGGTCATCACGCCCGCTGTTGCCTGACCGTCACCATACTGGGCCCGTATCGGAGCATTTGAACATCATACGTTCGGGACCCGTACATGAAGAGGCACGCCGGGCGGCGCGCCGGGTCCCAGGCGAGAGACGCGATTTTGACGAAGCAGGCTGCGGCAATAGCCATGACCCCCAACGCCGACTCTGCCGATCCGGCGGTGTCCCGCTTTCTCGATGCGGTCTGGATGGAACGTGGGCTGTCGCCCAACACGCTGGCGGCCTATCGTGCGGACCTCACGGCGCTTGCGCGCTGGCTCAGCGAGCGGAACGTCCCGATCATGCACACCACGCGTGCGGACCTCCAGGACTTCATCGCCTGGCGGGTTCAGGCCGGCGCGCGGCCCCGCTCGACCGCGCGACAGCTCTCCAGCTTCCGGCGCTTCTTCAGATATTTCGTGCGCGAGGGCGTCATTCGCGACGATCCGACCGCACAGATCGCGATGCCCAAGATCGGGCGGTCCTTGCCGAAGTCGCTGTCGGAGGAAGAAGTCGAGTCGCTTCTGTCGGCACCCGTTGTCAGCGATCCGCTGGGCAACCGCGATCGCACGATGCTCGAAGTGTTGTATGCGACCGGCCTGCGGGTGTCCGAGCTCGTCAACCTGCGTTACTCGCAGGTCAACCTGAACCAGGGTGTCATCCGCATCCTGGGCAAGGGCAACCGCGAGCGGCTGATTCCTCTGGGCGAGGAGGCCATGCGCTGGCTGACCGAGTTCGCCCGCAGCGCGCGGGGCGAGATCCTGCTCGAGCGGCAGACGGACTACCTGTTTCCCACGCGGCGTGGCGACCGGATGACGCGCCAGGCCTTCTGGCACATCATCAAGCGCTACGCTCGCAAGTCCAGCATCAGCAAAGACCTGTCGCCGCATACGCTGCGTCACGCGTTTGCCACGCATCTGCTCAACCATGGCGCGGATCTGCGCGTCGTCCAGATGCTGTTGGGCCATAGCGACTTGTCGACCACTCAGATCTATACTCACGTGGCTCGCGAGCGGCTCAAAGAGCTGCACTCTCAGCACCATCCGCGGGGCTGACGGAACGGCGGCGAACCTTCCGGGCTTCGTCCGGTCCAACCGGGCACTTCGATGCACAGGACGGAACACCGCATGATCATGAGATGGAGCGCGACCGCGGCAGCTTGGCTAGCGGCGGCGTTGACAGGCGGTCCGTTGGCGGCCGAGCAGCCCCGCCAGGCCGCTCCTGCGGCGGACCCTCGCGCCGAGATCGCCGGCAGGATCCCGGGCGCCCGACCCGAGGATCTGCGTCCATCGCCCATCCCCGGACTCTACGAGCTCAGGCATGGGGCCGACATCCTGTACGTCACGGCCGACGGCCAGTACGGGATCAATGGCGATCTCTACGATATCGGCCGCAACGTCAATCTGACCGAGAACGTGCGCCGCGAGACCCGGGCCCATCTCATCGCGGCCGTTCCCGAGGATCAGATGTTGGTCTTCGGGCCCCGGGATCCCAAGTACACGATCACGGTATTCACGGACGTGGACTGCGGGTACTGCCGCCAGCTCCACAGTCAGATCGCCGAATACAATCATCTGGGAATCCGGGTGCGGTATCTGTTTTATCCGCGCAGCGGTCCGAACACCGAATCGTGGACCAAGGCGGAAGAGGTCTGGTGCTCCGCCAACCGCAATGACGCCCTGACCCAGGCCAAGCGCGGAATGGCGCTTCCGGCCAAGGTCTGCGCGAACAATCCGGTGGCGCGCCACTACGCCCTGGGGCAGCAGTTCGGCCTGCAGGGCACACCCGCAATCGTGCTTCCCGACGGGGAGCTGGTGTCCGGCTACCTGCCGCCGCCGGTGCTGGCCCAGCGCCTTCAAAGTTCTGGGGGGTAGAGCGGTCGCGCAGGCGGCGACGGCCCGCCGGTTGCGCAGGCGGCGCCCGCCCGCTGCCTACTTTTCCAGCAGTTTCAGCTTGTCCGGCTTGCCTTCCCATTCCTTGGCGTCGGCGGGCGGATCCTTCTTCTCGGCAATGACGGGCCACTGCTTGGCGAGCTCGGCATTCAGCTCCTTGAAGTGCTCCTGGCCCGAGGGCAGCTCCTCTTCCGAGAAGATCGCCTCGACGGGGCACTCCGGCTCGCACAACGTGCAATCGATGCACTCATCGGGATCGATCGCGAGGAAATTCGGTCCCTCGTGGAAGCAATCGACGGGGCACACTTCCACGCAGTCCATGTATTTGCACTTGATACAGTTTTCGGTGACGACAAAGGTCATTCAGTACGCCTCGATGTTCTTCCAGCGCGCGCGCCGTGGATGGCCGGGGACCCCAGGATGGGCTCTCTGACGGAGCCCGGCGCAGCCGCGAATTGTGCTGTGGTTGACTCAGCGCGGCAAGCGCCGATCGAACTCGGTGAAATGGTGCACGTCCAGGCCCGCCGCCCGGTCCTCTAGGTAGCGCCGAAGGGTGAACTCCGTGCTGGGGAAGGCGAGGTCGCTCCAGGGGATGTCCTGGGGGTCGACGAGCATGACCTCCAGGCTCTCCGGCCCAGGGCCGAACCGGGCCTCCGGGAGGGTCGCCCGGAAGAAAACGTGGACCTGGTGGGTGTGCAGCACATGCACGATCGTCAGCAATGACCCGATCTCGACCGTGGCAAGCGCTTCCTCGTACGACTCGCGAGCGGCCGCCTGCTGCAGGGTCTCCCCGTTCTCCATGAATCCGGCGGGCACCGTCCAGTAGCCGAGCCGCGGCTCGATGGCACGCTTGCACAGCAGGATCTGGCCCTCGTACTCGGGTACGCAGCCCACGATCAGGCGGGGGTTCTGATAATGGATGGTGCCGCACGAGTCGCAGACGTGACGGGACAGATGGTCACCCGGAGGGGTTCGATACTCGACGCGGGCGCCGCACTGGCTGCAGAAATTCATGGCTCGGCGGCGAGGATACGGACGCAGGTCGCACTTGTCGATGTGCAATTCATTGAAATGCCTCACAGAGATACGGCCAATATAACGTAATCATCTTCCTACCCCAGTAGTCCTGCCACGCTGCGTGGACGGGAGATGCCATCATGAAGAATTGGACCATCCGCCGACAGATGATCGCGAGCTACATCGCCACGTTCGTCGTGTTCGTGCTCGTCGGAGCGAATGCCTATCATCTGCTCACCCGGCTGATCGAGGGCGGCCACCAGCTCGAGCAGCGGCTCGAGTCGCAGGAACGTGCCAGCGAGCTGCAGCTTGCTCTGCAGCAGGCCTTGCTGATCGCTCAGGAGTACAGCTACTCCGGGACGGACCGGATCAAGGCCGAGCGGCTCGCACAACAGATCCGTGACCACCGCACCCGGGTGCAGACTCTGTTGAGCCTGTACGGAACCAGCATGTCGGATCCCGAGGCGCGTGGCATGTTCAGCCGGCTGCAGGATACGGCGTCGAAATACTGGGAGGCCGAGGATGGGCTGATCCGGGAGGCGAGCGTCACGCCGGCCGTGTTGACACCAACTGCCTTCTTGAAGGTGCTGGCCCCTCCCGTGGAAGCGGTCTTCAGCGTGCGCGAGGAGATGGACAAGCACACCACCGCCGCGTCGAGCGAGCTTGCCCACAGTATGACGACGGAGATTGGAGGCTTACGAATGGTGGTGCTCGTCTCCGCCGTCGTCATTCTGACGTTCGGTGGTGTGGTCATGGATGTCCTGTGGCGCGCGATCGCGAAGCCCCTGCGGCGGATGCTCGAGACGACGGACACGCTGCGCCAGGGAGACTTCCGCCAGCGCATCAAGGTCGAGCGGCGCAATGAGTTTGGCACGTTGGCCACGGGCTTCAACCAGATGATCACGGAGCTGTCCGGGCTGGTGGATCAGGTGCAGCGCTCGGCGATTCAGGTGAACACGTCGGTGACGCAGATTGGCGCGACGGCGAACGAGCAGCATGCGAGCGCGACGGAGATAGCGGCGACGACGACGCAGATCGGGGCGACCTCCAAGGAGATCTCGGCGACGTCCCGGGAGCTGCTGAGCATGATGGGCGAGGTGTCGCATGTTGCGGAGCAGACGGCGAGCCTGGCCGGAGGAGGTCAGGCAGGGCTCGCGCGGATGGAGGACAGCATGGGCCACGTGAGCGAGGCGGCCACCTCGATCAGCGCGAAGCTCGGGGTGTTGAGCGAGAAAGCGAGCAACATCAACCAGGTGATCACGACGATCACGAAGGTGGCCGATCAGACCAACTTGCTGTCGCTGAATGCGGCGATCGAGGCGGAGAAGGCCGGAGAGGCGGGACGGGGATTTGCGGTCGTGGCGACGGAGATCCGGCGATTGGCGGATCAGACGGCGGTGGCGACGTACGACATCGAGCAGACCGTGAAGGAGATCCAGTCGGCGGTGGCGGCGGGAGTGATGGGGATGGACAAGTTCTCCGAGCAGGTCCGGCGCAGCATGGGCGAGGTGCAGCAGGTGCGCACGCAGCTCACGCAGATCATTCAGCAGGTCCAGGCGCTGGCCCCGCGGGTATCGGCGGTGAACGAGGGGATGCAGGCGCAGGCGACGGGAGCGGAGCAGATCAGCGATGCGCTGACGCAGCTCACCGAGACCTCGCAGCAGACGGTGCAGTCGCTGCGGCAGTCGAATGAGGTGATCGGCGGACTGACTCATGTAGCGAATGCATTGCGAAGCGCCGTATCGCGCTTCCGACTCGCGTGAAGCTGTTTCTGCAGCTGTGGATCGGCGCGGATGCGTACCTCATGGAGGCATCTCGCGTCGTCCGTGTGCTGCCACTCGTGGAGATGAAGAGCATTCCCCGCGCTCCTGCGGGTGTAGTGGGGACGTTCAACTATCGCGGGACAGCGGTTCCCGTCGTGGATCTCAACGAGCTCACGCTCGGCCGACCGGCTGCCCACTATCGCAGCACGCGCCTGATCCTGGTGCCCCTCGAGCCGGAGCCGGCGGAGGGCTCCGGAAAGCATCTGCTGGGCGTCATCGCCGAGAGGGTTACCGACACGGTCCGTTGCGATCCGGGTAATTTCATGCCGGCCGGTGTCGACGGTGAGGCCTCCTACCTAGGGCCTGTCGTCAGCCATGACGGCCGCCTCTTGCAATGGGTTGACGTCAGGAAGTTGCTGCCTCAGGCCGTGCGCGTCGCTTTGTTCCGAGACCTCGGGGAGGCCGCCGCGTGAGCGTTCCCCGTGTGGCTGCGCTCTTGAAGGAACGAATGGGCCTCGACGCCCAATCGATCGGCTTGCAGGCGATACAGCGCGCGGTACGCGAACGAGTTCGGGCATGTGCCCTGCCCGATGAGGAGGCGTACTGGGGCCACCTGATCGCCTCGGAGCCCGAGATGCAGGAGCTCATCGAGCTCGTCGTCGTTCCCGAGACCTGGTTCTTCCGGGATCGCGAGGCTTTTACGGCTCTCACGCGGATTGCGTTGCTCGAGTCTCAGAAGACGCCCGGCTCCGCTCTGCGAGTGTTGAGCGTGCCGTGCGCCACGGGGGAGGAGCCTTTCTCGATCGCCATGGCTCTGCTCGATGCCGGGGTGCCGGACGAGCGTTTCTGGGTGGATGGGGTCGATATCAGCGCGCGTGCGGTCGGGAGCGCCGAGCGCGCGATCTACGGGAAGAATGCTTTCCGCGGGACCGATCTCGGCTTCCGGGACCGCTATTTCGAGCGAGCGGGTCGCGGCTATGAGTTGAGCACTCGGGTCCGCCGTCGCGTCCGCTTCAGGAGGGCCAATCTGTTCGCGCCCGGTGCTTTCCCGGCTGCGCATTCATACGATGTGATCTTCTGTCGCAACGTCCTCATCTATTTCGACGCCGCGGGCCAACAGGGCGCCCTGCAGCTGCTCGCCCGATTGCTCACTCCCGGCGGCACGATCTTCGTGGGCCCGTCTGAGAGCGGCCTGCTTCTGGATCGAGGGTTTGAATCGATCCGTATGCCCTTGGTGTTTGGGTTCAGGGTGCAGGCGCCGGGTGGGCCGGTCGCGACGCCCCGCCCGGTGCCGGCGGTGCTGCCTCCGTGGGTGCGCGAGCCTGTGCGCGATACCCCGGCGCCCGCCGCGAAAGGGCGTGGCAGCCCGGTATTGCCGCCAGTGGCTTCCAAGCCGGTCAACGTGACGCCGGCGTACGAGGCGCCCGGACAGGAACCCGGGATGCCGGGCGCAAGTCCGGCGGGGGATGACTGGATCACGCAGGCGCGGCAACTCGCTGACCAGGGCAAGTTGCTCGAGGCGCTGCAGGTGTGCGAGGTCAACATGGAGGCGGAGGCCGAGTCCGCACAGGCATACTGCCTGATGGGCGTGCTGCATGATGCGGCCGGCCGTACCCAGAAATCGATTGAGAACTACCGCCGGGCCTTGTATCTGGACCCGACGCATGAGGAAGCCCTGGTGCATCTCGGCACGGCGCTGATGCGCGAGGGGGACGTGCAGGGTGCGCAGCGACTGTTCGATCGCGCGAAGCGCGCCCGCGGCGCCGGGTAACCTCACATGAGCACGGATCCCGCACAGATGGTCGAGTCAGCGCGCGGTGGGGTCACCGGGTGTTGGAAGAGCATCGGGGTGCACGGCGACAAGTCGTGCCCAACCTTGGCGGAGCATGTGCATTGTCGAAATTGCCCGGTGTATGCGGCGGGCGCGAAGGCATTGCTCGATGAGCTCGTGCCTGAGGGCGATGCTCGCAACTGGGCTGGATTGCTGGCGCAACCGCTGCCCGAGACCCACGCCGAGACGGTGTCCGCGACTGTTTTTCGCCTGGGAGCGGAATGTTTCGCGGTAGCCACGCGGTTGTGCGTCGAGGTCGCGAGCGCTCGGCCGATCCATTCGCTTCCGCATCGCCGCAGCAGCGCT
Source organism: Steroidobacteraceae bacterium (assembly GCA_035277965.1). Classification (GTDB taxonomy): domain Bacteria; phylum Pseudomonadota; class Gammaproteobacteria; order Steroidobacterales; family Steroidobacteraceae; genus 13-2-20CM-66-19. The sequence continues at coordinate 8,908 of DATEJM010000085.1, read as the reverse complement.
CTGCTCGGTGTGGCCAATATTCGCGGCGAGCTGGTCATCTGTCTGTCGCTGGGCAAGCTCCTCGGTCTGCCGGGTGCGGTCGCGTCGCCGGGCGCTGGGGATGGGCTGAGGCTCCTCGTCATGGGGTGGCCCGAGGGGTCGATTGCCTTCCCCGTGGATGAAGTGTTGGGTGTCAAGCGCTACGGGACGTCCGAATTCAGCAGTCCGCCCGCTACGGTCGCGCACGCACAGAATCGCTACACGCAGTCCATTCTTCGTTGGAATCAGCGTAGCGTGGGTTTTCTCGACGATGAGTTGCTGCGCAGGACGGTCAGCCGGAGCGTGACGTGAGCCACCCGGATCTCAGCGAGGCCTCGCTGCTCGACCTGTTTCGCCTGGAGGCGCAGGAGCAGTCGCAGATCCTGACGAACGGCTTGCTGGCGTTGGAGCGTGATGCTCACGCTGCCGCGCAACTCGAGAGCTGCATGCGGGCAGCCCACTCGATCAAGGGTGCCGCGCGGGTCGTGGGGATCCCGGCGGGCGTCAATATTGCCCATGCGATGGAGAATTGCTTCGTGGCGGCGCAGGAGCGCCGCATCACTCTGCGCCAGGCACACATGGATGAGTTGTTGCGCGCGGTCGATCTGATCCGTCGCATCGCGCAAACGTCCGAAGCCGATATCTCGATGTGGGATGCCGGCTCGAAGGAGATCACCGCGCCGGTGGCGGCTCTCGCTCGCATCGTCAGCGACCCTGACGGCGTGGCAGCTGCGCGGCCCGCGGATGTACCGGAAGCCGCTGCACCAGCACCAGCTCCCGTGGCCGTTACGACTATCGAGAAGCGCGTCGCTTCCCCACCGTCATCGGACGCCGAGGCCTCATCGGCCGTCAGCGCCCCTCTCGCTGCCTCGAATCAGGCGCCTTCTGCCGACCTGCACGATCGCGTGTTGCGAGTGACGGCCGAGAATTTGAATCGACTCCTGGGCCTCGCGGCCGAGTCACTCGTTGAAGGCCGCTGGGTGCAGCCCTTCGGTGAGGCTCTGCAGCGCTTGAAGCGCCAGCACTACGAGTTGTCCGGAACGCTCCACGAGCTGCGGGAGGAGCTCACGGGAGTCCATCTCAGTGAGCGCGCCCAGGAAGCTCTGGCCAACGCCGAGAAGCGCGTCGTCGAGTCGCGCCGGCTGCTCTCGCAGCGCCTGTCGGAGCTCGAGACGTTCGATCGCCGGGTGACGAGCCTGTCGCATCGCTTGTACGAGGGGGCTCTTGCATGCCGCATGCGCCCGTTCTCCGACGGGACCCTGGCCTTCCCACGACTGGTGCGGGATCTGGCTCGGCAACTCGACAAGAAGGTGCATCTCGATGTCATCGGCAGCACCACCCAGGTAGACAGGGACGTACTCGAGAAGCTCGATGCCCCGCTGGGCCACCTCCTGCGCAACGCCGTGGATCACGGCATCGAATCGCCGCGGGAGCGGCTGGCCGCCGGTAAGCCCGCCGAGGGCGTCATCCGCCTCGAGGCCCGGCACAGTGCCGGCCGGCTCACGCTGCAAGTCAGCGATGACGGCCGCGGAATCGATCTGGCGAAGCTGCGCCGGGCGGTCGTGGAGCGGCGGCTGGCGAGCGAGCAGATGGCCGCCGAGCTGAGCGAGTCGGAGCTCTACGAATTCCTGCTGCTCCCGGGCTTCTCGCTGGCCGGGACGGTCACGGAGATCTCCGGCCGCGGCGTCGGACTCGACGTCGTGCAGCACATGTTGAAGAGGCTCCGGGGTACGATCCGTATCACGGCTCAGCCGGGGCGCGGCACGCAGTTTCTCTTGCAGCTGCCGCTCACGCTATCCGTCGTCAGGGCGCTGCTCGTCGAAGTGGGCGGTGAGCCGTATGCGATACCGCTGGCCTCGATCGTGCAGACCATCAAGGTGCCGACCGCGAGCACGGCCCTGTTGGAGGGCCGCTCGCATTTCGAGCTCGGCGGCAAGCGGGTGGGGCTGATCACCGCGCACCAGGTTCTCGAGAGCAGCGCGGCCGCGCAAACGATGCCCGAGTGGTCTGTCGTCGTCCTGGGCAACGAAGAGCGCACCTACGGGCTCGTGGTCGACCGTCTGCTCGGGGAACGCGAGCTGGTCGTGCAACCATTCGACGCGCGGCTCGGCAAGATCCAGGACATCAATGCCGGAGCGCTCATGGAGGATGGCTCGCCGGTCTTGATCCTCGACGTCGAGGATGCGATTCGCTCGATCGAGAAACTGGTCGTGACCGGCGCACTGAGTGCCATGACGAGCACCGGGCACACGACCGCGAAGTCGAAGCGCAAGCGCGTGTTGGTCGTGGACGACTCGCTGACTGTCCGCGAGCTCGAGCGCAAGCTCCTGGTGAGCGGCGGCTACGAGGTCGAGGTGGCCGTGGATGGCATGGACGGCTGGAACGCGGTACGCAGCGGCGAGTTCGATCTGGTCGTCACCGACGTGGATATGCCGCGAATGGACGGCATCGAGCTCGTGACACTGCTCAAGCAGGACCCGGTGGCCAAGTCGCTGCCGGTCATGATCGTTTCCTACAAGGATCGGCCCGAGGATCGCCAGCGCGGGCTCAAGGCAGGAGCGGACTACTATCTCGCCAAGAGCGGTTTCCACGATCAGACCTTGTTGAGCGCCGTCGCCGACCTGATTGGCACGGCGGCGGCATGAGAATTGGAATCGCCAACAGCACTCCGATGGCGGTCGTCGCCCTGCGCTACGCGCTCACCATGCGACCTCAGCACAAGGTCGCGTGGGTGGCGCGTGATGGTGAGGACGCGGTCGCGATGTGCGCCAAGGACACTCCCGATCTGTTGCTGATGGATTTGCCGCTGCCCGGCCTCGACGGCGTGCAAGCCACGAATCGGATCATGGAGAACACGCCCTGTCCGATCCTGATCGTCACGAGCAGCGTGGATGCGAACACCGGAGCGGTCTTCGATGCCATGGGCCGCGGTGCCATCGACGCGGTCGATATCCCCGTGATCGAAAAGGACATCGGTGCGAGCGCCGCGCAATTCCTGCACAAGATTGACACGATCGCGAAGCTGGTCGGCACCAGGCGCTTCGCTCCCACGCGCGGCGCGTCGAGCGACATCACCCTGACCGGCACGTGGCCGCCGTGCAAGCGCGAGCGCCTGGTCGCGATCGGGGCGTCCGCGGGTGGACCGATGGCCCTGACCCGCCTGCTCTCGGGCCTCCCGCAGGACTTTCCGGCTTCGATCGTCATCGTTCAGCACGTGGATGCGCGCTTCGCGCCGGGAATGGCCGATTGGCTGACCCGGACGGCCGGCTTGCAGGTCCGGGTCGCGCGCGAGGGTGACCGCCCGGAGCCGGGAACCGTGCTGCTCGCGGGCACGAACGATCACCTGGTATTCAAAGGACCCGACCGACTGGGTTACGCTGCGGAGCCGCGCGACCATCCTTATCGGCCGTCCGTCGATGTCTTCTTCGAGAGTCTGGGCGCGATGTGGATCGGTGAGGCCATCGGCGTGCTGCTGACGGGCATGGGGCGCGATGGGGCGGAGGGTTTGAAGGTCATGCGCAACAAGGGCTACTACACGATTGCACAGGATGCGTCCACGAGCGCCGTCTACGGCATGCCCAAGGCCGCCGCCTCATTGGGCGCTGCCGTGGACATCCTGCCGCTCGACCGGATCGCTCCCCGCTTGATCGATACATTGCGTTTCCAGCCCGGCCTCTGCGGAGGCAAGGGGCAATCGGCATGACGACTGACAGTCCCAAATTCGCGCGTGCCGCTCGAGCTCGTGCCGCCGATGACTACGGGGCCATGGTGCTGCTGGTGGACGACCAGCTCATCATCGCCGAGTCGGTGCGCCGCGCTCTGGCCGGCGAGGGCGACATCGATTTTCATTTCTGCGCCGATCCGTCGCAGGCGATCGCCGTCGCGGAACAGATCTGCCCGACCATCATCCTGCAGGATCTCGTCATGCCCGGCGCCGACGGGTTGCAACTCGTGCGTGCCTATCGCGAGCACGAGGTGACGCGTACCATTCCGGTGATCGTGCTGTCCTCGCGCGAGGAAGCGAGGACGAAGGGCGAGGCCTTTGCCGCCGGCGCCAATGACTACCTCGTCAAGCTCCCGGACCGCATCGAGCTCGTCGCCCGGGTCCGCTACCACACTCGTGCCTACCTCAACCAGCTCCAGCGCGACGAGGCCTATGGCGCCCTGCGCGAGAGCCAGCGACAGTTGATGGAGGCAAATCTCGAGCTGCAGCGCCTGACCAACATGGATGGACTGACCGGCCTCAACAATCGGCGCCGGTTCGATGAATATGCGCATTCGGAGTGGCGCCGGGCAGCCCGCGAGCAAAGCGATTTCTCCCTGCTCGTGGCCGACGTCGACGACTTCAAGCGCTACAACGATACTTACGGACACATCGCGGGCGATGTGGTCCTGCAGCAGGTGGCGGCGGCGATACGCGCGAGCTGCAGCCGTCCGGCCGACCTCCCCGCGCGCTTCGGAGGCGAGGAGTTTGCGGTCATCCTGCCCGGGACGGGGCTCGCAGGCGCCCGCTACCTGGGCGAGGCCATCCGCCAGGCCGTGGCCAACCTGCACATCCCGCACACGGCTTCCGGCTCGGCACACGTCAGCCTCAGCATCGGTGGCATCGCCACCAGCCCGCGGAACAACGAGTCTTTGTTGGAGGTCATGGTCCGCGCCGACAAGGCCCTGTACGAGGCGAAGCATCGCGGTAAGAACCGTGTCGTCGTGGAGGAGTGGAGCCTGGCGCCGGGAAGCTCGGGGCTCCGCGAGAGCGGAGCGCAGTAGCGGGCCGACGTTCGGCAGCGCGGGATTGGGCACCGGCTACTGCCATGAACGAGAAAGTAATCCGCGTTGGCGCCTGCTGCAGGCTAGGGTTGCCAGCGCAAGCGAGCGATCGGGCAACATTGCGGGAACTGATCCAAAGGTCGGCCCGTGCAAGGACCGCGTCGCTAAAGACCCGCAATCCAATCGATGAGGGACTGCCGCTGTTGGACATTGAGGTGCGAGTAGGCGTCACGTGCACGAAGCGCCTCGCCTTCATGCCAGAGGACGGCCTCTTCGACGGATCTCGCGCGGCCGTCGTGCAGCAGGCGCGGCGGTTGGTTAGCTACGAGTGAGGCATGCAAGCCCCACAAGGGCGCCGTCCGCCAGGCACTGGGGATCAGCGCGCCACTGAGATTTCGGTCTGCCAACCCAACTCCCAAGTTGTGCAGCAGCAGGTCTGTATACGGATGAATGACCGCGCCGGTGTCAATTGCGAGCGTGCTGCGATGGCAATCGGCGCACCCAATGCGCGCGAAGAGCTGTGCTCCCAGCGCCGACCGATCCGGCATTTTCGCCACCGGAACGGCATGCCAGCGCTCAAACGCGACCACTGCCTCAAATAGGTCTGGAGCTACTTCCGGTACGCCGCCGTTCGGGGCTGTCCGGCAGGCAGCATCCCATCGGCCACAGTCATCGAAGGCCGCTACCGGATTCGTCAGCCCCATTTCCCTCGAAAACGCCGCGGCAACCTGGTCAATGACCGTCGCTTGGCCCGCCTGCCAACCGAGCCGTCCAATGACACGGCCGTGATCAGTCCGGAGCCACGAAATCCGTCCGCGCACGTCCCGGGTCGCCCGTTTCTGCAGGCGGGCCACGGACTCCAGCTCCGATTGCGGTACGAGCTCGAGCAGTCCTGCTCCCTGGACGGCGGGGGGCATCCGTGGTGACAGCACTGTGCCGCCGGGCAATGGCGGACCCGCCAGGTTGGCGATCCGGTAGTTCGGTTCGTGCAACTCGATCGTCGTGTCATCCGCCAGTCGGACCCTGCGGCTGGTGTAATGGATCCACACCTGCCCTTCCGGTTTGAATCCCGGAATCGCGGCCGTATTCAATACTCGTCCGTAGAGATCAGTGCCGCCGAGTTGGACCACCAGGTCGCCGGGAGCTTCGCCATCCCCCCGCGGACCGCGTCCGCGGCGCCGGCTGTTGTGGCACGCATCGCAGCCCTGGACGTTGAATACAGGACCGAGTCCGTCTATGCGTCCGGCCGGAGAATTTGCCGGCACCCACTCGGTATTGAAAACCGCGTAACCCAGATCGAATCGAGCCTGTTCGCTCCGCGAAAGCGGCTTCCATGAATGCGGTGGATGCGCATCATCCTGGACCGCCACCCCTACAGAGCGGGTAACGTCGTCCGCGGCTGCGGGCTCCTGAACACTCGCAGCAATGAAAGTAACGGCGATGAGCGTGACTGCTTTCAGTGTCCGGCCGCTGTCGCTGGAGTGATGGCGGTCGCCACGGATGCCTCGGTCGCGCCGCTGAGCTGGATCACCACGTCCGTGTTCGCCGGCAGCTCAAACTCGACGATCTTGTGGGGCCGGCCGCAACCGCGCGAGCCCTGGAAGTCCTTTGACTTGATGGTCCGCCGTCCACTCACAACGTCGATCCAGTGGCCACTGCTGACGGAGATACGGTACACGCCGGCTCTAGGGACGCGGATGCGAACGAGACCGCCTTGAGCGCTGTCGTTCAAAGTGGGCTTTGCCGGCTGGGCAATGAAGGAAATACCTGCTTGCGGCGACAGCCTCAATTCGTAGAGCTGATCGAGCTTCAGCAGCGGCAATTGCGAACCGGGCCTCGTGGCGGCGGTCACGCTCTCGGCCTTCTGCTGCATCACCGCCCGCTCGTGGGAGACGTTCCAGGTGAAATGAGAGCAGCCATCCTCTTCGGCGGGCACGGGTGTCATGATTACCGTCGCCGCGCCCATGACGTAGATCGATAGCAATGCCGCGCGCTTTGTCATACGGGCACTCTCCTAAAGATGGTAATCGAGCTGGGCGAGCCAAGTCCGACCGGGCTCGAAAAATCCCTCCTCGTAAGCGTACAGCTGGTCCGTGGCATTGCGCACGCCGACCTCGATCCCGAGTTTGCGAACAGGCTCGTACCGCAGGAACGAATTCACGAGCGTGAAGGGTCCGGCGGAGCGCGTGCCGGTGCTATTGCTGTAGCGGGCGGACTCGTGCTGCGCATCCACTCGAAGGCTGAGCTGCGGCAGGACAAGCCAGTCGCCGGTCAGGCGATATTTGTTTTCCGGAGCCCCTTGGGGTTTGAGTAACGGCTTGTCCAGAAAGTCAATCTGCACCAGATCGATTTCTGCCTGCAGGTGCAGGGTGTCCACCGGACTGTAACTGCCGGTGAGCTCGAACCCACGATTGCGCTGTTGGCCGACATTCTGCAATTGGGTGCAGGGTGGTGTGCTGCAGGAGCCGGGGGCCAGTGCAACACTCTGGATCGCATCATGCAGGCGACTGTGAAAGAGCGACAGCTTCGCGCCCCAGTTCACCGCCTTCTCCTCCAGCCCCGCCTCTACATGGAACGCCGATTCCGGCGCCAGCTGCGGGTTCGGAACTACGGCGCCCAATCCGCCCGAAAAACGTTCCTTGATTGTCGGGAAGCGGGTTTTGCGGCTCATGCCCGCGAAAATGGCCGGACCGGCGTCAAGCTGATACGTTGCCACCAGTTGTCCGTTATGGACCGCCGAACGATCCGTGTCGACAGGCGAGTACTGCTTTGCGTTGCTGTTGTAGACCTGAGCGGTCCGATGCGGCTGCACCATGTATGAGTAGGCAGGTGTGAGGGAGAGCCGGGGCAGCGGCCGCCACTCATGCTCGATGGCCACGTCGTATGTAGGAATCTGCAGATGCGTCACCGGCAGCGCGGGCGCAAGCTGCGACTCCCTGTGAACATCGTTCTTGAAGTGTCCGGCAATGCGCGTCGTGTGCTCGGCGTTCCAGTTCCACTCGAAATCCGCGTTGCCGCCATAGCTGAAATCATTGTAGTTGCTGCCGTAGAACGCATACGGCCGTGAATGAGTCGAGAAGGTGGCATCGTCGAAAGAATTCAACGCGTTGCGGAACGTGTCGTTGAAGATGCGCCACCGCACGGTACCTTGGGAAGAAACGGCGTCGCGCCCAACCAGGTAGATGCTTTCCTTGATCCAGTACGGCCAGCTCCAATACCGCACCTGCACTCCGTCGGGACGTGCATTGGTCCGTAGATAACTGCCGGCATACGGAGGGTCATACTTGGAACCCACCTGCCGGTAATAGCTCAGGGCGACCTCATTGTCCGGATCCTGGTACCCGAGCTTCGCCGTGATGAGGGAGTCGCGGTCGGATGCGTCCGGGCGCCCGCCGGCCGGTTGCGCGGCCACGGGTACGAAGTCCTGCGGTAGCCGATAGCCTTTTGATGTGGCGTACGAGCCTGTGAGATTCCCGTAGAAGGTGCCGCTGTTGCCGCCGATGGATGCAGCCACACGATTCGCATTGGAATTGAAGTGGTCGTCGGTTTCGATCTGCGCTCGGGCCCCCAGCTCGAGTGGTTCGGTGGGCTTGCGACTCACCAAGTTGACTGCGCCCCCGAGAGTGTTCGGTCCGTACAGCAACGAAGCGAGTCCCTTGCTGACCACAATCTCCGAAATGTAATCCACACCGAAACGCGACAGATCGACATTGCCGTCATACGGAACGTAGACGGGAACCCCATCAATGAACAAGGGAACCTGGCGACTGGTAAAGCCGCGCACCGAAATCGTGCGCTCGCGACGCTGGCCGGTGTTCTGGATCGCCACTCCAGGAACGAGATCCAGTGCCTCCGAGAGATCGTCCCGATGACGTGCCGCAAGCACATCGGCGTTCACCACATCGGTTGTCACTTGCGCCTCAGCGGCAATGCGCTGACCGATGATCTCGACGGCGCCGAGCTCGAAACTATCGGCGTTGCCGGGAGTTGCGGCGTTGGCCGCACCCGCCGGGAGTGTCATCCAAGCCACGGCGGCTTTCGAGACGATGCCGGAATATCTAGTCGAATATAGCGCAGGCCGCACGAAAACCTCCCGAAGAGACCGCTGGGCGGGTTCAAACGG
>DATEJM010000084.1:0-2413 GCA_035277965.1 Steroidobacteraceae bacterium | reverse complement strand
TCCAGCCGCTCGCTTGCAACGCCCAGATTGGCCGGGACCCGCGTAGCGAGATCCCTGGGCCCCGCGAGCTGCGCTGTGCGGCGTGCCTCCATGTCGAGCTCGAACCAGGAGCGACCGGCGGGGTATCCGGGCAAGGGTGCTTCGGGAAACAGAAACAGAGCGGGAAGTCCCAGCGAATGCGCAAAGGGAGCGAGATCCGCGGCGGTCATGCCGAAGCCGTGTAGCAACACGATCAGGGCAGACTGCGGCGCCGCCGAGCCGACGACGGTGGTCCGCAAGCCATCGATCTCGACGATCTGTTCCTGTTTGGAGAGCGGGGCGGACATCGGGCGAATCTCGATGCCGTCTAAGCGGCTGTATTGACCTTGCAGGTGGCGGATCCGTTGAGCGCTCGCACCTCCGCCCGCAAGGTGTCTTTAGCCGCGACTGCCCGCATGTGCACCTGGTGTTCGATACCGGGGAGCAGATGGAAATATTGATCCGCGGCTATGAACCCCGCCGCCTCGATGGTCACGAAGCGGGCCACCCGGGCCGCCTGGATGCGCAATACCGCCCCGCCGTCGATCAGGGTGGCGCTGGCCGTCAAACCGATGTCAGTCTCCGCAACCTCGCGGTGTCCCAACGGAAAATAGAAGTCCCTCGCCAGCACCTGATGTGCGGGGTCCGAAAGCGTGGCACACACCACGTCGCAGGTCGGAGCCCCGAACCGGTAGGCATACGTCAGATCGACAAATCCTTCGAGCAGTGAGGCGGCAGGTAGCTCCAGAACGGTGCGGGCGGGAACCGCCAGCTCCCGGGTATGCGTTCCGACTTTGATGTGCCCCTGACGATACAGGGAGATCTCCAGGCTGCCGCGCAACTCTGTGCAGCCCTCATTGGCGATATGCACGAACAGTCCGCTGCAACCTTCGTCCGTCATGAAGACAGTCCGGGGCTGAAGCAGGTGTTTCAGCGCGTAGTAGGGCGCCTTCGGAATGCCGTTGGCGGCCACGATACCCCACCCGGCGCCTGCCCATAGATCGCGCAGGAACCAGATCAGTGCACCCTGGCACGTCGAGCGCTGCCGACGCCACTCCCTGAACGTTGCCCCCATCACCTCGCCACTGACAATACGACTCAGCGCGAGGTAGCGGTCGTGTTGCGCGTAGCGCAGGGTGTTGGGATCGACTCCGAAGAGCTCTCGCAAGTAGTGGTCGCGAACGTCATCGAAATCCCATCCCGCACCCAGGTCTCGCGGCACGCGCGCCTTCCATTCGGGCGAATGCACTCGCGGAGTCGGCTGGTCAGACAGTACGCCGGCAGGTTCCTCGGACGGAACGTTGGCGAAGGCGAGACATTCCGTCGCGAACCGCACCTCCGCCCGACGGGCATCTGTCAGGGGTCGCAGATAAGCGCCCACCCCGTAGTAAGAGACGGTGCCTACGTTGGTCTGATGAGGGAATGCCCCGCCGTGCGCGCTCGAGGGCCAGTAAGTGACGTCCGGCGCCAAACCAGCCGCGAGCGCGGGCAGAAGGCGATGCGACAAGGGGTGCGACCAGCGCTCACGCGGCGCTCCCCACATGGCCGCCTGCTGCTCTCCCTCGCTGTTACCGCACAGAACCGCCAGCGAGGGGCGGCCGGCGAGACGCTCGAGCTGTTGCGTGCACTCGAGTGTCACCGAACGGTCGAAAGCCGCGTCGTCCTGCGGATAGTCCATGTTGGCGAACATGAAATCCTGCCAGAGCAGGATGCCATGGGCGTCGCATGCATCGAGGAAGGCATCGCTCTCGTACACCATCGTGCCACCGACGCGCAGCATGTTCATGCCGGCCGAGCACACTTGCGAGAGCGCCGTCTCTATCTGACTGACGTTGGACTGCAAACTGACACAATCCAGGGGGGTCCAGCAGGCCCCGCGGCAGAAGATCGGCAGACCGTTCACTCGTACGGCGAAGTCGCCGTCCGAGCGGTCGATTTCGAGGTTGCGGAAGCCGATCTTGCCGAGATCGACCGAGGTGGGCCCCCGGGCGGCGTTCTCGAGCAGGACTTCCAGGTGCGCTGCGTACAGAGCCGGCTCACCGTGTGTGTGGGGCCACCAGAGGTCGACGGACGGCAGTCGTAGTCTCCCCGCGAAGGTGTCTCCAGCTCCACGTGTCATCCTGACCGACTCGCTGTGGTTGCCGCGACTGACGACCAGCACGATCTCGCGCAGGCGCGCCTGGCCCAGCGGGCGGATCTCACAGCTCAGCTCGAGGAGGCCATCGTCGCCCTGGACATAGGTGCGTATTCGCGGGGCACCGACATGCACGTCGCGTCGCGCTTGCAACCATATGGGACGCCACGGGCCCACGGGCGCGGCGGGAGGACTCCAGCCCGGTGTTCGACCCAGTAACGTCGTTCTGAAAGCGTTGAGGCGCTGGTTTGCGACCATCGG
>DATEJM010000083.1:0-30471 GCA_035277965.1 Steroidobacteraceae bacterium | reverse complement strand
TTCCAGCCGTTCAACCTGCCGGCTGACCGGCTCGGACACATGCAGTCTCAGAGCCAGCAGGATCTCATGGTCCTGCTCTGCGCTCTGCCCCTGCAGCGCCAATTGCGCCGTCACGCAGGTGGCGTAGACGCACTTGAGCTGGTCGGCGATCTCCCGTACCTCAGAAATAATCCAATCTCTGGAACCGTCTCTCTTCAGCCTCGGGGAATGCGTGGGGACGCGCCGCTTCGGCGCGATACGATTTGCGGCAGCCATGGTCCGACCTCTTCGCAGGTTGGGCTTTGGTCAGCCGTCCGCTGTGGCTGCAACCACGGCGGACGGCGCTTCGCAGCCGGGCTAAATCACCCGGTTATGCGGTCCGCTAAGCTGCTATCGAGGACGAAAATAGTGGACAAAAAGTGGACATGGGCTTGCCGGCCACTCATAAGTCTTTGATTTCATGGCGTCCCCAAGGGGATTCGAACCCCTGTTACCGCCGTGAAAGGGCGATGTCCTAGGCCTCTAGACGATGGGGACGCATTGCGGGGCCGGACTAAGGACCACCCGGCAGGGCGCGCATGATTACATGCCGAGGGGACGCGGACAAATCGACGGCATCTGGATCGCCGCCCGCCCCCCCTTCCTGCTTGCCGCTCCTCTACCTGCCTCTCGGCCGCTTCCCGTACACCGCCAGCGGCTCGAACTCGCCGAACACACCGCCCCATAGGCGCGATGCGAAACCACATCGCCCAGCTGTGCAGGCGATGCCACCTCCCGATAGTGCGCCCGCTCGCTCGCCCCAACCCCAAACCCCTCGTACACCTTGCCCAGCCCCACGACCGCGCTGCCGCGTCCCAACGAATTACCAGGCGTACGGAGGTATCCAACTCCGCCCGGAGCAGCAAACGCGACCGTAACCATTCGTCGCGATCAGTGTCGCGGCAGTGGCCCGCAATCATTCGTCATCCGCTCTTCACGGCTGGAAGGAATGTCGGCAGGAGCGCCTTGCCCGCTTCCGTCCGCATAGATGCTACAGTGCCGCGACATGCTGACGAAGTCACCACCACCCCGATCAGCAGCCGACCTCCTCCATAATCGCCGCTTCTATGATGCGCTCTGGGCTGACTGCCGCCTGGTCGAGCCCGACCGCTTCAATACGTGGCCGCTCGTGCAGTCACTCGTAGCCAGCAAGCGGCGCCGCCTCGAGGTCGCCCCTGGCCTGCGGCCGCGTCTGCCCCTCGAGGACACTGAGTTCGTGGACATCAGCGAGCCGGCGCTCGCGGCACTGCGGCGCCGTGGCGCACACGTCGTCCAGAGCGAGATCTCCGCACTCCCCTTTGCGAATCACTCGTTCGACCTGATTTGCGCGCTGGACATCATCGAGCACGTGGACGATGACCAGCGGGCTCTGGCAGAGCTCTCGAGGGTAGTGGCTCCGGGCGGCACACTGCTCCTCTCGCTGCCCTTGCATCCATCACGATGGACCGCCTTTGATGAGTTTGTGGGGCACCGAAGACGCTACGAGCCCGGGACGCTCGATGAGCTGCTCCGGCAATACGCCTTCAGTATCGAGCGCAGCAGCGCGTATGGGATGCAGCCGCGCTCTTCGCGACTACTCGGCTATGGACTCTGGTGGTTGACCCATCATCGCGAACGCGCGCTGTGGTGGTACAACCGGATCTTCATGCCACTCGCAGTGCTCTTCCAGAAAAAGCTGGTCCTCGCTCCCGGGTTGGTCGCGACGGACGACGTCGATGAGGTGATTCTCGTTTGCTCGGCCGCTTCCTGAGCGGCCGGGTTGAGCTTGGCCATTCGCTCTTCGCGAAAGCTGTCTCCAAATCACGACAAGAGCGCTTCGGTGTTGGACAACGAGCCTGCGAGCAATCCGCTCGCATCGTTGATCACGCGTCGCGACGCTGCACCGTCGTGATTCTCCTCGCCTCACATCGGAAACAAAACAGTGCGCAACAACAGCGCAGCGACCCCGCGGCTATTTAACACCTCGCGAAGCGGAGAAGATTCTTGCGCAACTCACTGTGACCCCTGTACTCTTTCTTGGTGTGTGTAGGACGTGTGCAATGTGTGTGGCACACGTGGTCAGGTCCAGGTCTCAGCTTGTTCCCTCCGACTGATCGTTCGATGTTGGAAATTATTGGAATGGAACTTGCACTCCAGGGATGCGAAGGGTGGGCAACCAAGGTCCTGCGGAGGTCCACGGGAGGCGTATGAGATCAATCACTGTTTTCAGAGTTGTCATTGCGGGAACCTTGGCTCTCCAAGCACTCGTGCCCAGTGCGCGAGCCAAGGCCATCATGGTGGATTCGTACGATGCAGGCGCTTTCGTCAGACCGGCGAGGCATTTCGCGGACCGTGCTCTGGGATCGCATCTCGCGAGGTTCAGTCCCATTCTCCCTCGCGCCGATGCGGTCAACATTGTCCGGGCGCGATCGGCGTCGGCTGCCCTGCCACCCGCTCAGGCGAGCTTCGCGTCGTTGAGCTCTCTGTCCGACCTTTATAAAGAGGGCCGTCGATTCGCTCATGAGGAGCTGAGCTCGCCGCCCATGGGAGATGGGACGACCGTGGCGGCCCCACGCGCGCAGAACGACTTCTGGGCGATGCTCACCGTGGGCGCTGGACTGGTCGCGTATCAGTTGCGACGGAAGCATCGGTCACTGAAGCCATCGCTCATCTCAGGTTGAGACACGCGCGTGAGCGCATCCGTCCGCGAACCCTTCGGGTGGCGGTCGGCAGACCTCTTTGTGCATTTCTTCAGGACAGGTTCGAATGCTCTACATATCGAGGCACACTGAACCGGCTCCAAACGTCACCGCAAACGACCCTTCGGGGGTCTTCGTCGTCAAATCACTTCTCTATCCGCTCGTGGCGGTCGCAACCTTGTGCGCCTCGCTACTGTGGTGGCGCGAGTATCCCGCAGGGCCCTACTTTCTGTTGGGCGTGCTCGCTTTCATCACGGTCGCGGAATTCCTCGACGTTGCACCGCTCGACAGGAAACACAGCGCGTCCTGGTCGCTGAGCCTGCTGCTCGATATCTGCCTGCGCTGGAGCCTGGTGGTCCTATTCCTGTGGGCCTTGCTCTATTTATCCGGGCTGGCCGCGCAGTACCGCTCGGAAATCGTGTCGGCCTGGGCGCTCGTTACGCCAGCGGCACTGTGGGCCAGTCGGATGGGGGCACGCTGGCTCCTGGTGCAGGCCAGCGAGCATGGCATGCCGCAGCGCAAGGCGGTCATCATCGGACTCACGGACGTTGGCGCGACTCTCGCGGACAGGCTGCTCGAGGACCCGCTCCTGCGCACCGAGGTGCTCGGGTTTTTCGAGGACCGACACCCGAGCAGGCTCACCGCGAAGACGTCTCATCCCATTCTGGGGACATCGCTGGATGCGGCGGCGTTCATCGCCGGACACGAGGTCAGCGTCGTGTATATCTGCCTGCCCATGTCGCGCAGCGCCCGGATAGAGAACCTGCTCGAGTCTTTGCGTGATTGCACGGCCTCGATCTATTTCGCGCCCGATCTGATCTTCAGCCATCTCATTCAGCCTCGTTTCGACCAGGTGCGCGGCATTCCACTCGTCGCCGTTCGAGAATCGCCCTTTTACGGAATGCGAGGCGCGGCCAAGCGTCTGTTCGACATCGGTCTGGCCGGAACGCTGATCGCACTGCTATCCCCTGTTCTGGCAACCATCGCGGTCGGCGTGAAGCTGACTTCTGCCGGACCCGTCATCTTCCGGCAGAAGCGCTACGGTCTCGATGGCAAGGAAATCATCGTCTACAAGTTCAGATCGATGAGCGTCACGGAGGACGGTGAGACTGCCTACACCCAGGTTTCGCGCGGCGATGCGCGAGTGACTCCATTCGGCGCCTTTCTGCGGCGCACCTCGCTCGACGAGCTGCCACAACTCTTCAACGTTCTCGAGGGGAGCATGAGCATCGTCGGCCCGCGGCCGCACGCGATTGCCGTGAACGAGCAGTATAGACGGCTCATTCCCAGTTATATGATTCGCCACAAGGTGAAGCCGGGCATTACCGGCTGGGCGCAGATTCACGGGTACCGCGGAGGCGATGATCTCGAGCTGATGAAGAAGAGAGTCGAGTTCGATATCGATTACCTGCGCAATTGGTCCCTGGCTCTCGATTTCTCGATTTTGATCAAGACCGTGGCCGTCGTATGGCGCGACTCGAGCGCATATTGACGGTGAGGTCCACAGGCGTGGTGAGTGTCACCTGCGGGGTGGCATTGTCTGCCTTACTGACTGGCTGCAACGAGAGCGCCGCGGCGAGACAACCCGGCGCGACCGCAGCAACCTCCGCCGTACAGACGACTCCCACGGAGCGCAAGCCCGCCGCAGTGGCGGTCAGCGCTGATGCACACGGACCGGACAGGTTGGCGGCCGACGAGGAGCTCCTGGTGGGCAGAGCCCTGGCCACCCATCTGGATGCAGACCCCGCGGTACTCCAGGATATCGAGCGGGCACGGCGCCAGATCCTGGCTCGCGCTTACGAGGAGCGCAGCATCCTGCCGCATACGCAGATCAGCGCGACCGCTCAACGAGACTACTATCTCGCGAACCCGGCGCTGTTCGCGCAGCGCCGGATCTACCGCACTTGGACGTTCAGCGTGCCTCGCTCGGCGCTGACTCCAGCGCTGCGCAATACGCTCGATCACGCCAAATCCGCGATCCAGGTGCGTCAGCTACTCGACCGACGTCATATCGCCTTTGAAGCGGTCGAGACGACGCGGCCCGCCGAAGAGATCCCCATGGACATGCTGCCGCAGCTGGCGCAGGCGGCGGTAGGGGACGTCCTGATCGCGTCACCTTCGAAGGAGACTCACGCTTTGCTCATATGTCTGGTTGGCGCGCGCAGCAGCCCGGTCGACTTCGAGCACGCCAGTGGTCCGATCAGGCAATACCTCACGGACGTACGCAACCGAGACGCTCTCGTGGAGTATATGGCGCGCTTGCGGCGCTCACGCGTAGCAGAGGCCGACTAACCCGCGGCAGCAAGCTGCAAGTCGCGATCCGGAGTCATCGTGCCAAGAGGCAACCTTTACGAAAGAATGTGTGCAGTGCATCGCTTATCCACGACTCGCCATGGGCGACTGAGCTCGATCTGGCAGCCCGTCCTGCTGTGGTTGCTGTCCTCCACCATCGCCATGGCGGCTGCAGCCATCGGCAACCTGCCGAGTGACTACCGCCTCGGTCCCGGAGATCTGCTGCATATCACGGTCGCGGGATACGCCGAGATGACCACGGATGTGCGGGTGAGCCAGACGGGCAACATTACCTACCCGTTCATCGGCGAGGTCTCGGTCGCCAACCTCTCGACTCAGGACGTCGAGGGGATCATCGCCAGGAAGCTGAACGATGGCGCATTCATTCGCCAGCCGCAGGTTTCCGTGCTGGTGGCGGAGTACGAGGGCCAGAAGATATCGGTCATGGGGCAAGTCGCCAAGCCCGGCCAGTACCCGCTGACCGCCAGCGCCAGAGTCATGGACGTCCTGGCCGAGGCAGGCGGGACGGTGCCCGCGATCGCTGCGGACGAGGCAACGCTGTTACGCAAGGACGGCAGCAAGGCAGCTATCGACCTGCAGTCGCTCTTTGAGGGCGATCCGCGCCAAAACCTGACGGTGAGCGGCGGCGACACCGTCTACGTCCCGAAGGCGCCTCAGTTCTACATCTATGGCGAGGTGCAAAAGCCTGGGATGTACCGGCTCGAGCGCAACATGACCGTCTCGCGTGCCATCTCCGCGGGGGGAGGCCTCACTTCAAAGGGATCGGAGGGCCGCGTCGTGGTGAAGCGTCGCGATGCGAATGGCAAGGAGCACAGTAGCTCCGTGGACAGCTCTGCGGACGTGAAGGCCGACGACGTGATTTTCGTGAAACAAGGTTGGTTCTGAACAGGAACAGGGGCAGGACGATGAAACTGACGCAAGTGATCCGGGTTTTCTGGGCACGCCGGTGGCTGTTCGTCCTGGTGCTGGCCGCCACCGTCAGCGCTGCGACCGCCTATAGCCTGCTGAAGGCCAAGACCTACGTCGCGGAAGTGGCGGTGCTCGTGGATGCGAAGAATACAGACCCTGTGACGGGTACCGCGCTGCCGCAGCAAATGCTGTCGAGCATCCAGGCTACGCAAGCGGATGTCATCTCGAGCCACAACGTGGCCCTGAAAGTCGTCGACCGCCTGCAGCTCGCCTCCGAACCCGAGATGCAACTGCAGTTCGCGCAGGACCGCGACTCGTCGGGCTCGATCCGCGACTGGCTGGCCGACCGACTGCTGGAAAAACTGACGGTCCGCGCCTCCCACGACAGCAGCGTCATCAATCTGAATTTCGAGGCCCGCTCACCCGAGCAGGCGGCACGCATCGCCAATGCGTTCGCGGATTCCTACATCCAGACCAGTCTCGAGATGCGGATCGACCCGGCGCGCCGCCAGGCAGTGTGGTTCGATGACCAGCTCCAGGAGCTGCGCAAAGCTCTGCAAGGGGCACAGCAGCGCCTGTCCGACTACCAGCAGCAGAGGAAGATCGTCGGCACCGACGACCGGCTCGACGTCGAGAACGCCAAGCTGAACGAGATCGCGAGTCAACTCATCACCGCGCAGACGGCCATGTATGACGCCGAGAGCCGTCAGAAGCAGCTGCAGCAGGCGCTGCAGAAGAACCAGATCGAGGAGCTGCCGGACATCCTCGGTAACAGTCTGTTGCAGAGTATGAAGGCCGACCTGGTGCGTGCGGAGGGCAAACTCGCCCAGGTCTCGCAGCGCTATGGCCGCAATCACCCCGAGAACGTCAGTGCGGCGGCGGAAGTACAGACACTCAGGGCCAAGCTGACAACAGAACTGACCACCGTTCAGGGCTCCATCAACCAGGCTGCGCAAGTGGCGCGGCAGCGGGTAACGGAGGCCCTACAGGCGCTCGAGGGCCAGAAACAGAAGATTCTCGGCCTGAAGCAGCAGCGCGACGGGCTGGATGTCCTGAGCCGGGACGTGGAGAACACGCAGCACGCTTACGACGCGGCGATGCAGCGCACGAGCGAGCTGCGGCTGACGAGCCGGCTCGATCAGACGAACATCGCCATACTCAATCCCGCCACTCCGCCGCTCAAGCCGGCGGGGCCCAAGGTCGTCCGCAATCTCTTCCTGGCCATACTCATCGGCAGTTTCCTGGCTGCCGGAGCCGCTCTGACGCTCGAGCTGACGGATCGCCGCGTGCGCTCCAGCGCCGATCTGCTCGATCTGGATGATTCGGACGGCTTGGCCGTGTTGGCCGAGATCAAGGGCCTCAGTCTCTCGAAACCGGCCCGCGGCCGCGCAGTGGTGGCCCAGGCAGCGCCCGCACTACCGGCGATTCAACCCGCAGCGTGACATTCCACACCGGAAGCACACACAGCATGAATACCGTCGTCCACCGTAGCAAGCGTAAGAAGCTGACACCGTCCGAAGGATCGGTGTCCCCGATACACGACGGCCATGCCCCGATCGGCATGATCCTGCTCGCCGCCGGCAAGCTCACCGAGATCGACGTGAATCGCGTGATGGCCGCGCAACGACAGAAGAACCTGCGCTTCGGCGAGGCGGCCGAACGACTCGGGCTCGTTAGCAACGAGGACGTTACGCAAGCCCTGGCGCAGCAATTCCACTATCCCTATGTGACGAGCGAGTCCCGGCTCGACCCCAGCCTGATCGCCGCCTATCGGCCATTCAGTGAGACTGCCGAGAACCTCCGCGAGCTGCGCAGTCAGCTGCTGCTGCGGTGGTTCGACGACCATCAGCCGAACACGCTGGCCGTCGTCTCGCCCCGCCGGCGCTCCGGCTGCAGCCACCTCGCGGCTAACCTCGCAATCGTCTTCGCCCAACTTGGCGAGCGCACGCTCCTCATCGACGCCAACCTGCGACGGCCAGTGCAGCATGCGCTGTTCTCCCTTCCATCGGGCGTCGGCCTGTCGAACGTCCTGGCTGGGCGCTGCGAGCTCGGTGACGCTCTTGTCCGTGTCGAGCCGTTTGAGCAGCTGAAGGTGCTGGGCGCAGGCACGACCCCGCCCAACCCTCAAGAATTGCTGGGGCGGACGACGTTTCGATACTTGTTGGAGACCGTGCCCGCGAGTTTTGACGTCGTGATCCTGGACACCCCGCCGATCCTCGAGTACGCGGACGCGCAAATCATTGCCGCCGCCAGCGGAGGCTGCCTGGTGGCAGCGCGCAGGCACAAGACACGGCTGGCGGACGTCCAGCAGGCCAAAGCGAGAATCGCGCCGACACAGGCGACGGTGCTGGGCACGGCGCTCGTCGGATGACCGGCACAGGAAGCGGATGCAACAGGTCTCACTGACAATTGAGGGCGCCGCCCCCGCTTTGCGGGCAGCCGATCGCCCGCGACGCCGCCACGGGGTGCACCGACTACAGGCCCTGACCTGGGCGTGTGCTCTGTCGATCGCAAGCGCCGTTTTGCTGTTGAAGATCTCGATCCCGCCGTTCGGCGCCCGTGGCATCGGCATTGCGCTGTTTCTGCTGCCTGCCATCGCAGTCCTGGGACTCGTCCTTCGGGCTTTGGACATCGATGCCCAGCGGCTCGCGATCTTTCTCGTACTCACGGGGGTGCTGAGCTTGACTTCGCTGTTCGGCGCGGCGGCTTTTTCGATCAGCTCGATGGCGATGTTCACTGTGGTGCATCTGCCATTCATTCTCACGGCCGCCCCGCACCCGAGTCTGTCAACCAGCATTGCGCCGACGGGTGGAGGCAGTCCATCCGCGAGCATCTACGCGTTGTTTCTGAACTTGGCCCTCGCGATTGCCCTGTGCGGCATCGCTCAGTTCACTCTGCAGCGATTCATCGAGGTCCGATGGCTCTTCCCCATCGAGAACTTCGTGCCGAGCGCCTTCGTCGTCCAGCACTTCAACAGCCAGGGCGTCGTGGAGTATGGGTCCCAGATCTATCGCTCCAATGGCGTCTTCCTGCCCGAGCCCTCCTACTTCAGCCAGCTGATGGCGATCGCGATCGTCCTCGAGTTGAGCCTCGCGGGACGCTGGCACCGACTGGCACTCTATGCGGCAGCCCTGCTGACGGCGTCCGCGGGCACGGGACTGATGATTCTGGGGATCTGCGTACCCATCCTGATCGTGAAACGCGCGCGCTGGGATCTGCTGGTGATCGGCGTCTGTACGCTTGCGGTCGTCGGGGTTCTCGGCGATACCTTGCATCTGGGTCACCTCGCCTCGAGGAGCGGCGAATTCAATGAGACAGGGTCGAGTGCCTTCGCTCGCTTCGTAGGCGGCTTCTACCTGTTCGACCAGTTCCTCTGGGACGATCCGTGGCGCACGCTATTCGGCTTCGGTGCCGGCTCATTCAGCGAATTGGCCACGCGGTCTCACTACGCGGTAGCCGAGATGCCGCTCTTCAAGATCCTCATGGAGTTCGGCTTGACGGGCGCCGTGCTGTACTTCGGGGCCCTGACCTATTTTCTGTTCTCCTCCGCGGCATCCAGGGTCCTGGCTCTCGCTATCGCGATCGCCTTCCTGCTGAACGGCATCTATGCGGTCTTCGGCCAGGCGCTCGCGCTCGGCCTGTTGGTCTGGCCATTCCCGAAGCCGGCCGAAGCACATAGCGGAGGGTCCTCTCCATGATCGCGCTGCTGACGAGCCTCGGTTTGCTCCTGCTGTGGGCAGCCCTCCATCCCTTCACGACCTATCCTCTCTCGCTGCTGCTGATGCGCAGAACCTCGTGGGCATCAGGTCGGGGCACATCAGGGGTACAGAGCGCGACCGATGCGACCTGCGCCATCTGTGTGTGCGCTTACAACGAGGAGCGCGTCATCGAGGCGAAGATCCGCAATCTGCTCGCGCTGCGCGCTCTGCATCCCTCCCTCGAAATCCTCGTCTACGTTGATGCGTCCACTGACCGCACCGCCGAGATCCTGCGCCCTTACGCCACGCAGTTCGAGCTGCATTTCTCTCCTGAGCGCCGCGGCAAGACCTACGGCATGAACCTCCTGGCCTCCAAAGCGCGAGCTCCGATCCTCATCTTCACGGACGCCAACGTCACCCTGGACCTGCAATGCGTCGACGATCTCTGGAAATACTTCAGGGATCCGCAGGTGGGCTGCGTCTGTGGAAGCCTCACCTACACGAATCCGGACGACTCCGTGACCGCATCCTGCGGATCGCTGTACTGGCGATTTGAGGAGGCGCTGAAGCGCCTGGAAACCTCAACCGGCTCCATGATGGGAGCGGACGGCTCCCTATTCGCGATCAGGCGTTCGCTGCGCCGGCCTCCGCCGGACCACATCATCGATGACATGTACGTCTCTCTGATGGTTCTCGTCCAGGGTTACCGGGTCATTCAGGCAAGCGACGCACGCGCCTACGAAGAATCGGTCACGTCGAGCCGGGAAGAGTTCAAGCGGAAAGTCCGCATCGCCTGCCAGGCCTTCAACGTCCACCGCCTCATCTGGCCGCAGCTGCGACGGCTCGATCCGCTGACCGTATACAAATATGTGTCGCACAAGCTGATGCGCTGGTTCACGATCTATTTTCTCGTCCTGTCGGCCCTTGCATGCGATGCCGCGTTGCTGGTGTCGGGCCATTTCCACTGGGCCGCGGCTCTGCCGGGCGCGGCTGCGGCGATCATCTGCCTCGGTTGGATGAGCGCGGCGAAGCCTCTCGTCCAACTCCTGGATGTCCTGTCCGCCTTCGCAGGTACCGGTTGGGGTGTTTGGCGGTCGTTGCGCGGCGACCGCTTTCAGACCTGGACGCCGGCGGCGTCTATCCGCAGGTGAAGGCCGTGAGTCCTGACAGTACGCCGCAAACAAAGACACCGCTGCCGCCCACGGCGTCGGCGGAAACGCCAAGAGGTGAGCGCGCGGGATTCAACGTGGCGTTGAACGGCTATCGGGGACTCTGCGCGTCCCTCGTATTCGTCTATCACCTCGGAGCTGCGGGTGTCGTTCCGATGCCGGGCGGCGACTCCTTCGGCCGCGCGGCGTCCTTCCTGTGGTCGTCACTGGCTTACGGCGTCGAGATGTTCTTCATGATCAGCGGCTTCGTCATCCTGGGAAGCCTCCTGCGGCATACAACCCTCCCGGGCTTTCTGAAGGACCGCTTCATCCGCATCTTCCTGGCCTGGGTTCCCGCACTGACGGCGGTGACGTCAGTCTGCAGCGCGCTCAACATGAAGATGCTGGCCGACCTGAGCTGGCTCGAGCGCCTGGGGCTCTTCACGGCCAACTTACTCCTGTTGCCGCCGCTGCTGCCGGTGCCGCTGATTCACTTCGGCTCCTGGAGCCTCACCTATGAATGGGTGTTCTACTTCACCGCAGCCGCGGGTGCGCTGCTGCTGCGCCAGCGACCCCTGCGCCGTTGGGCCATCGCGGCCTGGGTGACAGCAGCCGCCACGTTCGTGTGCCTGTACCCCCGGGCCCTATTCTTTATTACAGGCGTCCTCGTCTTCAGACATCAGGCCTGGTTCATGCGTCATGCCCGCTGGCTGCGTTTTCCAACGCTCAGCCTGCTGACGTTCCTCATCGCGTGGAAACTGACGGAGGCGAACCGTGCGGAGCTGACCGACACGTTGCTGAACTGGATGGAGGATGGGCGCTGGATCGCCGCCTGCGTCGCATTCATCGCTTCACTGCATATGTTCGCTTGTGCGTCCTTGGCGCCGCGCGGAGAGTTCCGCATCCTGACGACCCGCGTGTTTCAGTTCCTGGGCAACGTCTCGTACAGCTTCTATCTGTGGCACGGCCTCGTCATGGCCGCCGTGAAGCGCATCGTTGCCAGTCACGTCACGCCCGCGTACGGCGCAGGGGTGGGATTCGTTGTATTCGCGATTGGCTGCCTGGCCGTCTCACTACCGCTGGCCTGGACCTCCTGGAAAGTGTTCGAGGTCGCATTGGCGAAGCTCGTGCGGCGCCGGCTGGCGAGCCATCCGGTTGGCGGGGAGATCGCGCGTGCCACCTGAAACGGCGCTGCACAGGTCCAGCGTTCTACCTGAACCGGTCGCACGGAGTCATGGCGCCTCCGTCCGGAGCACGTGCCCGCGGTGTTTATGGATTGCCCGTTACATGCCTTATCCCCTCGATGCGGGAGCGAAGGTCTATTCGGCCAAGCTCGCCGAGTCACTCGCCTCGAGTGGAGCGAGCGTCACGTTCATGGGCATCGACGAAACGGACGCGACACCTCCCGTCCAGCCCCATATCACCTGGGCGACCATAAGAGGCCGCCGGCACGGTACCGCTCGTGCGTTGCTCAGCCCACTGCCCAATGCAGCAGCCATCGACGCGATCGACGCCTACAAGGAAGCGCTCGCACAACACCTGCGTCGAGACTGGGACGCGGTGATACTCGACGGCTACGGCTCGGGCTGGGCGCTCAAGCCGTGCATCGAGTACCGCGCGCGTCAGCGAGCCCACCGGTCCATGCTCGTTCACATATCGCACAATCACGAGGAGCGACTCTGGCGCTCCATGGCGCATGAGAGCCGCGTCTCTGCGTTGCGGAGGCTGGCCCTGTGGCAGAACTACTGCAAGGTGCGAGCTCTGGAAAGGAGTCTCGTGCGCAGTGTGGATCTGCTCACGACGATTACCGACGAAGATCGCGCTTCGCTCGGCGCGGGAGTTGGTGAGCCCCAAAGGCTGACGCTCATGCCAGGCTACGACGGCTGGATTGCCGGCGAGCGACAGATTCGAAGCGATACACCGCGGCGAGTCATTCTGATGGGATCGTTCCGATGGATCGTGAAGCAAGAGAATCTCGCACGGTTCGTCGAGCTCGCCGACCCGGTTTTCGCCCGCCACGGGATCGAGCTCGACGTGGTGGGTGAAGTGCCTGAAGAGCTTCTGGTCGCGCTTGGACTTCGCTGCCAGGCAACCCGCTTTCATGGGTTCGTCACGGACGTCAGCCGGCTTTTCGATGCCGCGCGGGTCGCGGTCGTCCCCGAGGCGATTGGCGGCGGCTTCAAACTCAAATTTCTGGACTACTTCTTCGGGCGCGTCCCGGTAGCCACCCTCGCTCAGGCGGCTGCCGGCCTTCCGCAGGACCTGCGCGAGCAGACCTTGGCTCGCGACAGCCTTTCCGAGCTGATCGAGGCGGTCGTTGCCCACATCGAGCGGCTGGACGAGCTAAATCGCATGCAGGAGCAGGCTTTCGCCCTGAGCCGCGCGCAGTTCGCGTGGCCTGACAGGGGCCGTCAGCTTAGAGAGGCCATCATGAGTCACGAGCATGCGTGAGACACAACGCGTCGCGCGCGAGCGCGAGTATCACAACCAGCGCTTCGCGGACGATTCGGAGCGTGAACGCCGTACGGGAAGGTTCTATTCAGCTATCAGCTACGGGTTTGACCTGTATCGGCGGCGCGTGAGCGAGGAGTCAAAAGGCCGACGTGTCCTGGAGTATGGGTGCGGTACCGGCAGCCTGGCATTCGATCTGGCCACGGAGGCGCGGCACGTCATCGGCATCGACATCTCCGACGTGGCCATCCATCGCGCGAAGGGCGAGGCACGTCGCAGCGGCCTCGCCAACGTGGAGTTTCGCGTCGACAATGCCGAGGCCATGACCCTCCCGGCTCAGCATGTAGACGTGGTCGCCGGCAGTGGAATCGTCCATCACCTCGACATTCCCAAGGCGATGCAAGAGGTCCGACGCGTACTGACCCAGGACGGCGTGGCCATCTTCGCGGAGCCCCTCGGCCACAATCCGTTCGTAAACTGGTATCGGCGTCGAACCCCCGAGCTGCGCACTCCGGACGAACACCCACTCACGGTCAGCGATCTGCGAGCAGTGGCTCGTGGCTTCCGCTCCAGCAAAGTCACTTACTTCGGGCTCGTCTCACCGGCTATCGGGGTCCTCTCGGCGCGGCTGCGAAATGTCGATTCCCTGACCCGTTTCATCTGTCGGCTCGACCGCCTGCTGTGTCGTATTCCTTTTGTGCGACGGTACGCCTGGTATTGCGTGCTGGAGGTCCGGCAGTGATCACGCTGATCGTCCCAACCCGCAACAGGGCGCACACGTTGCGCCTGGTCGCCCCGAGCTACTTCCAGCAGGATGCCGTCAGCGAGATCATCTTCGTGAGCGATGCCGGCACGGATGACACACCGGCCCTCATCGAGCAGCTCGCCCGCGCGTATCCCCACGTAAAGACCCGTCTGCTCACGAATGCCAGCCGCCTGGGTGCCAGCGAGTCGCGCAACATGGGCGTTCGCGAAGCCTCCAACGAATACATTCTGTTCTGCGACGACGATGAGTATCTGGAGGCCGGCTACGCGCAGACCTGTCTGAAAAAACTGCAAACGCTGGAGGCCGGCGCGGTGTCGGGACGGCGGATCTATCTGGAGCCGGGCGAATCGCCGCTGCAGGCCCTGCGCCGGTTCGGATCCGGCTTTCGCAGCAGCAAGCCCTTTCGCTTCCTGATCTGCGAATACGTGAATGCGGCGAGATTCCCGGGCGACCTGCAGCTGCCACTCACGAACGCCATCATCCTCACCCGCAAGTCCCTGCTGCAGAGATATCCATTCGACGCTCACTACGCACGCGGCAACGGCTACCGCGAGGAATCCGACTTCCAGATGAATCTGTTCACTCGTGGCTATGAAATCCGCGTCACGAACGAGACGCACAGCTTCCACTTGCCACTCGCCGAGATCCGCAGCGGCGGACAGAGAACCAGCGGGCTGCGCAGGCTCTATTGGTCAGTGCGATACACGCACTATTTCTTCGGTAAGTATTATGCAGCCTATGCCAAGAGAACCGGCCTGCGCTCGCCCCGCTATGCCGCGCTGCTCGCCTTCATCGGGTTCGCAATCTATCGCGAGACACTGCGCCCGCCACTTTATAGCCTGGCCAAGCGGATCCTGCGACATCCCTATCTCTCCGCGATCCGGCCCGCAGGCTGAGTACCGATATGCACCCGCCCCTTGCCCCGCAAGCGCCGTTGTTCTCAGTCGTCATACCGACCTACAACAGATCCGGCACGATCGGTGACGCATTACGATCACTGGCGGCACAAGTATGCAGGTCCTTTGAGGCGGTCATCGTCGACGATGGCTCCGAGGATTTCGAGAATCTGCAATCGGTGGCCGAAGCGTTCCGGCACGAGCTGGACATTCGCATCGTCCGGCACGAGACCCAGCGCAACGGCGCGGCGGCGAGAAATACCGGCATTCACGCCGCTCTGGGCAGCTACATCGCCTTCCTGGACTCCGACGACTGGTGGGATCGAGCCAAGCTCGAGCGCTGCCGACAGACGCTCGAGGAAAATCGATGGCCGAAGGACTGGTTCCTATATTCCCGCGCTCGCATGGTGGACTCGAACGGCGTCGAGGTGGACGTATTGCACGCCCGAGCCATCCACGCGTCGGAGACGCTGGGTGAGTATCTTTTCTGCGGCGGAACAGACATCCCCACCAGCACGATTGTCTGCTCACGCGAATTTGCCCTGAGAATACGGTTCGACGAAAGGTTCGTCAGGCATCAGGATTACGACTTCTGCTTGCGAGCCGCCGCCGCCGGTGCCCGGTTCGAGTTCATCCCGGAGATCCTGACCAACTGGCGGATGCACACCGTGACGGCCGGCGAACGCGCGCGCAACGTTCGCGTCGGGGAAACGCCGAGTTACTGCAAATTCTGGCTCTCCGAGCTGCAACCGTACCTGAATCGCAATGCCTACTTCGGCTACCGAATCCGGGTGTTGGCGCGTCGCTGCAGCCAGAACGGCGAGCATCACGCCTACTACACCGAAGTGCTGCGAGGATTTCTGCACATCGGCTGGAAGTACAAGCTGCGGTACGTCCGACGAGCCGCTCTGATGTGCGTTAGAAAGCTGACTGCCCTGCCTCATCGCCTGCGTCGGGGTATCGATGCCTCGATCGCCATGCGGCCGCGGTGAGTGTCGGCGCATCATGGCCCGCGAACCGAAGACAAAGATATGGGTAATCAGTGTCCCCACGGCTGAAGCTCGCCGCAGCGATTTTGTCCGCTGCGCCGGCGGTGCCGAGTGGGAGTTCTATGCGGCGCATACCGGCCTCGACGCGAACCTCGTCTACGACGAAGCAAGCACCGTCGGCAGATTCGGTCGTAAGCTTCATCCCGGTGAGCTCGGCTGCTACTCGAGTCACTTTTCCTTGTGGCGCTGGTTGCTCCATTCGCAGTTCGATCAAGCCATCGTGCTCGAGGACGACGTGGTCGCCGACTGGAAGTTCCTCGATGAGCTGCGGCAGATCGATCTGACGCAGCGAGGCATCGACTATTTGCGCCTGTTCGCCAAGATGCCGGCACCCTGGCGGCCGATCGCCTCCCCCTATCTCGACCAATATCGACACCTGATCCGATTCACCGGCTACGCACTGGGCACGCAGGCTTACGTAGTGACACGCGCTGGCGCAGAACGTCTGATCCGTCACGGGGCCAGTGTCGAGGCACCTGTCGATGTGTACATGGATCGGACGTGGGACCACGGGCTGTTGAATCTCGCGCTGTATCCGTTCCCGGTATACGAGCGCCATCAACCATCCTCGATTGGAGAGAGCAGATTCGGCGCGGACCGACACAATGTGAGCACTCTGCTGCGCAAGCTGGAGATCCGTAACTTGTGCGCACGGGCGCGTCGCAGGTTACTGCTCAACTGGTCGATGTACGGGACCAGTCCGTCGTCTGAGAAAGCTCTGCGGCAGCGTCTCCGGCGTGTATGACAGAGCTGCGCCCCTCCAGCGGTCCTCGGGTCGTCGTGTTCCGCGCGGACCTCCTGCCGGTATCGGAGACATTCATCAAGGACCAGATACTGGCCCTCAGCCAATGGGACGCGGTGTTAACCGGACTGCGCCAGGTCCACGGTCTGGATATTTCGCGCTTGCGAAGCAAAATCCTGTCCGGCTGGGCCCCGCATCGCCTCTCGCGACGGGTCACTGCTGCGTTCCGGGAGCTGGATCTCGCGCCGTGGGGTATGACAGGCCAGTTGAGTCGGCTGGCCGGAGACATCATACACGTGCATTTCGGCGTCGATCTCGTTGCGATCTGGCCGGTGCTTCGCAGACTTGGACGGCCTGTAGTCACGACATTGCACGGCTGGGACGTCAACATCCGCAAAGAGCATTGGCACAAGCGCGGGTATGTTGATCGCCAATACCCCGATCGCCTGCTATCGATCGCTGCGCACCCGCGCGTTACGTTCGTCGCCGTGAGCGAAGCTCTCGCGCGCAGGGCGGTGCAATTTGGGATCCCGCGCGAGAAGATCGTCGTGAAGCACATCGGCGTGGATGCCGCCCGGTTCACGCCGACTGGCGTACCGGTCACCGAGCGCCGGCAGCGGATCCTGTACGTAGGCCGCATGTTCGAGAAGAAGGGCGGGCCGATTCTGATTCGCGCCTTCGCTCAGGTTTGCGCCCATGTCCCCGGCGCAGAGCTGGTCATGATCGGAGATGGACCGTTACTTCACCCATGCCGGCAGCTCGCAGAATCGCTGCAACTGCCGGTGCGGTTCATGGGTGCCTGTCCCGCCGCCACCGTCAGGCAGCAACTGGCTGAGGCAAGAGTCTTCTGTCTGCCGAGTATCGTCGCCCAGAATGGGGACGCGGAAGGCCTGCCGATCTCGCTCCTCGAGGCGCAGGCTTGCGGCGTGCCGGTGGTGACTTCGGCAAGTGGCAACGCCGAGGCAGTGATGGATGGAGTTACCGGATTCTGCTTCCCAGAGCAGGATATCGACGCACTGAGCGCCCGCCTGACGAGGCTGCTGTGCGATGATGAGCTGGCGCTCTCCATGTCGGCTGCCGGGCCCAAGTTCATCGCCGAGAGATTCGACATCCGGCGCTGCACCCGCGCTCTCGAAGACCTTTACCAGAGCCTCCTGTAAGTGCAGACCGAGGGCATCACAGTGATCGGCTCCTGCGTCGCGGCGAAAGTGCCCGAAGACCTGGCGCTATTCTTCGCAAATGGAATTCTCGTCGATCGGCGCAACGGCACGCCCATGGAGATGGATGGCTACAGCCTCTATCTGGCGCTGAAGGCTCTCGAGATGCGCACGGGCCGCGATTACTCTGTGGAGCGTCGGGCCCTGGTAGATGCTGTGTTGCACCGCATGAGCGCCTGCAATGGATTCTGGCGGCACGGAGCGTGGACCGGCTCGGACTCCGAGATTCACCTGCGATTTACCGCCGCCGCCATCCGGCTGCTGGCTGAAGGGCTCGCTGACGGACTCGTCAGCTCGGCCTCGATTCCGCTCAACGCGCTGCGCAAACACCTGGCCTATCGAGACATTCTGGAAATGGGCAACTGGTTCCTGCACGACTCTTTGGAGTCGCCTGCCAGCAACGTCGCTCAACCCGCTCCGCACACACGCAACAGGGCATGGAGCTCCTCGCCAACCAATTGCTTGGTGCTGAATACTCACATCGACACGTTGATCACGATCTTCCACGTGCTCCGGCGCGTCGGGATGCCAGATGCAGCGCGGCGGAGTCTTCGGCAGCAACTCGAGTCCGGCTTGGGCGCGTTGCACGGGGTCCTCGATGCCGACCAGGGCATTCCGTGGCGCGTCCTGACAAGCCTGGACTCCAGGCTCAGGGCCGGCATGTTTCGCACCTACTCACCCCCTCGGACAGCGCTCTGGAAGCGCGCCGTCCGAGGCGTCCTCGTCCGCGGATACTTTCCGCTGCGGCAACGCTTACGGGCGCGATACCCGGGTTTCGTCTGGGACGACGGTTACTTGGAGCGAGACATCAGCTTGCGCGGCCTGTACTTCGAGTATCACGTCGCCAATCTGTACGATCTTTCGATCTTGTTGATCCAACTGAAGAGGCAGAAGCGCAGCTCGTACGCTGCCCTGGCCGATCGCTGCGCCGTCCTGATCGATCGGGGAATCGACTACGTCATCGAGAGCGATTACTGGACGTTCCTGCTGTCAACGACGACGCAGCACGGCAAGGCAATATTGTTGTGCGAGGCCATCATCGCGCGCCTCGGCACGCGTTCGGAGGCGGCCGCGCCACAACGCTGGATCAGTGCATACTGCAGAATCAGACGGCTCGTGCCCCCATCCCCCGCGCTGCTCGGTTACGACCCGCTTGTCGTAAATGAGACGGTACCAGCCGGTACTCCCTCCATCGGATTCGATATAGGAACGCTCGCAAACGCCAGACGCTTCACGATAGATATCGAGAACGAGCGGTGTGTGATAGAGCACGCTGCAAGCAATGATGCTCGGTGCAGCCACTGCGAGGGCGCGCAGATATGACGCTCGGAACGAAAGTCATTCAGGGCGTCTCGTGGAGCGTTCTTGCCCGCCTCGGATCTCAACTATTTCAGCTGGCGTTCAGCGTTGTGCTCGCCCGTCTACTGTCACCGGTGGAATTCGGCGAGATGGGCATGCTCATCGTCTTTACCGGATTTGCCCAGGCACTGGCGGATTGCGGACTCACCTCAGCGCTCATTCAACGGCAGGAGATCACGGAAGCTCACCGCTCCACGACTTTCTGGTTGCAGCTCATCGTCGGATGGCTCCTGGCGGTGGCATTCTTTTGTGGCGCTCCGCTGATCGCCGCCTTCTACGACCTGCCGGAACTAGCGACGCTGATTCGGGCTGTCTCGTGCGTCTTCGTCATACAGGCTTGGGCGCAAACACAATACTCTCTTCTGCTGAAGGAGTTGAAGTTCAAACAGGTGGCGATCGCCACCGTGGGATCAACCGTCGCCGCGGGAGTCCTTGCGGTCATATTGGCGCTACGCGGCTATGGCGTATGGGCTCTCGTGTGGCAGTCCGTGGCTGGAGCGGCTGTCACCAGCATTCTCGTCAAGATGCAATCATCGTGGCGGCCTCGATTCGTGCTCGACACCGCGGCGATCAAGGATCTGGGCGGATATGCAGCGTATCTGACCGCACATAGCTCCCTGAATTACTGGCTGCGAAACGGGGACAACCTGCTCATCGGCAAGGTCCTCGGGGCTCAGCAACTCGGAATCTACGCTCGCGCCTACACCCTGATGCTCCTGCCCATAAACAACGTCTCCGCGGTGCTCGGACAGGTCATGTTCCCGGCCCTGTCGATGCTGCAGTCCGAGCCGGCGCGCTTCAGCCGATCCTATCTGGCGGCGACGCGCATGATTGCGTTCGTGTCGTTTCCTTTGATGGCCGGCGCAGCCATCCTTGCCGAGCCGTTCATAAACCTGCTGCTCGGCGGCAAATGGGCGCAGGTGATCCCCGTTTTCCGCGTGCTGAGCACCGTCGGATTGTTCCAGTCGATCATCTTTCCCGTCGCCTGGGTATTCACCGCGCTCGGGAAGACACGGACTCAATTCATACTCAGCTGCTGTTATGCCATCATTTTCATCATCGCGATCGCCATTGGCAGCCGCTTCGGCATCATCGGTGTGGCCTACGCGTATGCCGCGTGGACGCTTCTGGCCGGCTGGTGCAATCTGCATTTCGCCGGCCGATACATGGGAATCGGTAGTGGCCGGATCATTGCAAGCGTGGCCAGGATCGCGTGGCTGACGGCGATCATGGGCGGCGTGTTGCTCATGTTTGATCGAGCAGTGGCCGCGGAACTTGCTGACTGGGCGCGGCTCGCGCTCGGCATCTTGATTTCCGCGTGCACGTTCGGCTCATTGTGCGTCGCGCTGCGGGATCCGACGTTCTTGGAGCTGAAGGAGATCATCGCGCGCCGACCGGGCGCGCGCAGCTCACGAGGAGCGGACAATGCTGCAGTCGATCGGCGGTTTGCGACGGACCGATCGGATTCGACAGCATAGAGGACATGCCATCATGAAAACGAAGATTGCCGGGCCATTCGGAACTGCGCGCCACGTCATGACCTTGCCAACGGCCGAGGTCAGGGAAATGTATCGCAAGAAGTGCAACGTCGACATCGGCGCGCACTTCAAGAGCGTTCGAGAAATCGATCTGTTCGAGTGCATGCAAACGGGGTATCGCTTCTGGCGGCCCGACGTGGTCAGCGGAGACGAATCCTTTTACAAGGAGTTGAGCGGTGCGTGGACTCACTACTACCGCGACTGGCGCTGGGAATATGGGCCCACGCGGGATTTGCTCACCCGTTCGGACCGACTGCTGGAGGTGGGCTGCGGTCGTGGCTATTTTCTGCGCAGCATAGAGCACCGGGTCGCCAGTGCGATCGGCTTGGAGCTGAACAGGCAAGCCATCGCAACCAAGGTCACGAGCAGCCAGATCAGAGCCGAGCTTGTCGCGGATGCAGCGCGGGCCGCTGCAGGCACCTTCGATGTGGTATGCAGCTTTCAGGTTCTCGAGCACGTCACGGATCCGGCCGCCTTCATCGCGGCCTGCATCGAGTGCCTGAAGCCGGGCGGGCTGCTGGTATTCAGCACGCCAAACTATCGTCACCCCGCCCACCAGCGCCGCCAGGACGCTTTCGATCTGCCGCCGCATCACATGGGGCATTTTTCGCGCGACGTCTACAAGCGGCTGGCGGCAGTCTACGGACTGAAGCTGGATTTCATTCTCGAGCAAGCGCGCTACGACAGGAGCGCCACGGAGTCCACCTCCTCCAGCTCCGGGTCGCTGCATCGCTGCGCCGTTTCGGCGGGGAAAGCCATCTTGAACCGGCTCCACAGAATGCTACACGGGCCAGGCCATACCATGCTGGTGGCGTTCCGCAAGCCCGTCGGCAGCGCTGACGATGCCCGGTTCGGGATGTAGTGACCTCCGCGTAAAACCCGCCGAAAGCCGCCTTTATCAGGGCGCTGACTCGGTACGCAAACTCTGCGGCGGTTTCGGCGGAACCTTGGTTTGCCACACGCGGATGTAGTCGATTGAATAATCCCACTGCGCCTCGTCCGCCTGCATGTCCTTCATGTCGGCGAAGGCGATTCCGAGTTGATTGGTGACCAGGATGTGCGCAGGCGGAGCTTTGCCCCATTCGTAGTACGTCTGCTTGACCGGCTTGCCATCGAGCAGCCAGATCGGCTGGTTCTCACGCCAGTCGAGCGCAAACACATGGAAGTCATCAGAGAAATCGATACCCGGATCGTACTCGTGGTTCTTGAACAGACTGGAGAGATCGTGTGGATTTCCGAAGCGTTCAGGGTGCTTGGCCACCTGGATGTTGCCGGTCATGATCCGGGTGCGGGGCCGTCCCTGCCAGTCGAAGAACTCGAAGATATCGATCTCCGGGGGCCACGGCAGATCCGAGAATTTTCCGTCGGCGTATTGCACCCCAGGCTCCAGCCAGAATGCCGGCCACGCACCGATTCCATAGGGGAGCTTGGCACGCATCTCCACATACATGCCCGGCGTCACGGGAAATTTGGCGCGGAGCATTCCCGACTCGATCCCGCGCGGGTGTAAGCCCCCGTTCGGCGGGATGCGGCCCTTGAGGACCAGGGCGGTATCGGTAAACACGTGCAAGGAGCGCGGATCGCCGTCGGGATAATCACGGTGGTAAGACCAGTATGTGGAGATGCCATCGAGAGTGCCGCCGGCGAAAATGTAGCGGTAGTAGAACTCCCTATCCAGGTCTGCCCTGGTCCGGATCGTGGCGTCCGGACGATTGCGGCCAAACGTCCAGTTCTTGAGGAGCTGGTACGTACCCGTCTGGCCATAGGGCACCGTTGGAGGTGCCGCCGTCGGGGGTGCCGCGACGCAGCCTGACGCTGCCGCAAAAACCGCCCACAGGATGAATACTGCACGCTTTCCGAGCCTGAACCGCGAGACCCTGACGTCCATTCAATACTCCTCACCGCAGCAAAGATGGCATCCGCGCAACGTCCATCGGAACAAGCACGATGCGTGCCAATGCCGCCTACCGAAAGCGATTCGAAAGCAAGTACGCCCGCCGTCAAAACATGACGCGGACACCTAACATGGCAACGTCATCCCGATAGGTGAGCAGGGAGCGATTCGAATCCCGCTCCTCGCGACGATAGGTCAGGTCGAGCTCGAGCGCACGCCTGGGCGTGTACGTCACATTCGCCTGCGCGGCCTTTACGGTGTCGCGGCGCAACGCATCCGAACCCAGAGCGGGATTGGAGCCGATGTAGTTCTGATGCTGCCATGACACCGCGAGCGATGCCGTGACTCTTTCGGTCGGTTGCCACGTGGGCGCGATGCTCGCACCCGTCTCGACGAAGTAGTCGGACTCCGCATCGATGTACGCGGTGAGAGTGCGCCAGCCGGTGAGCGCCACCTGAGTTTTCGCGCCCGGGCGCCACTTGAGCGCGGCGCGCCAGGTGTCCCCGGAGAAGTTGGCTATCGAGGTATCGGGGTAATCCCGATGCAAATATCCGCCTTGCAGGTCCAGCTCGGTCTTGCCGCTCAAGGCATACTTCAGCCACACGATCGACGAGCTCTCGTCGTAGTCCCGGTTGAAGCTGCCGATCGTCGATGCGGCATCGCCGGTAAAGCCGGCATTCGTGTGGCGATAGTCCCAGCCGAGGCTGTCGGTGGGCGACAATATGAGCTCGACCCCAAAGCGTTGCGCGCGGATATTGTCGTCATCGACACTGCGCTCCGAAGCGCTGTGCGTCGTGGAGGACCAGCGCACACTGCCATGCACGGCCCAGTGCGGTCCCAGGCGGTAGGTAGCGCTGCCAAACGAGCCGCGCTGGGTCAACATGTCCTTTTCCAGGAGCAGATTGTTCGCGAAATCCGCCAGCGCCCGAGCGTAGTCGGCGCCCACCTCCCCCGACCACCGGCCGCCGACGCGCCAGTTCCAGGTCGCGGCGGCATTGCCCGAGAAGTTGTTGAGCTGGTCGTTGTGCGCGAAACGATTCTCGTCCCCGTGAGCCTTCAGCTCGAAGTTCTGGCGCGCAATGTCCCAGGATCCGTGGATACCCGCGGACGCCCGCTCGATCCAGTCCTGCCGCCGCAGTCCCCCGCTCGTTGACAGATCCACACTGGCGGGTTGGCGAAACAGGTTGTCATCGTAAAGAGCTCCGGCCCCCACGAAATAGTCCCATCCATTGCTGCGCCCCTCGGCGCTGCGGACGGGCTGCCAGGGCGACAGCAGTAATGGCAGAGAGGCCAGCCAGAGGCTGGCGCGAAGTGCAGAAGGTGGAGAAGAGCGGAGCCTCTGGCGCGGCAGGCTACACAGGGTTGACGTCAATTGGCGACAGTCGCTGGAGGAGAACATCCTCCATTACAGCAACTTCGGCGCCGAATGAGAACCGCGCCGTGACTCCTGTCAGCCCGCGCGGACGACGTCGCCTCGGCGGACGTTGCGCTCTTCTTCGGGCTCGGGCCCACGCGGCGTCGGTAGTTTCGCGAGCAGCTCGCTCAGACGATCGAGATCGAGGGGCTTGACGAGATGCGAGTCGAAACCCGCCTCGCGGGAGCGGCGCCGATCCGAGTCCTGACCCCAGCCCGTCAACGCGACCAGAGTCATGCCGCTGCCCCAGGACTGAGCGCGGATACGACGGGCGACCTCGTAGCCGTCGAGCTGCGGCATCCCGATGTCGAGTAGAGCCACTTCAGGGCGGTGTTGCTCCGCTGACTCGAGCGCAACGGCGCCATTGGCGGCGCTGAAAACCTCATGCCCGCCCAATTCGAGCAACATGGCCAGGCTCTCGAGCGCATCGGCGTTGTCGTCGGCGACGAGTATGCGGCGACGGGTCGGCGCGGTCGGCACCGAGAGCGCCGGACCGGCGCCGGTCATCTCGCCTTCCCAGCGGGTCACGGAGCCCGCCCCCGTGGGGTCGAGCGCGAGCGTCAGCCCCGTCTCGGAGGTCCGGTCCATGAGCAGAGGCAGCCGGATGACGAACTCGCTGCCCTTCCCCATCCCCTCGCTGTGAGCAGTAATGGTGCCCCCATGCATGTCGAGGAGCTTGCGGACGAGCGCGAGGCCGATCCCCAGACCGCCGTGAGTCCGGTCGTAGGTGCGATCGACCTGTGTGAAGAGATTGAAAATCACCGGCAACAGGTCGGCCGGAATCCCGATCCCGTCGTCACAGATACGGATCTCCAGATCCGTCCCGTTTTGCAGAGTCGTCAGCCTGATGTGTCCGCCCGGCTCGGTATACTTCGCGGCGTTGGCGAGTACGTTACCGAGCACCTGCGTGAGGCGCAGCGGATCGCCGTTCACTCTCAGCCGGCCATCCGGAACGTCGAGTGTCAGATGATGGCTGCGCTCCTGCATCAACGGCTCGACCGTCTCGGCGGTGCGGGCAATCAGCGCCTGCAGCTCGATCGGCTCGCGGGCAAGGTTGATCTTCCCGCGCGTGATCCGCGAGACATCCAGGAGGTCATCGACCAGGCGCGTGAGGTGGGTGACCTGGCGCTCGATGATCTCCACCCACCCGTCGATGGGCGTTGCCTCCGAGCGGCGCATGCGGATCAGGCGGACCGCATTCAGGATCGGGGCGAGCGGATTGCGCAGCTCGTGCGCCAGCATCGCCAGGAACTCGTCCTTGTGGCGGTTTGCTTCTTTCAGCGCCTCCTCGACCCTCGCCCGCTCGAATACCTCGTTCTGCAGATTGAGGTTCGCGTGCTCGAGCTTCGCGTTCGCACGCTGGAGGGTCAGATTCAGGGCCTCGAGCTCCCGGGTCTTCTCCGCCTGCAGCGTCGTGTTGGCCTGGGCGAGTTGGGCATTCGCCTGCGCGAGGTTGCGGTTCGCCTCGCGCAGCTCGCGCCGCTTGAGATACAACTCCACGAGGACCGCGACCTTGCTGCGCAGGATCTCGGGGACGATCGGCAGCGAGACGTAGTCCACCGCGCCGACCTTGTAGCCTCGCAGCTTGTCGAACTCGCTGACGTGTACGCCGGTCACGAAAATGATCGGTGTCTTCTCGAACCGGGGATGCTCGTGGATGAGCCGCGCCGCCTCGAAGCCGTCCATGTCGGGCATGCTCACATCGAGGAGCACGACGGCGAACTCGTCCTGCATCAGCTTTTCCAGCGCCTCGAGCCCCGAGCGCGCCGGGACCAGGTTCTGGCCGAGCTCCTCCAGGACGGATTCGTAGGTCAACAGGCGTCCCGGCTGGTCATCGACCAGCAGGATGTTCACCTTGTCATGGTTGCCCATGTATCCGCCGACCCCGCCTCCGTTGTAGTTATGCCCGCGGAGCTTACTCTACCTATGCAGCCACATCCGTACCAGAGACAACAACTGGTCCGTGTTCACAGGTTTGGCAACATAGTCGGAGGCGCCGGCCTCCAGGCACTTCTCCCGGTCTCCCTTCATGGCCTTGGCCGTCAGGGCAATGATGGGCAGGAGCCGGAACTGCTGGTTACTGCGAATCCGGCGCATCGTCTCGTACCCGTCCATCTCCGGCATCATGACGTCCATGAGCACCAGGGACAGGTCTTCCGTGCTTTCGACCAGCTTGATCGCCTCCTGGCCGTTGGTGGCCGTGATGACCTGCATGTTGTGGCGCTCGAGCAGGCT
Source organism: Steroidobacteraceae bacterium (assembly GCA_035277965.1). GTDB lineage: Bacteria > Pseudomonadota > Gammaproteobacteria > Steroidobacterales > Steroidobacteraceae > 13-2-20CM-66-19. The sequence goes on along the minus strand of DATEJM010000083.1, from coordinate 4,146 downwards.
GTTCAGGGCGAAGATGTTGCGGATGTCGTCGTCCACGACCAGGACCTTGCGGCCGTGGAGCGGCTCGTCGCTCTCGTGCAAGGTCGAGATCATCTGCTGCTTGGCCGCCGGCAGGTCCGCGATCACCCGGTGCAGGAACAACGCCGTCTCATCGAGCAGCCGCTCCGGCGAGCGCACCCCTTTCAGGACGATGCTCTTTGCCTTCTTGCGCAGCTCCGCCTCTTCCAGATCCGAGAGCTCCCGTCCCGTGAAGACGATGATCGGCGTCTCGCGCAGCTTCGGGTCCTGCTGAACCTCTGCCAGCAGATCGAAGCCCGACATGTCGGGCAGGCGCAGATCGAGCACCACGCAGTCGAAGGGATTCTCCCGCATCGCTGCCAGAGCTGCGGCACCCGTCGCGGCGGTCGAGATCTCCACGTCCGTATGGCCCAGTAGCTCCGTCACGCTCAGCTGCTCGGCAGGGTCGTCCTCGACGACGAGCAGGCGTCTCGGTCGGTTGGCCGTGAAATTCTTCAGCCGGTCGAAAGCCGCCTCCAGGCTGTCCGTCGTGACCGTCTTGGTCATGAAGGAGAACGCACCCCGCTCCAGACCATACTGGCGCTCATCCTCGATCGTCAGGATTTGCACCGGGATATGGCGTGTCTCCGGGCTGCGCTTCAACTGATTGAGCACGGTCCAGCCGAGCATGTCGGGGAGGAATACATCCAGCGACACGGCCGTCGGACGGTACTTCCGCGCCATGTTCAAGGCGTCTGCGCCCGTCTTGGCAACCAGAACCTTGAAGCCCCGGTCCCGGGCCAGATTGAGCAGAACGCGTGAGTAGTGCGGATCGTCCTCCACCACCAGCAGGAGCGGATCGCCGGGCTGCAAATCATCGCGATCGTCGGCCACCTCGTCCTGCCTCACAACAGGCAGCACGACCGGCGGATAGGACGCAGCGGAGCTCGTCGTCACCGCCGCAGCATTGCCCGGCTGTGCGGGCTTTCCATACGCCGGGCCTGCATAGGAAAGCGGCAGGTACAGCGTGAACGTGCTGCCGCTACCCGGCACGCTGCTCAGCCTGATCTCGCCGCCCAACAGGTGCGCGAGCTCGCGGCTGATTGCCAGTCCGAGTCCCGTGCCGCCGTACTTGCGGGCCGTGCCCGCATCCGCCTGTTGGAACGCCTCGAAGATGATTCGCTGCTTCTCGGGCGGAATGCCGATGCCCGTATCGCTGACGGAGAACTCGACCACGGAGGGCACCTGGCTGAGAGTCGGATGATCGGTGCTCCAGCCGCCGGTTGCGACGCCAACGTGCAGCCGAACGCCGCCGCGATCCGTGAACTTGAATGCATTCGACAGCAGGTTCTTGAGAACCTGCAGCAGGCGCTTGGAGTCCGTCGTGATCGCCCGCCCCAGCCGGGCGTCGAAATCGGCGGTGAAGGAGAGCTTGCGAGCCTCGGCCTCGTGGCGGAAATTGCGCTCGATCGTCTCCCTGAGGTGCGTGAACAGCAGATCCTCGCACTCGACGGTCACCGTGCCCGACTCGATCTTCGACAGGTCGAGAATGTCGCTGATGAGGTTCAGCAGGTCGGTGCCCGCACCGTGGATGGTCTTTGCGAACTCCACCTGGCGCGGCGACAGGTTCTTGTCGGCGTTCTCGGAGAGCTGCTGACCGAGGATCAGAATGCTGTTGAGCGGCGTGCGCAGCTCGTGCGACATGTTCGCCAGGAACTCGGACTTGTACCGCGAGGTGAGAGCGAGCTCGGCCGCTTTCTCCTCGAGAGCGCGCCGCGCCAGCTCGATTTCCTGGTTCTTGCGCTCGACCTCGACGTTCTGCTCGGCGAGCAGCTTCGCCTTGTTCGCGAGCTCCTCGTTCGTCTGTTGCAGCTCGGTCTGCTGAGTCTGCAACTCGCCGGCGAGCTGCTGGGACTGCTTGAGCAGGCCTTCGGTGCGCATCGTGGCCTCGATCGTGTTGAGCACGACGCCGATACTGCCCGTCAACTGCTCGAGGAAAGCCAGATGCGAGGGCGTGAAATCGTTCAGTGACGCCAGCTCGATGACGGCCTTGACGTTACCCTCGTACAGCACGGGCAGGACGATGACGTTGCGCGGCCGCGCGAGCAGCAGCCCGCTGCGCACACTGATGGACTCCGACGGAATGTCGGTGAGCAGCAGGCGCTGGCGATCCGCGGCACACTGTCCGACCAGCCCTTCTCCCAGCCCATACCTCCGCAGCTCGCGCTCATCGTGAGAATCGTCCGCGTAGCTGGAAAACTCCTTCAGGCCCAACACGCCGTTCGTGCCCTCCATGACATAGACGATCGCCTGTTGCGCATTGACCAGAGGTGCGAGCTCCGACAGCAGCACCTTGCCGACGGTCATGAGGTCGCGCTGCCCTTGCATCATGCGGCTGAACTTCGCGAGGTTCGTCTTGAGCCAGTCCTGCTCGGTGTTGCGCTCCGTCGTGGCGCGCAAGTTGCCGATCATGGCGTTGATGTTGTCCTTCAGCTCGAGCACCTCGCCGCGGGCTTCCACCTGAATCGAGCGAGTCAGGTCGCCCTTGGTCACGGCGGTCGCCACTTCGGCGATGGCGCGCACCTGGTTCGTCAGGTTCGCCGCGAGGAGGTTGACGTTACCCGTGAGGTCCTTCCAGGTGCCTGCAGCACCTGGAACGTGAGCTTGTCCACCCAGCCGGCCTTCCACGCCGACCTCGCGCGCCACGCTGGTCACCTGATCCGCGAAGATCGCCAGCGTGTCCGTCATACTGTTGATCGTGTCGGCCAGCGCCGCCACCTCACCCTTCGACTCGACCGTCAAGCGCTGCCGCAGGTCGCCATTGGCGACGGCCGTCACGACCTTCACGATGCCGCGCACCTGGTTGGTCAGGTTGTTGGCCATGACGTTGACGTTGTCGGTCAGATCCTTCCAGGTGCCGGCCACGCCCGGCACGAGGGCCTGGCCGCCGAGCTTGCCCTCGGTACCGACCTCGCGCGCCAGTCGCGTCACCTCTGCCGCGAAGCCGTTGAGCTGGTCGACCATCGTGTTGATGGTCTCCTTCAGCTGCAGGATTTCGCCCTTCACGTCGACGGTGATCTTGCGAGACAGGTCACCGCGCGCGATGGCCGTGGAGACCTCGGCGATGTTACGCACCTGGCCCGTCAGATTGCGTGCCATGGAGTTGACGTTATCCGTCAGATCCTTCCAGGTACCCGCAACGCCGGGCACGATCGCCTGCCCGCCGAGCTTGCCCTCGGTACCGACTTCGCGCGCCACACGCGTCACTTCCGCCGCGAAGCTGTTGAGCTGGTCGACCATCGTGTTGATGGTCTCCTTCAACTGCAGGATCTCGCCGCGCACGTCAACCGTGATCTTGCGCGACAAGTCGCCACGCGCGATGGCCGTTGCGACCTCCGCGATGTTGCGGACCTGACCCGTCAGGTTGCTGGCCATCGAGTTGACGTTGTCCGTCAAGTCCTTCCAGACGCCGCTGACGCCCTTCACCTCGGCCTGTCCGCCGAGCTTGCCCTCGGTGCCCACCTCGCGCGCCACGCGAGTCACCTCGGCGGCAAATGCGTTGAGCTGGTCCACCATCGTGTTGATGGATTCCTTGAGCTGCAGAATCTCGCCCTTGACGTCGGCGGTGATCTTGCGCGACAGGTCGCCGTTGGCGATGGCGGTGGCGACCTCCGCGATATTGCGGACCTGGCCGGTCAGGTTGCCGGCCATCGAGTTCACGCTGTCCGTGAGGTCTTTCCACGTGCCGGCAACGCCGGGCACCACGGCCTGTCCGCCGAGCTTGCCCTCGGTACCGACCTCGCGCGCCACGCGGGTCACTTCCGAGGCGAAAGACCGGAGCTGGTCCACCATCGTGTTGATGGTTTCTTTCAGCTGCAGGATCTCGCCACGCACGTCGACCGTGATCTTGCGCGACAGGTCGCCGCTGGCGATGGCAGTCGAGACTTCCGCGATATTGCGGACCTGGCCGGTCAGGTTGCCGGCCATGAAGTTCACGCTGTCGGTCAGGTCCTTCCACGTACCCGACACGCCCTCGACCCGGGCCTGGCCGCCGAGAATCCCTTCGGTACCGACTTCCCTGGCCACCCGCGTCACTTCCGAGGCGAACGACCGGAGCTGGTCCACCATCGTGTTGATCGTGTTCTTCAA
>DATEJM010000082.1:0-54672 GCA_035277965.1 Steroidobacteraceae bacterium | reverse complement strand
GCGGCCGACGCAAGCTTCAGCATAGGCGGCGTACCGTACACCAGCTCGAGCAACACGGTCACGAGTGCGCTGAGCGGTGTTACAGTGACCCTGCTCGGAAAAACGACCGGCAGCGGGGCGAATTTGACCGTTGCCAGCGATACCACGACCATCCAGAAGAACGTGGCCGCATTCGTGTCGGCGTACAACACCCTGCAGGGAGCGCTGGCTCCTCTCGGCAGCTTCGACGCCGCGACCCAGACCGCCGGCCCCATGCTGGGAAATCCGGTCCTCATGGGGGTGCAGAGTCAACTTCGCCACATCATGGACAGTTTTGTCGGCAGCTCCAGCTACAACTCGCTGGCCAGCATCGGTATCGCAGCCCAAAACGACGGCACGCTGACACTCAACACCGCGACTCTGTCGACGGCTCTGGCCACCAATTTCAGCGCCGTCAGCAAGCTTTTTAGCGGTACCAACGGGGTTGCGACCCAGCTCGACTCGCAGATCACCCAGGACCTGGCCAGCACCGGCTCGATCGGCGACTACGCCACGACGCTGACCAAGCAATCGAACGCGCTCACCAAGCAGAGCGATGACCTGCAGGCGCAGACGAACGCGCTGCAGGCAACCTTGACGCAGCAATACTCGGCGCTCAATACCCTGTTGTCTTCGCTGCAGACTACTTCGTCATACCTCACGCAAGCCTTCGCCGCGCTGCCGCAGGTGCAGAGCAAGTCAAATGCGTAGCAGCTAAGGACGCTGCCGACTGGATGCGGGGTCGATGACGGCTCAAGTTCGCATCCGGCCGACCGATAACCGGTCATAGACGGGTGATTGGAGCGGCTGACGGTGAGCACTTACGCACGGAATTCCAAACTGGCGGCCTATCAGGGCGTCGGGGCGTATAGCGGTGTATCGGACGCCGATCCGCACCGATTGGTACTGATGCTGATGGACGGCGCCCTCGAGCGCTTGTCCGTGGCGCGCGGTTGCCTGGAGCGTGGCTGCGGTCAGCGGGGTGAACTAGCGCGCAAAGCAGCCGCGCTGCAGCAGTGTATGAACATCTTCGCCGAGCTGAACGGCAGCCTGAATATAACCGCGGGCGGTCCGCTGGCCGGCAATCTGAGCGATCTGTATGACTACATGATTCGCCGGTTGGCGGTGGCGAACGCCCAGAGCGAGCTGGGGCCGGTGCTCGAAGTAGCGCGCTTGCTGGAGGAATTGAGGAGCGCCTGGGCGGCGATCGGCCCTGCAGTGAAGCCCGCATTACCGCCCGAAGCCCCCAGGAATGCAGCCTACGGTTGACACGCAGGAAGCCTACGGTTGGACGCATAGGAGCACAGCCCATGGTTGAAGAGAATGAATCCGTCGGCCCGGTCGGGGCGGCCGGCTCGTCTGACTTCGGATCGGCGAGCGGTACGTGGCGCTCGATCCCGGCGACTGTCCTACCGCCGGCACCGCCGCGCCGTCCCGCGCCGCAGGTGGGCAAAGCCGCTCCCCAGCCGACGACTTCCGCATCGCGCCCCACTCCTCAACAGCTCGCCGCTGCGGTCGATCGCGCCAACGCTCAGCTCGCCAGCATCAATCGGGTGGTGCAGCTACGCGTGGACGGCTCAACCGGGATCACGGTCGCGAGCATCCTGGACTCACAGACGGGTGAGGTGCTTCAACAGACTCCAAGCTTGGGCACGATTGATCTCATGCGCCTGCTGGAGAGCTGGTCGAAAGGGGGCGGCGGCGCGCTGGTGGACTTGATCGCGTAGGAAGAAATGACGTCGGATCGGGGCTTCATGCCCCGCCCAACGTAGCAGCATCCCTGTGCCTACCCGACGAAGCGGCGGGCGTTGCGGAAAAGGCGCTCCCAGCCGCTGAATTCGCCCGCGGAACGCGGGTGCCAGGAGTTCTGAGCGTAACGTACAGTGCGCTCCGGGTGCGGCATCGTGATCGTCACGCGGCCATCGGCATTGGACAAAGCCGCGATGCCGTGCGGCGATCCGTTCGGATTGAAAGGATAGGTCGCCGCCACTGCGCGCTTGTGGTCTACATAGCGATAAGCCACGAGACCGCTCTGCGCCGCCGCCTGAGACATCGCCTCGGAAGTAAACTCGGCGCGTCCTTCCCCATGCGCGACGACGATCGGCAGGAACGATCCCGCCATGCCATCGAGCAACACTGACGGCGACGGCAGCACCTCGACCATGACGAGCCGGGCCTCGTACTGCTCGCTGCGGTTGCGCACGAATCGCGGCCACTGGTCCGTGCCCGGAATCAGGCTCTTCAGAGCCGCGAACATCTGGCAGCCGTTGCAGATCCCGAGCGCGAAGCGATCGATGCGCGCGAAGAAGCTCTGAAACTGCTCGCGGGCCCGTTCCTGAAACAGAATCGACTTCGCCCAGCCCTCGCCGGCACCCAACACATCGCCATACGAGAACCCCCCGCAGGCGACGATGCCCTGGAACTCGTCGAGCGATCGCCGGCCCGCGAGAATATCCGTCATGTGAACGTCGTGAGCCGTGAAGCCCGCCCTGTCGAAGACGGCGGCGGTCTCAACATGGCTGTTCACACCTTGCTCGCGCAGGATTGCCACGGACGGCCGCACCCCTCGCGACACGTAGGGCGCTGCAACGTTCTCTTCCGCATCGAAAGTCAACGCGACCGAGAGGCCCGGGTCTTCCTCCACCGTCTGCGCAGCGAATTCCTCGTCGGCGCACTGCGGATCATCACGCAGCCGGCGCATGCGCCATGACGTCTCGGACCAAGCGCGTCTCAGCTCGGCCCACGACTCCTCCAACACTTCGGCGCCGACGCGAATCTGCACCTTCAGATCCGTAGTGGGCGCTCCCAGATACAGTGCTGCATCGCCTAGCCCATGGCGGCTCAGGATCTCGCTGAAGCGCGGCTCGTCGTCGGCCATGATCTGCACGACGACACCCAGCTCCTCGGCGAACAATTGCGCAGCCGCCGGACCGCGACCGACCGGCAGCGCGATATCGAGCCCACAGTGTCCAGCGAATGCCATCTCCAGCAGCGTGACGAACAATCCCCCGTCAGACCGATCGTGGTACGCCATCACGAGCCCGCGGGAGCGCAGCTCCGCGAGCGCGGCCGTGAGCTGTATCAGACGCTCGGGCTCGTCCAGATCGGCCGGCTCCTGCCCGAGGGCGCCGTAGACCTGCGTGAGAGCCGAGGCCCCCAGGCGATGGCGGCCGTCGGCCAGATCGATGAGCCACAACGAGGTGGGGCGGGCATCCAGTGTCAGCGCGGGCGTCCATGTCCGCCTCACGTCCTTGACCGGAGCGAAGGCGGAGATGATGAGAGACACGGGAGCCACGACGCTCTTCTCCTCCTGGCCGTCGCGCCAGCTCGTCCGCATCGAGAGCGAGTCCTTGCCGACAGGAATCGCGATTCCGAGAGCGGGACAGAGCTCTTTGCCTACGGCGCGCACGGTCTCGTACAGCGCCGCGTCCTCGCCGGGCTCACCGCATGCCGCCATCCAGTTGGCGGACAGCCGGACCTGCGACAAGGAGTCGATGTCCGCCGCGAGAATGTTGGTGACGGCCTCGGCGACCGCGAGGCGCCCCGATGCCGGCGCATCGAGTACCGCGACCGGAGTGCGCTCGCCCATGGCCATGGCCTCGCCTGCGTGGCCCGAATGATCGGCGAGCGTCACCGCGACATCGCTGACGGGCACCTGCCAGGGGCCGACCATCTGGTCGCGGCTGATGAGGCCACCAACCGTGCGATCTCCGATAGTGACGAGAAAGGTCTTGTCAGCGACGGCCGGCAGCCGCAACACGCGCCGAGCCGCCTCGCGCAGATCCAGGTTCGAACAGTCAAACGGCTCGCGCGCAGGCGTCGCGCTGCGCACTTCGCGAACCATCCGCGGTGGTTTGCCGAGGAGGGTCTCGATCGGCATGTCCACGGGGCGGTTGTTGAAGAGCGGATCGTTGACGACCAGGCGCTCAGTGCCGTCGATGTCCCCAATGACCGCAAACGGGCAGCGCTCGCGAGCCGCGATGTCCGCGAAGCGCTTTATGGCCGCCGCGTCGACAGCGAGCACGTAGCGCTCCTGTGCTTCGTTGCACCATAACTCCATGGGCGACATGCCCGGCTCCGCGCTCGGCACCGCCCGCAGGTCGATCTGCGCGCCGCGACTGCTATGCGCAACCGCCTCCGGCACCGCATTCGAGAGGCCGCCGGCCCCCACATCGTGGATGAGCACGATGGGATTATCGGCGCCCAGGGCCCAACAGCTATCGATGACCTCCTGGGCGCGCCGCTGCATCTCCGCATTGCCGCGCTGTACGGACGCGAAGTCGAGATCCGCGCTGGATGCGCCGCTGCCGACGGAAGAAGCCGCACCTCCACCGAGGCCGATGAGCATGGCCGGGCCTCCGAGCACGACCAACTTCGCGCCGACGGGCACATCCGCCTTTTCGACATGTGGACGGCGCACGTTGCCCAGGCCGCCCGCGATCATGATCGGCTTGTGATACCCGCGCCGACGAGCCTGGCCGTCACCCGCGGCGCGCTGCTCGAAAGTACGAAAGTAGCCGCCGATGGCCGGCCGACCGAACTCGTTGTTGAAAGCCGCGGCGCCGATCGGTCCCTCGAGCATGATGTCGAGAGCGGAAGCAATCCGCCCGGGTTTTCCGAAAGCACCCTCCCACGGCCGCTCGTAGCCCGGAATGTGCAGATTCGACACGGAGAAGCCGGTCAAGCCCGCCTTCGGCTTCCCACCGCGGCCCGTGGCTCCTTCGTCCCGGATCTCTCCGCCGGAACCGGTGGAGGCCCCTGGAAAAGGCGAGATCGCCGTCGGGTGATTGTGGGTCTCGACCTTCATCAGGATGTCGATCGGTTCGACCACGGCGCCGTACACCTGAGTGCGCGTGTCTGGAAAGTAACGGGACCCGCTCGTCCCCTCGATCACGGCCGCATTGTCGCGGTATGCGGAGAGCACCCCGTTCGGACTGCAGGCGTGCGTGAAGCGGATCATCGCGAACAGCGATTCGCCGCGGCGCTGACCGTCGATCACCCAGTCAGCGTTGAAGATCTTGTGCCGGCAGTGCTCGGAGTTCGCCTGCGCGAACATCATCAGCTCGACATCCGTGGGCGCACGGCCCAGACGGCGAAAGCTGTCGAGCAGATACTCGATCTCGTCCGCCGACAGGGCGAGCCCGAGCTCGCGGTTGGCCCGCTCGAGCTCGGCTCGATCCAGGTTGATCTGGTGCAACTGCCGCGGCTTCGCATGTCCGAACAGACGCTCCGCTTCGGCGGGATCGAGGAGTGCGCTTTCGGTCATACGGTCCAGGAGCACGGCTGCCAAAGCCTGCAGCCGCTGCGGACCCAGCTTCGCGGTCGCCTGCAGGCAGTACTCGATGCCGCGCTCGATGCGGATGACGACGCTCAGTCCGCAGACATGCGCGATGTCGGTCGCCTTGCTGGACCAGGGCGAGATGGTTCCCGGGCGCGGCACGACCAGGAGTCGCTCGCCATCGCCCGACGGTGCAGCAGCCTCTTCACGCGGTCCATAAACCAACAGCTGCCCGAGGAGGCCCCTCTCCGCCCCATCGAGCGGCCGCTCGAGATCCACGAAATGCACGAAGCGCGCGCTCAAGCCCCGTACCGCCGGCTCCAGCGCGGTCAGACGATCGAGGAGCTTGGCGATACGAAACGTCGAGAGTGCGGAGGCGCCGGGGAGCTGCAGCATGCGAGGTCTGCGCGAAGGTTACTTCTTCTCGCCCGGCGGATTGGAATACATCGGCATCGGAAACTGCGCGACCGTCGCCCCGCCCTCGAGAGCGGTGATCTTGCTCACCCCCTGCTTCTTCACCTCGTCGATCCGCAGGACCGAATGCATCGGCAGATAGGTCCGCTTGACCCCCTCGAATTCGCCCTTGATGCGCTCCTCGCCGGGATCGAGCACGACCGTGCTGCGCTCCCCGAAAACGAGCTCCTCGACCTCGATGAAGCCGAACAGCTCGCCGTGGCTCACCTTGCGGGCGTAGACCTCGTAAACCTTGCCTTGATTCACGAACATGACGCGGAAAATGTGACTGACTGCCATGGGCTTGGAGGGGGCTGCTGCTAATTTGAGGGTGACATTATATGTCCGTGCGCAGCGGGGGAGCTGGTGCGCGCGGGGTTAATGGCGGGCTTTTTTTCCATTTGGACCAAGGGTTCGGGGACCATGACGCTCCGCTTACGCGTCGTCAGTGATCATCGGCGGTTGCTCGGGGACCGCGCCAGCGTCGCTTTTTCCGAGGCGGGGGCCGCCATTGGGCGTTCCGCGGACAATGATTGGGTGCTTCCGGATCCCCTGCGTTACGTATCGGCTCACCACGCGAGGGTCGAGTTCCGCGGCGGACATTACTTCCTGCAAGACCTCAGCACCAACGGGGTCTTCATGAACGATGAGGAGCAAGCCCTTTCCAAGGCCCACCCCGGAGGCTACCGCCTGAAAACGGGCGACGTCGTCCGCATGGGCGACTATCACATCCTGGTGTCCGTCGAGGACTCGCAAGAGGTCCCTGCCGCCGAATCGGGCGAGAATGCCGCCGCCGTTCCAACGAGCATTCATGGCCTGCGCACGCTTGGACGCGCCTCTCAGACCGACATCGGTGCGATGCTCGACCTCGACGATCTGTTGCTGCCCGAAACGTCGGAGAGCGACATTCAGCCGGTCAACGCATACGGTCAAGCAGTCGCGGCGCGCGGTTCCGGGCCCGCCGCGCTGGCTCGCAAGCCCGAGCCCGTCGCAGAGCCTGAGCCGGATGAGGAAGCCGTGGCCCGCAGGATTGCACGACTCGCTCGCGCGGCGGGTCGAGATCCACGCAGCGGTGCCAGCGCCCCCGCCCTGTATGACGTACAGAGCGGCTTGCAAGCGTTCTGTCGCGGTGCCGGCATCGACCCGGACGAGCTCCCTGCGGACGCTCAAACGCGGATGCTGCATCTGGCCGGCCAGCTGCTGCGCGAAGCGTTCGTGGGCTTCAAGGAGCTCGAGCGAGCACGTCACGAAGCACGCAACCGCTTCCGCATCGAGCTGCCGGTTGATGCGGACGATCCGCGCCCTTCGCTGCCTCGACTCACTGTTGACGAGCTCCTGAGCGAGCTATTATTACAGCACGAGAGCCGACGGCTCGATGCCGTGCAATGGCTGCGCGAAAGCGTCGCGGACGCGAAAGCCCACGAGGCCGCCTCCGCTCAGGCGACACGCACCGCTCTCATCGAGTTCCTGGATCGCCTGGACCCGGCCGAGCTCGAAGCCCGCTTCGAGCGGGCCGCGCGCCGCGGCAAGGCGAAGTCGGCCGACAAGGCGCAGTACTGGGAGCTGTTCACGACTTTCTATCGCAACCTGATCGAGATGCCGGCCGACCAGTTGCCTCATACATTCGTCGAGGCCTTCGCGGCCGCCTACCGGGAACAGGTCAAAAAACCCTCCGCCTGAAGCGCCGGTTGTGCGAACCGTCGCGCCCCGCCGACGACTGGACCGCCGTGGAGGATTTGATATTTTGTCGGGAAGTTGAGTGGCGGAGAGGGTGGGATTCGAACCCACGTGCCGGAATTACCCGACCATCCGATTTCGAGTCGGCGCCGTTATGACCACTTCGGTACCTCTCCGACGAGCCGATGTTGCGAGATAAGCTATTCTAGCCGAACTGGTCTGGCCGCGAGGGGGTTCGTTCTGATGGGGGCTTCCGTGGCGGTGCGCATCGCCCGCCTGCTGGGCTTTGGGCCATTGGCGGCCGTGATATTGCTCGCGGCGTGCTCGCAAGGCCCTTCGGAGCTCGCGGCGATTCGCGCGCGCGGCGAGATCCGCGTCGTGACCCTGAACACGCCCACCTGCTACTACCTCGGCTCCCAGGGCACGGAAGGGCTCGAATTCGAGCTCGCACGCAACTTCGCCGCGCAGCTCGGCGTACGGCTGACGATGTATGCCGTCGGGACCGAGCGCGCGATGCAGGCGGAGCTGCTCGCTGGGCGAGCCGACATTGCCGCCGCTCAGCTCACGGCCAGCGGCGACTGGCGGTCCGTTGCGGAACCCGCCGAGCCGTACAGCCAGAACGCCCAGTTCGTCGTCTATCGGCGTGATGGCGTGCGGCCGCGCGGGACGCTACAGATCGAGTCCGCGAAGCTCGCGGTGCGCGCCGGCAGCCCTCAGGAAGAAATGCTGAAGAAGCTGCACCGCACGCTCGCACCGCAACTGCAGTGGATCGGGACGGCCCCCACGAGCGCCGACCCGCTGGAGGATGTTGACTCGGGCGATGCCGACTACGCGTTGATCGACGCTCGCGAATTCTCGTTCGCGCGCCATCTCTATCCCGATGTGCTGGTTGGCTTCGCGTTGCCGGACAAGCGGCCGGTGCAATGGATGATCAAGCGCGGAGCGCCGGATCTCCTCGAAGCAGCCAATCGCTTCTTCCGAGCCGCGCGGCACGCCGGCCTGCTCGCGAGCCTCGAGACGGAAGAGTCGGGAGACAACCGGCCGTTCCAGTACGAGGAGTCGCGTGAATTCCAAGTCCACCTCATGGAGCGTCTGCCTCGCTATCGGGGTTGGTTCGAGGCCGCATCCACGCAGACGGGAATCGACTGGCGGCTGCTCGCGGCGATCGGCTACCAGGAGTCCAAGTGGGACCCGACGGCCGTCTCCGGCGACGGCGCCCTCGGCGTCATGATGTTGACTTCCGATACGGCAACGGCGATGGGCATCAAGGATCGTACCAATCCCGAGGACAATATTGCGGCAGGGGCCCGCTATCTTGCAGAGGTGCGCGCCAAGGTGCCGGAGCGCATTCCGGAGCCGGATCGCACCTGGCTCACCGTGGCTGCTTACAACGTAGGATTCGGCCATCTCGAGGATGCTCGCATCCTCGCGCAGATGAAGGGCAAGAACCCCGACTCGTGGGCTGACGTCAGAGAGGAGCTGCCGCTGCTCGCGCAGGAGCGCTGGTACCAGCGCGTAAAGCGCGGGTATGCACGAGGTTGGGAACCCGTTCAGTTCGTCGATCGGGTGCAGCGCTATCTGCGCCTGTTGGAGTGGCAGCCCGGCGACGGCGTGGCGGGCGGCGACAGCGTGACCCGGATCGCTGCCCCAGGAGCGTAGCGGCTTCCGACAAACAGCTCGTTACGCGCGGCGCGCGGCGAAGAATCGTTTGAGCAGCGCGCCGCATTCCTCCATCAGCACGCCGCCAAAAACATCCACCCGGTGGTTGAGCCCCTCGAGACAGAACACATCGACACAGCTTCCCGCCCCGCCGGCCCGGGGATCCCAGGCGCCGAACACCAGCCGCCTGACCCGCGCGTGCACGATTGCCGATGCGCACATCACACAGGGCTCGAGCGTCACATAGAGCGTGGTGTCCGTCAGACGATAGCTGTCGAGAGCGAGACCGCCAGCGCGCAATGCTTCGATCTCGGCGTGCGCGGTCGGATCGTTCGACGCTATCGGTCGATTGTATCCCGAGGCGATGATGCGCGCGTCCTTGACGAGTACCGCGCCGACAGGCACCTCACCGCTTGCTTGTGCGAGCGCCGCAAGCTCGAGCGCCTGCCGCATGAAGCCCGCGTCATTCAAAATTTCCCGCCGTCGAAGAAATCAACGACGCCGGTCTCGATCGAGTACTCCGCCCCGACCACCATCAAGCCGTCGTTGCGAATCAGGTTCTCCAGCACCGCGGACCCGTACCGCAGGTGGCTCACCGACACCATCACGTTGGAGCGGATCGCCTGCGCCGCAAGGGCTGGCAGGTCGTGGCGCAGGTCCGTGCCGATGAGGCCCTCGACGGAGGGACGGACGCGCTCGACGATCGAGGTCAGATTGCGGGACTGGTTCTCGACGGGGCGGCGCAGCTCATCGAGGGTGGCCTGGATCGCACCGCATTGGGTGTGCCCCAGCACCACCACCAGGCGAGTACCGAAACGCTGCGCAGCGAACTCGACGCTGCCCACTTGCGACGGGGCGACGATGTTGCCGGCGACCCGGATGACGAACAGGTCTCCCAGACCCTGATCGAACACGATCTCCGCCGGAACTCGCGCATCCGAGCAGCCGAGAATGATGGCGACCGGCTCCTGCTCGGCGATCAGCTCGATGCGGCGCGTCGCCTTCAGGAGCGATTCGCCATTTCCGATACTGGCTACGAAGCGTTTGTTGCCCTCGCGCAGCCGCTCAAGTGCTTCTTTTGCTGAAATCATGGGCCATGCTACGGGCTCTCCCAGGTAGCACATCGTCCGGCAGTTGCCATCGCTTTGTCCATATCCTCGAACGCAGCGGTGCCCTCGAGCGCAGCGGTGCCCTTCGGCCTGGCCGGTGCAGAGGCATAGCTCATGCCCATGCACCCCTACCCGAGGGCGGATACGTTCAGCTCGCTACCCAGCTTGCGATGTTGCATGATGCGGTCCGGCCGTGGGAAGAGGCCGACGCAGCAATCGAGCGCCGCGCGCCCCCCATATCCCTCAAACGTCATACATTGGAGCCGCAAGCGATGCAGTACACCACTCTCGGACAAACAGGTCTGGTCGTCTCGCGCCTGGCCTTTGGAGCGATGACCTTCACCGCGAGCGATCTCACTGCCAACGCGATCGCGAAGACTGACGCGGGTGTGGCCGACGCATTGGTCGGCCGCGCTCTGGATGCCGGCATCAACTTCTTCGACACCGCGGATGTCTACTCTGCCGGTGAGTCCGAGGAGATGCTGGGAAAGGTGCTGGGAAGCCGGCGCCGGGAGGTCGTCGTCGCGACCAAAGTTGGCTTTCGTTCCGGCAAACCTCTCACTCAGGCGGGGCTGTCGCGGCGGCATATCCTGTGGTCGGTCGATCAGAGCCTGCGGCGGCTGGGCACCGACTGGATCGATTGCTACATCGTGCACAAAGAGGATCCGCACACCCCCATCGAAGAGACGGTCGCAGCGCTCGATGTCATCGTGCGTTCCGGCAAGGTTCGCTACCTCGGCTTTTCCAACTGGTCGGCCTGGAAGGTCGCGGCCGCGATGGAGATCCAGCGCGCGAACGGGCTCGCGCCGTTCACTCACGGGCAGATGTACTACTCGCTCGTTGGCAGGGATGTCGAGCGCGATGTGATCCCGATGATGCGCCGCTATGGTCTCGGGCTCACGGCATGGAGCCCGCTCGCCTCGGGCTTCCTGTCGGGCAAATACACGCCGCAAAACCTGAAGGACCCCGGCAACCGCTACGGCAGCTTCGATTTCCTGCCCTTCGACAAGGAGCTCGGCTTCAGGCTCGTGGAGCAGATGCGCGGCATCGCGCAGGAGCACTCGGCGAGCGTCGCGCAGGTCGCGCTCGCGTGGCTGCTGGCGAAACCGGCGGTAAGCAGCCTCATTCTCGGCGCCTCGAAGCTCAATCAGCTCGACGACAATCTCGGAGCGGCCGGAATCAAACTGACCGCGCAGCAGGTGACGGCGCTCGATGCGGCCACCGCCCTCACTGCGGTCTATCCGAACTGGTTCATCGATCGCATGGCGGATCAGTCGCAGGCCGAAGCGCTCGCGCCGGCAGCGCGCTGACACCGCGACCCCACTCGTCCATTCACGATCAGGAGATCGCCCGCATGACCGAAAGCCTCTACGACATTCCACTGAAGCGCATCGACGGCTCGCCCGCCAAGCTCGACGCGTACCGCGGCAAGGTGCTGCTGCTCGTCAACGTCGCTTCCAAGTGCGGCCTCACGCCGCAGTACACGGCTCTCGAGGCGCTGTACGAGTCGAAGCGCAAGCAGGGCCTCGAGATCCTCGGATTTCCGGCCAACAATTTCGGCGCCCAGGAGCCGGGTACCGACGCCGAGATCGCGAGCTTCTGCGCGACGAATTACGATGTGAAATTTCCGCTGTTCAGCAAGATCTCGGTCAAGGGCGGCGATCAGCACCCGCTCTATCGCAATCTCACCGCAGTCAAGCCGCAGGCGACCGGCGAAGGACCGATGCGCGAGAAGCTGAAGGGCTACGGCATGGACACCGGCAAGCCCGGCGAGGTGCTGTGGAACTTCGAGAAATTCCTCGTGGACCGGCACGGCGCGGTGGTCGAGCGCTTCTCGCCCGACGTGGC
Source organism: Steroidobacteraceae bacterium (assembly GCA_035277965.1). GTDB lineage: Bacteria > Pseudomonadota > Gammaproteobacteria > Steroidobacterales > Steroidobacteraceae > 13-2-20CM-66-19. Next base: position 42,630 of record DATEJM010000082.1, on the reverse strand, counting down.
GCCCGATGACGCCCGCCTGACGGCCGCGATCGACCGGGAGCTGGCGAAAAAGAACTAGCCCGGCAAAGAACTGACTCCGAGTGACCATGTCACTGGCGCCGTTTCATCTGGCCATTGCGGTGCACGACCTCAGCGCCGCGCGGGCCTTTTACGGCGGCGTTTTCGGCTGTTCCGAAGGCCGCAGCAGCAGCGCTTGGGTGGACTTCGACCTGTTCGGACATCAGCTCGTCGCCCATCTCGATCGCGGCCTGCGGCCGCGGGTACAGGCGACGTTTTTCCTGAACGACCCTTCCGGCAACGCGCTGGAGTTCAAAGCGTTTCGGGATATCGGCCGGCTGTTCTCAAAATAGCGCTGCAGCTGTTGCAGCGCTGGAGCCGTTGCGACGCATGCGCCGCACCCGGCCGGCGGCCGGCGGGCGCATCCATGCGCCGGCGGGAGCCGCCTCATCTCTTCGTTCCAACGCTGGCCACCAACACCGGATCCTCGCGATACGAGTCGGGGAACCCTCGCTTCAGGCTCGAGAGCTTGGGCAGATCGTTGATCGCGATGTACGGATAGGTCGGGTTGCGGGCCAGGAAGTCCTGATGATAGGACTCCGCCGGGAAGAAGCTCTTGTTGAGCTCTATCCGCGTCACGATGGCGCGGTTGAACACCCGGGCCGTGTTGAGCTGGTCGAGGTATTTCCGCGCCACATCGGCTTGCTCGGAGCTCTGGGCAAAGACCGCGGAACGGTACTGAGCGCCGACATCCGGCCCCTGCCGGTTCAATTGCGTCGGATCATGCGCGACCGCGAAGTAGATCTGCAGGATTCGCCCGAAGCTGATCTGCCCGGGATCGAAAGTGACGCGCACCGATTCCGCGTGCCCGGTCGTCCCCGTGCTGACGCGCTCGTATTCCGCGGTGCTCCGCTCGCCCCCCGCATAACCTGACACAGCGCTCGTAACGCCTTTCACGTGTTGAAAGACGCCCTGGACGCCCCAGAAGCAGCCACCGGCCAGCACTGCAACCTCGGAAGTTCGACCTTCGACGGCAGCCTCGTCGATCGCGGGCGCCGGTATCGGAGTCGCGGACTCGGTGCCGGCCCTCGCGAATGTGAAGCCGAAGGCCACCGTGAGCACCAGGGCAGCGAGCGCAGGCAGCACGCGAAGCCCGGATGGCGGCGCGGTGGCAGACGACGCCAGCGAGGCGACTGCCGAGCTGGAGGTGGTGGGCTGTGACCGTCGCAGGGGCGTCGCGCTGGGGTTTGGCTGATCAGTCATGACAATCCTTCAACCGAAAGTGAATGCATACACCTCGACTCCCGGATCGAGAAACTCAATCTCGAAGCGATGGTCGGCGATCGGCGCCTTCTGGCGAATGAGCTGGTAGAGCCGCTGGCTGGTCACGGTACCATCCCCGTTGCCATCTACGTCGACACCGCGCGTCTCGCCCGGCGGCAAACCATCGAGCGTGACACGGAATCGCACGGGCTTTCCCTGCGAACCCGGGCCGAGCACCAGGTGAAGGTCCCGCGCGTGAAAGCGATACATGATGCGGCCACCCGAGGCATCCAGCGTCGCCCGCTCGCCACGGATCGTCCAGCCGCCCGCGATCGCCCATTCGTTCAAACGCGGCTGCGGTCCAAAGGTGTACACATGCTTCCTGTCATGGACCGCGCCGCCCGGCGAGATGAAATTCTCGGCGCGCTCGTATCCAACGTAGGTCTCAGGAGACGCCACATCATTGAGGTCGGCAGCCGCCTGTGCCCCCGTGGCGCGGACGGATGCGATGTCAGCAGAAACGTTCTGACGGCCTGATTCAGCGAGCAGCCGCTGGATCACCCGCTCCGATTCCTCGTAGTCGCCCTCACCGAAGTGGTGATGTCGAATGCGACCCTGAGCGTCGATGAAATAATGCGCGGGCCAGTACTCGTTGGCGAATGCACGCCAGATCGCATGATTGCTGTCCACCGCGACGGGGTAGTCGACCTCGAGATCAGCCACGGCCTGGCGAACGTTCCTGACGTCTCTCTCGAACGCGAACTCGGGCGTATGCACCCCGATGACGACCAGCCCCTGATCCTCGTACTTCGCGGCCCAGGCTCGCACGTATGGAATCGAGCGCAGGCAGTTGATGCACGAGTAGGTCCAGAAATCCACCAGAACAACCTTGCCCCGAAGCGATTGTGGCGTGCGCGCCGGAGAATTCAGCCATGCAACCGCACCGTCCAGCGACGGGATCGTTCCCTCGACAGGAAGCTCCGCGGCAGGAAGCTGCGGGGCGCGCGCGACCGCTGCAGGCGCAGGCCGGTCGCTCAATCTTCCGAGCAGCCCCTGCTCCAGCGAACCCGTGCTTGCGAGGGACAGACGAGTCAGGACCCCGGTGTCGAGTCGGAGCGCAATCACGCCCACCGCGACGAGAACCAGCACTCCCAGGGCACGCCGGACCCACTCCCCGACCCCTAGAGACCGTTTCATCGCGGCGAACACTCGTCCGCCGACAAGGAGGGCCAACATGAGTGACGTCGCCGCACCCATTGCGTAGCTGAGCAGCAGCAGCGAGGTTTGAACACTGACGCCCCTCAGCGCGGCGCCCGTCAGAATCAATCCCAGCACGGGCCCGGCGCAGGGAGCCCAGAGCAAGCCCGTGGCGACCCCGAGAGCCAGCGAAGCCCATACGGCCGAGCGTGTCCTCTCGCGCGACTCGTCCACCGACTGCGAGATCCGCGCACCGAGGGAGACGAAAGGCTGACTCAGACGATCGGCCAGCGCGGGGAACAGGAGCGCCAGCCCAAACACCGCGAGCAGAATCAGAGCCGTCACCCGCCCATATTGATTCGCGGCGACCACCCAGCCTCCCACGACCGACGCGAGAGTCGCCATCACCGCAAACGTCGCCGCCATGGACAGCAGCAGCGGCAGGCCATTGGTCGCGAACGGACGATCGGCCCGTGCGAAAACGAACGGCAGCACCGGCAGAATGCAGGGGCTGACGACTGTCAGCACACCACCGAGATACGCCGCGAGGAACAGCAGCAAGGTCGCTCTCCGAGTCTCTACATTGCGGCGGGCTGGAACTGCAAAGCACCCCCATTCATGCAGTAACGCAAGCCGGTGGGCACCGGCCCGTCATCGAAGACATGACCCAGATGTCCCCCGCATCGATGACAATGAACCGCCGTTCGCACCATGCCCAGGGAGCGGTCATTCGTGGTGCCGACCGCCTTTGCGAGCGGCGCCCAGAAGCTCGGCCAGCCGGTGCCGCTATCGAACTTCGTGCGGGAGGCGAACAGCGGCAGGGCACAGCCGGCGCAGCAGAATGTTCCCACGCGCATCTCGTGCAACAGGGAACTCGAGAAAGGTCGCTCGGTCGCCGCTTCTCGCAAGATCGCATACTGATCGGGGGTCAAGAGCTTGCGCCACTCTTCGGGGGTGTGCGTCACCTCGAATTTCCCCGCTTCCTCGGCCAGCGCCGGCCCGCTTCGCGAGACGGCCGCGGCGACGAGGCTGATTGCACCGCACGCCAGGATCGAACGTCGGGTCATCATGAAAGCGCGCCCTCCGACCAGGTACAGCCTGGGCTATCCCATGAGACCGGACCCGGCGGCAATTTGTTTCGCCTCGTTCAATGGTCAGTAGTCCTGCAGGAGCTCTTTACGAACGGTGCCACGGGCTGGATGCGGCCGCGCGATCCTTTACCATAGTGCGCCATGCGAATCGTCACTTACAACGTCAACGGCGTAAACGGCCGACTGCCCAATCTCCTGCGCTGGCTGAACGAGGCCGCACCCGACATCGTGTGCCTGCAGGAGCTCAAAGCACCGCAGGAGAAGTTTCCTGAGGCTGCGATTCGCGACGCGGGCTACGGAGTGATCTGGCATGGCCAGAAGAGCTGGAACGGCGTGGCCATCCTCGCCCGCGGATCGGAGCCGGTGGAGGTCCGACGTGCTCTACCGGGAGATCCCGACGACGTGCACAGTCGATACATCGAGGCGACCGTCAAGGGCCTGGTGGTCGGCTGCCTGTATCTGCCAAACGGCAATCCGGCGCCGGGCCCGAAGTTCGACTACAAGCTGCGCTGGTTCGACCGATTCATCACACATGCCGCCGAGCTCTATGCAGCGGGCGGGCCGGTCGTACTGGCAGGTGATTACAACGTCATGCCGACAGAGTTGGATGTGTACAAGCCCGAGCGCTGGGTCGATGACGCGCTGTTTCGCGTCGAGGTGCGAGAAGCTTTCGCACGGCTCCTCAAACAAGGCTGGCTGGATTCCATCCGTGCCACCCATCCCGGCGAGCGCATCTATACCTTCTGGGACTACTTCCGCAACGCGTATCAGCGCGATGCGGGGCTACGCATCGACCATCTGCTGCTGAGCCCGGCCCTCGCCGGGCGCCTCGTCGCCACGGGTGTCTATCGGGACGTTCGCGGATGGGAGAAGGCGAGCGACCACGCTCCGACCTGGATCGATCTGGCCGATTGACGGGACGCATAAGGCTCGGAACCGCCCCGCATCCCCCCCGAGCTCGATGCGGACGTCCGGGTTTGTGACGAGGTCACTTTACTTCAGCGGACTTGCATAGGTATGGTCCGCGATTCCTGACGAAAGGAACTCTATGTCACTCACCATTCTACGCCAGGCGGGACGCTTACTTCCTCTGGTGACTTCCGCTCTTGCCCTCGCGGGCTGCGCTACCGAATCGCATCAGGCCGTGCAGGTCGAGAAGCCGGCCACTGCCGCTGTTGCGTACCACGGACCGCGAAGCGCGATTGCCGTGGGCAAGTTCGACAACCGCTCCACCTATCTTCGCGGACTGTTCTCCGACGGCGTGGACCGCCTCGGCGGCCAGGCGAAGACCATCCTCATCGGCCATCTGCAGGAGACCGGCCGCTTCGATGTCATGGATCGTGACAACATGGAGGAAAACGCGCGGGAGGCCCAGCTCGCCGGCAAACAGCAACAGTTGCAGGCAGCGCAATTTACGATCACGGGCGATGTCGTCGAGTTCGGTCGCAAGGAGACGGGCGACAATCAACTCTTCGGTATTCTCGGCAGCGGCAAGAAACAGGTCGCCTATTCGAAGGTCACGCTCAATGTCGTCGATGTTCTGACGTCGCGCGTCACGTACTCGGTATCGGGCGCCGGCGAGTACGCGCTCAGCAATCGCGAGATCATCGGCTTCGGCGGCACCGCCGGGTACGATTCCACGCTGAACGGCAAGGTGCTGGATCTGGCGGTGCGTGAGGCGGTCGACCGGCTCGTGGAAGGACTGCAGAACGGCAGCTGGGCTCCGACGAGACAGATGCAATGAGAAGACGGGTTGCGCTGGCCGTGGGCACTTTGTTGTTCACGGGGTGCGCTACGCGCCACGGGCTCTACGCCTGGGGCAGCTACGAGGAGCTGATCTATTCCTCCTACGAGGCCCCGGGTAAGATTCCGCCCGAGAGCGAGGTAGACATCCTGGAGCAGGACTATCAGAAGGCGCGCGCGGCCAGCCGGGCGTTGCCTCCGGGCTGGCATGCCCACCTCGGCTATCTGTATTACCAGCTCGGCAAGCCGGCCGAGGCGCGGCGTGAATTCGAGACCGAGAAGGCGCAATTCCCCGAGTCCGCCGTTTTCATGAACCGGCTCCTGGCGAATGTACGGTGAGCCCATGACGCGCTTTCCCTGGCACCTGAGCTCTCGTCTGCGCATCGGCGGCTGTGCGATCATCTGCGCTCTCGCAGCCGGTTGCGCCACCACCCAGCCCTATGACTACGGCAACTTTCGCGCCCACCGGCCGCGATCGATACTGATACTGCCGCCCCTGAATGAGAGCACCGCGGTGGAAGGAACCTACGGCTATCTTTCGACGGTCAGCCAACCGGTCGCGGAGCTCGGCTATTACGTCTTCCCGGTGGAAGTGGTCGATCAGTTCCTGAAAGACAATGGGATGCCTACCGCGGGCGAGATGCACCAGGTCCCGCTGAACAAAGTTCTGGAGATCACCGGCGCAGACGCAGTCCTCTTCGTCACGCTCGAGAAGTACGGCAGCCAGTACAACGTCCTGAGCAGCACGACCATCGTTCGCGTGCACGCGCGACTCGTGGATACGCGTACGCAGACGCTGCTCTGGGAAGGCCATGGCGAGGCTCAGCAGGGGTCGTCCAACGGCTCCGGCGGGTTGCTGGGAGCGGCGATCGCTGCGGCCATCTCGCAGGCGATCAACTCGAAGACCGACCAGGCACATAACGTGAGCCGCCTCGCGAACGCTAACATGTTCGCCGCTCAGTCCAGAGGCCTGCCGCATGGCCCCTACAGCCCGGACTACAACAAGGATCCTTAGTTTTAATCGGCACAATTCGCCCGCGGCGCTCTGGCGGACATCGGGTTCGCTGCCGGCGGGCAAGAGGCGCGAGTTTTGCCGCCTGCGCTGCGCTGGAGGGAGCGCGCCCTAGCCGGGCGGAAGCGGGATGAACTCCTGGTTGTCGAGATCGGGCAGCTTCATTCGGCCGGCGCGCCAGTCCGCCTTGGCCTGCTCGATGCGCTCCCGGGACGAGGACACGAAGTTCCACTCGATAAAGCGCTCGCCCACCGGCTCGCCACCGAGAAGCATCACGATCGCGGGCTCGATGGCCGTGAATCGGACCGCTCTGCCGGGAGCGAACACGCGCATGCGACCTGCCGTCAGGACTTCACTCTCGACGTCGACGGAGCCGGCCGCAACATATGCCGCTCGCTCGGGATACTCAGCCGGTAGCTGCGCACAGGCGCCCCGAGCAAGCCGCCAGTGCACATAGAACAGAGGTGAATATGTCTTCACCTTCGCCTTCGCCCCGAATCCCTCCCCGGCAATCAAACGCGCCCACAAGCCGTTGCCTTCGTAGGCAGGCAGATCACCGGCACCGTGGTGAGCGAATTCCGGAGCCGTCTCTTCATACTCCTTCGGCAATGCAACCCAGGCCTGAATGCCATGCAGCCTCCCGCCTTGCGCGCGAGCGCGCTCGAATCTCTCCGAGTGCGTGATGCCACTGCCAGCGGTCATCCAGTTGACTTCGCCGGGACTGATGGCCTGCTCCGAGCCGAGGCTGTCGCGGTGCATGATCTCGCCATCGAACAGGTAGGTGACCGTCGCGAGCCCGATGTGAGGATGCGGGCGAACGTCCGCGGATCGCGGAATCCCTGGAGCAAACTCGACCGGTCCCATGTGATCGAAAAACACGAATGGCCCCACCATCCTGCGCTTCGCGGCGGGCAGCACCCGCCCTACTTCGAATCCGCCGAGGTCGCGGCGTCGCGCCTCGATGATGAAATCTGACATGAAATTTCCCCGGATGTGCTCGTGCGGCGCCGGCTCTTTATCCGTGGCGCATGGCTGAATCGTACGCTACAGTCGGCGCGACGGCACGGCAACGCACTGGAGGCCTCCACATGCTCGATCACATTGGCCTGGCGGTCACCAGCTTTGACCAGGCGAAGGATTTCTACAGCAAAGCACTCGCACCGCTCGGCTTGCGTATCGTCATGGAAGCGACGAAAGAGCAGACGGGGTCGGAGGAGTATGCGGGCTTTGGCGAGGCAGATAAATCTCTCTTCTGGATCGGAACGGGAGACAAGCCGAAGGGTGGCATCCACGTTGCCTTCGTCGCGGCCACCCGCAAGCAGGTCGACGCGTTCTACGCGGCGGCGATTACTGCCGGCGGCCGTGACAATGGTAAGCCGGGTCTGAGGCCTCACTACCACGCCGGCTACTACGCAGCATTCATCCTCGACCGCGACGGCAACAACATCGAGGCCGTCTGTCACGCCAAGGACGGCTGACCATGGACATGGCGTATCGAGAGCGGTGGCTCCTGGAGCGGCGATAGATCGTGAATTCGCGCTGTCAGCACTCGTCATGCAGCGGGATACAACCTCGGAAACCGCCGCTCGACCGCATCGATGGGAAAGCCAAGCCGCAGCGGCGCGACCCGCGATTTCCTAATTGCGCGCGCCGCTGATGCACAACAGGTCGGAATCCCGGACAGATTTCTCCACGGTTTCGATCCCCAAGCGAAGCCACTGGTTCGCCGGGTCTCGATCGAATCTCTCGTGCCAATACTGCTTGTACTGAATGGGCGGCAGCTCGAACGGCGAGGTCGTCGTCTCCAATGCGAGCTTTTGACATAGGCGCTTTGCAACACTCGATGGCAGGATGAGAATTCGGTCGCTGCTCTGCACCATGAGCGCAGCAACGAAAAAACTCTCCGACACCGTCAGAATTTTTTCCGGGGGGCACAGCTCGTGCAACAGCTGCTCGACGAGCTGGTGAGCATGCCCTGCATGCTGCATGTGAACGACCACATGTCTCGCATCGCGAAAAACGTCCGCGGATAATGGGCTATCCAGCAGCGGATTGCCGCGGCGCATTGCACAAACATAGTGATCTTCGTTCAGAAGCTTGCCGCGCACGCCGGCATTCACGTCGATAAATCCCCCGATAGCAACGTCGACTTCACCGGTCTCGAGCCTGACATCCAGCGCTCCTTCTCCAACCAAGGTCGGGTTGAATTGAATATGTGGCGCGATGTTCGTCGCCCAGGAATAAAGGCCGGGAATGAACGCCTGGTGCTCCAAATCCGAAGCTGCAATGTTGAAGGTACGGGTCGTCCTTGCCGGATCGAAGTCGTCCGCGTGAAGCAGATAGGAGCGATGGATCCTCAGGATGGCCTCGATAGGCTCGGCGAGCGCCTGTGCGCCAGGGGTGGGCTCCATGCCGCTCTTGGTGCGCACGAATAGCGGGTCCTGAAAATATTCTCGCAGCGATGCAAGCTTCCTGCTCACCGTAGGCTGCGGAAGATTACACACGCGGCTCACGCGCAATACACTTCGATGCGCCATCATCGCGCTGAACAGCTTGAGATGCCCGATGTCGAGATTGTCGAAGTTCATCTATCGCTCCTCTCATCGCCGCGTATTCTTCCTTGAGTCTATGTTAGTGAACCAGACGACACTGCCTGCGCTGCTCCTGCGCATTGCAATGCCTCGTGGGCTAAACATGGCATGGCCCATTCTCGCATTGTCATTGCGGAGGGCCAATCTTCCCAATCGCACGATCGCGTCGCGATTTCCCGTGGACTGAGACTCGGTGCGCTGCGGACCGGCCTGCACCGCCGCCTGACAATGCACAGAAATGCCCCGAAGACCCGGGTCCGTCCTTACTGCCTGCCGTCGCTGGAGCTCGCCGACCCCGCGTTGACTTCCCCGGTAATCTCTATAACATGTTGATATTAAAGGCTTTTATTCGATTTTCGAATGTCGCCTTTCGAAAAATGAATTTTGCGGAGGGGGCCCCTCGTGGAGAGAAAACAGACCTTGTTGGCAGCGAGCCGAGCGCTTACGAAGGCGGAGATTGAACATTATCAGGCCCATGGCTGGGCCAAGCTCGATCAGCTCGTCAGTCCGCAGACGGTCGCCTATTTACTGAGCGTGCTTCGTATGGCGCGCGGGACCACGGGCGACCGGGGCGCGCCGCCACGGGGGGCGGGCATTCCTTTCTTCCTCCCCGACCATTTGGGCGGCGGCTATTACGACGAGGTGCTCCACCCGTTGCACAAAATGCTCGGGAGGAATGCTGAGGCGCTGCTCGACCGCGGCAACGACATCGGTATGCGCTACTTCGACAGCATATTTCTGACAAAGCTTCCGTCGCGGAAGCAGGAATTGTCGGGAACCGGGCGTACCGATTTTCATCAGGATTATCCCGATTGGAAATTGGACCGGGCCGGGGGCATGGTTTTCTGGATCGCTCTGGGCGACTACGGCCCGGAGTCCGGAACGATGTCGTTTCTCAGCGGCTCACAGCGAAAAGGACCGCTTGGCTCGCTCGTAACATGGATGGCCACCGGCAGGACTATTAACGACCTCTATCCAAAACTGTCTGCAGACTGCCCCTTGACGCAAGCCATGACCTACAAGGCAGGCGATGCAACGGTGCATTCGGACCTCACTCTCCATGGCGCGGGTCTCAACCTTACCGGCCAGCCGCGGCAATCCTATACGGTGATCTACACGCTCGCCGATGCATGCTGGACCGGCGCGCCCGCGCTGAACCGCTACGAAGCATCGGTAAAAGCAGGGCTGCGGCCGATGGACATCCTCGACGACGCCAACTTTCCCCGCGTTGTCGATTGAACGATGACAATTGCAAGAGCGGAGAAAAAGATGCCGGCAATGAGAATAAATATACTGATGGCAAGCGGGGCGGCCGCGGCGTTTCTCCATGCAGCGCCATCGAATGCCCGGGACGCGAAAAACGACGACAACGGCTCATCCCCGCGCGTCGAGGAAATCGTGGTCACGGCACAACGCCGCACACAGAACCTGCAAGATGTGCCCATCTCGGTCGCGGCGCTCTCGGCAACGCAGCTCGAACAGGCTGGCGTTCAGCAACCCTCGGATCTGCGGACCATCGTGCCGTCGCTGGAGTTGACTGACGACAATGGAATCCTCACGACGAGCCTGCGCGGCATAGGCGCGGTTGCTGTCAGTTCGGGTTTTGAGAGTCCCCTCGCCGTCTATGTCGACGGCGTCTATCTGGGCTCGGCAGCGGCCTCGTTCCTCAACCTGGTGAATGTTTCGCAGATCGAGATCGCCAAGGGCCCCCAAGGCACGCTCTATGGGCGCAATGCCACGGCCGGCAGCATGCAGATCAACACGCGAACGCCGGATCAAGACTTCAAGGGCGACGGCAGCGTCAGCTACGATAACTACAATACCATGACAGGTAATGTCTATGTCGCAGGCGGAATTACTCCAAAGCTCGCCGCCGACATCTCCATTTGGGCGACACATCAAGGCGACGGCTGGGGAAAGAATCTAACGACCGGCGCGGAGAATTACATCGTTCACCACAATCTCGTGGTGCGCTCAAAATGGGTGCTCGAGGCGAGCGAACGAACGCACCTGACCCTCATCGCGGACTATGGCAGCTTTTCGAACACAGACACGCCGGCCATTTTTCCAGGATCGGTGCCCGCGCTCGCGCCTGAGCTGGGAAGGCAACCGGATCTCCACTACGACACCCGCGCAGACACCGACCACGAAACCGCGGGCTGGCAGTCCGGCGTCAGCTTCAAACTGGATCAGGATCTGGGTGTCGCCGACTTCACCAGTCTCACTGCCTACCGCGACTCGCGCTACCACAACCAGTTCGACATCGATGGATTCCAGGCGCCGCTGGCCTCAGCCTACTATGACCAGCCCAACATACAGCTATCGCAGGACTTGCAGCTGACGTCGAAGCAGGGCGCAAAGCTGAGCTGGATCGCCGGAGCCTCATATTTCCACGCCAAGACCGCCGAGAATCCAGGCACCGCGGCTCTCGAATTTATCGAGCTATTCCACGAATTCTACAATAGCCAACGAACCGATGCGCTTGCCGGCTTTGCGGAAGGCACGTACGAGATCGCAAGGGGTACGCGGCTCACCCTCGGCGCCCGCTACACGTCCGAGCGGCGCAAAGCGTATGACGGAGCGACCGCCGACACGATCGGCGGGTTTCCGCTTCCCCCGACCTTGATACCCAATATGTCGAAGACATTCGACAAGCCTACCTTCCGGGCGACGCTCGATCGGCGCATCTCGGACGATGTCCTTGCCTATGCCTCGTTCAATCGCGGATTCAAGAGCGGTGGTTTCAATACGGACGATCCGGGCACGCCGGCCTTCAAGCCCGAGCAGGTCGACGCCTACGAAGTCGGCCTGAAAAATGAGCTTCTCGATCGCCGTTTGCGCGTGAATATTGCCGGCTTCTACTACCACTACACGGATATTCAGGTTAGACAGACACCAACTCTCGCTGTCACGATACTGACCAATGCCGGGGCGGCGAGAATCTACGGTTCGGATCTGGATCTCCAGGCGCAGATTACGCCCCAGTTCCGCGTGTCGGGCGGTCTCAGCTACGTTGATGCAAAATATCAAGTATTCCCGAACGCGCAGCTCATCAATCTGGATGGTACAACGGCAATTGGCGATGCCGCCGGTAACACTCTGCCGCGGGCGCCGAAGTTAACTGCCAACCTGCTTGCGAGCTATACGGTCAACCTCTCTACCGGCGGCAGCCTGACATTCAGTACCAACGCCTATTACAATCATGGCTACTATCTGCTGAGCGACAACGTCATCCGGCAACCGGGCTTCGCTCAGCTCAACGGGGCGGTCCGTTGGACGCACCCCAGGGAGCGGTTTTATGCCGAGATCTATGGCCGGAACCTGACCAACGAGAGAGTCATCGATTGGGCCTTGCCGCTCGGCGCGACGGTCGGCGTGGGCTATGGCGCACCGCTCACCTTCGGCGTGACCCTGGGATACTCATTGTAATTTCTAACCTGCTCCCGTCGTCGCGAGCGCGGTGCAGATCGCTCGTAGCGCAAAGAGCGCAGCTCCAAATGCTCAAAGGAACCGCGATGCAACCACAAGCACATTATCAGCTTCCACCTGAAGTGGCGCCCCTGTTCGGCGAGATCAATGACATGGACGGGCACGACAACTTGCCCCTGAACCACTGGGTTGATGCGTACGGCTCGGAGGTGAAGGAGTTTGCTCAGACCGTTCGCATCGGCGATAGTGCGTTCGACGTCGACAAGGAATTCGACGACGCCGAGATCAACAGCCACAATGTCTGGAATCTCAAGCTGGAAAAGGCACCAGGAGCATTCGATTTCGGCCGAAGAGTAGAAGTCCTGGATTTCGTCGGCACCAAGCGCCAATTGATGTACCCGGGCAGCCTGGGTGTCTTCGCAGGCATCTTCTATTCGCAGGCAAGGGATCCGAAGAGGTACAGCTCAATCGGCGGCGATACCAAGGCTCGCCGCGCCTATGCGCGGCGGCTCGCCAAACTCTATAACGAATGGTGCGTCAGACAGACCAGGCAATATTCGCGCTTGCATGCCGTCGCGCTCCTGATCGATGAGACGCCCGAGGAGATGTACGCCAGCGCGAAAGATCTCATCGACAAAGGCGTGCGGGGCTTCTGGTTTGCTGTCGATGAGCCGCCCGGCGGTCTGTCGCCCGCGCATCCGGCCCATGATCCGCTGTGGGCGTTGCTGGCCGACACACGCACGCCGGTGCTGGCACATATCGGCATGCAGGACGGTGTGTTGCAGACCTGGGATTGGCGGGAGGCCCCTGCGTTCAAGGGATGGATGGAGTTCAGTGAAGCCAGCTTCGACCCGTTCACGAAGGCGACATTCCACATCGCCGTTCAGATTTTCCTGTCGACGATGATCACCGGCGGCGTCTTCGAGCGTCATCCCAACTTGCACTTCGGGTCATCGGAGTTTGGCGGAATGTGGGTTGGCCCGCTCTGCGAGTTGCTCGATTACTGGCATGGGGTTCATCATCCGCTGGCAAAGGACCGGAAGCTGCTCAGCATGAAGCCCTCCGACTACATCAGACGAAACGTCAGGGTATCCTGCATGCATCGTGAGCCCGTCGGCCTGTACATCTCGCGCTACGGACTCGAGGATGTATTCTGTTACGGAAGCGATTACCCTCACCATGAAGGCGGGAAAACACCTATCGAGGATTTCACGCGCAGTCTTTCCGGTCACTCGCCGGACGTATTGCGGAAATTCTTCGTCGATAACGCCAAGGACATTTTGGCCGGCTGACATGGAACGTGCAGCTGATGACGGCGGCCGGCAGGCTCGACCTGCGTAACTGTTGGGGACGGTGTCGCCGGCGGTCAAAAGGTGTATCCCACGTTCACGCCGAACGTTCGCGCCAGCGATGTAGCTCTGCGCACCGCCCGGATTGGCTAGCGAGCCCAGCGTCGGCATAACTACCATCACGCATATCCGGGATCAGCTCGACTTGGACTCACCCAGGGTGAGTGGGACCCGGGCTGGTGGGTTTCTTTTGGGACTTCAGCGTCTCGGGATGGTCACGAATTTGCGATTGCCGTCAGACCTGCCCTACCCCCCTGAGCTGACCGAATCACCGCGTGGCGCCGATCAGGATGATATCGACAGCCAGCCATTCAGCTTCACCGACTGGGCCGACCGTGACACACTCCAGGGAAGGGAAGCGCCCTGGTCACTCCCACTCAATTGTTTCCAGCACTCGTAATCGCCTCAAAACGCTCGGTTTCTCTCGGCACCACTTCAAATTTACCGTCAGATTGACCGTTAAAATATTTTGCCTGGTACTGATAGCGGGCGATAAATGCCGAGAGGCCGTGCTTGAGTAAGGTCGCGATTTTCTGTCCTCTGGAGGATGAGGACCGCCATTCTCCTGGATGAGGGTTCGGGTTAAACATCTCGACCGCGCGTTCGGCTGTGCCGCTCGGACTCGCATCGCGCTGCGATTCACTGCTAACAAAAAGACAATTGCGATTTTTATAGCAATGAAAGACAATGCCCCCGTGAAATCCTTTGATGACCTCGAGATTCATCGCCCAGAGCTGGCACGCGGTTATCTGCAATTGCTCAATGCGCAGCCGCACAGACCCATCGCACTATTCGCGCCGCGCCGCGTTGGCAAAACTTTCTTTCTCGAGAATGACCTTTCCCCGGCGGCGCATGCGGAAGGGTTCATCACCGTGTACGCCGATCTCTGGTTGCACAAGACCGCACCGCTGGATGCGATCAATCATGCTCTTGAGGAGGCCCTGGATGAGTTGACGGTGCCGACCACTACCGTAGGCAAGATCGCTAAGACCCCTGTCAGAAAAGTAGGTGGCTTAGGGGCCAGCCTCGAGTTCGGCGATGAGCCCAAGCCGCGCCAACTACCGGCCCAACCGGAACTTCGCCTGGATTCGCTCGTGGGGCGATTGGCCACCGCCGCGGGCAGACGCGTACTGCTGATGCTCGACGAGATTCAGGCCTTGAGCGCTCTTCCGAACGGCGATTCGATCGTTGCGACGCTGCGCGCGGTTTTACAGAAGCGAAAGAAGCAAGTGTCCGCTGTGTTCACCGGATCGTCTCAGGAGGAGCTGGCGGCGCTGGTGGCCGCCGCAGGCGGGCCGATGTATCAGTTCGCGCAGTTGCTGGACTTTCCCGTGCTGGACGATGAATACCTGCGATTGCTCGCGAATCATTTCGCGCGAGTCCACCGGGGCAAGCATCTCGAGATCGCCGATTTGGCTCGGGTATTCGAGAAGATCGGATACAAGCCAGCATTGCTCAAGGATCTTGTCAAATCAATGTCGGCCGAAGGAGTGACGGACGTCGACTTCGCGCTGCAACGTATGATGAAGGACGACCGGCAAGTCGCAGGCTGGCGAGGATTGCTCGCCGGGCTCCAGCCGCTCGACCGGGAAGTGCTGCTGCAAGTGGTGCAGGGAAACGCACCCCTGGGGCAGGACACTTTGAGGGCGCTCCGCAACATCGGAAGCCTGAAGCCGACGATCGCGAGGGTACGCAAGGCGCTGGATAACCTCAAACGCGCAGGAATGTTGGCCAAGCCGGGTGGCAGTTACATCGTTGAAGATCGTCTGTTCGCGGAATACTTAGCAACGATTACGGAATCCGCCGTACCTGACCCAATCACGAAATCAGTACACGCTCCCGTCGTTGTCGGATACCGCCAAAAGTCGCGGGACAAGAAATGATGCAGCCGTATTATCACGATCAATACTGACAAGACCATCGTCGCTCCGCAGATGACTATCACGTGCGATACCCCGTGCGCCTTTAAATCAATGAATTTGGGTGTCGACGCGCTTATGAGCACAAACAGACAGGCGAACGATAACACGGTGGAGGTCGGTGTAAATCAATCCCTGAGTCCACACCAAACATTGAATATTGTGTTGGATGCGAGAGCTCCATTTCACATCGTATCGGCAACGAAAATGTGATGAGCCTAACGGAAGCCTGCTGCGTGATGAGATTCTGTGGCTTTCTTAGATTTCATCCTCGCGCCCGTTGATGATCGGTGTTGGCCATCTGTTATTGAGAGGGCTTCGATGTTTCCCTGAGTGGCCGATCATGGCCGGTGGATGCCGATCACGCACATTTGGCAGGACCCGACCCTGATCAGACAAGTCGCGATGACCGGTGTGACAGGACCCTACCGGTATCTGTGAACTCGGACACTCAGCGGTGCGCACAACGAGGCCAGACTGAAGTGTCGATTTTTTTGCGCTGAAATCACAACCCCGCCCGGCATGAGCGACACACCTCAATATTGGTTTTCCACCCCGCAATTCGGTTTCGGGTATAGAGCTCCGATCACTTGGGAAGGCTGGGCATTGGACTTGGCCACATTCGCGGCCTGCGTCGCTACTGGACTATGGATACGCGGCCACCAGCAAGAGCACCCCATGGTCCAGCTCGGGTTCTTCTTTAGCGTTCTTGCCGCGAATCTAGTTATCCGTCATTGGAAGGGCGAACCGCGATCGTGGAGTTGAGGGCAGCGGTCTAGACGACTCAGCGCGATCCGTAACAGTCCGTCGCCGCGACAGGTTGCTTTCAGGAGGTGATAATGCCTGATCTTGATGAGTAAAAGCTGTCTCAAAGTAAGTTACTGAAGCCGTGGCAGCACAGATTTGCGTGATCTGTACGGCCGCGCCAGCCGTTGAACAGGCGCACATTCCCGGCCGGATGTTTTTTTTGCTGATCCCCTACCCGATAACCTCAACACCGTGCCGACTTGCAAGGCCTGCAATGCTGGCGTTAAGCCCGATGAGGAATACCTGCGCGTTTTCCTCACAGCCTTGCGGGGCACACGCCGGGACAAGCGATCGAAGATGTACGCGCGCGACTTCGCGGCGGCAGGGACGATAGCGGCAAGAGGCGCGGGCGGCGAATTTCGCCTCGCCTTTGGGGAGCTGCGGGCTGGCGATCTGTTGTCGGCGATGGTTATGGAGTTTGGGCGTCGTTCGCTTACGTGGCGTTGGTCTGTCGGCCGGGGGCGAACCCCGCCCGTATCGCCCTACCATTCTAGAAGCCTGGAACGACTGCTTCAGAGTAGGCATTCCCAGCCGCCAGCTGCCCGGTTTTGGCCGTTTGGGGCTAGATGTCACCGGATGCCCCCTGCGCTTACGCTGACTCCGTGTAAACATATCCGACATGAACCTCAGGCACGCTGATCAGCAGATACCCGCGAAACGCTCCCGTCACCTCTGGCGAGTCGTCGATGAGCGGGGCGGCTACGGTGATCGAAATCTGTTGGTGTACATGCCGGCATTGGCTCAGGCGTGTACCAACGCTTTGGCAGCAGGCGAAAAACTCTATGATTTCCCAAGGCCGACCATTCGCGGTGGCGAAAACGCCTTTATTAGTAGGCTTTCTCGCATTCTGGAAGCCCGTCTGACGGTAAAATTCGGAGGCAGAACGCCGAGAAAAATTTTACCGTCAGATTTACCGTCAAGACCATTCGCTTGGGGCGATAGATGTAGACAGACGACGAAAGGCAATCTTTGAGATTTCAGTGAATTACGCCCGGGAGCCGATAGATGGCGATAGATCCCGAAAGGCCCAATTCACTCCCACTCGATCGTCGCCGGCGGCTTCCCGGAGATGTCGTAAACGACGCGTGAGATCCCGGCGACCTCGTTCACGATCCGGCGCGAGACGTGCTCGAGGAATTCATACGGCAGCCGCGCCCAATGGGCCGTCATGAAATCCACCGTCTCGACAGCACGCAACGCCACAACGTAGTCGTAACGGCGGCCATCCCCCATCACGCCCACCGAGCGAACGGGTAGGAAGACAGCGAATGCCTGACTGGTGCGATCGTACAGGTCGTGCTTGCGCAGCTCGTCGATGAATATCGCGTCTGCGCGGCGCAGGAGATCGGCGTACTCCTTCTTCACCTCGCCCAGTATCCGCACGCCCAACCCCGGCCCCGGGAAAGGATGGCGATACACCATCTCGCGCGGCAATCCGAGCTCGACTCCCAACTTGCGCACTTCGTCCTTGAAGAGCTCACGCAGCGGCTCCACGAGCTTCAGATTCATCTGCTCGGGCAGGCCGCCGACGTTGTGATGCGATTTGATCACGTGGGCCTTGCCCGTGCGGGCACCGGCCGACTCGATCACATCGGGGTAGATCGTGCCCTGCGCGAGGAACTGCACGCCCGTCAGCTTGTGCGCCTCCTCGTCAAACACCTCGACGAAGGTGCGGCCGATGATCTTGCGCTTCTGCTCGGGGTCGGTCACCCCGCGCAATGCGCTCGAGAACCGCGATTCTGCATCGACGCGGATCACCTTGACACCCAGATGCTGAGCGAACGTGCTCATCACCTGGTCGCCCTCTGCGAGTCGCAACAGGCCGTGGTCTACGAACACACACACCAACTGATCGCCGATCGCGCGATGCAGGAGCGCGGCCACGACGGACGAGTCGACGCCTCCGGACAAGCCGAGCAACACGCGGCCCTTGCCTACCTGGGCGCGTACGCGATCGATCGCATCCTCGATGATGTTACCCGTGCTCCACAGCGCCTCGCATCCGCTGATCTCGCGCACGAAGCGCTCGAGCACCTTCGCTCCCTGGATGGTGTGCGTGACCTCCGGATGAAATTGCACGCCGTAGAAACGGCGGCGCTCATCCGTCATCGCAGCAAAGGGAATGGTGGGAGTCGTCGCGGTTGCAACGAATCCCGGTGGCAGTTGGTCGACGCGATCCCCGTGGCTCATCCAGACATCGAGCACCGCGCAGCCGCTCTGGTCGCGACGGTCACAGAGTCCGTCCAACAGCCGGCTCGGTGCGCGAACTGTCACCTCCGCGTAGCCGAACTCACGCTCGGTCGAAGGCGCGACGCGGCCGCCGAGTTGCTGCGCCATGGTCTGCATGCCGTAGCAAATGCCCAGCACGGGTATGCCCAACGTGAAGACCGACTCCGGAGCCCTGGGTGGCTGCGCGTCCGTGACCGACTCCGGACCGCCGGACAGAATGACACCGCGCGGCCGGAAGCTGCGGACCTCCTCGTCCGTCACATCCCAGGGATGAATCTCGCAGTAGACCCCGAGCTCGCGGACGCGCCGGGCGATGAGCTGTGTGTACTGAGCGCCGAAGTCGAGAATCAGGATGCGGTGGGCGTGGATGTCCATCACGACACCCGGTAGTTCGGCGCCTCTTTGGTGATGGTGACGTCGTGCACGTGACTCTCCCGTACGCCCGCATTCGTGATGCGGACGAAGACGGGGCGCGTTCGCATGTCGGATATGCTGTGGCTGCCCGTGTAGCCCATCGCCGCACGCAGGCCGCCCGCGAGCTGATGCAAAATCGTGACGACGCTGCCCTTGTAGGGCACACGGCCCTCGACTCCCTCGGGCACCAGCTTTTCCAACTCGGTGGCTGCGTCCTGGAAATACCGGTCGGCCGACCCATGACGCTCGCCCATGGCTCCCAGGGAGCCCATGCCACGATAGGACTTGTAGGAGGCGCCCTGATACAACTCGACCTCACCGGGCGACTCCTCGGTACCCGCGAAGAGGCTCCCGATCATCACCGCATCGGCCCCGGCAGCGATCGCCTTCGCGATGTCGCCGGAGAAGCGGATGCCGCCATCGGAGATCACCGGCACATCCGAGTCCTTCAACGCTTCCGCGACGTTGGCGACCGCGGAGATCTGCGGCACACCGACGCCGGCGACGATTCGAGTGGTGCAGATGGAGCCCGGGCCGATTCCGACCTTCACGGCATCCGCGCCCGCCCCGGTCAGGGCGCGGGCGGCTTCGGCAGTCGCAATATTTCCGGCAACGACCTGGGTGTCGGACCACTTGGCCTTGATGCGCTCGACCGTCGAGATCACACCCTTCGAATGCCCGTGCGCCGTGTCCACGACGATCAGATCGACGCCTGCATCACGCAGGGCAGCCACGCGATCGAGGGTATCCGGCGTGGTTCCAACCGCCGCACCGACTCGCAGGCGCCCGCCCTCATCCTTCGATGCTCGCGGAAATTCCGTCGCCTTCTGGAAGTCCTTCACCGTGATCATGCCAATGAGCTCGTGGTCCCCGTTCACGACGAGCACCTTCTCGATGCGGTGCTTGTGCAACAGGGTGAGGACCTCTTCCTTCGGAGCGTTCTCACGCACCGTGATCAGACGCTCCTGCGGCGTCATGACCGAGGACACAGGCGCGTCCAGCTTCTCCTCGAAGCGCAGGTCGCGGTGTGTAACGATGCCAACCGCCTTGCGGCCGACGACTACGGGCACCCCGGAGATTCCTCGAGCACGCGTCAGATCGATGACCTCGCGAATCGTCATGTGAGGCGCCACGGTGATCGGGTCCTTGATGACGCCGCTCTCGAACTTCTTCACCCGGCCGACTTCGCGCGCCTGGGCTTCGATGGTCATGCTCTTGTGGATGATGCCGATGCCGCCTTCCTGGGCGATCGTGATGGCGAGCCGGGCCTCCGTCACCGTATCCATCGCCGCGGACAGCAGCGGCAGATTGAGCGTGATCCGGCGCGTGACGCGCGTGGCTAGACTGACCTCGCGTGGCAGGATTTCCGAGTAGGCCGGAACCAGGAGGACATCATCGAAGGTGAGAGCTTCTTCGAGGATACGCATTAGCGGCGCGATTGTACGCATCAAGGGGCCCGGGGTAAATCGTCAAGGCCTTGCCGACCGCTGCGGCTGCGACGCCATGGTAAGGTGCAGCGCATGCCGCCTAGTTCCCAGGCCGGTGCGCCTGCGCGCAACGTCTTTACCGTCTCCCGCCTGAACCGCGAGGTGCGGGTGCTGCTCGAGCGCGGGCTCGGGGTGGTCTGGGTCGAGGGAGAGCTGTCGAATTTCTCCCAGCCGACCTCGGGCCACTGGTATTTCTCCCTGAAGGACCGGGACGCCCAGTTGCGCTGCGCGATGTTTCGCCAGCGGAACGCGGGAGTCGGCTTCGTCCCCAAGGCCGGTCAGCACGTCCTGGCCCGGGGCCGTATCACCCTCTACGAGCCGCGCGGCGATTATCAGTTCGTGATCGATCACCTCGAGGAGGCCGGCGTCGGGGCCCTGCGCCGCGAGTTCGAGCGCCTGAAAGTGCAATTGTCAGCGGAAGGTTTGTTTGCGCTTGAGCGCAAGCGCAGCCTGCCCAAGTTCCCCCGCCGGATCGGCGTCATCACCTCTCCGACGGGCGCCGCGATACGAGACATTCTCCATATCCTCGAGAGACGCTTCCCTCCGGCCGCCGTGCTGATCTACCCGACGCCTGTCCAGGGAGAAGCGGCGATTCCCGCCATCGTCCGGGCTCTCAGACTGGCCTCCGCGCGCGCGGAATGCGACGTGTTGATCCTGGCTCGCGGTGGCGGATCGCTCGAGGATCTTTGGGCATTCAACGACGAGCGCGTCGCACGAGCCATCCACGCAAGCACGCTTCCCGTCGTCTCCGGTGTGGGTCACGAGATCGATTTCACCATCGCCGATTTCGTTGCCGACGCGCGTGCGCCTACGCCTTCCGCCGCTGCGGAGCTCGCTGCACCGGACCGGCGCGCATGCCTCGAGGCACTGGATCGGACCATGGAGCGGTTGACTGCCTGCATGCAGCGCGAGCTGCGTTCGCTGGCGGGCCATCTGGATGCGACGACGCGCCGTTTTGAGCGAGCCCATCCCGGTAATCGGCTGGAACAGCAGGCACAGCGGCTGGATGATTTTGAGCAGCGCCTGGCGGCAGCCATCCGCGGCTCATTGCACGGGTATCGCAGTCGCGTCAGCGATCTGCATGCGCGCCTGGCGCACGAATCCCCTGTTGGTCGGGTGCGCGATTGCCTGGCTCGTCACGCAGCACTTCACGGGCGGCTGCTCCGCGCCGCCGATCAAAGCCTCGCCCGCGCCCAGCAACGACTCGGCGTCGCCGTGCGGATGCTGGATACCGTGAGCCCACTCGCCACCCTCAGCCGTGGTTTCGCAATCGTGACGCGGGTAACGGACGGCGCGTTGCTGACACGAGCAGATTCAGTCGCGCCCGAGGAAGAGATCGAGGCCCGCCTCGCAAACGGGCGCATCAGAGCACGCGTGACGGGGAGCGAATGAGGATATTGGCGAAGGCGCTCGCGCTGTTGACTCTTTCCAGTGCTGCCAGCGCGTACGACCTGGAGCTGCCGCAATCGAGCCTCGTGCCGGGTGGTGTGCTGCTCCTCCCCATCGAAGGCGATGCCGGTCGAGCGCCCTTCGTGACATTCGACGGGCACCGCACGATGGTGCTTCGCATCGAGGATCACTGGCTCGCGATCGTGGGCATCCCGCTCTCCCTCTCACCGGGCGAAGCCGCGGTCGAGGTCCGCGGCCCGGACAAGCCGCAGGCGCCCATTCATTTTCAGGTACTGCCCAAGCAGTACTCGATGCAGGCCCTCAAAGTGGCGCCCCGGCAGGTGGACCTGTCGAAGCAGGATCTGGCGCGGGTGAACGAGGAAAAGCCGCGCATCACGGCGGCGCTCGCCACCTTTACGGAATCGCCTCCCATCACGCTCAGACTGCTGCAGCCCGTCCCGGGCATCCGATCGAGCTCCTATGGCCTGAGGCGCGTCTTCAACAACCAGCCACGCAATCCGCATACCGGCATGGATATCGCCGCCGCGCTGGGCACCCCGGTCAAGACACCAGCCGCCGGACGTGTCATCGCGACGGGAAATTTCTTCTTCAACGGCAACACGGTCTTCGTGGACCATGGAGAGGGGTTGGTGACGATGTACTGTCACCTGAGCGCGATCCATGTGAAGCCGGGCGATCAACTCCGGACGGGGCAGATCCTGGGCAAGGTGGGCGCGACGGGGCGTGCCACAGGGCCGCATCTTCATTGGGGTGTCGCGTTGAATGGGACCTTCGTCGATCCGGCGCTGTTCCTCCCAGCGCTGGAGCCGGCCGCCACGACGGCCGCGAAATAGGCGGCAGAGCACAGGCGCGCAACAAACCGCTCAGCGCGCCTTCTTCGGTTTCCTCACGATCCGGCGCACCGGCTTCTTGCCGAGTCGCGGCTTGTCGCTCGTCCGGCGGTTGTTCGGACGCTCCCCGGCGCGATTGCGGTCGTAGGGATTCAGGTCGGTCCGATACTCGATCGCGACGGGCGTCGCGAAGAGATCGAACCGCTTGCGAAAAATGTTCGCGAGGTATCGCGTGTAGGCATCCGGCACCGCGGAGGTCTGATTCCCGTGGATCACGATCCTGGGCGGGTTGCGGCCTCCCTGGTGTGCATACCGTAGTTTGATGCGTCTGCCATGCACCATGGGGGGTTGATGCACGGTCAGGGCATGCTCGAGCGTCCGCGTCAATTCCCGCGTGGGCATCTCGCGCATGGCCGCCTCGAAGGCCCGAACGGTCGAGCGCATCAATTCACCCACGCCCGTCCCGTGTCGCGCCGAAATGAAATGGAGCGGCGCAAACGGCACGAAATCCAACTTCAACGCCAGTTGTCGCTGCACCTCCTCGCGGTGCTCCTGGGCGATCCCGTCCCATTTGTTCACGGCAATGATGAGTGCGCGCCCACGCTGCAGCGCAAGCCCCAGGACGCTCGCGTCCTGCTCTGTGACCGTGTCGTGAGCATCGACCACGAGGACCACGACATGCGCCTCATCGATCGCCTGGAGCGTCTTGGCCACACTGGCCCGCTCGACGACATCCTCGATCCTGGAGCGGCGGCGCATGCCCGCGGTATCGATCAGGATGAACTTCTGCTCATCGCGCTCGAAGGGCACGAGGATGCTGTCGCGCGTCGTGCCCGGCTGATCGCTGGCAATCACCCGCTCCTCGCCCAGCAGTCGGTTGACCAGAGTGGACTTCCCGACATTGGGGCGCCCGATGATCGCGATGCGAATGGCATCGGATTTCTCATCCGTCGCGGGCGGCGGAGTCAGGCCCGCCAGCACGTGCTCCATCAGCTCCTCGCAGCCCTGCCCGTGAGCCGCCGCGATCGTCAGGGGATCGCCCAATGCGAGAGCATGGAAATCAACGGACACCAGATCCGCATCGAGCCCTTCCGCCTTGTTGAGCACCAGCGTGACGGGCTTGCCGGATCGTCGCAGCTCGCGAACGACGAAATGGTCCTGAGGCGTCAGGCCTGCGCGCGCATCCGCCAGGAACACGAGCCGATCGGCTTCCTCGACCGCTCTCTCGGTCTGCAGACGCATCTGCGCCTCGATGCCGGTCGGATTTTCCACGAGTCCGCCGGTGTCGATGACCACGTAAGCCATGGGGCCCACGCGGCCGAACCCATACTGTCGATCGCGCGTGAGGCCGGGCACGTCCGCGACGATAGCGTCGCGGGTGCCGGTCAGAACATTGAACAGAGTGGACTTGCCGACGTTGGGACGACCGACAAGCGCGATGACAGGCAACATAGATCGCGCTCGCTACAGCTCATCAGAGAGGCTGGGGGGATTCTAATTCGCCGACGGCGCCGGAGTATCTTGTGAAGGCGGAGCCGCGCCCGGTGCCGGTGGAGCTTCTGACCCTGTCGCTTCGGGCGCCGGCTTCGGGATCGCTTTGCGCCCGCCGAGGGGTGTTACCCGAAACGCGACGATGTGCCCGACGTCATTGATGACGTACACCATGTTGCCGACCGCGACGGGCGGGTTGCTGATGCGCACCTTGCCGGTCGATGCCCGGGCAGCAAGGTCGCCGGTCGCCTTGTCCAGCCAGTGCACGTAGCCCTGGTAGTCCGCCGTCACGATCGCATCGTCCGTCGCAATCGCGGCCGACAAACGGCGATGCAGAAGCGACTTCTGTCTCCAGATCTCGGCGCCGGTGCGGCCCCTGAGCGCGGCAACTTCGCCGTCGGCCTCGGCCATGTACAGCACATCATCATCGATCCCGAGATCGCGGTAGCTGGAGGCATCGTGAGACCACCAGATCTGCCCGGTATCGAGGGCCAGCATGGCGATGCGCCCCTGGTATCCGACAACGTAGACGTCCGATCCGGAGACCCGGACGGCAGAGTCGATGTCCACCAGCCGCTCGATCTCCGTCTTTCCATGAGGAGGCGCCACCGTGGCCTCCCACTGGACGCCACCGTCCAGGACATTCAGCGCGACGACCTTGCCGTTGTCGAAACCGCAGAGCACGAGGTCGCCCGCAAATACGGGTTTGGCCACGCCACGCAGCGACAGCCGCGGAACTTGTTGTTCCTGACTCCACAGCTCATGACCATCCTCGGGCGAGAGGCCGTGGATCTTCCCGTCGACCGTCCTCACGGCCACGATCTTGCTCGACAGCACCGGGGAAGACAGCACTTCGCCGCTCAGCTGGACTCGCCATCTCGGCGAGCCATCCGCGGCACTCACAGCGAACAGGTCACCCTTGCTCGAGCCCACGACGACGAGCTGCTCGTTGACTCCGGGGCCTGCGGACAAGGGGGCTTTGACCTTCGCATGCCACAAAGTGCGGCCGGTGTTGCGATCGAGAGCCGCCACCTCGCCTTTATGGCCGGCGGCGTAGAGCCGATTTCCCTCGATCGCCAGACCCAGGCCCAGACGCAGCGGCTTGGCGCCCTTGTCGCGCACGCTCGCCGTCCAGACCTTCTGCACGCGGATGGTGGCATTGAAGTCCGTCAGCTTCGCGGGCTGGTCGATCTCCTTGTCCTTCGAGCACGCGGCCACCCACACGAGGGCCGCGAGGGCCACCCAGCGCAGCACGTCGAGGCGACTGCCGCGGCGCCCGGTCAACGGTTCACTTCGCATGCGGCGTATCGCTCGCGAGCGGCGTGTTCTCGACGGCCAGGTCGGTGATCTTGAGATCGAGCTGCGGGTTGCTCGCAAAGCTGCCGAGATCGCTGGCCCGGGCCATGGTGTAGTTCTTCAAGGCCTCAGACTTGTTGCCCTTCGCGTAGTAAGCGTCACCCATCACTTCGTAATACTCAGGAGCGAACGCACCGGGCTTCGCGCCGTTCAGAGTCGTGAGCGCATCGTCCGCCTTCTTCTCTGCGATCTGCACTCGCGCCAGCCGCATCCTGGCAATCAGGGCCAGATCCGCATCTTTCGAGTTGGAGGCGACGCTCTGCAGGTCCTTCGCAGCCTGGTCCAGCTCGCCGCCAGCGACGTACGAACGAGCCGCGAGCAGGTGCGCCTGATCGACATAGGGCGAGGAGGAGTAATCGCGCTCGAGCTCGCCGAGCAGCGTGAGGGCCTGGGTGCGATCGTTGCGCTCGAACGCGGCAGCGACCTGCGCATACTTCTGACTGGCCTCGGCACCGACGTGGTCGCGATGATCCTGATACCAGCGGTAGCCCCCGAGGACCGCAGCGCCGACAGCGATCCCGGCGATGATCCAGCCACCGTACTCCCTGACGCCGGCTTTGACGGCTTCCCACTGTTCTTTTTCCGACAGGTAATCGTCCAAAGAGAATCCCCTCAGTCAAGGCCTTGCCAAAGCCGCCTCGATCCCGGCAGCCAGACCGGCAACCGGGCACTCGGTCTGACCCGACTCCCGGCGTAAAGGTTTCATGCCGACCACGCCCCGGGCGAGCTCATCGTCGCCCAGGATCAGAGCCAGAGGCGCCCCGCTGCGATCGGCGCGTCGAAACTGCGTCTTGAAGTTTCCGCCACCCAGATTGAGCTCGAAGCGCCGCTGAGGCAGCTCGTTGCGCAACCGCTCCACCAATCCGAGGCCCGTGGCCTGAGCCCGCTCGCCGTTCACCACGACGAAAACGTCGGGAGCCCGGGCTATCGGGGCTCCTCCGGCCTCCATCAACAGGGCGACGACCCTCTCCATCCCCATGGCAAACCCGATCGCGGGCGTCGCCTCCCCACCGAGCTGGCCGATCAGGCCGTCGTAGCGGCCGCCGGAGCATACGGCATTCTGCGCACCCGTGGATTCATTGATCCACTCGAAGACGGTGCGGCTGTAGTAGTCGAGACCGCGGACCAGGCGGGGATTGACCTCATAGGGCACCCCGATCTGCTGCAACGTGGCGCACAGGCTCGCAAAATGGTCCGCCGACTCCGGGTCCAGATGCTCCGTCAGCAGCGGCGCTCCCGCGACGAGGGTCTGCATCTCGGGGTTCTTGCTGTCGAGGATGCGCAGCGGGTTGCCATCGAGGCGCCGCCGGCTGTCAGCGTCGAGACGACTCTCGTGGCCGCGAAAGTAGTCCACCAGCTTCTCGCGATAGGTGCGGCGTGCCTCCGCGGTTCCCAGCGAATTGATCTGCAGACGCACGCGATCGATTCCGAGCTGCCGCCACAGACGCGCCGTGAGCGCGATCAGCTCCGCATCCACGTCAGGCCCCGCGAACCCCACGGCTTCGACGTCTACCTGGTGGAATTGCCGATAGCGGCCCGCCTGCGGGGTCTCGTGGCGAAACATCGGCCCGATGCACCACAGTTTGTGCCGCTGACCCCGCAACAGGTGATTTGAGATCACGGCGCGCACGATGCCTGCGGTCGCCTCGGGGCGCAGCGTCAGACTCTCCGACCCCACCGAGAAGGTATACATCTCCTTGCCGACGACATCGGTGAACTCGCCGATGGCACGCTTGAACAGCGCCGTCTGCTCGACGACCGGGACTCGAATCTCCTCGTAGCCATAGCTGCTCAGCAGCTCGCGCACGGTGCGCTCGAGGTATTGCCACACACCGATGTCGGCGGGCAAAACATCGTTCATCCCGCGAACCGGCTGGATCTGCTCCGCCAACTCAACCTCCATCCGCCGCGGGAGCGACGGGCGTCGCCCGTCCCGCGCGATTGATCGAAAACTCCGCACTCCCGTCGGCTCGCATCATCTTCGTGGTGCGCGCCGCCTTCCCATCGACTTCTACCGTGACACCGGGCGCATTGCCCAGCACGATTCGCAGCGGGGGCACCCCCTTGATGGTGTGCACCGAGGATGCAGCGCCGACGTCGTAGAACAGCTTCTGTCCAGACGCGTCATAGACCTCGGTCCAGCTATCCGCCGCGTAACGCAGCGTAACTTGTGTCTCGCGAGGGATGATCGCATGAGCGCTCGCCGGACCCGGATTCGAGGCGCCCGCCTGAGAGGCGGCAGCCGCGCTGGCGGCCCTCGCGCTCTTCGGTTCCGCTACCGACCCGTGGTTCGGAGCAGGCGTCGGGGCCGCCTCATTATCCGTGGCCGCGGACGGACTGCCGCGGTGAGTATCACCATGCAGCTGTGTGGGCTGCGGGCCGTGGCGCGACAAGGAAAGCACCCAGCCCACGGCCCCCACGATGGCGAACACGAGGAAAACGAGCAAGGCCGGCAGCACGAGCTTGCTCGAGTCCTCGTCGGCCTGAGCCTTCGGGATGCGCGTGAGATCCGGCTGACCGCCGGTCGTACTGTTCGTGTACAGCTCCTGGAGCTCGGCAACCGGCTCGCGAACCAGCTCTGCGTAGTGCCGCAGATGTCCGCGCACATAGACGGGCGCCCCCAGCGCTCCGAAGTCCTCCGCCTCGAGCGCCTCGAGCACTTTCGCATCCGTGTGCACGCGCTCGGCCGCCTGGAGAATGGTGAGTCCCATGCGCTCACGGGCGGCCTTGAGGCGCGAGCCGATGCCGTAGCCTGCGTCGCCACCCTCCTCCGCCGCCATGATCTTCAACCCGGATTGCGATCGAGTTCAGACAGAGAGCGCGTTTGATTCGAGCTGGGGAAATCGAGGCGCAGGCGCCGCGAATAGCGCTCCGCAGCCAGACGATCGCCCAACGCCCGGGTCACCCGCACCCCCAACAGGAGCAGATCGGGCGTCGCATCGAACGCCCCCAGATAGACGTCGATCTGTGAGCGGGCATCCTTCAGACGACCGCGGTCGAAGTTCAAGCCGGCGAGCTGGAAGGCGGCTTCCGCGAAGTTGGGCTTGAGCTGCAGCGCCTGAGAGAAATACGGCGCAGCCTCATCATCGCGGTGCGCAGCTCGCAGACACACCCCGGCGTTCGTCAGCGCAGCCTCCGGTGTGGTGTAGAGGGCATTGTGGGCGACCTCCAGGAAGCTCTTGACCCCCTCTTCGGTACGCCCGGTCCGACACAGATACACGGCGTAGTTGTTCTGGATGTCCGGGTTGCGAGGGGCGAGTCGCAGGGCCGCGCGGAACTCGTTATCCGCCTTGTCCGGGAAGCCCAGCCGGTCCTGCAGCATCGCCATCGCGCTGTGAACATTCGGATCGCCTGGGTTCTCGGCCACCGCGCGCTCGAGCTTCTCCTTCGCAAGCCCCAGGTCGCCTCGATTCATATAGGCGACTCCGAGCTGCATGTTGAAGTTCGCGGCGTCGTGCTCCTGAGTCGCCTTCGGAGTGGACCCGCACGCCGCGAGAGCCACGGTCATGAGCACCCCGAGCGATGACAGCGACCTGCGAGGCATGGTGGTGACGGACCTCACGGCTGAACGGAGACGGTGAATGTCTTCCCCCCCAGGCGGGCGGTCGTGCGGTCGATCACGCGGCCGGCGAGCTGGCCGCAGGCGGCATCGATATCGTCGCCACGTGTGCGCCGGATCGTCGCGAGCACGCCCAGCTTGATCAACTCGTCGCGGAAGCGCTGGATCACCGGCGCAGGCGAACGGCCATAGCGCGTGCCGGGAAACGGATTGAACGGGATGAGGTTCACTTTCGCGGGATGCCCGCGCAGCAGCCGCGCGAGCGCCCGCGCCTGGGCGGGCGAGTCATTGACGCCATCGAGCATCACGTACTCGAAGGTGACACTGCGCCCGTTCTGCTCGTCGATGTAGTGCCAGCACGCCTGCAGGAGCTCCGTGATCGGGTGTTTGCGATTGATGGGGACGAGCTCGTTGCGCAGCTCATCGTCCGGCGCGTGCAATGAGACCGCAAGGGCCACGTTCGTCTCTTCGGCGAGCTTGTATATCTGCGGAACGAGTCCGGAGGTGGACAGCGTGACGCGCCGGCGCGAGAGATCGAAGCCAAAGTCATCGAGCAGAATGCGCAGCGCCGGCACGACATTGCGGAAGTTGGCCAGCGGCTCGCCCATGCCCATCAGCACGACGTTCGTGACGATGCGGTCCATGCCCGCAGTGAACCCCAACTCCCGCTTCGCGAGCCACACCTGTCCCACGATCTCCGCCGTGGAGAGATTCCGGTTGAACCCCTGCTGCGCGGTCGAGCAGAACGAGCAGTCGAGTGCGCACCCCACCTGTGAGGAGATGCACAGCGTGCCGCGGTCCGTCTCCGGGATGAAAACCATCTCGAACGCCTGCGAGGCATCGGCCTGCAACAGCCATTTGGTCGTGCCATCGGCCGACTTCTGCGCCCTGACGATCTCGGGCGTGCGAATCTGCGCGCGCGCCTGCAGATGCGCCCGGAAGTCCTTCGCGAGGTCCGTCATGCTCTCGAAGGACCCTTCGCCGCGCTTGTAGATCCAGTTCATCAACTGGCGGGCACGAAAGGGCTTGCTGCCCAGGCTCGCGACGAATTCCTCGAGACCTGGGCGCGGCAGTCCCAGGAGGTTGATGCGCTTGGGGTCCGGGGCGGTCATGGGCGCGAGCGGACTTCAGCCGCGCGGATGCAACTCCGTCTCACTGAAGAAGTACGCGATCTCCTTGGCAGCGGTCTCGGGGGCGTCCGAGCCATGAGCCACATTCTGCTCGATGCTGAGCGCCAGGTCGGCGCGGAGGGTGCCCGCGGCAGCTTTTTTCGGATCGGTGGCTCCCATGATCTCGCGGTTGCGCGCGATGGCGTTCTCGCCCTCGAGAACCTGCACCACGACGGGGCCTGATGTCATGTATCGCACCAGATCCTTGAAGAACGGGCGCTCGCGGTGAACCGCATAGAACCCCTCCGCCTCGCGTTGCGAGAGGTGGAGCATGCGGGCAGCGATGATTCTCAGGCCGGCTTTCTCGAAGCGGCTGTAGACGTTGCCGATGAGGTTGCGGGAGACCCCGTCGGGCTTGACGATGGACAAGGTGCGCTCGAGCGCCATTCGGTGGATCCTTTAGGGCATGGAACGATGATCGGAAACGACGGACGCGCCGAATTGCCCGCCGGCTTCTCGAGCTGGCGAGCCGCTTTCGGCTCATCCGCAAACGGGAGAGTTTACCGTGGATGGCACGCCGCCCGCAATTTAGCGTACGGCGGAAGTGCCCGTTCCGTAAGGGCTTTTGTCAGACCGAGAAGCTTTCGCCGCAACCGCACTCGCCCTTCACATTGGGATTGCGGAAGCGGAAGGCCTCGTTCAGGCCCTGCTTGATGAAATCGACCACCGTGCCATCCAGCAGGCGCAGGCTGGCCGGGTCAACGAACACCTTGACACCGTGATCCTCGAACATGAGGTCATCGGCCTGGCGCTCATCGGCGTAATTGATGACGTAGGCAAAGCCGGAACAGCCGGTCTTACGCACCCCCAACCGCAGTCCGATACCGTGCCCTCGTGAGGCAAGGTGGGCCCTGACGCGGTCGGCAGCAGATTCAGTCAGAGAGATAGCCATTGAGCTTCCGAAGAGAAAAACAGCCTGAACGAGTGTACTCGCATCAACGTGCCCGCATGTCGCTGGCGCTGCAGTCACGACCAGTGCCGCAATGCGGCGCGCAATGCATCTTCGACTGCAAGTAGCCTGCCAAGTTTCTCCGTGGGCACCGCCAGCGCTCGTGCCCAGGCATGCGGCTCGCCCGGCACGAGGCTCTCCCGGCGGCGGGTCGGCAATTGCTCGGCGATCCAGGCCGCGACAGCCAGAGTATGGGGGCAGCCGAGCGCTTCAAAACGTGCATCCTTCACAATGCCGTCTCCGACCCGCAGGTGGAACCGGACCCAGGCGTCCTGCCCGCTGCCGCCCCCTTCTCCCGTCACGACCCGGTGCGAGTCGCACGCCGAAAAGGTGCCACCGAGCGGCAGCCGGCGGAAATACCGAGTGGCTAGAGCGCCCAAATCATCGGGTGGGTGGGTCACCGCCTCGTTCCATTCACCCTCGTCCGGTGGCTGCTGAACCCCTATGGGACAGGGCCACGCGGGCGAGACGGCGCGCAGGCGGCGAACCTCCCGGTTGACGGCTTCAATGGCGACCTGGACGTCCTGCTCGCGGGTGAAGCGTCCGATGCTGAATCGCAAAGAGGCCTCGGCCAGCTGCCGGTCGCGCCCGAGCGCCCGCAGCACGTAGGAGGGCTCCTCCGAGGCCGAGTTGCAGGCCGAGCCCGTCGCCAGAGCCAGCTCGCGCAACCCTGCGATGAGACTCTCGCCCGCGACAGCCTCGAAAGACACATTCAGCAGGCCCGCCAGCCGCGGCGCCCCCGCGCCATTCAAGTGACACCCACCGAGACCCGATATTCCTTCCCAGAGGCGGTCCCGCAGCCCGCGAAGCCGCGCCTGCTCGGCCGGCATCCTCGGCTGGACCACGTTGCACGCCGTTCCGAATCCAACAATCTGGTGAGTCGGCAGCGTACCCGGGCGCAGCCCGCGCTCCTGACCGCCCCCAAAGCTGACCGCCTGCAACAGGGCGCGCGCGTGACCGCGGACGTAGAGAGCGCCGACTCCTTTTGGCCCATAGAGCTTGTGGGCCGTGAAAGACAACAAGTCAACGGGCATCGTGCCGACATCGAGCGGCTCCTTGCCGGCCGACTGCGCCGCATCGCTATGGAATGCGATCCCCCGCTCGCGGCAGGCCTGCCCGATCGCCGTCACGTCCTGCAACACGCCGGTCTCGTTGTTCGCATGCATGATCGACACCAGCACCGTGTCGGCTTGCATCGCGGCAACCACGGCCTCTGCGGCGATCTGTCCGGTGCGGGCGGGAGTCAGGTAGGTGACGCGGAAGCCCTCTTTCTCGAGGCGCTTGCAGGGGTCCAGTACCGCCTTGTGCTCGGTGCGCGCCGTGACGAGATGCCGCCCGCGGGCGGCATTCGCACGCGCATAGCCGAGGATCGCGAGATTGTTGGATTCGGTGGCACCCGAGGTGAGCAGGATTTCGCTCGGCCGGGCGCCGATGAGGGCGGCGATTTGGGCGCGCGCCGTCTCGATGTGAGCGGCGGCCCGAGCGCCGAACACGTGCGTCGTCGAGGCAGGATTGCCAAAGTCCGTGGTCAGGGACGCAGCCATCGCTTCAGCGACGACGGGATCCACGGGCGTCGTCGCCGCATAGTCGAGATATACGCAGGAGTCGGTCTTCACCGGTCGCTCCGTCCCCCGGCACCCGCCTGACGACGCTTCCCCTGTACAGCCGTGAGGATTCCTCGCAGGATGTTTACTTCGTTCTGATCCAGCTCGGCACGCTGCAGAAAGCGGCGGATTCTCGCCATGAGATGCGTCCCACTCTGCGTCCGGTCCCGAAAGTCGATCTCGTCGAGAACCTGGGCGAAGTGGGCATACAGTCGCTCCAGGTCCTCGGGCGCGGCCAGTGCCTCCGCACGCCCGGCCGGCGGCGGCGGCGCATGCCGCGCTCGAAACAGCTCGTACGTGACGAGCTGCACTGCCATGGCCAGATTCAGCGACAGATAAGCTTCGCTCGCCGGGATACGAATCAGGACGTGCGCCGGCTCCAGATCCTCGTTCTTGAGACCCATGCGCTCCGCGCCGAACAACACGGCAGCAGGCGCTCGAAGCGACTCGTTGACGATGCGTATCGCAGCGTCCCGGACGTCGGCGATGCGGAAATTCTGGTCACGGTCACGTGATGTCGTCGCTGCGACGAAGCCGCAGCCCTCCAGCGCCTCCGCTACCGACTGCACGCTGCGGGCGCCAGTCAATACGTCATCCGCTCCGGATGCCCGTGCGGTTGCCTCGCTGTGGGGAAACTGTCGGGGACGCACCAGCACGAGCTGGTCGAGCGCCATATTCTTCATGGCGCGCGCGACGGCACCGATGTTGCCGGGATGAGAGGGCTCAACGAGAACGATGCGGATGTTTGCGGACATCGAACCACTGCGTACGGCCCACACAATGCGCGGCCGCCACGCAGCTCAAGGATGCTACGATAGCAGGAATACTACCGTCCGGTGCCCGGCGCTCAAACTTCATTCCCAGTCATCTTGCACGCCCTCCTGAATATCGCAGTCCGCGCCGCGCGCCGCGCCGGCGAGGTCATCGTCCGCAGCATGAACCGGCTCGAGTCCCTGACGGTCACCGCCAAGGGACGCAACGACTACGTGAGCGAGGTCGACCACGCGGCCGAGCAGGAGATCATCGGCATCATTCGCCAGTTCTATCCGCAGCATGCGTTTCTGGCCGAGGAAAGCGGCAGCACGGGCGAGAGCGACACCGTCTGGATCATCGACCCTCTCGATGGGACCACGAATTTCCTGCATGGATTTCCGGTATTCGCCGTCTCGATCGCCTGTCAGCACAAGGGCCGGCTCGAGCATGCCGTCGTTTACGACCCGATGCGCCAGGAGATCTTCACGGCCTCGCGCGGCGGCGGCGCGCACCTGGATAACCGTCGCATCCGGGTGAGCAAACAGCGAACGCTCGACGGCGCCCTCATCGGGACAGGCTTTCCCTATCGCGCCAATACTCGCTTCATGGACGCGTACCTGGGAATGCTGAAGGCGGTAATGGAGCAGACCGCGGGGATTCGGCGTCCGGGAGCCGCCTCGCTCGATCTCGCTTACGTCGCGGCGGGACGCACCGATGCCTTCTGGGAGATCGGCCTGAGCCCGTGGGACACCGCTGCCGGAACGCTGCTCATCCAGGAGGCCGGCGGCCGAATCGGCACGCTCGCGGGCGGCGAATTCCGGCAGACGGGCAACGTCGTCGCCGCAACGCCGAAGGTTTACGCGGCACTGCTCGAGATTCTCGCGCCGCACCTGCCGGAAGAGCTGCGCGAGACCTGACAGCGCCGGTTGCGCAGTCCGAAACAGAACTCGGGGGTGTCATGGCGAGCCAGCTCTTTGCGACCAAGTCCGTCAGCGAACTGCAGGAAGCCGACTCCGGCCGGGAGTTGAAACGCGCGCTGTCGGCCACCGCCCTCACCGCGCTCGGGATCGGTGGAATCATCGGCACGGGCATCTTCGTGCTGACCGGCACCGCAGCGGCGAATCATGCCGGCCCTGCTCTCGCCCTCTCGTTCATCATCGCCGGCATCGGCTGCACTCTGGCCGCGCTCTGTTATGCCGAGTTCGCGGCCATGATCCCGGTGTCAGGCAGCGCGTACTCGTACTCGTATGCGACGCTGGGTGAATTTGTCGCCTGGTTCATCGGCTGGAACCTGATTCTCGAATATCTGTTCGCGGTCGGCACGGTCTCGGTGGGATGGTCCGGCTACGTGCTGAGCTTTCTGGCGGAATTCAACATCCAGATCCCGGACGCGCTCGCGCATGCGCCGTTCGATCGCGGTGCGGGCAGTTTCAGCATCGTGCGCACGGGAGCGATCATCAATCTGCCGGCGATGGCGGTCGTTGCCGTCATCACCTGGATCTGTTACGTCGGCATTCGCCAGTCCTCCGGATTCAACACGGTCGTGGTCGCCATCAAGGTCACGGTCGTCGTCCTGTTCATCCTGCTCGGTGTCAATTTCATCGACACGGCCAACTGGCGCCCGTTCATTCCGCCGAACACCGGGGAGTTCGGGCACTTCGGGTGGAGCGGGATCCTGACGGCCTCGGGGGTGATTTTCTTCGCGTACATCGGCTTCGATGCCATCTCGACGACCGCCCAGGAGGCAAAGAACCCGCAGCGGGACCTGCCGATCGGAATTCTCCTGAGCCTGATCGTCTGTACGATCCTGTATGTGCTCACCGCCTGCGTGCTCACCGGCATGGTGAAGTACACGGACCTCGACGTCGCTGCTCCGGTCGCCCTGGCGCTCGATCACTATCCGGCCTTACGGTGGCTCGGCCGCCCGGTAAAGCTGGGTGCGATCGCCGGCATGACGTCCGTCATGCTCGTGATGTTGCTCGCACAGGCGCGGATCTTTTTTGCGATGGCGAAGGATGGGCTGCTCTGGCCGATCTTCGCCCGCGTCCACCCACGCTACCAGACACCGAGCTTCGGCACGGTGTTCACGGGAGTCATCGCGGCCTTCATCGGCGGCTTGTTCCCGGTTCGGCTTCTCGGCGAGCTCGTGTCCATCGGGACACTCATGGCATTCGTGACGGTGTGTATCGGCGTTCTCGTGTTGCGCAGGACGCGTCCCGACCTGCCACGGCCCTTCCGCACGCCGGCTCCCTGGTTTACGTGCATCGGGGGCGCCGTGGTTTGCGGGGGCATGATGGCCGCTTTGCCAGTGGACACGTGGGTGCGACTGGTGGTCTGGACCTTCATCGGCGTACTCGTTTATGCCTTTTATGGCTACAGGCACAGCCGGCTGCGTGCCGCGGGAGCCTCCGCCGGCAGCAGACTCTAGGACTCGCGTCGTCTCTTATTTCTTGTGCGAGTCCATGAGGCGTCGCACCCGCAGGTTGACCATCTCGACGCCCACCGAGAAGGCCATCGCGAAGTACAGATAGCCCTTCGGCATGGCGAAGTGCAGGCCTTCACCCACCAGGGCCACACCGACCAGAATCAGGAAGGCCAATGCCAGCACCTTGATCGTCGGATGACGCTCGATGAATGCGCTGATCGAGGCGGAAACCCACATCATGACGAAGATCGACACGACGATGGCCGCCGCCATGATCCCGATGTCCTGGGCAAGCCCGATCGCCGTGAACACCGAATCGAGCGAGAAAACGATATCGATCACCGCGATCTGAGCGACGGTCGCGAAGAAGCTCGAGTAGACGGTCCTCCCGCGCGTCGGGTCCGCGGCCGCGCCCTCCATCGTATGGTGGATCTCGAGGACACTCTTCGCCAGCAGGAACAACCCCCCGGCCAGCAGAATCAGGTCACGACCGGAGAACCCCCGGCCCGCGATCTCGAAGAGCGGCTCGACCAGCCGGGTCAGCCAGACGATCGAGAACAGGAGGGCGATGCGCGTGAGCATCGCGAGCGCCAGGCCCGTGATGCGGGCGGTTCCCTGCCTCGCGAGCGGCAGCCTTCCGACGAGAATCGAAATGAAGATGATGTTGTCGATGCCGAGAACGATCTCGAGCAACGACAGCGTGACAAATGCAAGCCAGGCTTGGGGATCGGCGAGCCAGTCGAACATGCCGCCGCCACTCTACGGCAAATGGTCCACCGCAGTCTTCTTGATCGTCGGGAACACGTGCTCGGCGGTCAGCCCGCAATCGAGAGCGATGGCGCTCGAGATGTAGATCGACGAATACGTGCCCGCCACGATGCCGATCAGGAGGGCCTCGGAAAAGCCCCGCAGCACCGGGCCTCCCAGGAACAGCAGCGCGACGACCACGATCGACGTCACCACCTTGGTCATGATGGTGCGCGACAGCGTCTGGTTGATCGATTGATCGAGAGCGACGTCCGGCGCCAGACGCCGGTTGTTCTCGAAGCGCTCGCGGATGCGATCGAACACGACCACGGTGTCGTTCAGCGAGTAGCCGACGACGGCCAGAATGGCGGCCACAACGGCCAGATCGAACGGCGTCTGCGAGATCGAGAACACGCCAAGCACCAGAATCGGATCATGGACGACGGCGAGAATGGCCCCCAGAGACAGGCGCCAGGTGTGGAAGCGGAAGGCGATATAGATGCCGATCAGAAGGAGCGTGAAGCCCAGTGCATAAGCAGCGCTGGTGCGCAGCTCATTGCCCACCTGCGGACCCACCACATCCAGCTGCTGAACTTGCGCCGCGGGGTCGAGGGATTTGAGGGCGGCTTCGAGCTTGCCGCGAATGCTCGCACCGTTCTGGCTCGGGTCAGGAGGCAGGCGGATCGCGATGTCGCGCGAGGAGCCGAAGCTCTGCACCTGCGGCTCGTGAAAGCCCGCTTCCGCCAGCTTGCCGCGCACCGCATCCACGTTGGCGGCCTGCGGGAACGTCGCCTCCGCGCTGACACCGCCCGTGAAGTCGATGCCGAGATTCAGGCCCCGGGTCACGAAGGAAACGAACGAGCCGAGCATCAGAATCGCGGACAGGGTGTACCACACTTTACGTGTGGCCATGAACGGGAACTGGGTCTGGTTGTGAAAGAATTCCACGCTGGCGGCCTCAGATGGACAGCCGGGCCAGCTTGCGGCGCCCGCCGTACATCAATGTGATCAAGGCTCGGCTCCCCATCAACGATGTGAACATCGAGGTGGCGATGCCGAGAGTCAGAACCACTGCGAATCCCCGGATCGGCCCCTGCCCGAACACCCACAGCACGAGCCCGGCAATCAGGGTCGTGATGTTGGAATCTGCGATGGCCGAGAAAGCCTTCTCGAAGCCGGCGCGGATGGCCGCCTGGGGTGAGACACCCTTGCGCAGTTCCTCGCGAATGCGCTCGTAGATCAGGACATTCGCGTCCACGGCCATACCGACCGTGAGGATGATGCCGGCGATGCCTGGCAGCGACAGCGACGCACGCATGAGCGACAGCAGCGCCGTCAGCAGTACGACGTTGGCGAGGAGCACGGCATCGGCCACGAGGCCGAACGTGCGGTAGTAGATGGCCATGAAGATGAATACGCCGGCCATGCCGATGATCAGCGCATTCACGCCTTTGGCGATGTTGTCCTTGCCGAGGCTCGGTCCGACGGCCCGCTCCTCGATGGGATAGATAACCGTGGCGAGCGACCCGGAGCGCAACAGCAGAGCCAGCTCGCGCGCCTCGCCGGCCTGCAGACCCGTGATCTGGAAGCTGTTGCTGAAGACTCCCCGGATCGTTGCATCATTGATGACCTGCTCGTCGGTCACGTCCCGGGTAACCTTCTTCCCATCCACCTCGCTGGTTTCGCGACGCTTCTCGATGAGCACGACGGCCATGCGCTTGTTGATGTTGGCCCGCGTGGTCTTCAGCATCTGCTCGCCCGCGCGCGCATCGAGCTTGATCGACACCGCGGGCCCTTCCTGAGTCTGCGTGCTGGTGGCGTTCGTGAGCTGATCGCCGGTCGCGATGATCTCTCTCTTGAGCAGCACCGGACGGCCGAAGCGGGTGTG
Organism: Steroidobacteraceae bacterium; assembly: GCA_035277965.1. Lineage (GTDB taxonomy): Bacteria > Pseudomonadota > Gammaproteobacteria > Steroidobacterales > Steroidobacteraceae > 13-2-20CM-66-19. Next base: position 3,921 of record DATEJM010000082.1, on the reverse strand, counting down.
CGTATAGAGCTTCGAGCCGATGGGCGCGTGGCCGCGCTGCATGGCTTCGAAGGCGTTGTTCTGCATATCCTCGAGCCGAAACTCGAGCGTGGCGACCTTCCCCAGGATGTCCTTCACTTCGGCCGAATTCTGCACGCCCGGCAGCTGAACATTGATCCGGTCGATGCCCTGCCGCTGCACGATCGGCTCGGACACACCCAGCTCGTTGACGCGGTTGCGCAGCGTGGTGATGTTCTGTTGGATAGCGTAATCCTGCCGCTCGCGGATCTGCGCCGGTGTCAGGGTCGCCTGAAGCGCAGTGCCGCTGGCGAGGCTTTCCGTCGTCACCTTCACGCCGGTCAGTGCCTGCGTGACGGCGGTACGGGCTGCCGAGCTATCCGCCTCCGAGGGCAACACGATCCGTACGGTGTCGGGACGCCCGCCGTTGGAGGAGATGACCGTGACGTCCTTGAAGGGAATGTTGGCGGTGCTCAGGGCACGGCGCGCATCCTGGGCATATCCATCCAACAGCTGGCTGACCGCCCCGTTGACGTCCACCTGGTAGAGCAGATAGAGGCCGCCGCGCAGATCCAGGCCCAGGGGCATCGGCCGCAGACCGATCTTGCGCAGGAACTCGGGAGCCCGCGACGCGAACGACAGAGCGGTCACGTAGCTGTCCTGGAAGTGCTCGTTCACGGCATCCCGGCCCTTGAGCTGCTCCGGAACGTTCGGGAAGCGGATCATGAGCCGGCCGTCATCGAGGTAGCTGCGCTCGAAATGGACACCCTGCTCCTGGAGGAATCCCTCGACCGTCTTGGCCGCGTCAGCCGCGACGGGCGCCCGGTCCTTACGCGCGACCTGTAGCGCCGGGTCATCCCCGAAAACGTTCGGGAGCGCGAAGAGGACCGCGAGCACCAGCACGGCGGCCACGAGGATGTACTTCCAGCGCGCGTACTCGAGCATGATCAGGCGCTTTTCATCGTGCCCTTGGGCATCAGCTGAGTGACGTGGAGCTTCTGGACCTTGAGCCGCACGCCGTCGCCGACCTCCAGGGTCACGAAGTTGTCGCCGACCTCCACAACCTTCCCGAGCACGCCGCCGGTGGTGACGACCTCGTCGCCAGCGGACAGCTTGGACAGGAGGGCCTGATGCTCCTTGTTCTTCTTCTGCTGGGGCCGTATCAGGAGGAAGTACAGGATAACCAGGAACACCATCGGGATCAGCAGCGTCGTAATCTGCGACGGAGCACCGGCGGGCGCGGTCTGCGCCATGGCGTCAGGGATCAAAGCATTCATGCAGTCACCTTGGTCGGGTCGTGACGTCGTCTGTTATTTAGGGTGTCGAAGACCCGCGGCAGCGGAGGCTGCCGGCGGGCGAAAGGGCGGCATTATGCCACAGCACCCGCCGCGGCCTGGCGGCCGCTCAGGTAGCTGCCAGCCCAGGCGCGCAGCTCGCCCGCCGCGATGGCCCGGCGCAGGGCGAGCATCAGCTGCAGGTAGAAATGCAGGTTGTGGAGGGTGTTCAGCCGCGATCCCAGAATCTCGTTACAGCGATCCAGGTGCCGCAGGTAGGCGCGTGTGTAATGAGTGCACGTGTAGCAGGAGCAGCCGGGATCGATCGGCCGCAGGTCCGCTTGATGAGCCGCGTTGCGGATGTTGATCACCCCCGTGGAGGTGAACAAATGCCCGTTGCGAGCGTGTCGGGTGGGCATGACGCAATCGAACAGGTCGATGCCCCGCAGCACCGCGGCAACGATATCCTCCGGGCGGCCCACTCCCATGAGGTAGCGCGGCCGGTCTGCGGGCATGTGGGGAACCACGGCCTCGAGAATCCGCAGCCGCTCCTCCTCGGGCTCCCCTACCGCCAGGCCGCCAACCGCCAGTCCCGGTAAATCGAGCTTCAGCAGTGACTCGAGGGACGCCAGCCGCAGCGCCTCGTACATACCCCCCTGCACGATCCCGAACAGTCCGCCGGGCGGCTCTTCCCGGTAGTAATGATCGCGGCTGCGCTCAGCCCACCGCATCGAGCGTTCCATCGACTGTCGCGCCTGACTCTCGGTGGCCGGGTAGGGCGTGCAGTCATCGAGGGCCATCGCAACGTCGGAGCGTAGCTTCAGCTGCACGCTCATGGAGTCCTCCGGGGTCAACCGCACCTGGCTGCCGTCGAGCGGCGAGCGGAACAGGACACCCTGCTCGGTGATCTTGCGCAGGCTCTTGAGACTGAATACCTGGAAGCCGCCCGAATCGGTGAGAATCGGACGATTCCAGTGCATGAACCCGTGCAGGCCACCGTGAGCTGCGACGATATCCGGCCCCGGTCGCAGCAACAGATGGAAGGTGTTGCCCAACACGATCCGGGCTCCCAGGGCCTCCAGCTCCTCGGGAGTCATCGCCTTCACGGTCCCGTAGGTCCCCACGGGCATGAACGCCGGCGTTTCGATCTCTCCATGAGCGAGCCGCAGCCGCCCCAATCGCGCGGCCCCATCGGTGGCCTGCAGCTCGAAGGCCGGTCTCATCGCCCCTTGCCCCACCGGCTCATGAACATCGCATCTCCGTAACTGAAGAATCGGTATCGCTCGCGCACCGCGTGCCGATAGGCGCCAAGCACGCGCTCGGTGCCGGCGAACGCGCACACGAGCATCAGCAGCGTGGACTCGGGGAGATGGAAGTTCGTCAGCAGCGCATCGACCACGCGGAACTCGAACCCGGGCCGAATGAAGAGCTGCGTTTCCCCGCTCCAGGGCTGTACCTGCGTGCTTCCCGACTCCTGGGCGGCCGCCTCGAGGGCCCGGACGACTGTCGTGCCAATCGCGACCACCCGGCCGCCGGCTGCGTGAGCTCGGTTGATCGCATCGCAGGTCGCGGGGGGCACGGTAGCACGCTCGGCATGCATTACGTGCTCATTCAAGTTGTCGCAACGCACGGGCTGGAAAGTGCCCGCGCCGACGTGCAGGGTGACGAAGGCCCGGTGCACTCCCGTTGCCTCGATCGCAGCGGCCAGCGCCGCATCGAAATGCAGGCTCGCCGTCGGCGCAGCGACGGCTCCGCGCTCCCGAGCAAAGATACTCTGGTAGCGCTGACGGTCTTCATCGTGCGCCTGCCGCCGAATATAGGGCGGCAACGGCACCTCGCCCCATTGCTCGAAAAACTCGAGCGCGGGCCCCGGACACTCGATGCACCAGAGATCCTCCTGACGGTGCACGACCTTGAGCGGCCCGCCGGGGGTCAGGATTTCGAGGCCGGGCCTCATGGGCTTGCTGGCGCGAAGCTGCACGAGGGCTTCGCGGCCGTCCGCCGGTACCAGTACGCGCTCGAGGAAGATCTCGACGCGGCCTCCGGATGGCTTCGTGCCATGGACCCGGGCAGCGACGACCCGGGTGTCGTTGAGCACGACCAGGTCCCCTGGGTTCAGCAGACCCGGCAGATCCCGAACCGTCTGATCGCGCAGGGAGCCGTGCACTTCCGGTGGCTCGGCGGCTGGCGCTTGCGCGGATCGCTGATGGGGCGTCAGGACCAGCATCCGGCTCGCGGACCGCTCCGCGAGCGGTTCCTGGGCAATCAGCTCTTCGGGGAGATCGTAGTGGAAGTCCTGTCGTCGCACGGACGCATGGTATTGCAAGCCGTACCCTCACCTCACGCAACCCTCTATAATCCGCCGCTCGCACTCGATGCCCGAGTGGCGGAATTGGTAGACGCAGCGGACTCAGACACAGCAATTTGAGCCCTCGCGGAGAAATCCCCGAGGTGCAGCCCGTCAAACTCGGTGAAGGCCCTGGACAGCGATCGTGTCCGAGTTAACGCCGAGCCAAGCCCTGGCGATGCCGGGGAAGGTGTAGAGAGCAGACGGCGGGCACCTACGGCCGGAAGGCTATGGTGAAGGCGTGCTCCAGACCACGAACCCGGGCGGCTCGGCCTGCACGGGGCGGCGAAAGCCGAAGTGGGA
>DATEJM010000081.1:0-6206 GCA_035277965.1 Steroidobacteraceae bacterium | reverse complement strand
AGTCACGTCGGCTGTTCAGGCCGAGTGTTGCGGCGGCGGATTTGCGCCGTCGTGAATTCGACCTTGCCCGCATGGGCCGCCAAGTCCTCCCTGCCGAATTAGCGGCTTCTCGTGAGCCAGGCCGTCATGTCGTCGTAGGACAATGGCTTGCTGATGAGATATCCCTGCATCTGGTCGCAACGCAATAGGCGCAGGATTTTAGCTTGCTCTTCCGATTCGACGCCCTCCGCCACCACCGCGAGTTTGAGAGCATGCGCCAGCGAGATGATGGTCGAAATGAGTGTCATGGCGCTTGGGTCATCCGTCATTGCAATGACGAACGAACGGTCGATCTTGAGCGTCTCCACCGGCAGTTTCGCCAGATAACCGAGCGAGGAATAGCCTGTGCCGAAGTCGTCGATCGCGATACCCACGCCAAGGTGACGGAGCTGCGTCAATTTCTCGATGTTGTCTTCGACATCGGCCATGATGAGCGATTCGGTAACTTCGATGTCGAGGCCAGCCTCGCCCGTGGCGAGCTTGAGGACCCGGTCGATGGCGGCGACGAAGTCTTCGCGACTGAGCTGCACCACGGATACGTTCACGGCGATACGCGGAGCGCTCAGACGCTGCTCGAGCCAGCGCGAGCGGTCGCGGCTAGCCTGGCGTAGCACCCAGTCACCGACTTCCGCAATCATTCCCGTCTCTTCCAGCAGCGGAATGAACTTCGCCGGTGGCACGAGTCCGCGCTCCGGACTTTGCCAACGGATCAGCGCTTCGACACCTTTCAAGCGCCGTGTCTCAAGTTCCACTTTGGGCTGATAGTGGAGCACGAACTCCTTATGCTCGAGCGCGCGGCGCAGCTTGCTCTCGAGAGAGAGGTACTCAGCGCGAGCAGCGCTCAAATGCTGCGTATAGAACGCATGCCGCTGCGCCGAGGTTTTGGCCTTCTTGAGTGCTGCCTCAGTGTTGCGCAGCAGGGTCTCCGCATCGCTTCCGTCCTCGGGGAATACTGCGATACCCGCCTTGGCCGAAAGCGTGAGCTCGTGATCGGCGACGAGAAATGGCGCGCCGAGCCACTCCCGCCACCATCGCTCCACGGTGCGGATTGCCGAGCCTTCGCTCGGCACCCCGAGAATCACCGCGGCTAAGTTGTCTGAGCCGATGCGGGCCACATCCTTGGGATTGCCCACGCACTGAGCGAAACGGTCGGCCGCCCGCTGCAACAGCTGGTCGCCGACATGTCGTCCGAAGGAATTATTGACCGATTCGAAACGTTCGATGTCCGTGACCACGACGGCAAGCCCACCGCCGGCCCGCCCGGCAGCGGTAATGTACTGCGACAAGCGCTCCTGAAAGAGCTTGCGGTTGGCCAGCCCGGTTAGCGAATCATAATAGGCGAGATAGTCGAGCGTCTCCGCTTTCTCGATGTGGTCGAGCGCGAAGGCGATGTCGCCGGCGAGCTCGTTGAGCAGGCGCATTTCGGCTTCATCGAAGAAGTTCTCCACCTCGCTCACGAGCATGACACAGCCGACTGCGGCGGCGGCGATCACGAGCGGCAACACTACGGCGGACCGATAGCCCTGCCGCAATAACGCTTCCCGACAGAGAACACTGCCGGCGCCGCGATCGAGATCGTTGCAAACCATTGGCTTTTTGGAGAGCAAAGCCTGCGAGACCAGGTCATCCCGGCGTGCATTCCCGGCAACCGAGGTTTGTGCGAAGCGTTGCAGATCCGCGCTGCCTCCCCCCGCCCAAGCGAACGGAACGACGCGGTCCGTAGCGGCATCCTTGAGACCAATCCATGCAATTTGGAAATGCCCCTCATCGATCGCCAACCGACATGTTTCGCGACAAAGTTCCTCACGGGCCGCGACGCGTACGATCAGGGCATTGATGCCGCTCAGCAGCGCGTAAACCCGGTTCAGGTGTTGGATACGTTTCTCAGCTCGTTTGCGCTCCTCGATCTCGGCCTGGAGCTCATCCACCTTCTGGACCAGCTTATTCGTAACGAGGTTCAGGTGTGCGCCCGAGAAGCTCTGGGTGAGATCCGGTGTGGGCTGCTCGACCGTATTCGCCAGCGCATCCGTCACGGCACTCAGGAGTTGAGCAGGTGGGCACGGCTTGGCGAGCACGCGCAAGACCTGGCAGGTTTTGGCGAGCTCCTGTGCTTCGCGCTCGAGATAATGTGCCGTATGAAAGATGACGGCTGTGGGCGCAAGCTGCGGATCGTCACGCAGGCGTCGCACGAATTCATAGCCGTCCATTGATGGCATCAGGATGTCGGAGATGATGAGTTGCGGGCGCTCCGCCCGGGCCATCCTCAGACCCTCAGCGCCGTCGGCGGCCTCGAAGGTCGTATGGCCTTCATAGCCGAGCTGCGTCGCGACTAACTTCCGGTTGGTGGCGTTGTCGTCGACGATGAGAATCCGCGCCATCATGCACCTGCACGCGGGGCGTTTGCGGGCGGCAGGGTGAAGAAGAATGCCGCGCCGCGGTCAACCGCGGCTTCCGCCCAGACTCGCCCGCCGTGACGGGCCACGATGCGTTGGACATTCGCAAGACCGATCCCCGTGCCTTCGAACTCGCTGGCACTGTGCAAGCGCTGAAAGACTCCGAACAACTGCTTGCCGCGGCTCATGTCGAATCCGACGCCGTTATCGCGCACGTAGAGGACGACTTCCTGGGAACGTCCGGCTCGATAACCGATCTCGATGATTGCCGGCGAGCGGGGCCGTGTGTACTTGATCGCGTTCGAGATCAGATTCACATACACCTGGCACAGAAGAGAGGCGTCGCCGCGCACTTCGGGCAGCGGTTCGCGCTTCCACTGAATTTCGCGCCCCCGAATTTCGCTGTGCAGGGTACCGAGGGCGTCATCGAGCACGTCCTCGAGATTCACTGGGCCGATCGTGAGCTCTGTGCGGGCCGCCTGCGCGAAGGAAAGCAAGTCCGTAATGAGCTGATCCATGCGCGTGGCGGCGCTCATGATCTTATCGACGAAGACGTGATCCTCGCCCGTGAGCCGTTCGGCGGCCGACTCGCGCAGCAGGTCGGCAAAGCCGACGATGTGCCGCAGCGGAGCGCGCAAATCGTGAGCCACCGAATAGGAAAAAGACTCGATCTCTTTGTTCGCCGCATCGAGCGCCGCGGTGCGCTGCTCGACGCGCAGCTCCAAATATCGATTGAGCTCGACCAGTTTCAGTTGGGACGCCTGCAGCTCTGCCAGCGCATTCTGAAGCTGTGCATTGCGCTCTTCCAACTTGCGCACGAGCGCTGCGTTGTACTGCTCCAGTACATCGACTTCCTCTAAAGAGGAAACGGCCTGCTGCGCGGGCGTACGTGCTTTCTTCCGCGCTTCCTGGATTGCCCGCACGATGACCGCAATGGGAGCAGGCCGCACCAGGTAGTCGTCGGCCCCCACGGCTTCGGCGAGCTCCCGGTCTCGCGGAGAATCGTAAGTGGCGGTGCACAACACGAGAGGCAATGTCGCGTAGGGCCGGCTGCTCGCGCGTATTTCCCGGCACAACCGATAGCCATCCATCAGCGGCATGAGGATGTCCGAAATGACAGCGTCGGCCCGCTCTCGGTCGAGTACCTCGAGCGCTTCGCGGCCGTTTGCCGCCTCGAGCACTCCGTAGCCCTCGTGTTCGAGGTTGGCGCGCAGCAGTTTGCGATTGCCCGCAGAATCGTCGACGACCAGGACGGTCATCGGAGTATTTCGAACGGGCATCGCCCGTTCGTGCTCCCGTGATCCGGTGATTGGCGTATCGAACGGCAAAAAGGCGAGGACTTGTTGCGCGAAACGACGTGTGTCGATCGGCTTGGTGATATAGCCCTGGCAGCCCGCTGCGAGTGCCTTTTTATCGTCACCCTTCATCGCCGAGGCGGTCAGGGCAACAATGGGAATACGCCTGAAACGCTCATCCGCTTTGAGTTTTCGGGTCAGCGAAAGCCCGTCCATACCCGGGAGCGCTATGTCCATCAGAATGAGGTCGGGCAGTTCGTTGGCGAGGAAAACTTGAGCCTCTTCCGCATCACCCGCCTTCCTGACTGCACAACCCGCGCTCCCGAGCACGTCCGCTGCCAGCTTCATGTTCGTAGGGTTGTCGTCCACGATGAGAATGCGCGCGCTCATGGCTCTCTCTTCTGCGCGGGATCTTCTTCTGCGGAAGAAAGCGGCAGGATGACCGTGAACGTGGTTCCGCGGCTCACTTCGCTCGTCACGGCGATCGTCCCGCGCTGAAATTCAATGATCTTTTTGGTCAGCGCAAGGCCCAGGCCTGTCCCCTCGTAGCGGCGCGAAGCACCCGAGTCGAGCTGCTGAAATTCGACGAACAGCTTGCCGAAGTCCTCCGCCCGGATGCCGATGCCGGTGTCCGTCACCCGGATGCGAAGTTGACCCGTGGGCGATACATCGGCGAGCACCGCCACAGTGCCGCCGTCGTCGGTGAACTTGATCGCGTTCGACATCAGGTTGTAGAGGACCTGGATAAACTTCTGCCGATCGAGCGTGACGATGTCAGGCGCTTTGGCGGACTCACGCCGCACGGCGATGCTCTTACTCTTGGCCTGCGAGGACAGCACGGAGCACACTTCATCGATGGCACGGGACAGCGAGAACATCTCGCGCCGCAGCTCCATGCGGCCGGCCTCTATCTTGGACAGGTCCAACACGTCGTTGATGAGCTGCAGTAAATGGCGCCCGCTGGCGAGCACGTCCGTCAGATACTCCCGCTGTTTGGCGTTGAGCGGCCCCGGCTTCTCATCGATCAGGAGCTCCGAGAATCCGATGATCCCGTTGAGCGGCGTACGCAACTCGTGCGACATGCTGGCGAGGAATGCGCTCTTCAGACGATTCGCCTCCTGCAGTGCCTGTTCGTAGCGCTTGCGGTCCGTAGCATCGCGGATGGCGCTGGAGACAAACAAGCCCTCCTCGGTCTCGAGCGGGCTCAAGGAGATCTCGACCGGAAATTCCGTACCATCGCGGCGTAAGCCATGCAGCTCCAGCCCAGCTCCCATCGCGCGGACCCGCGGCTGTGAGAAGAAATGCTCGCGATGGCCGTGATGCTTGCCGCGATAGCGGTGCGGAACGAGCGTCTCGACCGGCTGGCCGAGCAGTTCCGCGCGCGAGTAGCCGAATAGGTGCTCAGTCTGCGAGTTGATGAGGGCGATCTTGCCCTCGCGGTTGACGATCACCATCGCGTCGGGGGCCGATTCGAGCAAACCGCGGAACTTCTGCTCCGCCTTTTTGCGGTCCGTGATGTCGCGCACCGCGCTCATCACCATTGTGTCCTCTTCGGTTACGATTGGGCTCAAAGAGATCTCGACCGGAAATTCCTCGCCATTGCTGCGCACGCCATAGAGCTCGAGACCCGCACCCATCGTGCGGATGCGCGGCTGCGAGAAGAAACCGATCCGATGGCTGTTGTGCGCGCCCCGCAGGCGTGCCGGCAACAAGGTCTCCACGGGCTTGCCAATCAGTGTCCCGCGTTCATAACCGAACACTCGCTCGGCCTGAGAGTTGACGAGCACGATGCGGCCGGTGACATTGACCATCACGATAGCGTCGGGTGTCGATTCGAGCAGCTCGCCAAATCTGGACTGAGCGAGCTTGGCCGCGCGCATCACTTTGAGGTGCGTGACATCCTTCTTCGTGGACAGTATGCAGAGGAACTTGCCCGCCGAATCGTTGATGAGCTTGCTCGAGATGCTGACATGTACGAGCGAGCCGTCCTTGCGGCGGCGTACGGATTCGTACACCGCAACGCCTTGCGAAAAAGCTTCTTTCTGAAGCCGCTCTTCTTCAGCCGCCTGATCGGCGGGAATGATGAGCTCCGTCAGGGCGCGGCCGAGAGCTTCATCGCGCGAGTAGCCGAAAATGACTTCGGCGGCGCGATTCCAATGCAATACTTCACCCCGCGAGGAAATCGCAAGGACCGCGTCGGGATTTTCCTCCCACAACTGCCGCGACAGCTCGGCGTCCATAGACCGAAGAGTCCCCGCGTGCGGGTTCTAACTGTCAACCTGCCCTGCTGTATTGCAGCAGATATTGAGCCCCGCAGTGGTTCAAATACTCTAACCTCGTTAACTAACTCTGGCAATTCAGCGATACGCGCACCACGAGGCGCGATGCACCATAGCATCGGCGGCCGCCATGAGCCTCAGTCTCGGTCGTCGGGAACGCGTTGCGCCTGCGCCTGGCTCGCGTATAACCTCCAGAGAGA
>DATEJM010000080.1:0-18736 GCA_035277965.1 Steroidobacteraceae bacterium | reverse complement strand
TCCAACCCGTCGCTTACTACTACACCTTCGCGGATGCGCCGGTGGACACGACTGCCGGCGATACGGCGGGCAGCGCGTCGAGCCGCTCCGGTCCGTCTCGCGGCATGGGCCAGGCCTCGGGCCAGATCACCCAGCACTGGGGCTGGTTCGCCGAGGGCAGCTACGACTGGGGTAATCGCGACCAGACCCCTGCCGAGGATGGCTTCGACTTCAAGGCGGAAAGCTTCACCGCCGGTATCGACTACAACTTCGGCAGTGCGGTGCTGGGCGGGTCGATCGGCTACGACCACTACAAGGCGACCTTCGACAACAACGGCCAGGTGTCCGGCGGCGATGTCACCGTCAAGGGCATCAGCGGATCCCTCTACGGCGCCTGGTTCAGCGATCTGCTGTTCGTGAACGGCATCGTGAGCTACGGCTCCCCGACCACGCACATGACACGCAACGTCGTCTATTCCTCCTCGAACTCCTGCCCGCCCGCGACCCCGTGCCCCGCGCAGGATCGCGCTCTGACGAGCAGCCCGGACAGCCGCTATTTCGCGGTGGGCGCGACAGTGGGTCACGACTTCGATGTGTCCTCCTGGGACCTCGAGGCCTCGCTGAGTGCCAACTACCGCCGGGTGAAGATCGACAGCTTCGCGGAGAACGACACTTCCGGCGGCGGTCTTGCTCTGGCCTACGACGATCAGACCATCGACTCCTTCCGCTCGATCGTCGGACTCAACATCTCCCGTGCGCTCAGCACCAGCTTCGGCGTCGTGAGTCCGAGCGCGCGCGTCGAATGGCACCACGAGTTCAAGGACAACCCCCGCACCCTCTATGCGAAGTACGCCTTGGATGCGACTCCCGGCTCGGTCCAGAGCAACTTCGTCACGTGCGACTCCTGCTTCGCCTTCCCCACCGACAGGCAGGACTCCGACTTCGGAGTCGTGGGCGCAGGATTGTCCACAGTGCTGGCCCACCGCCTCCAGGCGTATCTCTTCTACGAGCGCCTGGTGGGAGCCTCGAACCTGACGAGCAACGCGATCGCGATCGGTATTCGCGGGCAGTTCTAAGCGGGCTACGCCGGCGGGCGGCGGGCTGCTCGGCTCGCCGTACGCTCACGCTCCGCGTGGCGGGCGAGTTCGACTCCGCGTTTTCTTCGAGCCTATACCGGCCAAGCCCAGAAAGACGAGCATCGCACGATTCAGTCGCACGATATCCTCGTCGTTCAGGCGACCGATCCGTGCACCCATCTTCGCCCTCGATACGGTCGAGATCTTATCGACCATGAGGCTACAAGGCCTATTGAGTCCGTTGTCTTCACTAGGCTCGACGGGCAACCTGAAGAGGGGAGCGGATGTAGGGTTCGTCGTGAATGGACACAAGGTAACCGACAGCAGATCCTCGAAGGCATCATCTTGTAGGATCACTGCGGGGCGGAGCTTGCCTGCGTAGTCTGAGCCGCCTGCCACACTCCAGATTTCTCCACGCTTCACATCGCGTCCCAGTCTGCGAGCGCGCCTGCAAAGGCCACGTCGTCCAGTTCCTGGTGGCTTCTGGCGATCGCCAGCGACTGGCGCCGCGCTTGGGCGGTGAAGTTCCTGGAGCGCACATCCGGCACCCAAATCTGAATAGGCCGAAGACCCGCGGCGCGCAGGGCCTTACGGTGCTTCTCTACTCGCTGTGCTACGGGAGCGCGTACTGCCTTGCGGGCGCGGCTCGAGCTCATGATCGAATTCTCCGGACGCGTATCATGTAACGAAGCGTACGCGATGAGGGCGTTACATTCAACGCGGTGCGGCGGCGCCCACGGCCCCGCCAAGGCGGGCATTCACTTGAAGAGCAGATTCAGGCGCTGCGGCCGGTAGTAGTCGAATCGCGGAAACGCCATATCCAGCTGGGTTCCCAGCACGAGATGTAGCTCATGAATCCCGCTCTGGGCGAGACTCTGCGTACCGCTCGCCGTGTTCAGTTGCGCGACGGTACGGACGTATTTGGTGGTTGAGCCCTCCTTGCGTACCGCGGAGAAGGTCTTCCACCCCTCCACATCGGCCCAGGACTGCACAGTGTAAGGCTCGCCCTCGGAGAGGGTCTGTCCATTGACGAACAGATCGCGCGAGGTGCCATCGCCTGCGTCGGCCGCAATACTGATGGCCGAGAAAATGCGCCCGTCGTTGTAACCCCGCTGCAGTTCCTTGAATACACCATCACCCTCGCCGGCGACGACCAACAGTCGCGCGCGCGGCTGCAGATTGACGACGATATCAAAGGGTTTGCGCTGGAGCTTCACCGGCTCATTGCCGATGTGCCACCGATGTCCATCCTGCTCGATCCATCCCTCCCATTCATAGAGGCCGGATCGCGCCGCGGCATCCATCGACAGTTTTGCGAACCACTCCTTGAAGGCCGCATCCCCCTTTCCTGTCGCCGCAAACGACTGAGCATTCCGGGCCGGTATCTCATCCTTGGAGACGCGGAACCAGTCCACGTTCTTTTGCTGCAAGTAGGACACCGCGTCCCGGTCGGCGCGCTCCGCCGCCATCATGAGCGGCGTTACGTCACCGTCCTTGCCGTTCACGTCTGCGCCGCTTTGCGCTAGCAACTCGACGAGTGGCGTCGCGGGGGAGTGCAACATCGCGTGTACGAGTGGCGTCCAGTGAACTCCCGCGGATCTGTCCATGACGTCCGGATCGGATCCGTGATCGAGCAGCAGCTTGACCATCGTCGGCGCGTTCTCTCCCAGCACTGCCGCGTGCAACGGACAGATACCGGCCGAGCATTTGTTGGGATTCGCGCCCCGCTTCAACAACTCGGCCGTCAAGTCGTCCTTGTGCATGTACAGTGAGGCGATCAGCAGGGTATTGCCATTCGGCAATACCATGTCGACGTCATACGGCTCCTGCAGCTTGTGGAGCGATTCGACATCGTGGACCGTCCCGGCCGCGAACTGCGTGACGAGCGGCGGTTGCAGGATCTGGTCCGGATCCGGAATCGCCCCGATCCGGACATATTCCGGCAGCTTGTCACGGATGGCAGGCAGCGCCGGTATCCCGTCAAATTTGAGCCCCGTACGCATCACGACCCACCACTTGCCGTTCATTTCGAACGGCTGTGACGGATGGTGATCGATCCCATTGAGGAGAATCAGTCGTTCCGCTGCCGGGATCGCGAAGCAGGGCTGCACGGACTTCTGAAATCCGAGCCGTACCGCGCCCGCGTCACGGAGTCGTGTCAGCTTGTCGAGGGCGGCTTGTGCGGTGCCCTGATCCGAAAACTCCTTGGAGAAATACACGATTTGCAACGCGCCGATGACTCTCGCTGCCGAATACGCAACGTTGATCTGCTTGTCGCTCAGGACCGGCGGGCTCGCGGGCCATGTTTCGGCCTGGGCCCATTGCGATAGTAGGAGCGTGGCCATGACACCCAGCCGGAGATAGAGGCTGGGCCCGCGCCGCACGGATTCATAGGCGCGGATGGAGGGAGTGGAGTGTTCCATGGTTGCTCATTCGTCGCAGGTCCGCGCAGCATCCGGATACGGCTGCCGGCGCACTGCGATCTGGGTCACATTCCATCCGAAACCTCGAGCGCCGCGGTGGCTAACGTGAACTCGCTCTCCCCGGCAGGCTCCGGCCTCGGCTGTACTACGGCGCTGGGATCATAGGGAATTTCGGCCATGCACGATGCTCCATGTTCGACTTTGAGCCGTTCTCGCCCGAAGGGGCGCGCTTCTCCAGGCTGGCGGCTCGCTGTCTTCTTGAGTCTCGCGCTGCCAGCGGCCCAGGCAGCCGATCCATCGGCGGCAACCGCAGCTGCCGCTGCGCGTGGCGAGCCCGCGGAGTCGGAGCTAGGGGCAGCTCAATTCAGCAAAGGTCCGCCGCCCGCATGGGTGACACATGTCACCGCCCCGGATATCCAACCCTCATCCGAGCCAATCACCTTGCGCCTCGGGGACGTCCAGAGCCGCTGGACGGAAAGCGGTGAGGCGAGTTTCTATCACTACCTGATGACGGCCAACAACGCCTCCGGCGTGGCCGGCCTGGGTCAGCTCGCCATCGATTTCAATCCGGCGTTTCAGACGATTGTCCTGCACACGCTGCGGGTGATACGCGATGGCGCTGAGTTGGACAAGTTAGCGACCGTCAAGGTGCGCTTCCTGCAGAGGGAGCCGGGCCTCGAGCACAGCGAGTACACGGGGAGAGTCACCGTGAACGCCGTCATCGATGACCTGCGGGTCGGCGACACGCTCGAGTATGCCTACTCCCTGGTGGGCTCGAATCCGGTATTCAAAGGTGCGATCGCCTCTGCGCTCCCATGGCAGTCGAGCTATCCGGTGCAACTGCGTCGGGTATCCATTCAAGTGCCAGCGGGACGCCCGGTGCGATACCGCTTCATGGGTGGCGCGAGCGCCGTCGCGGCGAAGGTCGTTCCGGCGGAGACCGTACACGACGGACTCCGGCAGATCACATTCGAGCAGCACGATCTCCCGCCACTGCGGGTGGAGAGCGCGTATCCGCGGGGCTATCAGCCTGCTACGTGGCTGCAGTACTCGGAGTACCGCAGTTGGAACCAGGTCGCGCGCTGGGCTGCCGAGCTGTTTCAGATGCCGGCTGCGGACAGCGCAGCGTTCCGCAATCTAGCGGCGCGTTTCGCGGCAATCCCCGATCCTGCCAAGAGGGCCGCGGCGGCTCTCGATTTCGTCCAGGCGGAAATCCGCTACACCTCGATCGCGTTCGGCGAGAGTTCGCACCGGCCCGCCTCTCCCGACGAAGTCCTGAAGCGACGCTACGGAGACTGCAAAGACAAGTCGATGTTGCTGGTATCCCTGTACCGTGCCGCGGGGCTCGATGCGCGGCCGGCGCTGTTGAGTGTTTCGTTCGATCACGGGCTGGCGGACTGGCTCCCCGCCCCGACGCCGTTCGATCATGCCATCGTCGAGCTGCATCTGCAGGGCGGCACCTACTGGCTCGATCCCACGGCTCACCAGAAACCGTCCAACATTGTCAATGTTGGACGGCTGCACGGGGGTCGGGACGCGCTCGTCGCGAGCTCCACGACCGGCAACTTGCAGCAGATCGAGCAGTCCGCACCCGATCTCTACTCGATCACGGAGCAGGTGCATCTGCAGAGCTTCGAGGGGCCTGCGCTCCTCGAGCGTCTCGTGACCCTGAGCGGCGCGCCGGCCGAGAGCATGCGCTGGAACATCGCGCAGGTGCCCGCGGAAGAGTTTCGTAGAAACATTCTCAACCTCATTCGACGCGCATACGGCCCCGCCGAGTGGGCCAAAGATCTCGCGGTCGACGACGATACCGATCGCAACCAGCTCACCCTGCGCGAAACCGTCAAGTTGACGAGCTATGCGGAGCGTGCCGAGGGGGGATGGATCCTGCGCCACGAGCCGACGATCGCCTCGTTCTTCGTGATACCCGCCGCGCCACATCGCGACGCGCCATACGGGATCGACTTTCCCCTCAAAGTCTACTTCGAGCATCGAGTCGAGCTTCCGCCCGGCGTGACGCTCAACGGGGAGGACCAGACAGTCGAGGTCAAGAACGCTTTCTTCGATGTCCGTCAGACTCGCCATCGCAAAGGTAGCGTGGTGGGCGCCGAATATGCCTTCGAGACACTGGCACAGCAGGTGCCGGCCGCGGATATGGACCAGTTCGTCTCCGATATCCGCAAGGTGCAGACCGAGTTTCATCCCCTCATTGCAGTCCCCACCGAGCGCATCGGCGGCAGTCCCGAGAGGCTGGTCCAATTGCGCGAGGCTGCCGCGAAGGCAGACGCTCAGGCGCTGAACGACCTCGGACAGCTTTATGCACACGGCGACGGCGTGCCCCAGGACTACTCGCAGGCCTTCGCTCAGTTTCGCAAGGCGGCGGACAAGCGGCTGCCGGAAGCCGAATTCAATCTGGGCTGGCTCTACTATCAGGGACTCGGCACGACCCAGGACTATGGCGCCGCGCTCTCGTGGTTTCGCAAGGCGGCCGACAAGGATCATATGAAGGCCCAGTACTACACCGGGCTCATGTATGCCAAGGGCCAGGGTGTGAAGCTGGATTTTGCGCAAGCTCTCCCTTGGTACCGCAAGGCAGCGGATCGTGGTTATGGGCCCGCGCAGTTCGATCTCGGTGTCATGTACTCCCGCGGCGCTGGTGTTCCTGCGGACGCCAATATCGCCGCGAGCTGGTATAGCAAGGCAGCCGATCAAGGAGTCGCGGCCGCCCAGGCCATCGTGGGTCTCAGGTATGCGACGGGAGACGGGCTGCCTGTCGACTACCCGCACGCGATCGCCATGTCGCACAAGGCTGCCGAGCAGGGCAACGCCCTGGGGCAGAACACTCTGGGCTTCCTGTACGAACACGGAGCCGGTGTGGAGCGGTCGCTCGATGCGGCCATCGAGTGGTACCGCAAAGCCGCCGACCAGGACTATCCCAAGGCGCAATTCAACCTGGGCCGGCTCTATTTCACGGGCACCGGTGTTCCCAAGGACTACGGTCAGGCGCTGGCTCTGTGGGAGAAAGCCGCCACCGCGGGCGATGCGGCGGCGCAGAACGCACTGGGCCACACCTATGAGTCGGGTCAGGGTGTGGAGCGGAATCTGGCGACGGCGATCTCCTGGTACCAGAAATCGGCCGACCAACGTTTCGCCGCTGCCCAGAACAATCTCGGGCTCCTCTATGCCAAGGGGCTCGGCGTGTCGAAGGACATCGTACAGGCGCACATGTGGTTCAACCTGGCGGCCAGCAGCGGTGATGAGCAGGGGAGAAAGAACCGCGGCATCCTCGAAAGCCAGATGACCGCGCAACAGATCGATGATGCTCAGAAGCGCGCGCGCTCCTGGGGGCCGAGTGCAACTTCCACCCCGATGGCGGCGCTAGTCCGCTAAGGCATAGAGGTGCACGCGTGCACTTGAAATCCTAAGGCATAGAGGTGCACGCGTTATTGTCCCGCGCGCAGATCTCCCGCTGCAGCAATACGAGGTCGCGGTCTGATGGCTTCACCTTGAGGCCATTGGCAACGAGCTCCATCGCCTGCGGCAGCATGTTGGCGCTCACGAGCTGACGGGCTTTCTCGGCATACAGATCCGCGATGCGCGCGCGCATGGCCAGCGCCTCCGGATTGTTGGGCTGGATCTGCAGGGCTGCCCGCAGGATCTCGTACACATTGTTGGCCCCGGTGCTGAGGATGTACGACAGGTCGTCAGCCGGTAACGACGCCTTCGCCTCGCTCAAGTTGTCCCGCGCCTGGCCCAGATAGTCGTTGATCTGTTGCCGCTGCTCCGGAGTCAGCTTGACGTCGCGGCTCGCCATCTCGAGTGGGCCGACGCTCTGCTCCACGTACGCGCGATAGTAGTACGCACTGATCGCAACGACACCCGCCACCGTCGCGAAGGTGGCTGCGGCGATGGCCGGGGCGTGCTGCCGAACGAAGCTCTTGGGCTCAAAAGCACGCACGAATTCAGCCACGCTCGCCGTCCGATCCTCCCGCCTGAAGGCCAACGTGCGTTTCAGCGCCTCCCAGCGTGTCCGATTCAACGACTCGATCCGCTTCGGAACGAGCTTCGCCGTCATCGCATCGACGGCTGAGCTCTTGCGTCCTTCCGCATTGAGGAAAGGATGCCGACCCGCCAGCAGCTCGTACGTGATACAGCCCAAAGCGTAGATGTCATCGCTCGGCGCCGGGGGCTTCCCCTGGATCATCTCGAGCGATGCGTACGCTAACGTGAGGGCGCGGAGCTTCTCGCCCGGGTCGAATTGCGTCACGTCGGTCATCGTGTCGGCATCACTGGCGGCCATCGGGCGTGAGATACCGAAGTCCAGCAATTTGACGCCCCCATCCTTACAGATGAACACGTTGCCCGGCTTCAGATCCGAATGGACGATGCCCTTCTTGTTCTCGTAGACCTTCGTATGGCCGTATTCGAGGGCCGCGCAGATTCCCTGCACGATCGGCCAGGCCCGCTCGTACGAGATGCCGCCCACGAACTCCGTCGCAATGAGCCGGTCCAGCGGCTGGCCCTGCAGGTACTCCATGGTCATGTAGGAGTAAGGGCCATCGCGCTCGAACTGATAGACGTCGATGACGTTCTGATGGGCGAGGGTATGAGCTCGTTTCACCTCGCGCTGCAGGGCGATGTTGGCGTCGGGATGCTTCTTGAACTCCTCGTTCAGAACCTTCACGGCAACGTAGGGGTTGCGGTCCTTGGCCTCGACGGCCCACCGATCCTCTGCCTTGAAGACATGGCCCATTCCGCCGGCGCCCAGCTCCTCGACGAGCTTGAAATGCCCTCCCAGCACCATCCCGACCCGGGGGGGTGGCACGTCGTCGTCTGCCGCGAGCGATACGGGTAGCTCGGAATACCCGCGCGGTGACTGCGGCCTCTGGGGTTGCAAGCTCGCCTGCGGCGCGCGCTCGGGCTGGGCGCGCCTGGCGGACTCGGGTGGAGCGGCCTGCCAGCTCGATTGCGGCGGCGGCTCCCAGGCCGACTCCGAGAGCCGCTCCACGTAGCGCGGTCCGCCCGTGACGTCGAAGCGGCTTATCGTCGGCGTCTCCAGAAGCGAAGGATCGCCGGAAGCAGCGGGCGGGTGGGTGGGTAGGTCTGCTGGCGCAGCGGGCTGTGCCGGGCGCGCCTCACCGGGTAGGTTCGTTTCATCGAGAATGTCCCGTAGTGAACGCTCGATGGACTCAGGAAGGCGTCCGCTGGCAACGCTCTGTTGCAGCCAGCGCGCCACGTTATCCCGCTCTTTCGAATTGCGCTGTACGTATCCGCGGAAGGCCTCGCGCAACCCTTCCGCATCGGTCACCCCTCCGATGAAGCGCCCCAGATGCTCACTCAGCTCCCGGGCGACCATCGATGTGGCTGCCGGCTCCCTTGCCGCGGGTCTCGCAGGTGGAGGCTCCAGGGGCGGCGCCGTCTCGTCAGTGACCACGACCTTGGCCGCCGGCTTGACCAAGAACCCTTCCGCGGCCATCTGGGGGCCCTGGGCGATCAGCTTGCGCAGCGGGTCGCGCAGCTTGCGATCCTCGCCCTGCAACTTGTCGAGCCACGCCTCCCGGCGGTCCGGGCTTATGTCAACGAACGTGTCCAGCAGCTCAAAGAGCCTCTTCCAGTCGTCCTGATTCATGGGCAAAAGCCGCCTGTGGCGCTCCTGCGGACATCAGCTGCGTTTCCGGCGGCAAAAAACGTGGTTTTTGCCGCCTGCGCGGTGCTCGCGGAGGCTGGCTTCATGCGCTCAGCCTACTTGGCCCGCAGGGTCGCAAACAAGAACATCCGCGCCTTCTCCCAGTCCCTCTGGGCGGTCCGGCGCGCCACACCCAAGGCGTCCGCGACCTCCTGCTCGCTCATCCCGACGAAGTAGCGCATCTCCACGATCCTGGCGAGGCGTGGATCGATCGCCGCGAGCTCTTCCAGGGCTTCGTGAACACGGATCAGATCGTCGCTGTCCGCTGTAGCGGCGTCGGCAATACTCGGTAGCAGCGGGATCTCCGCCTGATCGCCGCCCCGCTTTTCGGCCAGACGGGCTCGGGCCAGATCGACGATCACGGAGCGCATGGCGGTGGCCGCGTACCCCATGAACTGGCTGCGGTCCTGTGGGCTCAGGGCGCCCCGCGCCTTGAGGCGCAGATAGGACTCGTGGACGACCATCGTGGTGTTCAGTGCTCCGCGATGATCCCGCTTGCGTAGCTGGCGATGAGCCGCCGAGCGCAACTCCTGATAGAGAAGGGAGTAGAGGCGGTCTAGCGCCTGCGTCTGGCCCCGCCGCGCAGCAGCCAGGAGAGTCGTGACGTCCCCCATGTCGATGCCTCCGCCGGCCCGCCCCGGTGCGGGCTCGCAAAGATTCTAACGTCCCCGTGCCGGCCGCTGGCGCTTTTTCAGCGGCCAATCCGTATTTAGTTATGAGACCGCCACTATCACGGTCCACGTGCAAGCCCAGCCCACACTGCAATCAGGAGCTAACACCATGCGTCTCGAGAAGCTCGAAGGCATCCTCCGCCGGGCGTCGGTCGGCCTCGCTCTGGCCGGCAGCCTGTTCGTTACCGCGCACGCGGATACCTCTGCGCTGAGCGTGCCACAACAGGTCGTGCACTACGGCGATTTGAATTTGAACAGCTCCGCCGGCATCGCCGCGCTTTTCCGTCGCGTGCACAAGGCCGCTGAGCAGGTCTGCGGTCAGGTTGATCGGCGGGAGTTGGAGCGCGCCGCGCTGTGGGACGCGTGCGTCAGCCAGGCGACCGAGCGCGCTGTTGACACGATCAACGTGCCGGCGCTGACGCACTACTACCGCAACCGCGATGCCTCGCCGAGCGCGCGGATCGTGATGGCCGGTCCCGAGGTGCTTGCATCGCGCGGATGATTTACTAACCGATAGGAGGTATCGAGCTTCGCAGGTGTGGTTGGGTTCTGCACGGGCGAAGGAAGGAGCCGGACGGTGTTCCGTCCGGCTCCGGCATAGGTCTGATCCACCCAAACTCCCTCTCTAACTCCCCGGCGCGATTGGACAGAATCCGCGCTGCCCGTGATGTTGCGGCAGAAGTGCGAACCGAGTCGCGGAACGCGGCTCGCTGCGGCCTCACATTAGCCCCTGTCGCTCCGAGGCGGCTGCGCATAATGTTAACTAGACGCGCTGCCCCCGCTGCGACGATCCGCAGATACAAGCAAAAGTATTCGAGGGGCTCCCATGTTGAAGCGTGCTTACGAGTGGCTGGTCGTTCAGGCGCAGCGCCAGAGGATCCGTCGCCAGTTCCGGGAGAATCTCGGCTACGAGGGCAACTTCGAGAATCCGCGGACCTATCAGGAGAAGGTGCAGTTCCGCAAACTGTACGGCAACCACGCTTTCTACGGCATGGTCGCTGACAAATATCGCGTCCGCGAGTACGTGGCCGCCAAGGCCGGTGAGCAGTACCTGATTCCGCTGCTCGGTGCGTACGACCGCCTGACCCCCGAGGTGTTCGCCAAGTTGCCGGAGCGCTTCATCATCAAGTCGAACCATGGCTGCAAGTGGCACCAGGTCGTGCAGAGCAAGAGCGCGATGAACGTCGCCAAGACCGTGCGGCGTTTCAACACGCTGCGTAACCGGAGGTATGGCTGGCACGCAGGCGAGCGCCACTACAACTTCATCAAGCCCAAGATCGTCATCGAGGAGCTGTTGCAGGGCGATACCGGCGGCCTCCCGTGGGACTACAGCTTCTTCTGCTACAACACCGCGAAGGGATTCGACTACAACTTCGCGATCTGCTCGCCTCTCGGCCACGCGGCGCAGTTCACCAAGGACTGGGAGATGATCACGAGCAACATCCCGCGGGAGACGCTGGCCCCGCACATCAAGCCGAAGAATTTCGAGGAGATGGTGCGCGTCGCCCGTGCACTGTCGGCGGACTTCGACTTCGTGCGAGTGGATCTCTATACGGTGGGCGGCAAGGTGTATTTCGGAGAGCTCACCTGCACGCCGCATCAGGGCTATGGGGCGATCGCGGACCGCAGGCGGCAGAAGATGCGCGACGAGATGTGGGTGCTGGATGGCAACAACCCGTTGCTCTACAACGCTCCGGCCGCCTACCGTCAGACGACTTCAAGCACCCGACGCTTCGGGCTGCGAGGGGCGAAGCAGGCCGAGGCGCTGTAACAGGCGCCCTTCCTTGCCCACGAATACAGTCGCGAGCAGCTGCCTGTCAGACGCTCCGATCGCGGGAGTGCGCAGGTAGATCAGGAGGCCGAGCCCGCACATCAGCACGCCGAAAGCGCAGTGCATGATGCTGGGCAGCGGAATCAGACGTTTCGCCTCGTAGCAGATGAGGCCGATCGAGCCCCAGAGCAGCACGCCCGTGGTCAGTACGGCCCGGGCGTTGTCCCACCTGGCCCGATCGCGCACCCACCACCAGATGAAGAGGTTCTTGAACGCCTCGGCCGTGCCGCGCGACAGGATGGCACCGTAGATGCCGAGTCGCGGCAGCAGGATCAGCATCGACACGATGTTGTAGATGACGAAGATCTTGCTGAGCAGGATGATGCCCGCCTTTTCCTCGTACTGCGCCGTGAGAGACACCGGCACGGCGATCGAGTTGATCGTGGAGAACAGCATGATCAGCGGCAGCAGCCACGAATACTCGACGTACTTCCCGGCGAAGACGATGCGCACCAGCTCCTCGTGATACACGACGGCGAACGTCAGGAGGCCCCAGAGCAGTATGACGTTGATGTCGATCAGAAAGGTGAAGAACTGCCGCACGCGCCGGTGCGCTTCGGCGCGGTCGATGGAGAAGAACAGAGGTTGAACGATATTGTCGAAGAAACGCACCGGCAGCAGGTTGATCGCCATCTCGTTCAGCCGGCCGTAGAAGGCATAGATGCCGACCGAGATCGGGTCGATGAACGCGGCGATGAACAGGTTGTCGGCGGCGCCGCCGAGCAGCAGGACGCCGGCGTCGTTGAAGTTGTTGTAGAGCCCGTACTTGAGCATTCGGCGCCGCTCTGCGGCAGGCGGCCGGTAGGGCTCCTTCATGTCCCGCGGCACGCAGCGGCGGCGATAGACGATGCGCAGGAACACGTAGATGCAACCGTAGGCGATCGTGTCCGCGATGATGGCGTGGATCAGCGAGAATCCGCCCGCGTAGCGCATCACGAGATAGCCGATCAGCTTGCCGAAAGCGAGCATCGTCATGGCACCCACGCTGAACCGATGCAGCATGTGGGAAGCCAGCGACAGGATCAGGATCTGCGACTGGAAGTGCAGGATCAGCAGGACCGCGAACGCCGCGAACGGCTCGCGATACGGCCCCATGTGGAAGATGGGGGCGATGTGATTCCAGGCGAGCAGCATCACACCGATCAGCAGCACGTTCAGCAGGAAGCGGCTCGAGGCCACGAGCCTCACCAGCGTGACCGCTCCCGGGGCATTGCCCTGCCGCAGATAATCAGGCTGGTAGCGCCTCAGGATCTGCTCGAGGCCGAAGGAGGCAATCGTTCCGAAGACCGGGATGAACGAGTACAGGAGGTTGAACACGCCGAAGTCCGACTTCGGCATGCCCCGCACCAGGACGACGTAGCTGGATACCGTCGCGATCTGCGACAGCATCCGGAACATCACGGAATCGATCAGCGAGCGACGGGTCTTGCTGGCGGTGTACAGGGCCATTCGGGCGCGGAATCTTCGGCTTGGAGCTCAATTCGCTACTATATATCGCGCCGAGCGCCGGAAACCGCGTGACCGTGCACACCCCAAAAGATCACGGCAGGCTGTACCAGATCGATCGGCCGCCCCCGTGCCTCGCCAGCAGGTTTCCGGCAACGAGGTTACGGAACGTCACTTTGACCGTGTTAGGACTGGCGCCGTGCTCGCGAACCATATCGCGTGTCCTGACACGGCCGTGCGCCTGCGCGTAGTCCAGGATATTGACGGCCAATCGGGGCAGGGCGAGGGCGCGCCTCTCGCGCTCGATCTTGCCGGCCAGACTACGCTTGTGCTGTTGCAGGGCGCGCAGGAAGAACAGGAGCCATGGCTGCCAGTCGGGCGCATCGCCGCGGATCGTCGTGTGCGTTTGGCGCAAAGCGAGGTAGTAGCTCTCCTTGTTGTGCTCGATGATGCTTTCGAGGGAGCTGTAGGGCACATAGGCATAGCCGGCCTGCAGCAGCAGCAACGTCGTGAGGATGCGGCTCAAGCGGCCGTTATCGTCCTGGAACGGGTGGATCTCCAGGAAGACGGCTACGAAGATCGCGATGATCAGGAGCGGGTGCAGGCGATGCAGATCGCGCGCCTGTTCCAGCCAGGCGAGCAGCTCGGATGTTCGGCGCGGAGTGTCAAATGGGCTGGCTGTCTCGAAGACGATGCCAACCATGTTGCCCGCGGCGTCGAAAGCCGCGACATCATTGCGAACGCTTTTATACGCGCCGCGGTGGCGTTCGTCCTTCGTGCTGTAGCGCAGAAGGTCGCGGTGTAGTTGCTTGATATGGTTTTCGTTGAGGGGGATCTCGGCCCAATGCTGAAACACCGCTTCCATCACATCGGCGTAACCGGCGACTTCCTGTTCGTCCCGGCTCGCGAAATGCTTGATCTGCAACCGGCCAAGCAGATGCTCGACCTCCCGGTCGGTCAGGCTGCTGCCCTCGATGCGCGTGGAGGACCCAATGCTCTCGATGGTGGCGACCCGCCGCAGAGCGCTCAGCCGCTCGGGAGCCAGCAGACCGAGCGCGCGCCAGGCGCCTTTGAACTCGTCGAGCTCCGATAAGAGCGCCAGCAACTCCGGCGTGATCTGGACAGTATCGATATGCATGGGCAATCGCTTTTGACACCCGATCATACCGGAATAGGCAGGTAACGCTACCGGAAAAATTACCGGATTAAACCGGATTATGGGCCTGCCTCTTGTCCGGATAAGCCGCTCTATATGGTATGCCAGGTAACGATATGCTTCATTCCTAGGTGTCCGCTATCCGTTTTGGAGCATGCAGCCTCCAGCCGGTCCAAAAAGGTGCGCGGCGCTACGAAGTCTCCCCGCCGTCATCGCATTGCCTTAGGCTTCCGCTCACAGACATTTCAACTCCGCTCCGCCATGGCCGCAGTCCAACCGATCGCTCAGAATCCGGACATCCGCTACCTGGGGAAGTTGCTCGGCGATGTGATCCGGGCCTACGGCGGCGAGGAGCTCTTTCGGCGCATCGAGGCGATTCGCTCGGGCTCGGTGGACCGCTATCGCGGCATGACCGAGCCGCGCCTGCCCGGCATCGATCCGCAGTCGCTGCAACTCGAGGACACGCTCGCGTTCGTGCGCAGCTTCATGTTGTTCTCGATGCTGGCCAATCTGGCTGAAGACCGCCAGAGCGGGGATGCGGACGAGGGGCACGACCTGGCGACCGCCATGAGCCGCCTGGCCGCGCACAACATCGACGCTGCCGCCGTGTCGAAACTGCTCGACAGCGCCCTGATCGTCCCTGTGCTCACCGCGCATCCGACGGAAGTGCTACGCAAGAGCATGATCGATCATCGCAACCGCATCGCCGAGCTCATGCGCCAGCGCGATCGAGGGGTGATCGAGACTTCCGACGGTGCGCTCGTCGAGCAAGCGATACTCAGGCAGATCGCCCTGCTATGGCATACACGCCCGCTGCGACACGAGCGGCTGTATGTTGCGGACGAGGTCGACACGGCACTGTCGTACATGCGCGATGCGTTGATGCCGGCGATTCCGCCGCCGTATGCGCGCTGGGAGCGATTGCTGGGGTCTCGTCCTGACAGTTTCCTGCGGCTGGGGAGCTGGATCGGAGGGGATCGCGACGGCAATCCGAATGTCACCGCGGCCTCTCTCAAGATGGCTCTCGGCCGAGCGTCCGAAGCCGTATTGAGTGACTACCTGACGAAGGTGCATGCACTGGGCTCAGAGCTGTCGATATCGACCGAGCTCGCCAACGTGAGCCCGGAAGTAAAGGCACTCGCCGAGCTCAGCGGGGACACGAGCCATGCGCGCGAGGATGAACCCTACAGGCGAGCGCTCACCGGCATCTATGCCCGGTTGGCGGCGACGTATACGGCGCTTACTGGCCGCACGCCGCAACGCCCCGCTCGCGTTGCCGGAGAGCGCTACGCGCGCCCGCAGGACTTCCGCGCTGATCTCGTACAGCTCGCGCATTCGCTGAGCGTCAGTGGGCACGGACTGCTTTCAACAGGCGGCGCGCTCGGACGGTTGATTCGTTCGGTGGAGACGTTCGGCTTCCATCTGGCGACGCTCGATCTGCGCCAGAACTCCGATGTGCATGAGAGAGTGGTGGGCGAGCTGCTGAAGGTGGCCGGCGTGTCGCCCCATTACCAGGACCTTGGCGAGGAGCAGCGTGTGGCGCTGTTGCGCACTGAGCTGGCCACGGAGCGGCCGCTCGCGAGCTCCTACGCGCAGTACAGCGACGAGACCGTCTCGGAGCTCGCAATCGTCCGCGCCGCTGCCGAGGCACATGCGACGTACGGTCGCGAATGCATCACGACCTACATCGTCTCCAAGACGACCAGTCTCTCCGATCTGCTCGAGGTCAACATCCTGTTGAAAGAGGTGGGTCTGTATCGCGGCCAGACACCCGTTCACCCGGGCTATGCGGTTGCCGTCATGGTGGTCCCGCTCTTCGAGACCATCGCCGACCTGCAACGCTCCGGGCAGATCATGCAGACTTGGCTCGCTCTGCCGGAAGTGGCCGCGGTCACCGCCCAGCGGGGCTACCAGGAGGTCATGGTCGGCTATTCGGATTCCAACAAGGATGGGGGCTACCTCACGTCGGTTTGGAGTCTCTACGTCGCGGCTGGCGTGCTTGCGCGCGTCTTTGCAGAAAGGGGCGCGACGATGCAGGTATTTCACGGACGCGGCGGTGCTGTCGGTAGAGGAGGGGGTTCCTCGTTTGCTGCGATCCGCGCTCAACCTCCCGGTACCGTGAAGGGTCGCATCCGTATCACCGAGCAGGGCGAAATGATCGCCGCGAAATACGGCACCCCTGAAGTCGCGACGACGAGCCTTCAGTCGATGACCGCGGCGACCGTGCTCGCCTCGCTCGAGGAGATCGCGGTCTCCCAGGCGGACACCAGGCGCTTCTCGGCGGTGATGAGCAAGATGTCCGAGCATGCCCTGCGCGCGTACAGGGATCTCGTCTACGACACGACCGGCTTTCCCGGATTCTTCCGGCAGATGACACCGATCGCGGAGATCGCCGAGCTCAAGATCGGCTCGCGGCCCGCCTCGCGGACGAAGTCCGATCGTATCGAGGATCTGCGCGCCATCCCCTGGGTATTCAGCTGGGCACAGGCCCGCGTCATGCTGCCCGGCTGGTATGGCGTTGGCCACGCGCTGCAGGCGATCGAGGAGCCGGCGCTGTTGCATGAGATGCTGGAGGCATGGCCGTTCTTCCGGGCCACACTCGATAACCTGGAGATGGTGCTCGCCAAGTCGGACATGCGGATCGCGGAGCGCTACGCCACCCTGGTGACCGACCGTTCGCTCGCCGATGCCGTCTTTGGCCAGATCCGTGCTGCCTGGCACGCCACCCACGACTGTCTGCTGTCGATCACCCGGCAGACACGCCTCCTGGAGAAGAGTCCGGCCCTCGACCGGTCCATCCGCTTGCGTCTGCCTTACATCGAGCCCCTCAACCTGTTGCAGGTCGAGTTGCTCAAGCGTCGCCGCGCCGGTGAGCGGGACCCGCGGGTCGCCGAGGGCCTGCATCTCTCGGTCAGCGCGATCGCCACCGCTCTGCGCAACAGTGGCTGACGTCGGCCCGACCCCTCGGCCCCAGGCGAGTATCTGTCATCAAGGGCGGTTACTGTGGCCCGGTTCAAGTAACCCGGCCGCCACGGGCGCTATCCTCCCGTCTCGCTGCGACAACAAGAGGTCAACAGGTGGCCAAGATACCCCCCGGAGTCGGACCGAAATTCCCGCAGGTCGTGGTCCTGATCGGCGCGACGGGCGACCTGTCCCGCCGCAAGCTCCTCCCGGGGCTGTTCCACCTGTTCGTGGCCGGATTCATACCTGACTGCCGGATCATCGGCGTCTCTTTGGACGACATCGATACGGAGGCGTTCCGGACGTTTGCCCGGCAATCCCTGGCCGAGTTCTCGACTCACAAGGAGACCGACGGGGGCTGGGACAGGTTCTCCGCCATCCTCGACTATGTGCCCCTGTCCGCTGGCGCGCCGGCACTCAAAGCAGCGGTCGAGAAGGCCGAGCGGACTTTCGCCGGCGAGAGCCGCCGCCTGCACTACCTGAGTGTGCCGCCCAACGCTGCTCTGGCCGCGGTTCGGATGCTGGGCGACGCCGATCTGGTGAAAGGCGCCCGCATCGTCATGGAGAAGCCCTTCGGCATCGACCTCGAGAGCGCAGTCTCTCTGAACGCCCGGCTGCACGAGGTGTTCGACGAGGATCAGATCTTCCGCATCGATCACTTCCTCGGCAAGGAGCCGGCGCAGAACATCCTCGCGTTCCGCTTCGCGAACGGACTGTTCGAGCCGATCTGGAATCGCAACTTCATCGATCACGTCCAGATCGACGTGCCCGAGACATTGGGGCTCGGCAAGCGCGTGGGTTTCTACGAGCAGACCGGCGCTTATCGCGACATGGTGGTCACTCACCTGTTCCAGATACTCGGGTTCATGGGGATGGAGGCTCCGACCTCTCTCGAGCCCAAGCCGATCAGCGAAGAGAAGAACAAGGTCTTCCGCAGCCTGCTGCCCATACAGCCGGGCAATGTGGTCCGCGGCCAGTACACCGGCTATCGGGCCGAGCAGGGTGTGAACCCGGAGTCGGATACGGAGACCTTCATCGCCCTGCGCTGTTATATCGACAACTGGCGCTGGGCGGGCGTGCCTTTCTATTTGCGTACCGGCAAGCGACTCGCCGAGGGGCAGCGCATCATCTCCATCGCCTTTCGCGAGCCGCCGAAGAGTATGTTTCCGCCGGGCTCCGGCGTCGGTGCCAGCGGTCCCGACCACCTGACATTCGACCTGGCCGACGCCTCGAAGATGTCATTGTCCTTCTACGGCAAGCGCCCAGGACCTGGCATGCGGCTCGACAAGCTCAGCCTGCAGTTCGCGATGCACGACACCGGGCTGATTGGCGATGTTCTCGAAGCCTACGAGCGGCTGATCCTGGATGCGATGCGGGGCGATCACACTCTCTTCACCACCGCGGAAGGTATCGAGAGCCTGTGGCAGGCGTCGATGCCATTACTCGAGGCGCCGCCGCCCGTGCGCTTCTACGCGCCCGGCTCGTGGGGGCCCAATGCGATTCACCA
>DATEJM010000079.1:0-69383 GCA_035277965.1 Steroidobacteraceae bacterium | reverse complement strand
TGGGAAATACTGCAGTCCAGGTCCTTCGAGCTCGTCGCAGTCCGCGCCTATGCCGACAGCAAGAACGGCCAGGACGTCGGCGATCTGCTGGGCATGGGTCCGACCGGCATCAAGATGAGCACCGATGCGAATGCGCTGCTCGGACTGGATTGCGATTGCGTGCTCATGACCGCCCGCGACATGGGCGACTTCAATACGGATGAGGAGATACTGCGCATTCTGAGCGCCGGCCGCAACGTGGTTACGCCGCTGCCCTACCAGAATGCGCACCTGGTGCGCGACCGTGCATTCCTGGACAAGTTAGACAAAGCCTGCCGGCAGGGAAACTCGGTGTTCCATGCCACCGGTATCGATCCCGATGTCGTCAGCGAGCGAGTCCTGCCCTCCCTGACGAGCATGTGCACGGACATCCGAGCGGTGAAGCTGCAGGAAAATTGGGACTCGACCTACACCGCCACTGAGCTCTTGCGGATGACGGGTTTCGGAAAATCTCCGCAGGAAGCCGCCAGCGTCCCGGTGGCGGCGGCCATATCCACGAACTTTCTCAAAGCGATTGGCTACACGGCGGAGCATACCTTCGGGGTCAAATATGCCCGCGTCGAGGAGACACACGAGTACATCGCCGCCGAGAAAGATATAGACAGCGTAAACATCCGGATCAAGGCGGGCACGGTCGGGCGGGTACAACATCGCTTCCGTGGATACCTCGACGGCCAGGGATCGCGTCCATTCTTCACGTTGGAATTGAACTGGGTCATCGGCGATGAGATGCTCCCCAAGGGAGTCAACCCCGGCGAAAAGTGGATCATCAGCATCGAAGGACGGCCTTCGCTGCGGACGGTCGTCAACCTGCGAGCTTCGCTGGACAGCGACGATCGCAACTATCGGCTGGGCACGCTGGCTACCGAGCCCGGATATCACGGTACGATCGCGCCTTGTCTGCAGGCCATCCCCCTCGTAACCAAGGCCAAGCCCGGCTTGCTGCCCTCTTTCGTGCCGGGGCTGCACTGGATGAAGGATTTCGCTGATCTGAGTCCGTAGCTCGCAGCGCCGCCGTTCAGGCACTCTCTTACGGTGTTTCCCGTCCACCGCTTGAATGCCCGGCGAAACGCATTCACATCGCGAAAGCCAACGTGATGGGCGACCTCCTTGGCGGTGAACCTCCGGTTTTCGATCAGGTAGGACATCTTCTTTAGCCGCAGCTCCACCAGCAGGTCACGATAGCGTACGCCCGACCATTTCAAGTGGCGCGCGAGGGTCCTCACGGGAACGTTCAGTCTCCGGGCGAGCTCCTCCAGCGAGGGGAGCGCTGCGCCCCGGTGCCGGAGCAGAGCGCTCCGAACCCGAGAAACGACGGGAGTGCGCTGTTCGACCCGTTGCAGTAACTCTGTCAGGAGCCGCTGCTGCGACTCGTCGCAAGGCCCATCCCGGGTTTCTATCGGCAGATCGAACCAACCGGGGTCGACCAGTATCCGGCTGCGCCTGGCGTTGTACGTGACGGGACAGCGGAGAATCCGCGCATAGCTATCATGGTGCTCCGGTCGCGAGAACTCGAGCTCAATACGCGTGAAACCCGGGGCCCGCCCGACTGCCCGGCGGCCGAAGTTGATGAGCAACCCGAGAGCTTCCTCCACGCAGAAGCGCCTCGCTGGCTCGCTCATGAGCGGGCAAAAAACCTGTAATTCCGCAGCCTCATTCGCTGCGAACTCGAACCGGGCGAGCAACCCGAACAGTTCGCCGAAACGCAGCCAGTAGTGCTCGAGCCATCGGCGGATGGTTTTGCTGGCATAGAGGGCGGTCCCGAGCGCGCCCAGATCCTCGAGCGTTGCGCCGAGGCTCGCAGTCAGGTTGTCGTAGCTCGGGATCCGCGCCATGTTGTCGATGATCTGGACATACTGCTCCAGATCGGACACCCGGCCGGGGCCGCACGGCGCTTCCGTCCGGATGTCGGTGTGCGTAGCAGGAGCGTGCTCCACGGCACCCGCTGGAGTCAGGTACTGGGAGCAGGCCGATCCGTGGCTGCGCGCGCCGACACCCGGGAGTCCCCTGGCTCGTCGGCGGGGGAGGCGGCCCTCGCCTGTACGCGGACGACGATCTGGCCCATGAGTGCCAGCATGGACAGAGCCAATGCGATGCTCACGACTGCGCCGATGCTGGTAACGAGCATATTGGTGGTCGAGCTGATCGCCACGTGCACCGGAAATACGACGGACATATGGAAGCCGACGACGCCGAGCGGCAATGTGAAGAGGGTTACCCAGCTGCGTCGGACACCGACAAAGTATTTGACGATGAGGAAACTTGCGGCACTCGTGCACATGACAGCCATGACCGCGCAGAAGGACCAGTAGAGCGGCAGCCCAAGGATGGCCAAGGGCTGTCCGTCACCGTAGTAGAACCACCAGCGGGCGTGGACCGGATAGAGCTCGAAGATGAACGCCAGAGGAATTCCGACCCTCACCCACTTCCACCATTGCTGGTAGGTGATGCCGCGGTTCAAAGCGCGGTAAATGGTCACGCAGGCCACGGGAAAGTAGGTCATGTAGTTCGTAATCGCGAACAGCGGGAGCTCGCGGCCAAATGCGGCGAAGGTGCCTGGCTCCCCTTGGGTTACCCACATGCAGCGCCCGAGAATGTCCGTCAAAAATTCGTAGTAAACGGCGATCGTGCCGCCGAGGAACAGAAATATGGGATACAGCTGTCGTTCTCTCACTGCGGCTCTGATGCAGAAAATCAGGGCGAGCGTCGCTGTCGCTCCGAAGACCGCGTTGACCGCGATGGATTGTGCATGCGAGACCGCATAGATCGGGGCATCCGCGCCTATACCATTTGTTGTCATGACGTTGTTCTCCGGCGGTGAGGCGGTGGTGGGATTCAGCGACGCTTACGCAGGCGCGAGCGCAACCGGCAGGCGCACGGCGGCAACTTTTCCGATCGAGGTCGCCACTAGAGGTTTCTCGTACTACCGGCTGAATGCGACGGAGTGTCTAGATGCTTGAATTATATCGGCTCACAGCGACGTCCGCGCGAGAATTACTTTACACGGGCCGGCCGAAGTTTTAGAAATCGGCGTCGGCATGGGGGGAGTTCGGTGGAAGTCATTAAGAAGATGGGCGCTCCTGTTGCGGATGACAGGCCCTTCGATCCGCGAGCGATGATGTCGTCCCGGGGGCCGACCCAAAGCCGGCGGGCCGCGTCCCAGGAGCGGCGCCGGCGTCAAATTCTTGCTGCGACTCGTCGGATGTTGGCGGAAGATGGCCTGAACGGCGTCAATGTTCGCATGTTGGCGCGGCGTAGCGGTGTAACCCCACCGACTATCTACAGTCTAATCGGGGCCAGGGAAGACGTCGTCCTGACGGCGATGCAGGAGGCCGTGCAGGCCATGAGAGTGCTTGCGGAACGGCGCGCACAGGCACGCGGAGCCAATGTAATCATCGTCTACTGTCAGACAGTCATGAGGTCGGTGGAGATGGATCCCGATTACTACCGCCAGATCGACAGCGCAGCGACGTGCATACCCGGTGGCGGCCGCCTGGTCGTGTTCTTCGAAGAGCTGATGCGACCCATGTTTTGGGATTGGTTGAACCGCATGAAGGCCCGAGGCGACATCAGGCCTATCTCGTTGGACCTCGAGGTCGTTACGGACATTTTGGTACATCAGCAAATCAGCCTGGGACTCGAGTGGGCGCGAGGCAGCATCGATGCCAGCGAGTATGGACGGCGACTCGTGGCGGGTGCCGCGCTGGTCCTCAGGGGTCTCGTTTCGTCCGAACAAGCGGCACAGATCGAACCTCTGCTTCCCAGATCCGCCGCCGACCACGCGACCCCCCGACGTCCATGGCATGCCTGCCCACCGCAGAAGGAATTTGCCCTCAGCGGCAGCTCAGTCCGCCGTCGATGACGAGCTCGGCGCCGGTCATGAATCGAGACTCGTCCGTCGCCAACATCAGCACGATGTGTCCTACTTCATCCGGCTCGCCAAGACGTCCTGCCGGCGATTCACGCAGGATCGCCTTCAGGAGCGGCTCTGTCGTGGGTGTGGTCTGCGTCAACCGAGTGCGGATCACCCCGGGATGAACGGAGTTGACGCGGATCTGGTGGGGCGCGTATTCGATGGCGGCCGCCTTGGTCATCCCCCGTACGGCGAACTTCGAGGCGACGTAGCCAATTTCCAGGGCCGCGCCGACGATGCCGGCCACCGAGGAAATGTTGATGATCGAGCCGCCGCCCGCCCGTTTCATGGACGGGAAGACCGTCTTCATACCCAGGAACACTCCGACCTGATTGACATCTATCACACGACGATAGTCAACCTCCGACATGCTCTCCAGCGGAGCGTGGTGCACGATTGCCGCGTTGTTGATCAAGACCGAGACGGGACCCCAGCGGGACTCGGTCGCGGCGATGACGGCGTGCCAATCGGCTTCGCTGGTCACGTCGTGAGGCGCGAAATGCGCGTTCGGCCCGAGGGCCGCGGCGGTTGCTTCTCCCGACTCCGACAGAACGTCTGTCAGCATGACCCGAGCGCCTTCCATCGTCAGTAATCGAGCGAACGCAGCGCCCATGCCCTGGGCTGCGCCGGTAACGACGGCAATCTTCCCGCTGGCTCGTCTCATGGCTTCCTCGTCTCGACGGATGATTCTTTCGGAGCGCGCCGGGAATTTACCACACGCACCGACGCGATCCATTTCGGCTCGGCCGGTGCGGGAACCCCGGGTCGGCGGCGCGCATGCGCTCCGACTCAGCAGCGCAGATGCGCTCCGACTCGGCGGCTCGAACTCTCGAATTCCGAGCGCTTGCGTCCAGTTATAGCCCCGCGGGCTGCTTGAATCCTCGTGGGGCCGGCTGTATACAATGAGGCATTCGCCGCTCGAGCGCCGTGAGAACAACACGAACGGATCCAACGGGAGGGGCCTCAGTCGCAGGTCTACGCAGTGAAGAACCCCGAATCCACAGGCGGCATGCCGCGGAACACCCGGATTCCCGTGGAGTGGGAGCCGCCACCTCGGCCCGAATGGGTTCAGCGCGTAAACGAGGAGGGGTATTCCATGAACATCCGCGGCGTGGTACCCCTCGATGAAGACTCGCTTCTCAGGGAGGCGATGCGGGCAACGGGACTGAGCGACTTCGGCGAGGACGATTGGCGCGAGCCATTCCAGGTCTATGTGAGGGCGCTCGACGCGGAAGCCGACCTCAACTTGATGGGTCGGATACGCACGCGCTCGGAGATACTCTACCTGCTGGAAGCGCGCTTGCGAATCGCCGAGACCTACAAACGTCATCCGGAAATCGAGGCTGAACAGATTATTCAGCCCATCATCATCGTAGGACAAGGCCGGTCGGGCACATCATTCCTGCACAACATACTGTGGGCGAACCCCGACTATGGCGTGCTGACCTACTGGGAAGCAATGTTCCCGTGCCCGCCGCCGGAGGCGGCTACCTACGACAGCGACCCGCGCATCGCGCTGGCCGACAAACTCATCGGACAATATAACCGCGTGACTCCCGAGATCGTGTCCAAGCATGAGTTTGCCGCGCGCCTTCCGCAGGAATGCACGGCGATCATGGCAATCAACTTCATGGCGCCGACCTGGTTGGATTGCCTCGGCCAGGCGCCGACGTACCAGGCCTACATCGCCGCTCAGGACATGGAGCCCGCTTTGCGCTATCACCGCCGCGTGCTCAAGCTGCTGCAGTGGAAGAATCCCAGGAGACACTGGGTGCTCAAGGATGTCAAGAATCTGGACTATCTCGAAACCGTCATGAAGGTTTATCCGGATTCGTGCATCGTATGGCCGCATCGCGATCCGGTGCGCGCTTTGGCATCCGGCGTCAGTATCATCGGCAGTCTGCAGTGGGCGCGCACCGATCGGCCCTTCTCGCGGGGAGGGTACGACTACGTGACGGACCCAAATCTGTCGGCGGCGCGCTTCAATGCGGTGATAGATCAGCTCCAGTCGGGCGTCGTGCCGGGGACGCGCTTCTACAGCGTGTTGTACCGCGACCTGATCGCGGATCCGATGGGGACCGTCGAGTCCTTGCATCGACATTTCGGCATCGCGCTGAGCGACGCGGGCCGCGCGGGAATGATGCGATACATCGTGGAGAATCCGCGCTCCGCTCGCCCCGGTCATCAGTTCGCCGCCGGCTCGGACGATAGCATCGCCGTCGCGCGGCAGGCGTATCGTCGGTACCAGGAATATTTTGCCATTCCCAACGAATGAGCGTAGCGATGACACCCGATAAAGCGTGGAGCGACGACGGGTTCTTCCTGTCCGGATCGAATCCTACCGCCACGGTAGATCAGCGCGACATGGAAGCCCTGGCGCTGAAGGTCATGGACATGCCGGTAGTGCGCCGGGGCATCGACAACGCGGCGATGCGCTGGAAGACCATCGTCGGCAAGGAAGGGACGGCGGAGACGTGGGCGCGCTTCGATGCACAGATGCTGGAGGAGTTTGCGTTCGGCTCCGTTCTCAAGGCGGTCAATTCAGATCCGAACTATCCCAAGGTGTTGGGGCATCTCTACGGCCCGCCTCATGAGTGGTTCGGGATGAAGGTGCCGGGCTGCCGCAGCGGGGGCGGTGACGGTCCCGATCAGCACTACAGCATCGTTCCGATCGATGCCTATGCGCGCTACGAGTTGCATGGGCAGCGCTTCGAGCCGGGCGTCGTCGACGTGCCGTTTGCGCTGGTCGCCGACATTTCGGTAAACATGACGCTCTCGATGCTCGCGTGGCGCGATGTGCAGATCGATTCCAACGGACGGTTCGTCATCACACTCGATCCTCGGCCGGCAGACGGTCGCAGCAATCACATTCAGACCAAGCTGGAATCGCGCTACTTGTTCATCCGCGATTGCCGCGCCGACTGGCGGCAGAAGCCCAACGGCTATCGCATCAAGCGCCTGGATCCGCCGACGGCGCCGCCCATGACGATCGACCAGATCGCGGAGCGCGCGGCGCTCTTCATGAACATGGATGTGTCCGTGATGTATTGGTGGATGAGAACCTACGGGGTACGCGAGGTCAACACGTTCTCGGACCCCGTCAACGCCGGTCCGATGGGAGGCTGTAGTCTGCAGCGGATCTGTTTCGCCAAGTTGGATCTTCCCGGTGATCGGGCCTGCGTGGTCACCTTCGGGTCGGGCGGCGCAGCGTTTCGCGACATCGTCCTGAAGGACAACTTTTTTCGCACCTTCGACTACTGGAATCACACCAGCAACATGAACAACGCCCAGGGCGTCCCCAACCCGGACGGTTCTACCACGTACGTCATTTCGATCCAGGATCCCGGCGTGCATAATTGGCTCGACCCGGTCGGGTTCCATGAGTTGCTCGTGGTGCACCGCTGGCAAGGTCTTCCATCCACGCCCGGCCCCGAGGGAGAGCCCTGGGTGAAGAGTCGCTGGGTGAGTCTCGACGAATTGGACCAGGCCCTGCCGCCCGGTACGAAGCGCGTCACGCCTCGCGAGCGTGAACGCCAGCTCGCCGAGCGGCTAGAGACGTTCAGGCTGCGCTACGTCGACCATTGAATGTCCCCCTGTCGATCACCTTATGCCCGCATGAGCCGGCACGTTGACGTACGGGACCGGCGCCGAGCGCCATGCGGCTGCCCCTGTGGCTCGCCACGCCGCGGACGACCTCATGCTCGAGCTGCTCAAGTTTCGTGGGTACGTAACCAGTCGACATAGTCGGCGATCGCGGCGTCGACACTGAACTGCGGCTGATACCCCAATTCGATACGAGCGCGGGAGATGTCCATCCAGCGACCGTCCATGATACCGGGGGGCTGCGCTCGTTGTCCGGGTCCCACGCGCGAGGGCAATTCGATTTCAAATCCCGGCACGGCCGCTCGGACCGCGCGCGCAAACTCTCCATAGCTCGGCGCGCGGCCGCTGCCGATGTTGTAGACGGGATAGGTCAGCGTCTTCGCCAATGCGATGAGGCCAATGCCGCGCGCGATATCTCTGACATAGGTTAGGTCGTAGCCGTCTTCGGCGTACGGCGCCTGGCCCGCGCCGCTGAATTCCCCGGTGTTGCGTACCGCTGCGCGTACGAACCGAGTCGGTATATGCATGAAGGTACGGTATAGCGGTCCATAAACGCCGCTCGCCCGCGTGAAGACGACATCCATGCCGTGCTGCCGGCGATAGAGATTGCCGATTATTTCCAGCGATTTCTTCACCCACGATTGAACGATGAAATGGTCGTCCTGCTCGAGAAGGGGTACGGTCGCGTCCTCGCGAAAAGGTACGTGGGTCAGGTCGAGGCCCCAGTACGCGTCGAGCGAGCTCATCAGCACCACGCGGGCTACATCATGCAACCTTGCGGATTCGAGAATATTGAGCAACGCACCCGTGCGGAAGGAAACGTCTCGCGCGGGCGCTAGAGCTTTCGGTGGATGGCCGCTCAGGTCGATCACAACGCGCGGCCGATGCTTCGCGACGAGCCCAACCACGCCGAACGAATCGGTCACGTCGAGCGGCGCGACAACTACCCGCGCCGCCTCGATGTCACGCGCCAACAGCGCGGGCGTGCCAACTCGGTTATGGGTCGTGACGACGACTCGCTCACCGTGTTCCACCAAGTAGCGAGCGACGTGCTGACCAACGAACCCGTTGCCGCCGAATATGAGGATCATAGTTGCTCTGTGCTCCTGATCGTGGACTCGCGAGAGCCGCCTTCATGTGCGCCCTCATCAACACACTTATATATATACGAGCGCTGGCCCCCCCCCGCTTCGGGTGCCCGGCGTCGGAAACCGGCGGGGCAGGGGACGAGCCCGGGCACGGCGTTCACGAAATATGAATATATCGTCAAAAATGATTTGATATGGCAATATTAGAGAAGATCGCCAATAGCTCCCCCCGGACATTCAGGGCGGGGGCTGGTCCGCTAAGAGGGGGAGGACTATGAAGGCTTCGGTAAAGCTCGCGCTTTTTGTCTGTTGCGCCGTCAGCGCTTGGGCCACGACGCCCGTCCGGGCCGCGCCGGCCGGCGAGGGGCAATTGGAGGAGATCGTCGTCACGGCGCAAAAGCGCAAAGAGAGCCTGCAGGACGTGCCGATTGCCGTGTCGGCGGTGAAGGCGGGGCAACTGGAGGCTGTTGGAGTGACCAGCATGCTGGACCTGCACGTCGCGGTCCCGACGTTGAACTCCTCCAATACGGTGGGCCAGTTTACCAGCACGATTCGCGGCGTCGGATCGTTCGGCTTCGGGCCCGGCATCGAATCGCCGATCGCACTCTATGTCGATGGCGTTTATCTGGCGGCGCCCCAGGCAAGCGCGCTCTCGTTGAATAACATCGAGTCCGTCGAGGTGCTCAAAGGACCGCAGGGCACCCTCTTCGGACGGAACGCGACG
This sequence comes from Steroidobacteraceae bacterium, assembly GCA_035277965.1. Lineage (GTDB taxonomy): Bacteria > Pseudomonadota > Gammaproteobacteria > Steroidobacterales > Steroidobacteraceae > 13-2-20CM-66-19. Next base: position 60,016 of record DATEJM010000079.1, on the reverse strand, counting down.
GGCGGGCTCATCCAGGTCACGACCGCCACGCCTACTTCGCAGCCGCGCGGGAAGTTCTCGCTCAGTTATGGAAATTACCAGACTGTCGAAGGCGCCGCCTACCTCTCCGGGGGAATCGCCGAGGGGCTGGCGGCCGATCTTGCCTTCCATGGCAAATCGCAGGGCCAAGGCTACGGCAGGAATATCACCACGGGAAACGATAACAACAAGCTCAACCACGAAATTTCCCTGCGTTCCAAATGGGTCTGGCAGCTTGAGGGCACCACCGCTACTTTCATTGGGGACTATTCGACCGTCCGGGACAATCTGAGCACCTTCACCAATGTCCCGGGCAAGCAGTCCGGCTTCGTGCCAGGCCGGATCAGTCCGGACCTGGGCTATGACACTGAATCCGACCGCGATACGGTGCACGAGGGCTGGTCCGCCGGAGGGAGCTTGCGCATCGACCACGATTTCGCGGCCATGCGCCTGACGAGCATCACGGCCTACCGCAAGCAAAGGTACGACTTCACCGAGGACCTCGACTTCACGGCGCTCGACCTGGAATGGCTCAAGCAGCGGCAAATCGATCGGCAGATCACGCAGGAGCTGCAGCTGACATCCACCGGTCACAGCCGCCTGCAATGGACGACCGGTCTTTACTATTTCAACAACAAAAGCGACTACCCGGGCTTCATTCTGGATCGACAGAATATCGATCTCACGAGCATCGGCGTCAACAACAGCCAGAAATCCGAGTCTGCAGCAGTCTTTGGACAGGCCACTTACGAGGTTCTCGAGGGTACCCGCGTCACGCTGGGGGCGCGCTATACGCATGAAGTGCGTAAGGAGGTGGGTGCCGAGCTGGACCTGACGCTTTATCCGCCGGCTTCTTTTCCGTCTCCGGTTCCGGTGACCTTGCCGATTCCATTTCTCGACCGGGAGATCACCTTCAACAAGGGCACTTATCGACTCAGCGTCGATCACCGCTTCTCCGACACGGTCCTCGCTTATGTCTCGTACAATGAGGGCTTCAAGGCCGGGGGATTCAATACGATCAATCCGGGCGATCCGCCGTTCAAGCCGGAATCGATCAAGGCGTACGAAGCCGGTCTCAAGTCGGACCTTCTGGACCGCCGTCTGCGGCTGAATGTCGCGGGATTTTATTACGACTATACGAACATTCAGGTTCCGAAGATCAATGTCTCCACGCTGAGCATCATCAACGGGGCGACGGCGCGAATCTACGGCATGGATCTCGACGCCACGGCGGTGATCTCCAGTTCCTTCACAGTGACAGGCGGGGTCGGCTGGATCGCTCCCACGTTCCGCGATTTCAAGCGCTGCCCGTTTGCCTCGGCCGGGGGCGGTGTGCCGCCCTTCAGCGGTACCTGCGATGGGCACCAGGTCCCGTTCGCCTCCAAATTCGTCGCCAGCCTGGCGGCGACCTACACGATGCCCGTGGCCAACGGGAACATCGAGGCGACAGGCAACGTCTACGAGAATAGCGGCCTCTTCTTCGAGCCCGACAATCTGTTGAAGCAGGGTTCGTATGCGCTGGTGGGCGCATCCGCCAGATGGGTCTCCGACCACGGCCTGTCGGTGGGCGCTTACGGCAAAAACCTGGGCAACCGGCGCGTCATCAATTTCGCCGCTACCCAAGGAGGCGGCAATCAGACGCTCAGCTATGGGGAGCCGCGGACCTACGGGATGACCGTGGGCTACGAATTCTAGCCGGGCCGCCCCGGGAATTCACTGCGCGAGGAGGTGCAATGCCGCGATGCGTCGTGACCGGTCATCGAGATGGCAAGTCGACATTCAGCGCCGACGGTCCACCGTCGGATGTCATCACATTCTCGACGACTCCGGGCATGGAAGTGTCGAAGATCTGGTGCACCTCCGCCCCGGCCAGGATCGGCGCGGAAGCCGCTGGCTGCGCTGGCAAGGGCGTCAACTTTATTCCTGCGCCCGGCGAGACCCGCTTCTGCATTCTAAAGTTTCCGCCGGATTCCACGACGCTGCGGCCGGACTTTGACGTTGCCGCTGCGGCCAGGGAGTTTGCCGAGCGGCTGCCGGAGATGGCGGCTGTCAGGGAAGCCGAGGATCCCATGATGCACCGGACGGCCACCGTCGATTATCTCGTCGTGTTGGAAGGTGAGGTTTGGCTCGAGCTGGACGATCGGGAGGAGGTGCTCCTTCGGCCGCACGATATCGTCGTCCAGAACGGCACGCGCCACGCATGGCGCAATAGAAGCGAGCAGGTGGTGACCATTGCGGTTGTCATGGTGGGTGCCGATCGCCATGGCGGCGCTCCGCAAGTCACACGGGTCGCGAGTCTCGAGACAGAAGAGTAGCCGATGATTACTCGCACCTCGGAAGATTGCGTGCCGCTCTATGAGGCTGAGCTGTTTGGCCGCGACGCGCTTCAGAATCCATTCCCTCACTATGCCGCTATCCGGGATCTCGGTCCGGTGGTCCGGTTGAAAAGCCCCGCTGTTCTTGCGATCGGCCGCTTCGCGGACGTACGCAAGGCCCTGCAGTCGCCGGACATCCTGATTTCAGGCAAAGGCATCGGATTCAATGACTTCATCAACAAGCCGGTTCCCGAGCCCGGCGTTCTGACTTCCGACGGTGAGAGACACCGGAAAATGCGCTTGCCGCTCATGAAGCAGCTGTCGCCTGTTGCGCTCAAACCGATCCGTGACATGCTGCGGGGCATGATGATCGAGCAGATCGCCAGGGTCACCGACGGCCGTAGTCTCGACGGCATCGCCGACATCGCCCGGCACCTTCCGCTGGGTGCGATATCCAGGCTCGTCGGTATTCCGGAGCAGGATCGCGCGAAGATGCTTCGCTGGGCCTCGGCGAGCTTCAATGTCTTGGGCGTCATTGAACGGGAGGGGCGGATCATTCCCGAGCTTCTGGATGATCTGGGCACGGCGACCGAGGTCCGGGACTATTTGACCGGTCTCGATCCGAGTACCTTGCGATCCGGTTCCTGGGCGGCTCAACTGTTTGAGGAAGTCATCTCGCGCGGCATGTCGATCGGCGATGCGCGATCGAGCATGCGGGCATTCGTGTTGCCGAGCCTGGATACGACGATTTACGCCATGGGCCACCTGCTCTACAACCTCGGGCGTAACCCCGATCAATACCAGATGCTGCGCGCGGCCCCGACCCTCATTCCGAGCGCCGTATACGAGAGCATGCGCTTCAGCCCCGTTGCGCGCTGGTTCTCGCGCGTGGCCGCAGCAGACTACGTTGCCGGCGAGGTTTTCGTTCCAAAGGGCGAGCGAGTCATGATCATGTACGGATCGGCAAACCGCGATCCTCGTCGGTATGAGAATCCCGATGCTTTTGACGTGCGACGCAACCCCATGGACCAGCTCGGCTGGGGCGCCGGTCCCCACGTCTGCGCGGGTATGCATCTCGCTCGGATGGAGATGGAAGTGTTGCTCGAGGCTCTGGTGCAGCGGGTGGCGGGCATCGAAGTGGACGAGCCTACCCTCGGGGCGAACAACGGACTTTACGGCTTTGATGCTCTCCCGATCCGTTTGTTCGCCGCTGAATCCACCCCGGCCGGCCGCGCATGAGCATTTACGAAGGAATCCCCGATGCCGGAAAAAGCCCCGACAAGAGAAATCGAGATCCCGGCAGCAGGGGCTAGGAGCGAGCCCGCGCCGCGGCCAAAGATGCGTGCCGCACGCCTGCATCGCCCTGGCGAGCCATTGTCCATCGACCTCGTCGAGCGGCCGGTCGCGGGGCCGACTGATGTCGTCATACAGGTCAAGGCGTGCGGCGTGGTCCCGAACATGGCCACGGTGTTCAACTTGCCCCGCCTGTTCAACTTGGCCGACTTGCCGGCGGACTCGCCCAGGTTGGTCACGCCGAATCTGCCGGCGATTCTGGGTCTCGACGCAGCCGGGGTGATCGTGGAGAGGGGCTCGCAGGTGCGCGGCGTGGAGCTCGGCGATCGCGTCTACGTCGACCCGGCTCGCTATTGCGGCAGCTGCCGGCCGTGCCGATCGGGAAACGGCACCGCGTGCAAATACTTCCTGCTCAATGGATATATGGGCTTGGGGGAATTATCTCCGCACCTCTTCGACGATCATCCCTATGGCGGCTTCGCCGAATTCATGCCGGCCCCCCAGTACAGCCTGGTCAAACTCCCGGACAATCTGAGCTTCGAGACGGCCGCGCGCTGGGGTTATCTCGGCACGAGCTACGCCGCGCTGCGCCGCGCAGGCGTAGACATGAGGAGCACGGTTCTGATCAACGGCATTACGGGCACGCTCGGCCTCGGGGCGGCACTGTTCGCGCTCGCGCTCGGCGCGCGTAAGATCCTCGGACTGGGCCGCAACGCACAGCTGCTGCAGCGTGTCAGGGAGCTGTGTCCAGACCGTATCCATGTACGACCCATCGATGGCGAAGAGTCCGTTCGCAACTGGGCGCGAACGCTGACTGAAGGCGACGGCGTCGATGTCGTCGTGGATGCGCTTCCGACGGGAGCTCCTCCGGCTTCCTTCCGGGCTGCCTTCGCGGCTCTCGCGCGCGGCGGGCGACATGTCAACATCGGGGGCGTTCTCCAAGACGTGGCCACCAATGTCCTCAAACTGGTCAACGATTCTCAGACTATCATGGGCTCGCTCTGGTTCACGACGGCTCAGGGGCAGGAGATGGCGGAGCTGGCGGCGAACGGTAGCGTCAAACTGGATGTCTTCGAACACGAAGTGTTCGCGCTCGAGGAGATCAATTCCGCGTTGGCTCGTATCGCGACTCGCCACGGCGGGTTCAGCAACTATGTGATCTCGCCCGATCCCCAGGCACTTACGGAGCGTGGTCGATGGTAGCACCGGTACCCGCTGCCGATGTGGCGATCGCCCTGGAGCATCTCGAGCGCTCCCCGGGATACGAGCGCCTGCGCAGCCTGCGGCCGTCCTTTGCGGCTGCAGGCCGGGAAACGCTGGGAGCCCTGCTTCAGGAAGCCGCCCGGTTCGCCGACAAGGTGCTGGCGCCTTTGAACCCCGTGATGGACCGCTCGGGTTGCAGGCTCGACGGTGGCCGGGTTACGACGGCGCCGGGCCATGAAGCGGCCTGGAAGGAGTTCGTCACGCTCGGATGGCCGCGTCTGCCCCATCGCGAGGAGCTCGGGGGACCGGGCTTGCCGCTGGCGGTCACGTTGGCCGTACAGGAGGTGTTCGACAGGGCTTGCCCGGCATTCGGCATGCTACCTGTCTCGCAGCGATCGGCCGCCCGTCTCGTCAGCGCTTTCGGAAATGCGGAGCAGAAGGAGATTTGGTTGGAAGGTCTGGCCGCCGGGACGATCGGGGCGACGATCTGCGTGTCCGAAGCCGCGGTAGGGTCCGACGTATCGCAACTCAGGACTCGGGCCAGCCAGACAGCGGATGGCCGATGGCAGCTGAATGGCGAAAAAATGTGGATAACGTTCGCAGACCACCCCCTGTCCGAACGGACCCTTCACTGCGTCCTGGCCGACAGCGCGAGCCCTGGCAGTCCGCAGGAGCTGAGCGTGTTTCTCGTGGAAGGCGGAGGAGCCCAACCGGGCGCGGTCGCCGTACAGCGCATAGAGGAGAAGTTGGGCCTGCATGGCTCGCCAACGTGCGTCCTTCGTTTCGCGGACGCGAGGGCAACTCTGCTCGGCGCGCGGGGGCGCGGCCTCTCGCAGATGTTCACGATGATCACGCCGATGCGGCTGGCGGTGGCGGTAGGCGGACTCGCCGCGGCCGGCGCGAGCGCCGATGTTGCTTTGGCCTATGCGGAGCAACGCAAGCAGGGTGGGCCGCCGCAGCGCCCGGTGGCGATCATTCAACATGCCGATGTGCAACGGCAGATCATGATCATGATCTCGAAGGTGCACGTGCTCAGGGGATTGGCCTTTGCCGCGGCCAATCTGGCGGACATCGCAGAGCTCGACACCGACGAGGCAGTGCGCGCGGCCGCGGCCGACCGGCTTGCCTGGCTGCTCCCGATTGCCAAGACCTTTGGTGCGGAGGCCGGATTCGATACCGCCAGCGGGGCGATTCAAGTGCTGGGGGGCGCTGGCTACACCAGCGAATGGCCCGTCGAGCAAATCATGCGGGACTGCCGGATCCAGACCATCTTTGAAGGAACGACGGGTATTCAGGCGCTCGATCTGGTGCGTCGCCGCCTGCTGCGCGGCGGCAGCTATGAAGCGTTCATGGCGGCTGCGCGGCAGAGCGGGCCGGAGCCGCGCTTGTTGTCATGTCTCGATCTGCTCGACGGGGCCGCATCCTATCTGCGGAGCCTCGTGCCTGGATCGCGCGAGATTGAGATCGCGGCCGCCGACTTTCTTCAGCTCGCAACGCTGGCCGCCACGGGCTGGGTCGCCGTCGGGCTACTCGCGAAACCGGCGGATTCGCCGGCGGCGCAGATTATTCAGGCGGCTGCTGGATACTGGCTGTCCGATCTCGTCGAGCGCAGCCGGCTTCATCATGCGCGCGTCGTCGGGGGCGTGACCGAAATTACGGGCATCGAGATCGTGAGAAAGTACGCCAGATGAATGCGATGACGAGCAGCAACCTTTCTGTTTTGCGACCGAAGCTGGTGGGGCGCCTGCTCCGGCCGAAATCTATCGCCGTGATCGGCGTGTCCTCCAAGCCGGGGACCACGGGACAGGTTACGGCAGCGTTGCTGGAGCGGGACGGATTTCGCGGCGACGTCCACTTGGTCGGGCGCACCGCCAGCCTCATCGGCAAGCGGCAGAGCGTAACCAGCATTCAGGAATTGCCGCGGGGGATCGACCTCGCCGTTGTGACGCTACCGGCCGCCGGCGTTCTCGATGCCGCTCGAGAATGCGTAGCCCACGGCATGGGCGGGGCGGTTATCTTCGCCTCGGGTTTCGCCGAAATGGGCGGCGATGCGAAAGCTGCGCAGGATATGTTGGCGGCTGTCGTCGAGGACGTCGAGTTCGGCGTCGTGGGCCCGAACTCCTTCGGCTTCACCAACTACATCGATGGAATCGACATCGGCTTCCTCCCCGGGCCGCGCGCGGCAGCTTTGGCGCCCGATCGGCTTCCCGCCACGGCGATCATCGTGCAGAGCGGTGCGTTACTCGTTCATGTGCACGCGGCCCTCACGGCCCGCAACGTTCCCGTCGCGTATCGCATCTCCAGCGGCAACGAGGCGGTCCTCGATGTAGCCGACTATGTTGCCTACATGGCCGAAAATCAGGCGGCGAGCACGATCGTGATTTACGCGGAGCATATTCGCCGTCCGCGCCTGTTTCTCGAGGCCGTGGCCAAGGCCCGCAAGGCCGGCAAGGCCCTCGTCATGATGCATGCGGGCCGGGGGCAGAAGGCGCAGCAGGCGGCCGCCTCTCACACCGGCGCGATCGCGGGCGACTATGCTTTGATGGCGACACTGGCTCAGGATTCGGGTGTTCTCCTGGTCGATACGCTCGAGCAGTTGACCGACTGCGCCGAATATCTTTTTCGCTACGCCGATCCGCCGACGCGGTCGCCGGCGATCGTGACGACGTCCGGGGCGCTTTGCGCGATTTCGCTCGATTGCAGCGAGGAGCTGGGCCTCGAGCTTCCCCCCCTGTCGCCGCAGACGCAGGCCGCGCTGGTCCCGCGCTTGCCGGAGTTCTCGCCCACGCCGCAAAATCCGCTGGACCTTACAACGGGTGCGGTCCGGGACCCCGCGCTCATCGCGGATAGCATCGAGGCCTTGTGTAGTGATCCGGAGGTCGGTTCAGTCTTGATTCCCGTCCCGCCTCCTGCCACCGAGGAGTTCGGGTTCCGCTGGCTCCGCCCGGTCGTCGAGAAGAGCAAACGGTTCACGAAGCCCATCCTCATCGCCATCTTGGGCGACGACTTGCCTCTGCCCGCCGGCTTCGAGGGGCTCGTCCGGGAGAACGGCTTACTGATGTCGCGCTCGCCCGAACGATCGTTGCGCACGATCGCGGCAGTCACCCATCACGGCAGAATGCTGGCGCGCGAACGCCTGGGCGCCGAACCGATGGCGCCGGGCGATTCGCAGGCGCTGCCACCCGGCATGCTGGCCGAGTGGCGCGGTAAGCAACTGCTCCGCTCGCTGGGGATCGCCGTGCCGCTGGGCGAGCTGGCCGGCTCCGAGGACGAAGCCGTCAAGGTTGCAGCGCGCATCGGTTATCCGGTTGTACTGAAGGCGCAGTCCGCCGACCTTGCGCATAAGACCGAGGTCGGCGCTGTGGCGCTCGACATCGGCGATGAACCCTCGCTGCGGCGGGCGCACCGCAATCTGATCGCCACTGTCAGGCGGCACCGGCCGGATATCCGCCTCGATGGCGTGTTGGTTGAGAAGATGGCGAACAAGGGTCTCGAGTTCGTTGTCGGCGCGAAGCGGGATCCCGAATGGGGCGCCGTGTTGTTGGTGGGTCTCGGCGGTATCTATGTGGAGCTGTTGCGTGATGTGCGTTTGCTGCCGCTCGACCTTGCCGTCCCGGAGATCCGCAGAGAGCTTTCGAAGCTGAAAGCGGCCGCGCTCTTCAAGGGGTTCAGAGGCAGCGCGATCCCCGATCTCGAGGCCGTGGCCGATGTGGCCGCCCGCATCGGGCGCTTGATGGTCCGCAACCCCGACATCCGGGAGATCGACATCAATCCGCTCGTCGCCTTCGAGGAAGGACAGGGCGTCATGGCGCTCGATGCGCTGATTGCCACGGATCGGTCGTCACCGGCCGAGCGCTCGCGAGCTTAGTGCGCGCTGCCGCCAGTCGCACCACAGGACATGTCCCCCTAAAACATCTGGAGAATAGGATGAGCGCTCAAGATCAAGAGCCGGTGACCTGCAGGGTCGAGAACAGGATTGCGTGGGTCGCCTTCAACAGACCGGACAAGCGCAATAGCATGAGCCCGGCGCTCAACCGGAAGATGATGCAGGTTCTCCACGAATTGGAGCACAGCGACGCGGTCGGGGTTCTGGTGCTGACAGGAGAGGGCGCGGCCTTCTCCGCCGGCATGGATTTGCACGAATACATTCGGGAGCCGATGAGTCACGGGCTCGGCGCAGTGCGCCAGGCGCAGCGGGAAGCCTACGGCTGGTGGCAGCGCCTGCGCTGGTATCAGAAACCGACGATCGCGATGGTGAACGGCTGGTGCCTCGGCGGCGCCTATGGTCCCTTGTTCGGCTGCGATCTGGCCTTCGCGGCGGAAGAGGCGCAGTTCGGTCTCAGCGAAATAAACTGGGGAATTCTGCCCGGTGGCGGCGCGGCCAAGGTGGCTGTTGAGCTGCTGTCGTTCAGGCGGGCCATGTACCACACGCTGACGGGTGAGCCGATCAATGGAAAGACGGCCGCAGAATGGGGGCTGGTCAATGAAGCGGTTCCGTTGCCGAAACTGCGGGCGAGGGTCCTGGAGGTCGCCGAGGGCCTGCTCAAGAAGAACCCGGTCGCGCTCAAGGCGGCGAAGGATGTGATCCGGCGGGTCGGGTCGATGACCTATGATGAGGCGGGAGATTATTTGCTGCGGGCGCAGGAAGCGGCCTTCTACTACAACAAGGAGATCTCCGAAGGGATCAAGCAGTTCGTCGACGACAAGACCTATAAGCCCGGCCTCGGCCCCTATGAGAGAGCGGCGACGGGAATCGATGGCCCCGACCCGCACGACAGCAAAGCCGGCCGGCGCTGAGATCCAGGGAGAGTTGGCACAGATGGGCCTCGAGCAGAAAACAGTTGCCGCTTCGAAGGCGGCAAACGAGCAGTCACCTTATTTTCAGCGCCTCAATCCCGTCACCGGCGCGCCTGCCTCACGCGGCAGGGCGATGACGGTGCACGAAGCGTGTGCCGTCGCACAACGAGCCGCCGCCGCGCTGCCCGCTTGGGCCGCGATCGGCCCCGGCACACGGCGTTCGCTGTTGTTGAAGGCATCCGAACGTTTGAGTGAGCAGACGGATGCCTTTGTCAGCGTGATGATGGATGAGCTGGGATCGACCGAGGGCTGGGCGCGGATAAACGTCGTGCATGGCGTGGGATTACTTCAAGAGGCGGCAGCGCTCACCACGCAGGTAGTTGGCGAGGTCCTCCCGTCGAACGTACCTGATAGGCTGTCCCTATCCGTGCGCGAGCCGGCCGGGGTCGTGTTGGGGATCGCACCCTGGAACGCGCCCGTCGTTCTGGGGCTGAGAGCGATCGCGACACCCCTTGCCTGCGGCAACACGGTGATTCTGAAGGCATCGGAGATCTGTCCGGAGACCCACCGGATGCTCTGTCAGCTCTTCGTGGATGCCGGCTTTCCGGAAGGGGTGGTCAACCTGGTCAGCAACGCAGCGGCGGATGCAGGCGATGTGGTGGGTGCATTGATCGAGCACCCGGCCGTCCGTCGCATCAACTTCACGGGATCGACGAAAGTCGGCCGGATTATCGCCACCCGCGCTGCCGAGCAGTTGAAACCCGTCTTGCTCGAACTAGGCGGGAAGGCTCCGTTGATCGTGCTGGAAGATGCCAGTCTGGAGGAGGCCGCACAGGCCGCCGCATTGGGCGCGTTCCTGAACCAGGGGCAGATCTGTATGTCCACGGAACGTATCATCGTCCTGGACAGCGTCGCGGATCGCTTTGTCGAGCTCTTGAAAGTCAAGACCGCCGAGCTCGAGGCTCGAGACCCCCGCCTCAAGCTATCCCTGCTGGGTGCGGTGATCGGAGCCGATGTTGGCCCGCGACTGAAAACGCTGCTGGATGGGGCTCTCCAGGCGGGCGCAACCCTGGTTGCGGGTGAAAAGTGCGAAGGGGTCATCATTCAGCCGATGATTGTCGATCGGGTGACTTCGGACATGCGCCTGTTCCGGGAGGAAAGTTTCGGCCCGATCGTCGCCGTTTGCCGCGCGCGCGATGAAGATCAGGCAATCGAGCTGGCCAATGACTCGGAGTACGGGTTGACGGCGTCGGTTTTCACACGGAACGCCATTCGAGGCCTGCAGGTTGCCCGCCGGATCAAGTCCGGCTCGTGCCACATCAACAGCCCGACCGTGCAGGATGAACCGCAGGTACCGTTCGGGGGCACCAAGAGCTCAGGCTACGGCCGCTTCGGGGGACGAGCAGGCATTGACGAGTTTACCGAGCTGCGATGGATCACGCTCAATATGGCATCACCCCCAAACTGAGAGAGGACGCGGTGTCGTCCGACTCGAGCGTGGAGCTCCACCATGACGCAATCGCGGATCAACCGGCAATGGCGGCTTCGCGCTCGGCCTGAGGGGCGGCTCAGGACGAGCGACCTCGAGCGCACGGAGCATCCGTGGGATGACCCGGAGCTCCAGGACGGTCAGGTGCGGATCCGCAACCTTCTCTTCCTGTGCGCGCCGACGATGCGCAACTGGATGAAGCCGCCGGAGGGCCCTTGTCCGAGCATCCCTCTGGGCGCGCCCGTGCGCGCTTCCGCGGCCGGCCGCGTCGTTGAATCCCGGCACTCGGGCTATCCTGTCGGCTCACGGCTGACGGCGATGAGTAGCTGGCAGGATTACGCGGTGATCGATGTGGAGAAGGCAGGCGCCCAGCAGATTTCGGACGGGGTGAGCGCCGTCGAGGCGTTGGGCGTGTTGGGCGTCAACAGTCTCACGGCCTACTTTGGCCTGCTGCGAATCGGCCGGCCGCAGCCTGGGGAGACCCTGGTGGTTTCGGGTGCCGCCGGCTCGACAGGCTCGGTGGCGGCCCAGATCGGGAAGCTCCAGGGTTGCCGGGTCGTCGGGATCGCTGGCGGCGACGAAAAGTGCGAGTGGCTCCGGCAGGAGTGCCGGGTCGATGCGGTGGTGAACTACCGGAGCGAAAATATGCAGGAGCGCCTCGAGGCGCTCTGCCCCACGGGTATCGACGTTTTCTACGACAACGTCGGCGGAGCCATTCTCGAGGCAGCGGTACGCAATATGGCCCGGTTCGGGCGGATCGTGCTCTGCGGTCAGATCTCCGAGTACAACACGGGTTCCTCCGGCCAGGGCCTGAGCGACACCATGCGGCTGGTGTATGGAAGTCTTCGCGTCCAAGGTTTCCTGTTCACTGACTTCAAGGCGGAGTTTCCCGAGGCGGTGCGAGACCTCAAGAGCTGGATAAGCTCCGGTGCCATCGTCACTCGGCAGGACGTGCGCAAGGGGTTCGACGCTCTCCCCGAGATCTTCAACGCGCTGTTCGATGGCTCAAACAGCGGCACCTTGCTGGCCGAGATTCACCCGGACGCCTGGGCCACCGCCTGAGCCATCGCACGCAGTTCGCGCTTGAGGATCTTGCCACTGGCGCTGCGGGGCAACCGGTCGATGAAGACGACTTGCTTTGGACACTTGAAGCCCGCGAGCCTCTGCCGGCAGTGGGCGAGCAACTCGGTTTCCTGCAGGACTCGATCCGGTCGGACAACGACGTAGGCAGCGATTGCCTCGATCCATTGAGGATGCGGCAGGCCCACGACGGCGACCTCGAGGACCGCGGGATGCGTGTAGATGATCTCCTCGACTTCGCGCGAGGAGACGTTCTCGCCGCCGGTCTTGATCATGTCCTTCTTACGATCGACGATGGTGATATAGCCCTCTGCATCCATGACCGCAAGGTCGCCGCTGTGAAACCAGCCTCCTGCGAAGGCCTGTCCGGTCCGCTCCTCATCCCGCCAGTAGCCGGTCAGCAACTGCGGGGATCGGTGGACAATCTCCCCGACCTCTCCGACCGGCACGTCGTTCATGTCATCATCAACCACCCGGGTCTCTACGTGGAGGGTGGGGCGGCCCGCCGAGCCCGGACGATCATCATGCTCCTCGGGGAACAGGACGGTCGCAACAGGAGCGATTTCGGTTTGGCCGTACAGGTTCCACAGCCGGATGCCCGGGAGCTTTCGGCGTATCTCATGCAGCACCTCCACCGGCATGATGGAGGCACCGTAGAAGCCTTTCGCCAGAGCAGACAGATCGTATTCGGCGATGAGCGCCGAGGCCAGCAGCGCAATCCAGACGGTAGGCGGCGCAAAGAAGGCCGTTACCCGGTGCCGAGCCATCAGCGGCACTATCGTTTCGACGACGGGACCGGCGGTGATGATGTTGGTCGCACCGACGGATAGCGCCGGTCCCATCATGCAGTCGAGTTGCGCGCAGTGAAAGAGCGGCAGCGCGTGCAACATGATGGTCGAGGCAGTCCAGTCGCAATCCGCTATGCAGCTCTGATACTCCCACAGCACGGCTTCATGCGTCAGCATGGCGCCCTTCGGCCGGGACTCGGTGCCGCTGGTGTAAATGATCTGCAGAAGGTCAGTCGCGCCGGCCGTCTCATCGACCGGGCCGCCCTGCACGAGGATCGACGACCAGGATCGGACCGGGCCCCCCTCGGGGGCATCGTCATGCTCCCCCGGGATGCCGTAAATCGTCAGATCGTGCGTTGCGGCGGCGCAACCCGTTTCCCGGGTGCTTCGGTCGACGAACAGCAGCCTTGCCCCGGAATGATCGAGGATATAGCGCACGTCATCTTCGCGGAGCATGAAGTTGATCGGTACGAGGACGGCGCCCGCCCGGGCCGCCGCAAAGCGGACGATGACGAATGCGTGACTGTTACGCGCCAGGATCGCCACCCGATCCCCAGGGTTGATTCCGCTCCTGCGAAGGCCACGCGCCAGCGCATCGACCCGCTCGTCCAGGGCCGCATAGCTCAACTTTTCCGATCCGCAGACAAGCGCCACCTTGGCCCGATGCCGGCTCGCCGAGCGGCGCAGCAGGAGCGATAGCGTCTGCCTGCGTGTTGCCGTCAGTCCAATTTTGTCCCTCCTGCTGCGTTAAAATATGAATGTATCGTCAATTTTGTATTGATACAATAATTTTAGCGGCTACAATACCGGGGCAACGTCTGCTCGACTGCCGGAAGTGGAGAGGGGTCATGGCCGTTCGGAGCCTGGGATACTGGGGATTTGAAGTTTCGGACCGCGCAGGATGGCAACGGCTCCTGGTCGACGCACTAGGCTTGATGCGCGCAGAGGACGGCAGCGACGGTGCGCATGTGTACCGCATTGACGCATACCAGTCGCGTATCCGGCTCTACGAAGGTCCGCTGAACGATGTGAGCTTCATCGGCTGGGAAGTCGCGGGGCCGGCGGAACTCGACGCGCTGCGCGATCGCCTGCAGCGAGCCGGTCATGACATCGCGGCCGGGGATGCGCAGCTGTGTCGGGCGCGCTCGGTGGAAGATCTCTTCGTGGTGCGCGATCCCGACGGGGTGCGGGCGGAAATCTTCTGGGGTCCGCGGATGGCGGCCAGACCATTCTCGTCGCCGCTCGTTCCCGGTGGCTTCGTCGGAGCGCCGAATGGGGTCGGGCATCATGTCATCGTCGTTCGCGATCGCGACAAGACGTTGGCCTTTTATCGCGATCTGCTCGGCCTCAAGCTGACAGACTACATTCGATCGGAAGAAGCGGGTCGGCCGCAGATCCTGGTGACGTTCATGCACGCCAACCCGCGGCACCATTCGCTCGCCTTTACCGAGGTGCCCTTCAAGCCAAAGCGCAAGATGCACCATTTTGCGCTCCAAGTCGCAGAAATGTCCGCGGTTGGCCTGGCCTACGATCGGCTCCTCCTCAACGAGACTCCGATTGCCATGACGCTCGGGCATCACCCGAATTGCCAGTCCTTCTCCTTTTATGTCCGCTCTCCTTCCGGCCTGGACATCGAGCTGGCGTGGGGGACGATCGACGTCGATGACACGACGTGGGCTCCCAGGACCTATTCCCAATTGAGCGACTGGGGGCACAAGGTCGGACTCGAAGTGATCGAGGCGGACGAGCCGCGCAGCGCGTGATGGCGGCCACCAGTACCAACCAGTACCCACAGGAGGAGCCGGTGGCATTGCCGACTTTGTATCATTTTTCCTACTCGACCTGTTCCCAGAAGGTTCGGATGGCCCTGGCCGAAAAGGGCCAGGATTTCGATTCCCGGGAAGTCAATCTGCTGGCGGGGGAACAGCACCAGCCCGAATATGTGCGTCTCAATCCGGATCACGTCGTGCCCACGATGGTACATCGGGGCGAGGTGTTGACCGAATCCACGCTGATCAACGCCTATATCGACGAGGCATTCCCAGGCGTGAGGCTGCGTTCGGCGGACCCGGTGGAGAACTATCGCGCTGCCGCCATCATCCAACATGTCGACACCAGATTGCACGGGAAAATCACGGCGGTCTTCTCGCACGGCGTGGTGACGCACGCCATTATCAGGTCGCGGCCGCCCGCAGCCGTCGAGGCCTATCTGGAGGCCATTCCAAATCCGGAAGAGCGCAGGCTGCGGGCCAGTTTGATAGAGCACGGCACGCAGGCGCCCGAAATGGCGCCGGCGGTGGTCGCGATGGTCGCTTTCTTTGCCCGCCTGGAGTCGTTGCTGGGCAAGCAGCCCTGGTTGTCGGGCGGCAGTTTCGGATTGGCTGACATTTGCGTCCTCCCCTACGTCGCGCGCTTATCCGAGCTGCGGCTGGGAGCGTTCTGGAGCGACGGCGCGGCACCCCGGGTTGAACGGTGGCTGGCAACCATGACAGAACGACCGAGCTTCGAAATGGCTTTCACGCGATGGACACCGGCTGCCATGGCTTCGAACGCTCGTTCGCTCGGTGAAGCGGCCCGGCCGGCGATCGAAGCAATCATCAAGAGCGCGCAGAAGCAGTCAGGCGCGTGACCGGAGTAAGAGCTCGATGACTTACAAACTCCTCATTGACGGCACCCTCGTCGATAGTAAACGGCGCCTCGACGTCGTGAACCCTGCCACGGGGAGTGTTTGGGTATCGGTACCGCGCGCCACCGCCGAGCAAGCGGAACAGGCCGTCGCGGCGGCGAAGCGGGCCCAGCCGGCGTGGGCCGCGCTTCCAATCGAGCGGCGTCAGCAGGCGTTACTGGCCCTGGCGGATGCCATCGAGGCCGAGGCGGAAGCCTATGCGCGGGTCATCGTGCAGGAACAAGGCAAGCCCAGGGCCGAAGCGGATCTGGAGGTGGTCCATGCCTGCCTCTTCTTGCGCGCCTTTGCCGCGATGACGCTGGAACCCCATGTCGTACAGGACGATGCTGCTTACCGGATTGAGGTACAACATCGTCCGCTCGGGGTTGTGGTCGGCATCACCCCGTGGAATTTTCCGCTGCTGATTGCCACCTACAAGCTCGCCCCCGCGCTCGTGCTCGGCAATTCTTTCATCCTCAAGCCGGCACCGACGACGCCTGTTTCCGCTTTGCTGCTGGGGCAAGCCGCCGCTGCCGTGACGCCTCCCGGGGTCGTGAACGTCCTGGTTGATGACAATGATCTCGGGACGCTGCTGACTGCACATCCGGACGTGCAGAAGGTTTCCTTCACCGGGTCAACCGCGACGGGACGCAAGGTCATGGCGAGCGCCGCCGGCACGTTGAAGCGTCTGACTCTGGAACTGGGCGGTAACGATGCGGCCGTCGTGCTCGATGACGTCGACGTCGCTCGCATTGCCCCGGGTATTTTCGGCAGCGCCTTCTTCAATGCCGGACAGGTCTGCATCGCCGTCAAGCGGGTCTACGCGCATCGCAGCGTGTATGGCCCCCTCTCCGACGCGCTGGCGACGCTGGCTCACGCGGCTGTCATGGGTGAGGGGTTGCGGCAGGACGTCACCCTGGGGCCGGTGCAGAACGCAAAGCAGTACGACAAAGCGCGTCAGTATATGGAGATTGCCCACCGCGATGGCCGCGTCGTCGCCGGCGGCCGTCTTCCCGAACGTGACGGCTTCTTCGTTGAGCCGACCATCGTACGCGATATCAGCTCGAGCAGCCCGCTGGTGCGGGAGGAGCAATTCGCACCGATCCTGCCGATTCTGCCGTTCGACCGTCTCGACAGCGTCGTGGCCGAAGTGAATGCGGGAGAATACGGTCTCGGGGGATCGATCTGGTCCGCCGATGAGGCGCAGGCGACTGCGCTGGCCCGCCGACTGACATCGGGTACGATCTGGATCAATCACCACCTGCACTTCGGTCCGCATATTCCATTCGCCGGGGCCAAGCAATCCGGCCTGGGCGCCGAGTTCGGGCGCGAAGGGCTGTCGGAGTTCTCGCAGTTGGCCGTAGTCAGTCTCGCGCGCCAGGCGACCTGACATGGCCGAAACGCGTCTCAACTGGCTCGGCGGTCGCGAGATTCCCGCCGTCGCCGCGAGACCCAACATCAACCCCTCCGACCTGTCGGACCGTATCGGCGATTTTGCGCAGGGCGATGTGACACAGACGCGCCAAGCCATCGCCGCGGCACGCGCCGCATTCCCCGCCTGGAGCCGTAGCACGCCGCAGCAACGCTTTGACCTGCTCGACGGGGCCGGAGCGCTCATTCATCAGCGACGCACTCAATTGGGCGAGCTGCTGGCGCGGGAGGAGGGCAAGACGCTGGCCGAAGCGGTCGGAGAGGTGGCGCGCGCCGCGCAGATTTTCAAATTCTTCGCCGGTGAGGCGCTACGGCCGGGCGGGGAGTCGCTGCCCTCGGTCCGGCCGGGCGTGGACGTCGAGATCAGCCACGAGCCAGTCGGCGTGATCGGGCTCATCACGCCGTGGAACTTTCCGATTGCGATCCCGGCCTGGAAGCTCGCGCCGGCGCTCGCGTTCGGCAACTGTTGTATCTTGAAGCCGGCCGATCTCACGCCCGGCTGCGCGCATGCGCTCGTTTCGATCTTGCACGAGGCGGGCGCGCCGGCCGGTGCGGTCAATCTGATCATGGGGCCGGGATCGATCATCGGCAACGCCCTGGTCGAATCCGCCGAGGTGGATGCAATCAGCTTCACCGGCTCGGTTCAGACCGGTCGGGCGATCGCCGCCCGATGTGTGCACACGGCGAAGCGCGTCCAGTGCGAGATGGGCGGGAAGAATCCGCTGGTCGTCCTCGACGACGCGGATCTCGATAACGCCGTTTCGGTTGCGTTGAACGGCGCCTTTTTCTCCACCGGGCAGAGGTGCACCGCATCCTCGCGTCTCATTGTCAGTGCGGCGATCCACGATGCCTTTGTCGATCGGCTGCGCCGCGACATGTTGGCCCTGCGCGTCGGCCACGCACTCGACCCCGATACTCAGATGGGTCCGGTGGTGGATGAGCAGCAGCTGAGGCGGAATCTGGATTACGTTGCGATCGGCCGTGCCGAGGGCGCCGAATTGTTCGGCGGCAGCCGGGTCGATGCGCGCACGAAAGGCTTCTTCATGCAGCCCGCGCTGCTGGTCGGGACCACGCCGGGGATGCGCGTGAACCAGGAGGAGATATTCGGGCCGGTTGCCTCCGTGATCCGGGTCGCCGACGACGACGAGGCGCTTGCGGTTGCGAACGGCGTGGAGTTTGGTCTGTCCGCCGGTGTTTGCACAACATCGCTGGCGCGCGCGCGCCGGTTCAAGCGCGAACTGGAAGCCGGAATGGTAATGATCAACCTGCCGACGGCAGGCGTCGATTACCACGTCCCGTTCGGGGGACGCAAAGGTTCCAGTATCGGCCCGCGCGAACAAGGTAGTTACGCACGGCAATTTTACAGCATCGTCAAGACAACCTATGTCGGTTGATCGCTTCGAGCGATGACCGGACGCGGTGGAGTACCGGGCATGAACGTTTCCGCTATCGAGCCAGACTGCGTTGCTCCGGCAGCGTCTCTCGCACCTCGCAACGACGGTGGGTCCGCGGTCGTCCATGTTCTGAAGGCGGCCGGGATCGACACCCTCTTCCTGCTCCACGGAGGGCACATCGATCCGATCCTGCTCGCGGCCGAGCGGCAGGCCATCCGACTGATCGACATGCGTCACGAAGCCGTGACGGGATATGCGGCAGACGCCTATATGCGGATGACCGGCAAGCTGGCCGTCAGCCTGATCACGGCGGGTCCCGGCTTCACGAACGTCTTGACCGCCATTACGAGCGCGTGGCTCGATCGAATACCGGTTCTCTTTATCGCCGGCGCGCCGCCGTTGCGCGACACCGAGAAGAATGTCCTCCAAGGAGGGCTCGATCAGGTGGCCATGGCGCGGCCGGTTACGAAGTGGGCAGGTCGTGCCACATCGGCCGAGACCGCGATCCGGCTGACGGCGCATGCCATCCGTACCGCGCTCTCGGGCGTACCGGGGCCGGTGTATCTCGAATTGCCCATCGACGTCCTGTTCGGCGATGCGCCGCCCGCCGCGCAGGCACAGGAGTTTTCGCTCGTCCGCGCCGCCCAACCCGCGCCGCAGGCCGACGCGGTGGCAGGCGCGATCGCTCTGCTCAAGAAGGCCGAACGCCCCGTCATCATGGCGGGAACCGGCGCGGTGCTGTCGCGATCGGGAGAAGCGCTGGCTGCCTTCGCGGTGCGCGCGAACATCCCTGTTTTCACGAACGTCAAGGCGGCGGGCATCCTACCGCGCCACCATCCGCGAGCGTGCGGCACGTTCTCGGATATCGCCCGCTCGAAGCTCGAGCCCGACGTGGTGCTTCTGTTTGGCGCCCGCACCGGAATGTACACGGGCGGCGCAACCGGCATCATCCCTGCAACCGCCAAGCTGATCCAGGTTGACCTCGATGAGCGCGAGATGGGGCGCGAGCGGCCGGCGGACATCGGAATCGTCGCCGATTGTCTCCTGACGATTCAGGCGCTGGCGAGCGCGCCAGAAGAGTGGCCCTCCCGCTCGAGCTTCCTGGCGCGGGCGAAAGGCGCCCGCAGCTGGATCAACCAGCGTTTCGGCAATCTGCGTGCCCGGGCGACGGCGCCGGTTCATCCATTTCAGGCGGTCGATGCGATTCGCGCTATCGTCGAGGACGACGTGCTGGTCATCAGCGACGGCGGCGACACCAGCGGGTGGTGCGAGATCGGTCTGTCCGATCTGGCCGGACCGCCGGGAAGCTACGCTTCCGTCGGCTATCTCGGCAATCTCGGTATGCATCAGGGATGGGCGATCGCCGCGCAGCTGGCCTTCCCCGAAAAGCGTGTCGTGTGCGTTACGGGCGATGGCTCACTCGGCTTCCAGATCATGGAGTTCGACACCTATGTGCGGCATGGACTGCCGATCGTGACGATCGTGCTCAACAATGCCGCCTGGGGAATGAGCATCTCGGGCCAACACGCCATGTGGCAGGGCAAGGATGTAGCGGTCCGACTCAACCCCACCCGCTACGATCTCGTCGCGGAGGCGTGCGGCGGGTACGGCGAGCTGGTGACGAAACCCTCCGACCTGGAAGCGGCCTATCGTCGTGCGCTGGCCGCCAACCGGCCGGCTTGCGTCAATGTGATGATGGAAACCGACGCCAGGATCATGTCGCCGCGCACTGAGGCCATGATCATCGCCATGGGCGGGGATGAGGTCATCATGCCTTACTACGACAACCTGAAGAAATAGTGCACCCCGGCTGTACGAGAGGGAAGAAATGGACCTGCAATTCCGCGATAAGCACGCGCTCGTGTTCGGAGGTTCCCGTGGGATCGGTCTTGCCATCGTCGAAGCGCTGGTCGCGGAGGGCGCGCGTGTCAGCTTCTGCGCTCGCAACTCGGACCAGGTGACTTCGGTTGTCAGCCGCTTGCTCGCGGCGGGCGGCGACGTGCATGGCGCTGTTGTCGATTTCTCGGACCGCGCTGCAACGCAGAGGTGGATCGCAGCGCGGGCCGAGGCTGGCGGCATCGATGTTGCGATGTTGTGCGTGAGCTCGCTCGTGATGGGCGCAACCGGCAATGACTGGGAGAAGGCCGTCGCCACGGACATCGACGGTACCGTCAACGCCATTCAAGCGCTGCGCCCGCATCTGGAACGGTCGGCCGGCCACAAAGGCGATGCCGCGATCGTGCAGATCTCGACCACGGCTGTCTGCGAAACCGTCGTCACCTCGGCCTACGGTCCCGCGAAGGCAGCCGTCGCCCATTACTGCAAAGCGCTGGCGCGGGAACTCGGCGCGAAGAAAGTGCGCATCAACACCGTGGCGCCGGGAATGGTCTATTTTGAGGGAGGCGTCTGGCACAAAGTTGAAAAAGCCGCCCCCGACCGCTTTGCCATCGCCATCGGACGCAATCCCACCGGGCGCATGGCCACACCGAAGGAAGTCGCCGCCGCGGCCGTCTTTTTGGCGAGTCCGAGGTCCAGCTACACCTCCGGCGCCAACCTGGTCATCGACGGAGCGCTGACTCAAACAGTCCATTTCTGATCACACCAAACCCCTCCCGCCCCCAATGCCTTCGCCTTGGGGGCGCGGGCCGGTCAGCCGGTCCACCGTTGCGTAGAGCCTTGGCTGGCAACGGCCGCAATCCCTGGCAAAGGTAGTTATGACTGAGGAAACGTATGTTCTGATCGTAGGGGGTGGTCCGGTTGGACTGACGCTTGCGCTGGATCTCGGGCAGCGGGGGGTGCCGACGATTCTGGTCAATGAAAATACCGCGACTGCCCACCATCCGAAATGCAATTACATCAACGCGCGCACCATGGAGCATTTTCGTCGGCTCGGTATAGCCCCGGAAGTCAGGGAAAGCGGGCTGGACAGGAGCTTCCCTCGGGCGATTGCGTATCGGACGCGCTACTGCGGATATGAGCTCGGGCGCATAGAGTTGTCTTTCCTGGCGCTGAAGGAATGGCCCGGGGCCGAATATCCGGTCAATATCTCGCAGCTCTTCGTCGAGCCGGTATTGAAGCGACACGCAGAGGCTGTGTCGAGCGTCAGCGTCAGATTCGGCTGGCGAATGATCTCCTTGCATCAAGAGAAAGCCGGTGTCGAAGCGGCGATCGAGAACGTCGGTACAGGAGAGCGGCGCACGGTGCGCGCCCGCTACGCGGTGGGTTGCGATGGTTCGCGCAGCAATGTGCGCGGCGTGATCGGATCGGACATGTCGGGCGAGGACGGCTCGGCGGTTCGCAACTTCGTCTCGAGCAACATGCTCGCCTACTATATCCAGTCCGAAACGCTACTGGCGCGCGCTGGCCACAAACCGGCGATCATGACCTGGATCGTCAACGACGATGCGCGTGGATATGTCATGTCCCAGAACGGCAGGGACCGGTTCGTCGCGCATTTCCAGGTGCCGACGGGCGTGGATTGGCGCAGCCTCGATAGCGCCGACGTGCTGGCTCGAATGCTCGGGCCGGGTGTGGACTACAGAATCATCTCGTACGGCCCCTGGACGGGAGGGCTCGCCCTCATTGCCGACAAATATGCGCAAGATGATATCTTCCTGGCGGGCGACGCGGCGCATCTCTATACGCCGCTCGGTGGTTTTGGTCTGAACACCGGCGTGGGGGACGCCATCAACCTGGGCTGGAAGCTGGCCGCTGTCCATGACGGCTGGGGCGGAGCACGGTTACTGGAATCCTATGAGGCCGAGCGCCGCCCGACCGGCGAGCGCAATTCGCGCATCGGCGTTCAATGTGCGGCACGCAAGGACCACTGGAAGATTCCCGCGGATATCAACGAGGACAGCGCTGCAGCGCAAGAGCGGCGCAAGGAGCTCGGAGCGCATATCGAAGTGGATGATCGCGAGGAATACGACACGATCGGGGTCCAACTGGGCGAGCGTTACGTCTCGCCGATCGTCGCCGTCGATCCGCAGGAAGCGCCGCCCCCGGATCACTGGGACCGTTATGTTCCTTCCAACGCAGCCGGCGTGCGTGCGCCTCACTTCAAGTTGCCCGATGGGCGGTCGATGTACGATGCAATGGGTGCCGGTTTTAGTCTCATCGTCTTCGGGTCAGCTGACAGTTCCGCGCTCGAGCGCGCGTCAGCAAATCGCCATGTGCCGCTGAAGGTGATCAGACTGTCGGAACGGCCACACGATTACCGCCATGATTTGATCCTGGTGCGTTCCGATCATCACATCGCCTGGTCCGGGGATCGCGTGCCAGCCAGCAGCCTCGATCTGATCGACCGGGTCAGAGGCGCCCTGGAATGATGCGAACCACGGCCAGATAGCCGGCGGCTCTCGAACCACGCCGCGCTCCGGGAAGACACCGAGGCGATAGCTAGGACGCCATTTTCCCGGCTGTGCCCAGCACGGCGTCACGGTGCTCGATGAGCCACTCGCGCAATGTCTTGGGTTTTCTCCCGAGGATGCGCTCAACGAAGTCGTTGCGCGCCCAGACGACTTCATTGTCCTGCTCGTACTGAAAGAACTCCCAAAGGATCGGGAGCCTGGGGCCGATCTGCGAATAGTGGGCGAAGAAGCTTTCCTTGGAGCTATCGTAGCCGATCGGTTCGTTCCAGACCTCGCTCATGAGCTCGGCTACCTCGTGAAAGCGCATCAGGTCGTGGCCGTTGTTGAGCGTGTGGAACTGCCCGATGTGGCGGTGATTGTCCGAAAGGAACAGACGAGCGGCCACCTCGCCAACCTCGCGCGGGTCTATCCAGGGAATGAGCCGCTCGGGCCAGATCAGCTTGCGCTCCTGCCGCAGGCCGCGGTGCATGCCGAGGACGATAAAGTTGTCCATGAAAGTCGCGCCGCAGTTCAGGTAGGTGACCGGCAGACCGCTGTCGTCCAGCATCTGCTTGGCGACTGCATGCTGGATGGGCAAGCTCAGGCCCGGTCCCCGCAGCGACTGCGGAATCCGGCGGGGATTGGCTTCGGGCTGGAGACCGACTTGGCGCAACAGGTGGATGACGCTGCCTGAGGCCTTGAGCGCGTCGATCAGGTGGGTCATGGCGGGCCGTTCGTCGGTTCCGGCCGGTGTAATGACGAACACACCCTCCATCCCATCCACCGCCTTGCGCATCGACGGGGGGTCACCATAGTCGGCATTCACGACCTCGGCGGCGGGGAACGCCTTGCGCAGCGCTTCGGCCTTGGTCGGGCTGCGCGTCACCAGCCGCAGGCGAGTGGACGGCGCCTCCCGGGTCAAGAATGCGGCTAGCGGACCGCCGATGTGGGCCGCAGCGCCGAAGATGAGGATGCTTCCGGGAATCGGCTTGCGGTTGTAGACCATGGGGGCCTCTCGAGAGCGGGCTTGCAAAAATGCTAATCTGACGAAAGATTCAATTTTGACGTATATATCATATCTCAGCTTGCTGTTCTCACGGTTGCCCCCGTTGGCTGACGGGAGAATCGCTCCATGCGAAATCTACCTCGGCAACGGGTCGGTTTGCCGCAGCCCGCGCGCGTCCAGCAGGCACTCCAAGTACGCGCAACTGCATTTCCGCTACGCGAGCTCCCGTATCGGGGCCCGACTTCCCGGTGAGTCGCGCCCGCACGGCTGCAAACAGCATCGCGTTGAGGATGTGGAGCGTGAAATCATCCTCATGGCTGAACTGACCACTTTCATAGCCGATGTGTACGGTGCTGCCCACGTAGACATAGACGCGCGGGCGCAGGGCGGGCAGATAGTCGAGAGAGTGCAGTACCGCCCAGGCCCAGGTTGGATGGCCGTACGCGATGTCCAGGAATCGGCGCGTGCCAGCAGCGAATCGCACGAGAATGTCTTTCTCGGCCCGACCCGCCAGGTTAATCTGGGATGCGATCTGTTCCATGATGCTGATCGCCGTTTCGGCGATGATCTCGGCTCGATCCTTGAAGTGATTGTAGAACGTGCCGCTAGCCAGGCCGGCAGTGGCCGTTATTTCCGCGATCGTCGCGCTGTCTGCGCCGCCCTTGGCGATCAGCTCGGCGGTCGCATCGATCAATCGCGCCCGGGTGCGCTCCCGCTTGCCTTTGCCTCGGGTCTGAGCTGCGAAAGTGCGCGGTGCATTGGGCGTCGGCAAGTAGGGCGCTGTCAGGGCTTGCGCGGGACTCTGGTCGCCACGCGTGCCAGTCTTCTTTGTATCCATGGGGTGCTTATACCGCCAAGGACAAGGGCGACCAAGAGGGATCTGCAGAATTTCTTAACTGAGGACCGCTGCGCCACGCGCGCCAGGAATACGGGGTAAAGAGCGCTTCGATGCGCCAACGCTATCGCGGAAGGATCGCTTCCGCGATAGCAATCAGGCTGCAGAATGGCTCTAGAACCGGTACGTCGCACGCGCCCCATAGGTGCGCGGCGAGCCGATCGTGCGATCGACGAACTCCGGGCTGCCCGGCGCGTCGAAAGCATTTGCCGGCTGGGGCGTCGCGCCCTGATAGACGGGATGATTTGTAGCGTTCCTCACGAACGCGCTTATCGACCACGCGTCATTTTTCGGCGTATAGGTGAGATCCGCATTCCATAGCGCGTAACCCCCGTCCCGCAACTCAGGGACATAATAATCGCTCGACAGGTAGCGGGACGACGAAAATGTCGCGTCGATATTGAGCGCCAGGTTCCCGGAGTTCGGGAGATCGACAACACGTCCATAGTTGACGGTCCCCGTCCACTCGGGTGTCGCCGGAAGGGGCGCGCCGGTGCAGTTGACCCTGAACACGGGGAAGCCCGCCGCATTCAGGGTAGGCGTCGCCGGCACGGAACACAGCGGTCCCACCCTCAACCCGCCGATGAGAGCAGCGGGATAATCAACATTGAAAGAGGTGAATCTCGCCCTGGTGTAGGCAGCCGTCAGGCCAAGACTGTCATACGGCGTCGGCTTCCAGACGACGTCCAGATCGAATCCGCGTGGATCGGACGAACCGATGTTGCGGGTAACATAGGCGATGTTCCCTTCGGCCGTATAGCCGGCGGAAGGGAACTGTTGGTCCCGGTACTTCCAGTAGAACGCCTCGACATTGACCTGCAGCTGGTTGTCGAAAAAGCGGTTGCGGATTCCGACGTCGAAGGCGACGATCGTTTCCGGCCGATAGCTGTTATCGCTGGAGCTGGGGGCAAAAAAGAAGCCGCCGGCTTTGAAGCCCCTCGAGGCCGTGAAATAGGCCAGCGACTGAGGCGCCACATCATATTCGACGCCCGTCCTCCACGTTACTGCATTGTACGTCTGCCGACCGCTTTGGCGATAGGGCGATGCCGGATCAGGGATGTCGGCAGCGTCGAAGTAGTCAGCCCGATACGAAACCAGATCGTGGGTGTAACGCGCGCCGCCAATGACGCGTAGCCGCTGCGTCAGACTGTACGTGGCCTCGCCAAAACCGGCGTAGCTGCGGTTGGTGGAGTTCGGGAGAATGGCGGCGGTGTTGAAAAAAGGGATGAACACCGGATGGGCGAGCGGCATCGTACTCAAGGAGAAACTCGTTTCGTCATTGTAATAGAAACCGCCCAGCGTCCATTTGATGCGGTCGCTCTGATGCCCGAGCCGGGCCTCGACCGATGTCTGATGGGTGATTTGCGGATCGAAGTCCCCCGGAATCGCGAAGGTATAGGTGAGAGCTTGAAACTTCAGGGAGCGGTAGCCCGGAAGCAGCGTCAAGGTCGCAAAGTCGCCGAGCTCGGCGTTCATCTCCGCCGACACGTCCCACTGATGCAGATCCATCCTCTGGTTGGGCAGGAACGGGGATTTCTGCAATCCCGGGATGACTGTCGCCGCCAGCATTGCGGCGTTGTTGATGGGATCGGTGACGGATGTCCACGGGTCGGTGCCCGGCTGGCGCGGGAAGCGCACGGTTCCTCCTCCCTCGCCGCCGATATGGGAATAATCGCCGAGCAATCTCAGGTTGAGCCGATCGCTCGGCTGCCAGTAAGCCTGGAGGCGACCAGACTGCCTCTTGTCGTCATCCGTGCCGTCGGAGAGATAGCCGTTTCTGTGGACGATATCGAACGCCCCTCTCACGGCCAAAGTGTCGGTCAAGGGGGTATTGAGCGCGCCGGTCACTCGCTTGTCCTGGTAATTTCCGTATTCTCCAGTGACGTAACCCTCGAATTGCCGTGTGGGGCGGTTCGTGAGCAGGTTCACGGCGCCACCGGTGGAGTTCCGCCCATACAGCGTCCCTTGCGGGCCCTTGAGAATCTCCACGCGAGCCAGATCGTAGAAATTCGAGTTGAGTCCCAGCGGCTGGCCGATGACCACTCCGTCTACGGAGTAGGCGACCGCCGTCTGCGCCAGTCCCGTATTGGAAAAATCGCCGGCCCCCCGGATGTTGGTGTGAGTGAACGCTCCGCTTTGCGCGATCGTGACGTCAGGTGCGGCCGTGGTGAGATCCCGAGCTGCCGCTACGCCTTGCCGGGCGAGGTCCGCGCCACTCAGCACGGCGATCGCCAGAGATGATTTCTGTACGGTCTCCACGCGCCTCTGCGCCGTCACGACGACTTCTTCGAGCTCGGTGGAACGGCTCGCCGGCGCCGGCTCCGGAGCCCGACCTCGATCGGCGACGCTCGCATCCGGTTGCGCGGGCGCGCCGGATTGTTGTGCGGCGGCCGAGCTCGCCGCCGCCGCCATCGAGATCACAACAGACGATAAAATGTCAGGTCTAAAATAACCCTTGCGGCGGTCATTCAGCGCCCACCCGCCCATTCTCTTCAAGCGCTTTGCGAGGTTCTGCAACATTTCCTTTCCCCCCAACTTGCTGTGGCTCCACGGGGGAGCCGGTTTTTGACACAACGTTCTCATCGCGTTTGAGCCGTGGTCCGCGGCAAGCCGGGGCTTGCCGCGCCTCAACCGGGCTATCGCACCGGGGGTCGCTCCAGGATGCCGGCAATGTCCTCGTGAGGACGAGCGATCACGTGGGCAGACACGACTTTGCCGACCGCAGCGGCTGCTGCGGCCCCGGCATCGACCGCCGCTTTGACCGCCCCGACATCCCCCCGCACACAAATGGCGATCAGCCCGCCACCCGGCTGCTGACGAGTCACGAGCTCCACGTTGGCAGCCTTGACCATGGCATCGGCAGCCTGGGTGGCAGCGACCAATCCCACGGTTTCGACGAATCCCAGCGCTCTCGTATCGACTGCCATGGTTACTCTCCTGTCTGGCCCAACAAGAGCCGGGTTGGTTGCCGTTGCGGGATCGAGGCGGAGAAGCGTCGGAATCCCCGGTCCCGCAGCGCGCTCAACAGCTCGTGCGGACAACCCGCGGAGCAGTCGATCCCGATGAAGCGAGTGGCGCTCGCTCGAGCCGCGGCGGCCAACGGGTCGGCGAGGAAACCGGCAAGCGTGCGTAGCGGATGTTGCGCGAGGCGACGCTGCTCGACATATTCATCGAGCGCAGCGAGGTCTTGCCCGATCTCGCTCGGGAGCCCGTACCCGGTGCGCAGGACCTCGAAAATATCCATCCAGACCGCTCCGCCGGCCATGAATTCTGTGCAACTGCGCAGCACGGCGATGTTGTGGAGGAGGGCACCCCCCGTCAGTCCGGCTCTCGCCGCCTCGCCGCGGAAGATCTCGAGCTCCTGTCGGTCGACCATTCCGGTGAGCAGAACGGTGACTTGCGTGTGGCCTGCCCGCTTGGCGCCGGCTGCGATGCCCGCAAGCAACGCTCTCACATACTCTATGTTGCCGAGCGGCAGGTACATGGAGGGGGGAAGTTCCGTCCAAGCCTCGACGAGCCGCCTGGCGCGATCGGAACTCACGCGCGGCAGACGGATGTGGACGGGCAAGCCCGTGAGCTCGGCCAGAAACGTTTCGGTCGCGGAAGCGGTGAGGGCACTGAGCGCCTCGAGGATCCCCGCCTCGGCTGTTGGGTTGGCGCATTCGACGAGCAACACGACGAATCGGTCGATTGCATCGTTCGCGATCAACAGGTCGGTCAGGCCCACCGGCCCGACACCGGCGGGAGGCGGATCGAGAGCGAGCCTGGCCTCCGGTACACTCTTCGGCGCCGGCCAGACTTCGCAGCCAGAAACCTCGTCGGCCCAGCGGAGGATGCGCCGCAGCGAGGCGGCTCCCGCGACGGCGGGTTGAAAGGCGAGCTTGCCGTCGAAGACCTTGCCCGTGCTGCCGTCGATCGAAATCGGGTGGCCCTCCTCGAAGCGGCGGCCGTCCACGGTGAAGGTGCGGCTCGCAAGCTCGATTTGGATCTCGCCGCACCCGACGATACATGCCTTGTCGAGCGCTCGAGAGACCACCGCTGCATGGCTGAGCGCGCCGCCTTTTGCGGTCACGATTCCATGGGCCGAAAGCATCCCGCGGATGTCCTGCGGACTCGTGGTCGGCCGGAGAAGGATGACCGGCTCCCCGCCTGCCGCACGCTCTGCGGCGCGGTCTGCGTCCAGCACCGCAGCCCCGCACGTGTGTCCCGGAGACGAGCCGAAGCCCTGCGCCAATAGCTTCGCCGCCGCGAGCTCCCGCTCATCGAACACAGGCCTCGAGGCTTTCCGAAGCTGCTCCACAGAGATGCGCCTCACGGCGGCTCTGGCCGGCAGCACGCCTTCCGCGACGAGGTCCTCGGCGATGCGGATCGCCGCGGCCGCCGTTCGCTTTGCAGGCCGGACTTGCAGGAGGAACAACTTGCCCGCCTCCACGGTGAACTCGATGTCGAGCGCATCCTGGTAGAGGGCTTCCAGCCGCTCTGCGTGACGCTGCAGCGCCTGGCGCAACTCGCCGCTCATGCCGTTCGGATCCGAGAGATCGATGGGCGTACGCGTGCCGGCGACCAAGTCCTCGCCCTGCATCCCGATCAAATATTCGCCGTAGAGCGCTCGGGAGCCGTCGTTAGGATTGCGGGTGAAAGCAACTCCAGAGCCGGAATTCCGGTCAGCGTTCCCGAAGACCATTTCCTGGATCGTCACCGCAGTACCCAGGTCGTCGGCAATGCCGTGGTGCTTGCGGTAGGCCCTGGCCCGCGAGCCATTCCAGGACCGGAATACGGCGGCGATCGCCTGTTCGAGTTGCTCCATCGGATTGCGGCTGACCGACAAACCCTCGGCTTCGAGATGCGCGACCACGGCGGCCTCGAGCGCCTCGAAAGCGGGCAGGCTGCAGCTCTGGCGGGCAATGTTTACCGTCGCGGCGACGCTGTCCATGAGATCCTCGCCGCTCGAGTCCAGGACACTGTCGGTGAACATTCGCCAGAAGCGCATCCAGGTGTCGAGCACGAAGGCGGGGTTGCCGCTCCCTCTCGCCATCGCGAACGCCGAGCGCGCGGTGAGGCCGAGGTTCAGGACAGTGTCCATCATCCCCGGCATGCTGACGGCCGCGCCGGAGCGGACCGACAGCAGGAGGGGTCGCTCCTCGCCGCCAAACACCTTGCCGCACGCCTTTTCCAATCGCTCGAGCGCCGCCTCGACCTCGAGCATCAGCACGCGATCCGCGCGGCCGCCCGAGGCGTGAAAGTGATGGAAACCTGCCGTACCGATCACGAAGGCGGGCGGGATGGGAATTCCGGCCTCCGCCATCTTCGCGAGGCCGCTCGCCTTACCGCCATACGCGGCCGGGTTCTGTACCTGCGGATCGCGGATATCGCGTACGAAACCGGTCCGTTCGCGCACTTCTTCCATCACCGGACCTCAAACATCCCGCGGCCGGCCGAGGACCGTGAGAACGTCCTCGTGAAACTCGAACCAGATGTTGTGTACCGAATCCACCGTGGGATTGCAGATGAATTCGCTCTTCCCCTGGTCAACGAGGGCGATGCTCGCCGCGAACCGGCGCGCATAGTCCTGATAGCGCGGCAGCAGCGGGATGAGATCCTGAATCGATCTCACGAGTCGCTCGGCGCTCTTCAGGATTCGCTCCCGGGCACGTTGATCCCCTTCGGAAGTCTGCCAGTCGGTGACCTGCCTGATGAACTGCCGGTTGAGGTTTTCAAAACGCTCGTACCAGGCAACCACGGCATGATCGGTGCGCAGGTGCCGGTAAACCTCGGCATAGTATTCCTGGACCGCGGCAGTGCCCCGAGGCGCCAGCAGAAACTTCCCGTCGAAATCCAGCACGAGACCTTCTTTGACGGCCGCTTGCAGGACAGCGCTCGTCTGGTCCGGCGGCACTCCCGTCGCGTCCGCCAGCCCCGCTGCCGTCGTCATCTTCTTCAGATGCACGCCGTTGAGGACTCTGAACTGCCCTGCGTCGGCAATTGTTGTCATGTGAGGATCGATCCTGGCGTCAACGTTCGCGTCTGCCTGCGTCCCGGCGCACCGATGGGGCCATGCGATGCACAAGGCCCTTCCATCACCTCCAGAAATATTTGGAGCGGTTCAGGCTGACCTTGTCGGGGAAGGGCAGGTAACCCTCTCCGGAAAAAATCTTTTGCGGCACCGTGGTCTGAGCAAATCCGCGCTTGACGATATCGTAGTAGTAGTTCGCGATCCGCTGATCGACTTCCCAGAAGTCATACTCCTGACAGGCCCGATCGTAGGTCCCCGCGGCCCGCAGATGCGGAAGAATCATGTCGATGTAATAGACGTACATGCCGTTGGTTATCAGCGTACGGCGCGACATCCGCGCATACCTGGAATAGAGTTTGAATGTGGCCTGCTGGATGCCTTCCAGCCGCGGCGCCAAAGCGGCGATCTTGACGGGATAGATCTCGCCCATCGGCGTGTTCCACTGCTCGCGGACGAATACGGCGCCGCCCACGATATGCTCGATATAGTTCTTGGGCCGGGTGAACGTGGTGGAGATGTCGTTCACGCGGATCTCGTCGAGTCCCATCTTCCGCGGGTCGATCACCACGCACAGGCTATAGCAGTGGGGTACTTTTTCGTGATCGCACACGTCCGACCAGTCGAAGGCTGCTTCGTTCGTGAACAGGTCGCGAATGATCAGGAGCTTGCCGTCCGGCAGCTCGTAAGGCCCGGTGTCGCCGAGTCCGAGGCGGCAATCGTAATGATCCAGGAATGACAGCAACTCCGCCGCGGCGTTAAAGCGGACGAAGGCGTCATGCGCCTCGCTGCCGTGCTCGAAGTATTCGATCTGGCTCGTCAGGCTGTCGAGGATGTCTTGTTCATGTATCTTGCAGCGGTACCGGTCCTGGGAGTTGAGGATGTAACCGTCCTGGCGCTTGCCCCACAGCACGCGCTGCATGAACTTGAGGATCGTGTTGCTCTCCCGGACGAAATCGTGGGGCTGGATAGCCTCCAGCGCCAGCAGGCCGCAACGCCCCATGCCGAAGCCGACGGCGCCGATACACCAGTCGTGCACACAGTTGATCTTGGTGCCGATCTGGCGCCGCGCGCTCGCCCCGATGTCGATGATTCCCTGCGCGCCCACCTCATCGGTGGTCATCTGGAGGATTTCCGGCCAGCGGTAGAACTCCTGCATGAAGGCCAGGATTTCGTACTCTTGACGGGGGATCATCCCGGAAGCACCCTCGGTGGCCCGCATGACCAGCACGTCCCAGATGTTCCAGGCGAGGTAGTTGTTGAGATCGTTCAACTCATCGACGGTAAATTGGTCGCGTAGAACGTCCTGCTGGGCCACCTTTTCGAGTACCGCGCTCTTGGCGCGCTGGCGCATGATCTTGTCGCCAAGGATGCCGTCCGGCACGGCGTCGAGATCCTTGAAGTTCCCGTGGTAGACGAGGTCCTGGAAGCGCAGGCCGTTGTCGCTGGCCTGGTAGCGGTCCTTATAACTCGACATCGATTGTTCTCCCACAACAGGCGCGGCCGATTTCTATCCAACGAGACGGGCGCGTCCGAGCTCCCGGTCGTCGCATTGGAGCCGGACGCGCTTGCCGTCCAGCGCGGCGACCATTTCCTGGAAATGCGCTTTGTTGTTGCCGCCGGTGACGTAGCGGGACTTGCTGTTGACCAGGTGCGCGGTCATCACGCACGGAATCTGGAATTCGCGCGACAGAATACCCAGGTGCGACTCCGGGGCGCCCGACATCGTGATCACGCCAATCGTGCCCATGCTCAAGGCCGGCGCGAGGAACGTAGTGGTGCCTCCCTCGACGAGCAGGATGTGTTCCTTCAATCGACCGCTCTGAATGAGCGCGATGACGGATTTCGGATCCGGCAGGTACATCACGATTCCAACAGGCGCTTTTTTCGTTTCGAAGCTGTTGAAACCTTCGGCGATGACGGTCATTGAACCCCCTCCCTAACGGTGTTGAGATCTACTCGTGCCCGGCGCGGGCAGGGCCCCAAAGCGGGGCAAGGCATCTGAGCAACTTCTGGTCCACGGCCGGCGGCCTGTTCGTGACACTGTGGGCGACGGGCGCGAGCTCAGCAGGCGTCAGCGCAAGGCGCGTGGCCCGGTCGTTGGCAGCGGCGACTGCCCTGCGCCGCCTGATCGCGCTCGCGTCAGACTGATCGACGTCGCGAAGCGAGTGGGGGCTCGGCGAGTCTTTGTCGGGGCAGCCGCAACCCCCGCCGGTACAGGTCGACGGCGTATCCAGGCTGCACGCGCCGGCCGAAAAGCCGCCCAGCGAGAGACGCGCGAGCAGCTCCTGCGGCCAGACGGCGACGAACTCCGCGCCGGCTGCGAGCAGCTGTTCCTCGGTGTGCATGCCCCAAGCAACGCCAATCACGCGCACGCCGCTTTCTACCCCGTGCACGACATCGCCAACGGTGTCCGTGATCAACACAATGTCACTGGCCCGTGGCGCCGGGGGCTCTTCCTCCCTGTAGGCCGCCCGACAATCGCGGTTGGTGGAGTAGGAAGGGTCGAGGAGGAATCGACGGACGCTCGCCCGTTTATCCGGTTCGACGTCGCCTCCGAACACGTGTGAGAAGCAATGTGCCAGGCCTGCGGCGGTCAGGATTCGGCGGATCGTTGCGGTGCTGTTTGAGGATATGACGGCGAGGGCGCTGGTTCCGGCCAGGGCCTTCACGACATCCGCCATACCCGGCACGAACCGCGGGTAGTAGCTGCTCTGCAGGAGCTTCAGGAAGTGCGCGGCAGCCGCCTGCGCCTTTTGAGGGCTGTCGCTGCGCTTGCGCAGCGTCTCGAATAGATTGTCCTCGAATAGGCGGAAAAAGTCTTCCTGGCTGACCACGCCGAGGTCAAACGCCCGGTTGGTCTCTTCGAACACTTTCCAAGACGCCTCGCGGGTCTGCACGAGTGTGCCGTCGAGGTCAAAAAGTATCGCCCGGGGCGGCACCGGTTCAACCCGCCGCGCCGACGGAGCGCACCCGGGTTGTCGGGTCCGCATTCAACGCCGTCAATTGGGGCACTTCGAAGAAGTCCTGGATTTCGCCATAGCCCAGGAGATCGCCGCACCGCCACCGGGCGAGCACGTTGAAGGCGACCATGTTCGGCCAGCATTGCCAGGGAAACGTGGTCATGCCCTGGGCGCTGAGCTCCCATTTACGGTCGGCCCGGTCGATCAAACTGAGGCGCACGGTATCCGCGTAGCGATCACGCGAGCGCACAGCGGCGCCGCTGGCCGCCTTGAGGCCGAAAATCACCCCCTTCTCGAGGATATAACCATGTGCGAGAGACAACTCGGTGCCGTTGGTCGCGGGATCGAAGCTCAAGATGGCGTGTACGGCGAGGTCCTTGGAGAAGTGCGCGTGCAGCCAAGTCATGTTCGGCGCGCCGCGCTCGGGGCGCGGGCCCCAGCTGTGGTCCATCGTGGAGATGCAGTCGATCGGATATTCCCTGCCGCGCACGGCAACGCGGCCCGTGAAATGCCCGGTCTGATCGAAATGGCCGTTGTAAGCGGTGCCCCAGGCGAACTGGCCGCCCTGCTCAGCCTGGGCGAGGGCCTTCGCCTTCATGGGATCCATATCGGGGTCGTGGATGTCGAAGGGAAGCATGATCGATCGGTAGTCGACATCCATTGTCGTGCCGGCCCCGTCGTCGTAAGCAATGTGCCAGTCCATGTTCGGGCGCAGGCACGTGATCGCGAGCGAATTCTCGAGGCGGAAATTACTGAGATCTCTCGGTTCCGGAATGGGCATCGACGCCCGCAGGTCGCAGAAGTCGGCCTCCCACGGCGTGCTGCAGTAGCCGGAATTGACACAGACAGTCGAGCTTGCGATGCCGAGATTGGGACGAAACAGGGCGTAGACGCCAATGTTGAGGCGCGCCTGGGCATTGTAGAAGCCGAAGAAGTTCGTCTCCGCCCAGTTTGGCTCGTTGGTGTCCGCAGGGTGGAAATGCACGTCTTCGTCGCGGATCATGCGCCATGTTTCCCCATGCTCGCGTTGGCCACCCTGTGAGGTCGCCTTGCAGCGAGGTGAGCCGATAATCCGCCGGGGATGGGCGGGGGGCCATAGCTCCCGGGGATAAAACGGATTCACCAATGCTGTCTCCGTTTGATAACGACAGCCGGATGGCGGCCAGCCTAGACTGGACCAACAGTGGCTCAACAGGGCGGGGTGAGCCGGACGCTATCGGTGCTATTCGGAGTGAAACAATGAAGCTCGGCCGGGTGGTGGGGACGGTTGTTGCGACGGTGAAGGCTCCTGGACTGACTTCATACAAGATCCTCGTCGTCGCGCCGTTCGACGCCGGGGCGGGCTCTTCCGCGGACAGCGTTGACGGCTCGTTCGTGGCAATCGATTTGGCGGGCGCCGGTGACGGTGATGTGGTCCTGACCTGCGCGGGGAGCGCGGCGCGCGTGATGGCGGGCGCCGAGTCGGCGCCCACCGATGCGGCCGTGGTGGCGGTGGTGGACACCGTCCAACTTGGCTCGCGCACTGCATATCAAAAGACATGAGGCCCGCGTGAAGCGGCCTTGCACAATCGCAAGTTTGCAAGTTTGATTGAGGAGACCGAAATGAGCAACGCGACGAACGGACCGGCTGGCCAGGCGCGCGGAGCGCTTGGACTGATCGAGACCAAGGGGTTGGTCGGCGCCATCGAGGCCGCCGATGCGATGGTGAAGGCCGCCAATGTTCGCCTCGTAGGGCGCGAGCAGATCGGCGGCGGTCTGGTCACCGTCATGGTGAGGGGCGATGTGGGCGCGGTGAAGGCCGCAACCGATGCCGGCGCCGCCGCTGCGGGCAAAATCGGCGAGGTCGTCTCGGTCCATGTCATCCCGCGCCCGCACGAGGATGTCGAAGCCATCGTGGGCAAGGGCTGAGCCCCGTTTGAACGCAGCGCTTTCGAGCGTTTGAGCCTTTGGGTGAAACTATGGCGACGACCGTGGAGCTGGACCCCGATCTCGCGGCACTTGCCGAGGCGCGTGCCAAAGCCCGTGCGGCGCGACGAGCCTTCGAGGCCTTGGCCGGCGCGGACCAGAATCGCATCGATGCGATCGTGCGGGCGATGGCAGAGGCGGGCACCGGCGCCGCAGAGGAGCTTGCCCGCCTCGCGGTGGACGAGACCGGGATGGGAGTCTACGAGGACAAGATTCTCAAGAACCTCTACAACACGCGGTTTGTCGCGGCGTCCATGGCATCGCAACGGACTGTCGGCGTGCTGTGGGTGGACGAAGTCAATCGGATGACGGCTATCGGTGCGCCGATGGGCGTGATTGCCGGGATCATCCCCGTCACCAATCCGACTTCCACCGTGCTCTTCAAGTGCCTAGCCGCCGTCAAGGCGGGGAACGCCATCGTATGCGCGCCGCATCCTCGGGCGGCGAAATGCAGCGCGCGCGCGGCCGAAGTCATGGCCGACGCCGCCGTCAAAGCCGGAGCGCCGAAAGGTCTGATCTCCTGCCTGTCCGAGGTGACGCTGCAGGCGACATCCGAGCTGATGAGGCATCCTGACATCTCGCTGATAATGGCGACCGGCGGGCCTGGCATGGTTCGGGCCGCCTATTCGAGCGGCAAGCCAACGCTGGCGGTCGGTGCGGGCAATGTCCCCGTCTACATCCACCGGTCCGTGAAAGATCTGCGCGAAGCAGCGTTGATGGTGATCACATCCAAGTCGTTCGACAACGGCACGGCATGCGTCGCAGAGCAGTCCGTCGTGCTCGATGAGCCGATCGCCGAGGCGGGCTTGGAGCATTTCGCCGCCCAAGGAGTGTACTTCTTGTCTCCGCCCGAGCAGCAGAAACTGGCGGAGATCATTTTCACGCAGCGGGGCGAGTTCCGCCCGGAAGCCGTGGGCCTGTGTGCCAAGGAGCTGGGCCGGCGCATCGGCATCACCGTGCCTGCCAATTGTAAGGTCCTGGGCGCCGTGTTGGAGGCCGTGGGCCGCGGCACACCGCTGTCGGCCGAGATCCTGGGACCCGTCTTGTCCTTCTACCGCACCCCCGACCTGGCAGCCGCGTACGATCGTTGCCGTCAGATCCTCGCCTTTGGCGGGGAAGGCCATACCGTGGGCATTCATTGCGGGAGCGATGAGGTGATTGCGTCACTCTCCTCGCTCCCGGCGGGGCGGATCCTGATCAATACGCCTACCTTGTTCGGCGGCATGGGTTACAGCTGCGCGACGGACCCATCTTTCATGCTGGGCACGGGCACCTGGAGCGGTTCGATCATTTCCGACAATGTCACTCCGCTGCACCTGATCAACATCAAGAAGATTGCTCACGAAGTGCGTCCCTGGCGTTCGCTTTACGCAGCCAACATGGGGCTATAGCCATGCTCGCGCACGCCGCCAACGCTTGCGCAATGGCACCCGCGCCCGGCGTTAGAGACTTTCTCGAGGAGGCGGCGCGGCGATTCCAAGCGCCTCGAGCTCACGATGGGGATCTGCTGTTTGGTGTTGATCTCGGAACCGCCACGATCGTTCTTACGGCGATCGATCGAGGCGGTTCGCCGGTCTACTGGACCGCATCGCCCAGTGGCGCGGTCCGGGACGGAGTGGTCGTGGACTTTGGAGGCGCTGTCGAGACTCTGCGCAAGCTGATGGGCGAAGCGGAGGCGATGCTGGGTGTTCGCGTGGCTTCCGCCGGCACCGCCTTTCCACCCGGGATTCCCGAAGTCGAGGCGCGTGCTTGCCGTTATGTCCTCGAGAAAGCCCAGATCAACTGCCGGCGTTTAGTCGACGAGATCAGCGCTGCCCAAGCCCTCCTCGGTATCCGCGATGGAGCGATCGTCGATGTCGGGGGCGGTTCGACCGGCGTCGGCGTGTGGGAGGATGGCCGTCTCGTCACGCTCGACGACGCCCCGGGCGGGGGTCACCACCTGGATTTGATCCTCGCGGGCGCCCTCCGTATTCCCGTGGAAGAAGCTGAGCGCCGCAAGAGGGAAGCGGACCACGCGTCTATCTTGCGTCCGGGGATCGAGCGGATCGCCAGTTCGATCAAGCGCCAGATCGGAAGCAGGACCGTGCCTGTCGTGCATCTCGTCGGTGGGGCTGTCCGTGTTTCGGGCGCGGCAACCGTGATCGCCGCCTTCATTGGAATCCCAACCGTCGCCTATCCGCACTCTGATCTCGTGACTCCCTTCGGCATCGCCAAAAGCTAAATCATGGATGTTCAACTCCGCACTTACGCCTTCATTGACAGCATGCAGCCGCAAGCGGCGGCTCACGTGGCGTCCACCTGTCAGGGCGATGTGCCGACTGCCGGGATGTCCGAGCTGTTCATCGAGGTCGCGCCCGGCAACGAGATATTTCGGTGCGCCGACATTGCTCTGAAGGCGGCAGACGTGCGTCCGGCCTTGCAAATCATCGAGCGTGAGTTCGGATTGCTGGAAATCCACTCCCGCACGCAATCCGAGGTGCTCGCCGCGGGCGAAGCCGTGCTCGAGTACCTGCAGCTCAAGGAGAAAGACCGCATTCGTCCAAAAATCTCATCGTCGCAGTTCGTCACCAACGTGAATCCCTATCAAGCGCAGCTCATCAATAAGTGGCGCAAAGGTAATTTATTGCTGCCGCGATCGAGCCTCTTCGTCCTCGAGGCGACGCCTGCTGCCTACGTCACGCTCGCCGGCAACGAAGCCGAGAAGGCTGCCAATATCAGCCTGATCGAAGTGCGCGCGATCGGACGGTTCGGACGCTTGTTCATCTCTGGCACCGAGAGCGAGGTTGAGACCGCGGCGGAGGCGGCCACCGCGGCGCTCGAGCAAGTGGTAGGGCGCGAATGAGCGTCATATCCGTCGTCGATATCGAGAATGCGAGCGGTGTCCTGAATATCGGGCAAAAGGACATTCTCACGCCGCTGGCCGCTGACCGTGCCAAGGAGCTGGGCGTCAAGATCGTCCGCGATGGTCAGAAGCAACCCGCTGGCGCCGCCCAGGCGTCAGCCGGCGCCTCGAGTCGCGCCGCCGCTGGCCAAAGGGTGCCACGCGCCCGCGGCCCTGCTCCGCCCCCGCCTGACAAGGTAAATTCGGGAGCGATGTCGGCTGCCCTCTATCGGCGAGGGGCACCCTTGCCACAGGCGTTGCGTTTGGATGCCCTGGTGGGCGCGCGTGCGAGTAATGATGCGCCTGCAGCGGCTGTCCTAACCCCGACGGGTCCGAGGGATAGACGTCCCTCCGTCGCCGTGATCGGAGCCGGACACGTCGGCTCGATGAGTGCT
This sequence comes from Steroidobacteraceae bacterium, assembly GCA_035277965.1. GTDB lineage: Bacteria > Pseudomonadota > Gammaproteobacteria > Steroidobacterales > Steroidobacteraceae > 13-2-20CM-66-19. Next base: position 21,079 of record DATEJM010000079.1, on the reverse strand, counting down.
TTGAGACTTACAGAGAGCTCCCTTTTCAGCCGGACCGTCTTGATTGATATCGTTCCTGGCTTGGCTTCGGGCCTCGCTCTGGACATGTGGCATAGTTCGGCGCTGCGGGGCTTTTCGACACGTATCGAGGGCTCGACCGAGCTGTCCGCCGTTCAAGGCGCTGACTATGTCGTGATGACCGCCGGACGGCCACGTCAGCCGGGTATGAGCCGGACAGATTTGACGAGCGTCAACGCCGAGATCATCTCCAACGTCGCTGACGCCATTCGCACCTATGCTCCGCGTGCAGTCGTGGTGGTGGTGACCAACCCGCTCGAAGAGATGACACACATCATGGCCGCGAGGACGGGCTTTCCTCCGGAGCGGGTGATCGGTATGGCGGGTGTACTCGACAGCGCTCGCTTCTGCTCGCTCGTGGCGCTTACGGGGATTGCCCAACCTCGAGACATTAAAGCCATCGCGCTCGGCAGTCACGGGGCGGAAATGGTCATTCCCCTCAGCCAAGCGACGGCGAATGGGCGACCCCTGGAACTGCAGCTGCCTGCCGACGAGTTGACGGCCATCGTGGAGAGAACTCGAGATTCTGGCGCAGAAGTCGTGAAGCTTCTGCAGAAGGGCAGCGCATATTTCTCACCTGCCGAATCAGCCGCGGCCATGGTATGCGCGATGGTCACAGGGGGTGATTCGACGATCGCTGCCTGCGTTCAGTCGCGGGGAGCGTACGCAGTTGCGGACACTCGGGTCGGACTGCCCGTGCGACTGGGGCCCGGCGGCGTCAGCGAGATTGTCAACCTCGCTCTGACTCGCGGCGAACGAGCCGACCTCGCCAAAGCGGCGGCAAGCATCGCCGCGCGAATCAGCGCATTGGGCTGATACTGTGCGGGCCGTCGTTTACGAAGGCGCTGGAAAGGTAGCCATCAGAGAGGTTGCCAAACCCACCCTCGAGGACCCCGGCGACGCGATCGTTCGCGTCACGCTGGCGGGCATTTGCGCGACGGATTTGCACGCCGTCGCCGGGCATTTCCCCGGCATGACTCCTGGCGCCGTGGTCGGCCACGAGTTCGTCGGCGACATCGTCGCCTTGGGCTCCAGCGTCACTCGTTTGAGAGTGGGCGATCACGTCATGGCATCCGATTTTTGTGCCTGCGGCTACTGCCACTGGTGCGCGCGCGGTGATCACTGGGAATGCCCGGAGAGGGCCTTCTTTGGAACCGGCAGCTCCTTTGGTCCGGTGCTGTCGGGAGCGCAAGCTCAATTCGTGCGCGTCCCCCATGCTGAAACGACCTTGGCGGCAGTGCCGGCCGGTTGTAGTGACGAAGCCGCGATCCTGATCGGCGACAATCTCGCGACCGGATGGGCCGCGATCGAGCGCGCAGCGGTTAGGCCCGGTGAGACCGTCGCGATCCTGGGCGGGGGCGCTGTAGGCCAACTAGCGAGCCTCTCGGCGCAGATCGTCGGAGCAGGCGCTGTCCTCGTCATCGAGCCCAACGCGCATCGTCGAGCCCTCGCCCAGGTGAACGGGGCGCTTGCAGCGGCTCCTCCCGCGGCGACCGATGTCATTGGCAAGCTAAGCCGGGGCGACGGCGCTGACGTCGTTGTTGAAGCCACGGGCAGCACTGGGCCACTGCGCGACGCCTTTGACCTCGTCCGCAAACGCGGCCGCATCGTTTCTGTGGGCGCCCACTCTAGCGAAGAGTGGCCGTTGCCTCTGGCGCGCAGCTTTGCGCGCGAGCTGACGCTGACATTCGCCATCGGCGATTCGATCCGGCTGCGTCGGCAGCTGTCCGGCCTCGTCATTGCCGGGATTCTGGAGCCGACTGTCGTGGTCGATGCCCGGATCGGATTGGGCGCTACGGTGCAGGCGTACGCGGATCTGCGCGAGCAAAAGATCATGAAGGCGCTCGTCGATCCGTGGATATAGATGTTGCGTGAACTAACGTGGCGGTATATCAACCACGGGAGATTCGACGCAGCTTCTCCAAGGCTGCTTCATTGGTGTCCTGCGGGACGATTGAATTGACTACCCGGCCCTCCCGGTTGGTCAAATAGATGGTCATCGAGTGGCGTATCGAATAGTCGTCGCCTCCGAGCGGAATCTTTTCATAGGAGACGCCATACCGCTGCGCCGCAATCGCCACCTGAGCGGGTGTCCCGGTCAGGCCGCGGATTCTGGCGTCGAAGTTGGATAGATAAGTAGCCAGGACCGCGGGTGTATCGCGTTCCGGATCGACTGTGACGAACACGACATTGAGTCTGTCGGCATCTTTGCCGAGCGCCCTCATCCATGCCGTCAGGGCGGATAGACCCACGGGACAGATCTCCGAGCAATGGGTAAAGCCGAAGAAAAGGACGGACGGCTTCCCCTTCAGGTCTCGATCCGAAATCGAACGCCCTTGGGTGTCGACGAGGACCCACGGACCCGCCTCCGAAGAGCGCGCCAAGGGCGAGGACAGAACGCTCCCGGGCTGCGCCGCGGCCGCAAGGCCGATCAGCGCTGAACCTACGAATACCCTAATCGGGAGCCACATCGACCGGCTTCCGAGCGATATTGCCGCGCCGCATGGCGGCCAGACCCGAGCTTCCGGGGTGGTCTGAAATGGGTCTCACAACAGAGGCGATTTTACACTGAACTGACACGCGGTACAGGTGGACGGATACGCCGGCCCGAGCGCCGGGGGTGGTTGACACGTTCTTGACGGCGCGAGATCGTTTAAATGTTATTTTGAAGGTCTCGGGTAGGGGGCATATTGTCCATGACCAACACGCCTCGGGCATGGATCGGCCTGACGATCGCCTTGCTGACGATGAGCACCGCTCTATGTGCCGTCGCTGCGACGCCAGACGCCCCGGTCCGACTCAACGATCTCACCGGCATCGTGGACGGGGCCGGGCAGCCCATCTCGAGGTCTGCGCTCCAGGGGCAGGTGGTGGTGCTGGACATATGGGCGAGCTGGTGCTCGCCGTGTGTGGCCCAGCTGCCGGAATTGCAAGCGCTGGCGGTCGCGACCCGGGGCAAGGGTATCAGGGTCGTCCCAGTATCCATCGATGCAGGGGGCGCTCTCGCGGCAGTGCGGGCGTACGCCCGCAAAAACATTCGCGCGTTGCCCCTTTACGTCGGGTCAGCGGCCTCCGTCATGGAGCGGTTCGGCGTAGACGGTATCCCGAACACGCTCGTGTTCGATCCGCAAGGAAATCTCGTCGCGCGCTTCCGCGGCGGGCAGAGTTGGACCAAGGAGACGATGATCGCTCTCGCCGCGCGCATGCGCTCGGACCGCCACCTGCAAAAATAACATTGCGCCCGCGCGCGAGCAGGACCCGCCGCATCCATTCGGCGAGCCCGCTGGATGCGGCTATTCGCCTCACTCGCTTGCAATGATGAATGTCGTCTCCTTTACGACAGGCATGGTGACCTTCAGCGTGCTGCCCTGCAGCTCGAATCCCGTCACACCGCCGGCGGGTTTGACGACGCCGGCCGATAAGGTCGCAAGCCTGTGTCCGTCCTGCCAGACGCCCCAATTTTGTTTGGGGTCGAGATTATTGAACGTCCAGTTGCGCGCGACGCGGGTCGAAGCGGTGCGGCCGGGCCGCAGCGTCACGATGAGCGCCTTCTTCTGTTCGTCGAAGACGGCGCGCGGCACCTGAACCTCCGGGTAAGCGACGTTGCTGACACAAGGCTCCTTGAAGCGCTCCGCCGTGAACGGCTGGCTGTACATGTTGTAAAGCCCGTCCTTCGGAAGGATGCGTGCCAAAGGGAACGTCGCGTTGCTCTGCAGGGGCTGTACGCGCCGCCATACATTCGGCGGATCCTCGGGGCGCTGGAATTGCGCAGAAATGGGATAGAAATAGGCATCGCCGCTCCACTGCGGGGCGTAATATTTGTCTGCATAGTCCAGCATTTTTGCTCTGGTGTCCGCATCGCCGACTTCTGCCGCGAGCACCGCCATGAAGCCCTGATTTTCACTGTAAATGGGGTGGGGGTTGCCGGGCTTCGTTTCGACCGCAGGGTCGGCCTTCACCGTGGCCGTGCCATCCGGCAAGGTAACGAGATGGCGGTCTCGCTGGGTTGCATAGATCGCCTCGATAGCGTCTTTGTTCCAGGCATGCATGAGCGCTCCCGCCCATCCATCCACCGTCGGCGAAGACGCTTCATCAGGTAACCACTTTGCCAAGTGGATGCTGTAAAAACCCGCCCAGGATCGGGTTTTTTCATCCATGACGTCTTGTTGCGCAATCACCTGCCGGTATTCTTTGGACACCTTGGCGAAATACTTCGTGCCATGCTCGAAGTCGTACATCTTGAACCCGAGTATGGGCGGTTGATTGCACAATACGAATATCGCGCCGGGCATACACACGTCGCCTCTCCATCCGTAGTGCTCGAAGTCCGAGTAGATCTGGCGCGTCAATGAGCCCAGATCGGAGGTGAATGTCTTCCCGGGTGTCACCGTCCAATCATCCGGGTAGCCGAACGTCGGCGGATACTGGAACCGGATCGAGTTCGGCTGCGACAGGCGTTTGTCGTCGTAAAGCATCTCATGCGTGGCCGCCATCTGGAGCAGGTGGCCGGAGTACATGATGAAATTGTCCGTGGGGTTGTATTTCGTGGGCAAGGGCAAGGTCTCAGGTGGGTTGAGCTCGGGGATGCCCTGGCTCACGCGCACGATGTCGCCCCACGACATATAGTCGATCATCTTGCGGAGCATGTTGTTGCTCGCACGCTCGCCCAATTCGCGATACGCGGGGGTGTAATTGTAAACTGCGGCATCCACGGCGTAGCTCATGAACGCCAGTTGATAGCGCAGGTGTTCGTCCGCGCCCCTCATGCCGGGCAGCAACAGCATGTTGCTCAAGTCCCCATCGGGCTGGCTCGCGAGCTGAATGATGCGATTGAGCTGCCCCAGCTGCTTTTCGTCGAGGATCGGATAGCGGGCCGGGTCGGGCGGCGCGGCCGCGAAGGCGGCGGCCGAAGCAGTCGCAGTCACCGCGGCAGCGAGCAAACCGAATAGCCGTCTGGAGGCGCTTTTCCTACCGTTCATGCTGTTGTCCCCTCGTTGCTTGATCTACTGGCATCGCTCGTCTTCCATTATGAGCTCAATGATTCGGCCGGAACACATGGATGGTCGGCCATGCGCGAATTGCCACGGAGTCTATACTCGGGTTCCAGGTGCGGACGGCGCTACTGCATCCATGGACAAAACGCTCAATTCGGACTTATCGCTGCGGGATAAGGACGAGCAGTGCGCGATTTTAGACGTCAGGTACGCGCCGTTGCAGACGGCCCGCTTTACCGCAAGAGCTCATGCATCTTCACCGCCAGCGAGAGTGTCACCCGGTTCTCGTGAAGAGCAAGATCAACACCGGTCAACGCCTCGATCCTATTGAGTCTGTAAGCGACGGTCTTTTGATGAATGCGCAGACGGCGAGCCGTACCTTGCTGAGAGCAATTCTCGCTGAAGAACGCGTCGAGTGTCTTCAGCATCAGGTCGCGCCGCTGCTCATCCAGCGAAAGGATGGATCCCAGCTTGTCGCCGACAAAGTCCCTGAAATCCGCGTCATCCCGCAGGCTCATCAACATGCCGGCCACGCCGGAATCGGTGAACGATACGACCCGGCGCGAGCTCGACTGACGGGCTACCGCTGCCGCCACGCGCGCCTGTTTGACTCCAGCCGGTATTGCCAACGGATCGACCACGGGGCGTCCGATGCCCGCACCCACGGAACACCCCGGCGCACCGCGCTCGATCTCGACGAGAATCGCCGCAGCCGTCGCCTTTATCTGGCTGGCGTTGCGGAAAGCGGCGATCACGATGAGCTCGCCGCCCCGCAGTGCCGATAGTCTGATCCACCTGCGCCCCCCCGGGATCTTGGCAGGCGCGTCGGCCACCCCGCGGCGGCGCGCCTCCAGCTCCCTGTCCGCTTGCCCCGGCTTGCCTGGGCGCTCCAAGCCATCGATCTGGAACGCCAGGACGCATAGTTCACTGTCCAGATCGACGCCCAGCTCCTTGGCGCGCTCGAGCGCCAAGCTCCGCAAGCTCTCGGACGGGTTGGTCAGGTCCCACATCAGCGAAGCGAGCTTGTCCGACAAAGCCCTGGCGGCGGCGTGAGTCTTGGTCAGATGCATCGCAACGGTAACGGATATTGCCCCGGTGAAGAGCGTCGTGCTCGGCTCGGCCGGATCCGCATCCAGCAACACGACCCATCCGAGATGCTCCGATCCCGCCATGACCCTTTGAAACGCAGCGGCTCTCGGGCTGTTGAGGCCCGTGCCGCACTGGATCCCGTCGGACGATTCAAGAGCGATGGAAACCGCAATCGCCTGCCTGATCTCCGCCGGGAAGCTCAGCGGCGGATGGCAGGACTGGAGCTTCGTCTGCCGATCGAGGACCGCAACCGGAAAGCCGATGCGCTCGTGTGCGGTGCGGGCGATGCTGGTCATGTTTCCGCCGGCAAGAAGAGTCGACACCAGGCATTCCTGCAGTTGGGTCGATTTTTGGATCACGTCGTATCGGGCCTTGAGCTCGGCATGAACGTTCTTCAGCTCACGCGCGGCAAGCTCGCGGGCTTCGGCGAGCTTGATATTCTCGATCGCCAGCGAGGCCAGGTTGGCCAAGGTCGCCAATTCGGCAGTGTGTTGCGGCGTGAACCGCGATGGCTTGCGGCGCCAGACCTGAAGAACGCCGATGATCTCCTCCTGGGCAACGAGAGGGACCGCCAGGGCGGACCTGACGCGCTCAGCCCGGGCCAGGTCGAAGAAATCGGAACTGATCACGTTGTTCTGGAGGTAATCCTCTATTGAGCAGGGTTCTCGCGTGGCGAGCACACGACCTCCGACGCCCTGCCCGGACCTCATGCGCAGGGAGGCGGTCTCGGCGGCGAGATTGCCCACGCAACGCCGCATCACGAGCCAATCGCCCTCGAGCAGCATGATGCCGGAAATGTCGGCGGAGAGTCGGGTCTTGGCCTCATGCGTGATCTGCAGGGAGACCTCCTGCAAGTTCTGGCTCTTGAGGATCCGGTCCGCGACACGCTGGAATACACGAATCGCTTCCAACCTGTCGGAGTTACCCAGTCGGCTCTCGCAACTGTCGATCGCCATCCGCAACAGCTGACAAACCGTCCGTAACAGGCACTGACGGGCTGGACCCAGCCTTCCCTCGCCGACTACGACGACGACGCTGCCGGTCTCCACGCTCGCAACGGTCAAATCGTCGTTCGTGAAGACGCTTTGAACGCAAGCCTGCTCCGCGAAGCCGGCCAGGACTGCGTCGATACGCTCGACGTTATCATCGATAACGTCCCAGCTGCGCCATTGTCCGCCCGCTCTGACCAATATTTGCACGGTCGCAGAGCTGAAGATCCTGCGGAACAACGCAGTAGCCTCCGCGAACAACGCCTGTTGCCCGTGCACCGTTGCGCCGGATAAAACCGCGATGGCGTCTTCCAGCGCAGTTCCCGTGCGGTCGTCCGGCACCGGGTACGGTTGACGCGAGGCCAGTTTCAGCGGCACAGCCATCACCTCCTTCCGATCGGACCTGCCTCCGGCGTGCGGCGGGGCGGCCGTCTAGCCTGCAGGCAGACCAAAGACCCGTTCTGCATTCCGGTGAGAGATCAGCTGCCGTTCGTGGTCCGACAGGAGCGCGCCATCCAGGAACGCCTTGGCCTCAGCGTCATCCTCGTAAGGATAATCGGCGGCGAACAAGACGCGCTCGGCTCCGAGCACGTCGAGGGCGAGGCGCAGCGCGGGCATTGAAGTGACCCCGGAGGTCGTAATGTAGAAGTTGTCCTTGAAATATTCGCTGGGAAGACGCTGCAGCTTTTTCACCGCACCGGTCTTGACCTGCAACAGGTACCGGTTGTCGATCCGTTGCAGCCAGAATGGGATCGCTTCTCCCATGTGCCCTATCACGATCTTCAGCCGCGGGTACCGCTCGAACAGGCCTGACATGATGAGGCGCATGGAGTGCAGGCCGGTTTCGGCGGCAAATCCCCAGCCGGCAAAATAGAGGCCGTAATCCAGAAACGGAGCGATCATTCCCGGGGAGGGCTCGCGCGGATGCAGGTAAAGCGGCAGCCGGCTCGCTTGCAGCGCTTCCCATAACGGCTCGAACTTCGGCAGGTCGAGATACTCGCCGAAGGTATGCGAATTTACGATAACCCCGTGGAGGCCGAGGCTGCGGATGTGCTCGACTTCATTTGCGAGGGAGGCAGGAGCGTGCGGTGCCACTGCACCCAATCCACCAAACCGTGTCGGAAAGCGTCGCAGCGCCGCCGCCAGTGCGATATTCGCGTCCCGGGAGAGCTTGGCGGCGAGCTGCGCCTCGAAGACCTGAACGCCAGGCGCTGCCAACGACAAAACCTGCATGTCGACGCCGATGCGGTCCATGTGGTCGATACGCCCTTGGCCGAAATCGAGCAGCCTTCCGACCAGGGCGTCGCTCCCCGTTATCATGGCGCGGCCCATCAGCCGGAATCCGGCTTCGCACTGGTCGCTTTTCAGCACTCGCTTCCACTCGTCGACGATCTCCGGGATGGCGAATGCTTCTTCAACAACGATACAGCGAGTCACGTGTCCTCCTTCCTTGCCGTGGGTCGTAGCGCCACTTGCATCGGGTGACGTCCGGGTGAACATTCGAAGTGCGACGCAAGCAAGCAAACAAGATGAAGGGAGCCGGGCGCGTGCCGGCCTGGATTCGTGCGCCAGCAGGCAACAATGTCAAAGGAGTTTACAAAACTGTCGCTGTTCAAGGCAATCGTTGGATCAGTCGCCGCCGGCCCCGGATTCTGCGCCGTGCTTGCGTCAAGCGCAAATAACAGCAGAGGAAAGCTCCGTATCCATGCGTATCCAGGGGGTGCCTCCGGTCGCCCGGGGCAAGCGCCACCGGCGTGTCCAGCCCGTAACTTGCTTGACAATCCACTCGAAGCTGACGCACTCTCCGCGGCGAGACGCGGTAACCTCGGCGCGGGTCGGGTGACGATCGCATGAGTCTCCATGTGTGCGGGCCTGCCAACGAGGTGCCGCTGCAGCGTTGCTTCGAGAGATCCGCCGAGATACTTATAAATCTGGAGAACTGCCATGAGCGCCAACCGGACAGAGCTGCAAGCGGGCGATGCGAATGCCTCGAGCGTACCTAACCTGGCGCGGTCGGGCGGGAAAGCCATCGTCGAAGCTCTCCAGGCCTGCAACGTCGAGCTGGTGGTGGGCTACTCTGGCGGCGGCGCGGGTGCGGTCATCCACCACGTGGCTTCGAGCGGCCTCGCGAACATGAACGCTCGCACTGAGCTCGCGGGCGCCTGGGTTTCGTATGGGTACAACCGCGTAAAGGGTCGGGCCGCCTCGGCCTGCCTGTTTCATTGCGTGGGCTCGCTTCACGCGAGCCCGGTCGTGTACGCGGCCAAAGCGGACAGCACGCCATTCTTCATGATGGATGTGAATCTCGACAGTTCACTCGATTTCAGGGAAGGACTCCAAGACTCCGTCGATATATATCCGGCGCTCAAGCAGATCGCGAAGACGGCGAAGAAGGTGGTCACACCGGATGATCTGCCGCTGGCGGTCCGTCAGGCGATTCTCGCGGCCAGCACCGGCCGGCCCGGGCCCAGCGTTCTCGATATCGCCTTCCAGACCCTGATTCGCAATACCAGTTGCCCGGCAGAACCGCTCACGCTTCCGGAATCGCCGGCCGCGTCCGACGCAACTATTTCGCAAGTGATGAAAATGATCGCGGCAGCGCGGCGGCCAGTATTGTTCGTGGGCGCGGGCATTCACCTTGCGCACGCTTATCGCGAGCTCCAGACATTTGCCGAAGCGTTGCAGATCCCGGTGTGTTCAACCTCGTGGGGCGGCCGCGGCGCGATTTCCGACGACCACCCTCTCTATGCCGGTGTCGTTGGCTCGTTCGGCTGGAACAGCGGCAACGAGATCGTGCAGAAGGCAGACCTGTGGATCGTCCTCGGTACGACCTTCTCGCAGATGACGACCGGGGCTTGGAACATTGTCAAACCTAAAAACGTCGTTCAGGTGGACGTCGATCCCAATCAGTTGGGCAAGATCTTCCAGCCCACGCTCGGTGTCGTGGCAGATGCCAAGACGTTTCTGCAGCAGCTCAATGACCGGGTCAAGAGGGACGAGATCAAGACGCCCCGAGACCGCGCGGAGTTGAGGGAACTCGCGACCGCGAAGCAGGAGTGGTTCGACTACCACAACGAGCTCTGCGGAGACGGGGGGTCGGAAAAGAAGATCAACCAGTATTACTTCATCAAGAAAATGTCCGAAGCCGTTCCCAGGGGAACCATCGTCGTGGGCGACAGCGGCGGCCAGGCATTCATGGTGTATCGCTCATTCCACTACAAGGACGTGACGCCGATGCCGGTGGGATCCCGTTACATGTCCCTGGGAGCGGGATTGCCGATCGCGATCGGCGCCAAGCTCGCGGCGCCTGAGCGAACGGTCGTCTGCTATCACGGCGATGGCGGCTTCTATTACGACGCGATGGAGCTGTCGACGCTTGCGGAGCGCAAGATCAAGGTCATCGTCATCATCGACAACAATCGATGTCTGCTCGCCAACCGCCAAGGCATGCGACTATGGGGCATGGAAAATCCCTGGGTCGACCTGCCCGAGAGCACCGACTTCGTCGCCTTGGCGAAGGCTCAGGGCGTGGAAGGAGAGCGGGTTACCCGGCCCGCAGATATCGAAGCAGCATTGCAGCGCGCCCTCGCTTGCGAGGGCAGCTACATCCTGGACGTCTGGACGGATCCTGACACGCGCGTCCGCCGGGCAATCCGCGATGTCATTCCGATCTTGTCCGATCGGAAACCGCAGCAGAGCGCAGCCGGCCACATCGGTCCGCCGCTGGAGGGAAGCTGGCCAGCGTGAGCGCCTGCAGCCATCTGTCGTTTCCGCGTCAGGCCAATCTCATCCTGTGAATCCCGGTTGAGGGGGCGACCTTGACTGCTGCAGCATCGAACGGCGGGACCGACTATCTGGTCATCGGCGGAGGATCGGCGGGTTGCGTTCTCGCCGGCCGACTCTCGGAAAGGGGGGCTACGGTTACGCTGGTCGAAGCCGGTAGCGACACGGCAGGCGAACGCGAGCCTGCGGAAATTCGTGACTCGCGCTTTCGCACGATGAATATTGCCCAGTTCTACTGGCCGGGCCTGGCGGCGCAATACACCCCAAACGGTCCCGGTCCACTGCCTTACAACCAGGCTTGCGTATTGGGAGGAGGCTCATCGATCAACGGCATGCATGCTCAACGTGGCCTGCCGTCCGACTACGACGAGTGGCGGCAGCTTGGCGTCGTCGGCTGGGGATGGGACGATGTGCTGCCTTACTTCAAGCGGCTCGAAACGGACTGCGATTTCCGCAATGGCATGCATGGAAGCACCGGGCCCATCGAAATCAGGCGCGTCCCCGAGCAGAATTGGAGCGGCCTGTCGCGCGCCCTCGCGAGTGCCTTGGACCGCCGCGGATACGCGAAACTTCAGGACGTCAACGCAGAATGCGGCGACGGCTATGGGGCCGTGCCGCTCAACTACGCGGGTGCGCGGCGCCTGTCGTCGGCAACCGCCTACTTGACGGCGGACGTCCGTAAACGGCCCAATCTCAGGATAGTTACCAACGCGGTTGTTTCTTCGTTGCTCGTCGAGGAGCGCCGGGTTGTCGGAGCTGCCTTTGAGGCGGCGGGGAAGACTCAATCGATCCGCGCGGGCGAGACCATCGTCAGCGCGGGAGCACTGCATTCGCCTGCGCTGTTGATGCGGTCGGGCATTGGACCGGGAAGGGATCTCCAGGCCGCGAATATTGCGCCTGTTGTGGATCTGCCGGGGGTGGGAGCCAATCTCAACAACCACGTTTTTATCATCGTATCGGCACATCTCAAGCGCAGCGCGCGCGCCAATCCGCGCGTCAAGCCGCCTTCCGCGATGCTGTTCCGCTACTCGTCGCGGTTCGAGGGCTGCCCGCAAACCGACATGCTGCTCAATGTGTGGGAGCGCGTGCCCAATCCCCTGTCCTGGGATCCTCTCGGGCGCCAGATCGCCAACTTCTTCCCTACCGTCAACAAAGTGTTCTCGCACGGCTGCCTCAGGTTGAATGCTTCGCGGCAGATGGAGGTGCGCTTCAATCTCCTTGAGGACAGCCGCGATATGGAGCGGATGGTGTCCGCCGTAAGAAAGTTAGGCGACCTGCTCGGCGAGGCGCCGGTGGCGCCGCTCGTCAACGCGGCCTTCGCGCCCGCTTTCACGCCGCGAGCGCGGGCACTCATGCAGAAGAACTTCAAGGCGCAGTCGCTCAGCGTCTTCGGCGCGCTGGCCTTGTCGGGTCCGCGCGCGCTCCGGGAGCGATTGCTGTGCGACGCCGGGACGCCTCTCGGCGCGCTGCTGGCAGACGAGGAAAAACTCCGCGCAGCGATCAAACATGCCGCCATTCCGAGCGGACATGTCAGTGGTACCTGCCGCATGGGCGATCCATCTCGACGGGACACCGTCGTCGATTCCCGCTGCCGGGTCGTTGGAATCGACCGGTTGCGAGTCGTGGACGCATCGATCTTCCCGACACTGATGGCAGCCGGCACCAATTTGTCAGTCATGATGTCCGCGGAGAAAGCGGCTGCGACGATCATCGAGGACGCCCGACAGTGACCGCGCCGTCGTTCAACTTACGTTATGCCGCGCATCTTGGCTATCTTGCGCCGGAGCCGCTGTTCTACGCGAGCGTTGGCAACATGGATGTGCGTGCGCATGTAGAGTTTGCCGCTGCCCTCGGACTCGGCGGCATCTTCCACCCGTGGGCAATTGCGCGACCCGCCGCGGAAAACAAGCGCTTCCGCCAGGCACTGGCCGATTTCGGCCTGCAGTGCGGCGGCCTGGTTTTCGCGCCCATGGAAGCCTTGCTGGCCCCCACCTGGGTGCAAGCGGGGAATGAGGCCAGGCGGATTCTGGGTGGGTATCTCGATCAGTCGGTCGATCTCGCGCGCGAGCTCGGCGCCTCCACCCTGGTCGCTCTGCTTCGCGACGACCGTGGTCTCGATCCGGATACCAAGTGGCGGGCGGCAGTGGACCACCTGCGCTGGGCGGCCGAGCGCGTGGCGGGAGCGAACCTGTGCATCGCCATAGAGCCCATGGTCGCGCTCCCCGACATGCTGCTGCCCCAGTTTGGCGATTCGATTCGTCTGCTCGAGGAGGTCGCGCATCCGGCTGCCAAGCTCGTTTTCGACACCGGTCACGTCCACGAGATGACCGGCGACGTGCTCTCGTCATGGCGAGAGGCGAGGCACCATGTCGGTCCGATCCAACTCGCCGACATGCCGGGACGCACTGAGCCCGGCTCCGGCGCGCTCGATTTCGCCGCCTTCCTTTCGCAAGTCGTGCGCGATGGGCGCGGCGCGGAGCTCTTGGAGTTGGAATTCAGCTGGGTTGACGCAACAGTCGCGGGCGAGCGGGCGGGCGTGGAAAGGCTGCGCCGCATCGACGCTCGGATACGTGCCTGACCGAAATTCGGCTCTCGCGTGCAGTAGCTCCTAGTTACGAGGATGCCTCTATGGAACCGTTTCGATTCGATGGTCGCGTTGCCGTTGTCACCGGAGCTGGAGGAAACCCCGGGCTGGGGCGTTCTTACGCTTTGTTGCTCGCCTCACGCGGCGCAAAAGTGCTCGTCAATGATTATGGCGTCGGTCCGGATGGGCGCGGCGCGATAGGCGGTGGACCCGATGATGTCGTGCGGGAGATCACCCGCTCCGGCGGCGAGGCGTTAGCCAACAGGGACAGTGTCGCGAGCCGCGAGGGCGCCGAGAGCATCATCCGGACGGCGGTGGATGCCTGGGGACACGTCGATATCTTGATAAACAATGCCGGGATAGCGCCGTTCGCCCTGTTCCAGGAGATCTCCGACAACGATATCGTGCGGGTCGTGGACGTGCACCTGATGGGTACCATCTGGATGTGTCGAGCAGCCTGGAAGATCATGAGCCGCCGACAATATGGGCGCATCGTCAACGTGACATCGTCCGTTGGATTAGCGGGTGTGACCCATCAAGCGGTTTATACCGGTGCGAAGCTGGGTATCTTCGGCTTTACGAGGGCGTTGGCCGCGGAGGGGCGATCGCTGGGCATCAAAGTCAACGCGGTATTGCCGATGGCGAACACGTTGGCTTGGGAAACGATGCTGGCGCCTGCTTTCAGCGCGCAGACCAAGCAGCAGGGCCTGGTCCCGGACGCGGTAGCCCCCGTAGCGGCATGGCTTGCTCATGAGCGCTGTCGTGTGTCCGGCGCCGTATTGGGAGCAGGCGGCGGATCGATTTATGAAGTCTTCATTTCGAAGACGGCCGACACGCAACCGGATGCGCAGCTCACGATCGAGAAAGTCGACAGTCGGTTTGCAGAGGCGGCGGATCGATCGAACGCGAGCGAATACGTGCTTCCGGCCGAGGACACCGGCCTGCCGTTCACCCCGAAGCCTTATGACACCAAACCGCGCGGTGGATCGTAAAATAGGCACATTGCCCGCGGCCGCGTCAATTCGCACAGCCGCTCGAGCCGTGCGCCGTCTACGGCGAGAAGCGCAAGCAACTTGACATCTATTCACGCCCAACCTAGGCTGTCTCGCGTGGCCGGCGTCGAACACGGCGCGCACGCGATCCGCGCGGCCGAAGTTCACGCTTGACTAAGGTACGTCGTCGCGGAGTGGGATCATGGTCATGATGAAGCATCCGCTAAGTGGGACTCAGTACTACCGTAACAACGACCAAACTGTCCGTGTCGTAGGGAAGAACGGCGCGGAGGGCGTCTTCACCCGCAGGGGAGTGTGGCTCTCGGGCGAGCGTCGCACGGCGGATCCCGCGCTGTGTCAGTGGGTCGCCGACGGTCATCTGCGGCGCGCATTCCGGCGCTCGTCATCGTCCTGATCGGAACGGCGCGGTGCGGACGCACCGCTTGTTGCGTTCAGTCGACATCGTGAGGGGATATTTCCGAAATGACTATCGTAACGAAGAAGGCCCGCTCCTTCAGCAAGCGTTCGCATGATTCCCAGCCCCAGTCCTATGACGAGGTGCTCGACAAGGATACGCGCCCGGTGCCGGCTTACGTCCGTAAATTCGGCGAGCAGCTAATCCCTGGGCCCTGCGAAGTTCCGGTCCGGTGGTACACGGACCGCGGCATCTACGAGGCTGAAATCGAATCGATCTGGAAGCGCAAATGGCAGATGGCCTGCCGGCTCGAACACGTGGCTGCAGTGGGCGACACCCACGTCTACGATGTGGCGGGCTTGTCGTTCATCATCGTTCGCGTCAGTCAAGAAGTCATCAAAGGGTATTGGAATTCCTGTCTGCATCGAGGAGTGCCCCTGCGGCAGCGCTCAGGCCGCGTCGAGCGATTGCAGTGTCCTTTCCATGGCTTCATGTGGGGTCTCAACGGCAAGTGCCTGATGGTCCCGCATCCCGAGGAATTTCCGCACATCAACCGCGAGAAATTTTCACTGCCGGAAGTCCAGGTGGCCGTGTGGCAGGGTTTCGTATTCATCAACCCCGATCTGCAAGCGCAGAGCCTGGAAAGCTATATCGACGGACTCGACGCCGGGTTTTCAGTGTTTCCCTTTACCCGCCGAGAAATCGTCGTCCATATCATGAAGATCTTCCCGGCGAACTGGAAAGCGCTACAGGAAGCATTCCTGGAGAGCTTCCATGTGCTCACGACCCACCCGCAATTCGCCACCAGCCAGGCTGCCGATCGCTGTACGACGTTCGGCGCGTTAGGCAACGTCTCCCGGGGTATCGTCTCATTGGGCCAGACGAGCGACTATGTGCCCTACACGCCCGACGAGCAGGAGATCTTCAGAGCGCTGAATGAATTCTGGGACGATGAGGAGCACTCGCAGGATTGGGCCCTGCCCGACGGTGTATCAGCGCGCCAAGCCTATGCAGAGCGGGCCCGCACCGCGCTGCGTGTACTGCTCGGCTCGGCCATTGACGGCGTATCGGACGCCGAGTTGGTCGACATCTTCTATTACACGGTGTTTCCAAACTTCAATCCATATGGCGGATTTGCAGCGCCAATGGTCTACCGGTTTCTGCCATACGGTAACGATCCGGAGAAATCGGTGATGGAGCTCATGTTCCTGCGGCCGATTTCCGCAGGGGCTGAGCCGCGCGAGCCGCCGAAACCCATCTGGCTCTCGGAGGATCAGGAATTTGCGACCGTCGAGGAACTGGGCTCGTTCGGGGCGTTCGTCAGTCAGGACAGCGACAATCTTCGGGGCATCATGAAGGGCCTGCGCAATAGCCGCACCGGTATCGTTAATTTCGCTCGTAACTACGAATCAAAGATTCGACACTTCTATTCCCTCTACGAAGAGGCGATGGGTCTGTCGGCTGCCGAGGAAGTGGCGGCTTTGAAAGCGAGCGGCAAGCGCGGCTAGCAGCATGGCACGTCAGTAACGCGACCTTGTGCCGGCGCCCCGGGGGCGCACCCGAGTAGCGCGGTAAGCCTTCCCGCGAAGCGCCAGGAGTTTCCGTTGGCAGCCAACTCGATTCGCGCAATCATCGCGACCCGTGACGATGCACGGGTCGCGGATGACCCGACGCTGCGGCTTCTCAGCGCCCCGATGAGCCGCTTCCAAATCGCATCGGTTGTCATGATATTCATGCTCTGTGCGCTCGATGGCTTCGATGTCATGACGATCACCTACGCGGCGCCCGCGCTGCTCGCCGAATGGTCGATCGACAAAGCTCAGATGGGATACGTCCTTTCGGCGGGGCTGTTCGGGATGGCGATCGGCTCATTCACGCTCGCACCGCTTGCCGACGTGTTTGGAAGACGAAAGATGGTGCTCGTGTTGCTTGCCGTAATGGTCGCGGGCACGTTCTGGACAGCGGCGGCGGAAGGCATCGGCGCACTGGCCGCGTCCCGAGTGCTGACGGGCTTGGGGATCGGCGCGATGATCGGGACGGTTGTTCCGCTGGCGGCCGAATACTCGAATGCCCGATACCGTGACCGGGCAGTGAGTCTGGCGACAATGGGCTACGGGATTGGGGCCGTTGTGGGGGGCTTTGTATCGGCAGGCCTCCTCGCCTCGTTCGGCTGGCGTTCCGTTTTCATCTTTGCCGGCACGGTCGGCGCGATCATGATTTGCTTCGTCTGGCGCTCACTTCTCGAGCCTTTCGCCGTGATTGTGGCGAAGCCCGGCCGCAATGGTCTCGCCCGCGCCAACGAATACCTGCGACGTTGCGGGCATCCCCCCGTTACCGAGCTGCCTCTGGCGAGCACCGTCCAGTTTCCGGTCTTGAGCTTGTTCAACCGGGAGATGCTGCGCGGCACGCTGCTGCTCACGGCGATCTACGCTTGCTACATGATTCCGCAGTTCTACCTGCAAACGTGGCTGCCGACACTCGTGGTCGACGCCGGCTTCTCGCCATCCCGGGCCGCGATGGTTTCGTCGGTTCTGATGGCGGGTGGCATATGCGGCGGCCTGTTCATCGCCGCGAGCTCGCTTCGAGTGGGTCTCAAGCGGCTGGAGGTCGTTTTGCTGGTCGGAGCAATCCTGATGCCCGTGGCGCTAACGCTGCTGTCCGGCAGTTTTCGCGTGTTGATGATCGGCGCGCTCGTCGCCGGGTTCTTCGTCATGGGAACGATGATCGGGCTGAACGCGATTATCGCGCGAACCTTCCCTGCGCACCTGCGCGCCAGCGGCGCCGGACTGGTCATGGGCGTTGGCAGGTTGGCGAGCGCCGTGCCACCGGCCCTGGCAGGGCGGCTGTTCACTGCCGGATTCGACAGTGTAACCGTTGCCTTGGTGATGAGTGCTCCGGCGGTCCTGTCGCTCGCGCTGTTGATGATATTCGAGGTACGACCTTCGACCACCGCCTGAGGACTTTGCAGTGAAGAGGGCCCACCGGGCCTCTCGTGGGACCAAGATATGAAAAGCCTCCAAGATCTCATCGTGTCAAAGAAGAGTCTGGTCGATTACTTCTATAACGACACTATTTCTCCGATGCATAAGTCGAGGACCAGTCTATTCGCAAGAAAAAACCTCATCGAAAGCGAATATACGAACTGGCGGGACGAACAAAGAGCGGCTCGCCACACATGCATCCTCAGCAATCTATCTCATCATATGCCGGTGTTACGCGTGCAGGGACCCGATGCCGGTCGGATGCTGCAACACCTCACGCCGTGCTCGCTCGCAAATCTCACGAAGGACCGGGCGAAGCAGTATTTCGCCTGCACGCCACGCGGCCATCACGTAGGCGACTGCATCATTTACTACCATGGAGACGAGAGCGGTTTCGAGCTGATCAGCGGCATGCCGGTGCTCAACTGGGTGCGCTTTCATGCGCAGTCCGGTAACTACGATGTCGATGCGACGTTCGAACCAACGACCCCGTTCAATCCGACCGGGAAGCGCTCCAAGTTCAGATTCCAGGTCGAGGGCCCCAATGCCGCGAAGGTCCTGGAGGAAGTGACGGCAGGCGGTTGGCCGCAGCTGGAATTCTTCCGCACGGCAAGACTGACAGTGGCGGGTTGCAGCGTGCTGGCGCTCAAGCACTCGATGGGGGTCGCTGCCGGCGCCGAGATCTCCGGAGACTACGAGCATCTGGACCGCGTGCGAGATGCAATCATGAAGGCCGGCGAGAAGCACGGCATTCGCCAGACGGGTACCGTGACCTACTTCAGCACCGGAATCTTCGGCGGTTGGATTCCCTATCCTTTGCCGGGCATTTATACCGGCGACGAGCTCCGCGAGTACCGCGAGTGGCTTCCGGCGGACAGCTGGGAAGCGAACATGCAACTCGCCGGAAGCCTCTATACCGATGACATCGAAGACTATTACTGGACGCCATCGGCGCTGGGTTATGACCGATTGATCAAGCTCGATCACGACTTTATCGGGCGGGAAGCGCTTGCAGCGGCGGCATCGAAGCCGCGTCGGGTCAAGCGAATATTGCGGTGGAGCAAGGACGATATCCTCAAGGTATGGGAGTCGCAATTCTCCGGCGGACCGACGTACAAGGCGATTGAGCTGCCGAACCCGACTTTCGGCTGGCCACAGGCCGATGAAGTCCGTTCCGTCGGCGGAGAGCTCATTGGAATGTCGCAATATTGCAGTTATTCGATCAACCCGCGGGACATGATTTCGGTGTGCTGCCTCGACGAGGCGCATGCCGAGATCGGCAAGGAAGTCGTACTGACATGGGGTGAAGTGAACGGCGGCTCGCGCAAACCCCATGTCGAGAAACACGTGCAGACGACAATCCGTGCCGTCGTCTGTGCGGTGCCCTACACCAAACTGGCTCAGGAGTAGACCGGCAATCAACATTCGATTTGCGGGCTGAGGTGCGTTGGATGACTGACTGTGCGCTAACGGAGCTGCTGCGTAACTACTCCGTCGAAGTGACGTCGAGCGACCATGAGTCGATCGAGGCGGCGACCCGCATGCAGCCGGGGTCGGAAGTATTCGTCGCCTCTCGGCCATCCGATTCCAGCGAGCGTCAGGCGCGGGCTGCCGCGCGACTCAGGCGGGCGGGGCTCACACCGGTACCCCACGTGGTCGCCAGAAACATCAAGAACTTCGCGGAGCTGGATAGGATTCTCGAACGCTTGGTCGGAGAGGCCGGAATCGACCGGGCATTGATTCTCGCCGGCGATCGCGACCGCCCGGTTGGCGAGCTCAGCTCCAGCCTGCAGATTCTCGAGTCCGGGATCTTACCCAGGTATGGGATTCGCAGGATTGCGATCAGCTGGTATCCGGAAGGTCATCCCCGCATCGCCGCGCGTGATCTCGTCGTTGCCCGCACCGAGAAACTGCTTGCTGCAGGCAGAGCAGGGCTCGATGTCACATTGATGAGTCAATTCTGCTTCGAGTCCCCTCCCATCATTGCAACGGCGCGCCAAATCCGTGCGGAAGGAGTGACTGCGCCGTTGCGCGTTGGCGTCGCCGGGCCCGCGAGCCGTGCTTCTCTACTGAAATACGCCATGATCTGCGGTGTCGGCACCTCGGTGCGGGCTTTGAAGGAACGGCCGGGTGTCCGCAGCCTGCTGAGCGGCGCGACACCCTCGCAACTGCTCTCGGAAGTTGCGCACGCCAGAGCTGAAGAACCCGCCCTTGCCATCGAAGGCATCCATTTCTACTCGTTCGCCTCTCTCGCCAACACGCTTGAATTCGTGGAAGAGCAGCGCGCCGCGGGAGTATGCGCGTGAGAGATTCATACTATCTGACCTTGTCATGCGATAACCGGCCGGGCATCGTCGCAGCCGTGGCGACCTGCCTGTTTGAGGCTGGCGGCAATATTCTGGAAGCACAGCAGTTCGACGATCTGTCCGCCGGCCGTTTCTTCATGCGGGTGGAATTCGACGTCGCCGACGGCAGTACGACCGAATCCCGTTTACGCGACCGTTTTGCACCCGTTGGCGAGCAATACGCGATGCAGTGGCGACTTCGGGCGCGCAGCCACCGTACGCGAGTCTTGATATGGGTGTCCAGGTATGACCATTGCCTGATCGATCTACTCTATCGCCTGCGCATCGGGGAGCTGCCGATGGACGTGGTGGGCATCGTCTCCAATCATCCAAAAGATGCGCTCAATCTGCGGATGATCGCCGACATCCCCTATCATCACCTTCCGGTCACCGCCGCCACGAAGCTGCAGCAGGAGTCGCAACTCAAGAGCACTATCGAGGCGACTCAGGCCGAGCTCATCGTGCTGGCCCGCTACATGCAGATACTATCCGACGACCTGTCGGCGTATCTGGCAGGTCGCTGCATCAACATACATCATTCCTTCCTGCCCGGCTTCAAGGGCGCCATGCCGTACAAGCAGGCATTTGAGCGTGGGGTAAAAATGATCGGCGCCACGGCGCATTTCGTGACCGCAGATCTCGACGAAGGCCCGATCATCGTCCAGGAAACCGAGCCCGTGAGTCATACGGATACGCCCGATGCGCTCGCGCGCAAGGGACGTGATATCGAGCGGCGCGTGTTGGCTCGAGCCGTGCTGTATTATCTGGAGGATCGAATACTCGTGAATGGCCGTAAGACGGTTGTTTTCAGAGATTGACTGCGTAGGCCAGCGGATATGCCGAAGGGTGG
>DATEJM010000078.1:0-38787 GCA_035277965.1 Steroidobacteraceae bacterium | reverse complement strand
CTGAGTCCACAGGTGTTTCCTCCGTCGTTGCGCGCTCTCCCGGTTCCCTGCCTGCCTTCGCCATGTACACGGCTTTCCCGTGCTCGAACTACTATGCAGGCTCCGTCTCCTGAGCTCATCGTAGCCGGTCGTGCACGGCGTGCTCGGCGCAGCGCCGAGCGATCAGTCAGGATTCCCATGTTCCGGCGAATGACCTTGTATCCGGTAGGCGGCGTGCTCTACCCCTGGCGATTCCGGATAGCCGCCACAAAGAGGAGGAGATGCTGCTATCAAGCTCGATCTCTCGAACCTACCAGCCCAGAACCTCAACCCGAGCCAGTCACATCGCGTGTGGCTCTCAGTCCCATCAGACCTGACGGAGAGCATGTCCGCTAAATACAGAGGCTTCCACTGCACGCTTCGTTATCTCGCCCTAGGACACGTGGTAGCCCGGCCCACTGTGATGGCAGTGTCCGGTACACTTCAGTCCATTAGCTTTCTCACGCACTGTTGCAACCCAGCGCGCTTAAACGGACCCCTTCGCGCTCGATTCCTCAACCGAGTCGGATGGCATTACAGCCATCGGTCATTCGCCAGCAGACAACCCATCGATCACTTACGCAACCGACAGTTGTCGTCATGGCGCACTAATGTCGGCGGCCCAGATCTCATCGAAGCGGTGATCGGCAACCAGGTAGAAGCGTTTCACATCGAAACCGGTGCCGCTCGGGGAGGCGCTCACTTTGGCGCCGCTGGCGGACTCGTTTTTCAGGCTGATGTTGCTGAAGTCGAAGAAGGTCTGGCCGCCTATCGTCGTGTGCGTGCCGATATCGGCCGCGAGTGCGAATGAACTGCTTCCGCAGGCCGCGAGGGCGGCGGCAAGGATCTGGCCACGCATTGCTTTTGTCTCCCATCGATCGGCAGTCGCGCGCGGTGTGGGCCGCTCACGCTGGGCTCGTCACGTTATTCCCAAGGGAATATAACGATGCTAGCAGCTCCGGCGGGCAAAGCGCAAAGCTGAAAGCGGCGCCGGGCACACCGATTGCGGCACCGACGTGTCCCGAAATCGACGCGGAGGATGGCGAATGGACGAACGATTCATGCGAGCCACGGGAGCAACCGTGCTGGGGCTGGTGCTGGCCGGCGTGGCAATCGGTCAGGAGGCGCCCACCCGGGTGGTCGCCGGTGCAAAGGTATTGAGCCCGGCCGGCGAGTCGCTGGGGACGGTCAAAAATGTGGTGCTCAGTCCCACCGGGCACGCGCCCGAGTATGTGCTGATTGCCACCCCACTCGGTAAAACCGCGGTGCCTTACCCCACGATTCTGGCACTCTCGCGCGACGGTCGGATTGTCCTCAATGCATCGCGGCTGGAGCACAGCCCCTCGGTCACCGACCAGGAGCTCGTGGATCATGGCGATCCCGCCTGGAAGAAGCAGGCCGACCAATACTGGAATACACCGTACTGATTGAGCCGCGGTCCGCGTTAGCGCTGATCCGGCGCTTCAGGGGGTGCGCGAATGACTGATCGCGCGGTCGCGGCAGCCGGATCGATGACGTCCTGTCAGCGGATCACGGGCTCGAGCACATGTCCATCGGCATCGCTCACGTTGTAAGCTCCGGCATCTTCGTGCTCCTTCGGCGAGCCCACGCCTCGGGCGGATCGGACGGACATCATGAGCGAGTGCGACCTCAAGCTCACGGGCGGTACCATTATCGATGGTACCGGCAGCGCGGCCTACGGCGCCGATATCGCGATTCACCAGGGGCGTATCGCCGCCATCGGCCACGCGCTCGGCCGGGCACGACGACAGATCGATGCCACCGGTCTGATCGTGGCGCCTGGATTCGTCGGCGTGCATCCGCACTACGACGCACAGGTCCTCTGGGATCGGATGCTCAGCATCTCTCCGTGGCATGGGGTGACGACGGCCGTGATCGGCAATTGCGGGTCCGGGATCGCGCCCGCGCGACCTGAGTCCTTTCCCGAATACCTGTCAGCGCTCGAGCGCCATGGGGTCGCTATCAACGTCGGCGCCCTGGTCGGGCATACCCCTCTGCGGTTGTTTGTCATGGGCGCCGATGCCGCCACCCGAATGGCGACGGGCGCGGAGCTCGAGCAGATGTCGGCATTGCTGCGCGAGGCCCTGGCGGCAGGGGCGCTGGGCCTCGGCACGTCTTGGGCGGTCACGCACAACGGCTTCCGGGGCCGGCCCGCTCCGAGCCGTCTGGTCGAGGAGCTGCAAGCGCTTGCCCGGGTCGTCGGCGAGTTCGACGGTCGCATCGTCCAGCTTGCCCGGGCCAACACTGAGTCTTTGGAGTTGATGGGAGAGATCGCGGCGCTCACGCGCGGCGCGGTGACCTACGCCGCGCTGTTCGCCGAAGCGGAGGCTCAGGGTCCGCTCGACCCGGCTGTGGAAACTGACCTCGACTCGCGTGTCCGCACGGCGGTGGCCAACAGTGATGAAGATCGGGTGGCCGACCTGTTGCGGGATCCGCATGTCGTCGTCGCACTCTCGGATGCGGATGCGGATGCGGATGCGGATGCGGATGCGGATGCGCACCGCAGTTGCGATGCCTGCTATCCCACCTATCTGTTGCAGCGGTGGGTGCGCGAGAAGGGCGTGTTATCGCTCGAGGAGGGCGTGCGCGTGCTGACGAGCCGGCCCGCGGAGGTTTTTGGAATCGCAGGCCGCGGCGTGCTCGCGCCGGGCTATGCCGCCGATGTCGTATTGTTCGATGCCGATTGTGTCGGGCCGGGTCCTTTGACCCGCGTACGTGATTTGCCCTCGGGCACCGAGCGGCTCATCTGCGAAGCGCGCGGAATTGCCGCGGTCATCGTCAACGGGACCCCGCTACGCCGGCACGGCATCGATCTTTTCGCATCCAACACTTCGCTTCCGGGCCGCGTGCTGCGCGCAAGCGCCGGCGGTTAAGCTGCCATTCAGGGGCGGGTCTCTTGTTTGCTCCTGGACCTCGAGAGTGGGCGGCGAAGGTAGCGGATCATGCGAGTCGGATGGGCGATGCGGATGGGCGCAGGATTGCTGGCGGCAGGGCTGTTGGCGAGCTGCGATCGGCTGGGTCTCGCGAGCGCGGGCCACCAGGACGACGGCGCTCCGGGCGAGCAACAACTGCAGAGAATCAGCTACATGTCAGCCGATGATCCGGGGAACGGCAGGCGCAAGCTGTATTCGCATCCGGAAGAGGCGCAGAGCTGCGGTGATTTTGAGCTCGCCATGCGCTGGAACCGGCCCCCGGGTGTGGCCGGCGGTCCGTTCCACCAGAAGATGATCTATCTGACCGCGGGCATTCCCGCCGATCTGCCGAAAGACTCCGAGGTGTTCGTCAGCGCGAATATCGAAAGAGGCGCGATGACTGCACAGGGGTCGGCGGGCTGGTATCTGCGCATGGCCGACGGCACGCGCGTGCAGGCAGTCGAGACGGCCAGCTTCTGGGAACAGCAACAGCAGGCTCCCCAGACAGGCAAGGCGGTTGCCCTGGTGAAACCGACGAAGCCGGGCCGGGCGTTCTGCGGCCATGCCGTCTATCAGGGTCGTATCGGCAAGGACCCGGATCAGGCGGGCGGCATCCCGTTCCTCTCCATGCTTTACTCGATGGATCGTGGCACCTGAGAGCGGTGTAGGATGCCGCGATGACTACCGACATCAGCGCGGCGGGCGACCATCTTCTCGTGGGCCTGCGGCCGACTGCGACACTTCATGAGCTCGACCGGGCGCTGCTCGCGGATCTGCGGCCCGCGGGCGTCGTTCTCTTCAAGAGCAACTTCCTCCACGACCGTCCCTACGCCGAATGGCTGCCGGTGCAGCAGCGACTGATCGCCGATGTCCGCGCGGTGACCGGCCGGGACAGACTGTTCGTTGCGATCGATCACGAGGGGGGCAGGGTGTGTCGTACCCCGGCCCCGATCACGCGATTTTCCTACGCGGCCCAGTGGGCGAGCCGGGCGGCCGCGGTGGGTCGGGTGATGGGCATCGAGCTCGCCTCGCTCGGGATCAATTTGAATTTCGCTCCGGTCCTGGATATTCACAGCAATCCGGCGAATCCGGTCATCGGCCCACGCTCGCTCGGCACGAGCGCGGCTGTCGTCACGGAAGCGGCTCTGGCGTTCATGGCCGCCATGCAGGCGCAAGGCGTGCTCGCGTGCGGCAAACACTTCCCTGGCCACGGGGATACGGATAAAGATTCGCACCACGAGCTGCCGGTGCTCAATCGGGATCTCCCCGAGCTGCGCTCACGCGAGCTGCTGCCATTCCAGGCGGCCATCGCCGCGGGTATCGAGATGATCATGACGAGTCACCTGATGATCCCTCGCGTCGATTCTCGCGATCCGGTGACGCTTTCCCACCGCTTTACTCAGGAACTGCTGCGGGATGAAATGGGCTTCAAGGGCGTCGTCGTCTCCGACGATATCGGCATGAGTGCGGTGTCGCGCCTGTTCGACGATCCGGTCTCCGCCGTGCGCCTGCTGTTGTCGGGCACCGACCTTCTGATGGTTTGTTCCCACTGGACGGACACGGAACGAGCCCGTGGCTTTGCGCGCGCAATCGCCTCCGCGCAACGCGACGGCACGATTCCTGCGAATCTGACCGCTCGCTCACGGGAACGCATTCACGCACTGTTGGTGCGCACGGCGCAGAATCGTGTGTCGGCTCTGCCGGCGGCGGCATTCGAGAGCCACCAAGTTGCTGGACCCCTGTTCTCAGCGGCGACTGCGGAAGTTATCTAGCCAGTTGGGAAGAGGCGTCTGCGGACCATCCCGCCACCGTGACCTTTATCATCGTTGGTGCCGATCATCTTTGGCCGCGAACTCAAGCGTGGCGCCAGGTTCGCTCCGACGCTCATCCGTCAGTGGTATGCTCGCTACATCCGGCTGCCTGCGTGTGATGAGGGGAGGGACATGGACAGTGTAGCAGCTCGAATCAGCGCCACCGGGATCGCTGTGGCCTGCATGATACTCACCGGCTGCGGCTCCGACAGCGAGTCGGCCACCCTCGGCACCGGCACGGATCGCGGCACGCTCCTGTACGATCCGCCGTTCCGGATCGCATCGCTCGATGCGGCAACTTTCAACAGTCAGCTGGCGGGGACTGGTGCCGGACTGCAGCTCATCGCGGTGGCCGGCGCTCCCAGGTGCGGCGTCGACTTCTACCATCTCGAGTACAACACCGTGGGAGGCGCGGGCGAAACGGCCACCGCCTCGGGCGCGCTCCTGGTGCCGACGGGTGCTGCGCCCAACTGCTCGGGCCCCCGGCCGATCGTCCTGTATGCCCATGGCACCCAGTCCGACAAGACCGCCAACCTCGCGGACATCACGAATCCGAACAACACCGAGGGCGCTCTGATCGCGACGATGTTCGCCGCGCAGGGTTACATCGTCGTCGCGCCCAACTATGCCGGCTATGACACGTCCTCGCTGCCCTATCATCCATTCCTGGTCGGTGACCAGCAGGCGAAGGACATGATTGACGCTCTGACAGCTGCGCGCACGGCGCTGCCGAGCACGGCCTCGTCTGCTACGTCGGACAATGGGAAGCTGTTCATCACCGGCTATTCTCAAGGCGGCTATGTGGCGATGGCGACGCACAAGGCGCTTCAGGCGGCCGGCGTGGCCGTCACTGCGTCCGCACCCATGTCAGGACCCTACGCGGTCGAGGCATTCGGCGATGCCATCTTCCTGGGCCACGTCAACATCGGGTCTACCGAGTTTGCGGCGCTGGTCGCCGGCGGCTATCAGAACAGCTACCGGAACGTCTATGCGACGCCTGGCGACCTGTTCGAGCCGGCCTACACGGGCGCCGCGGGACTACTCCCGAGTGCGACTCCGCTGAGCACGTTGTTCGCGAACGGCGCCCTGCCGCGAACGGCGCTCTTCAGCAGCACGACACCTGTCACGGGTGACGCGACTCTGGACGCCGTTCTCGCGGTGCCAGCCGATCCAGTGTTCTCGTTGGGATTCGGCCCATCGAACCTCGTGACAAATTCATATCGCCTCCAGTATGCAATGGATGCCCTCGCCAATCCCGACGGCGCAGTCACTACACCGCCGCAAGCTGGAGTGCCGCTGGCGGCGTCACCACAGCATCCTCTGCGCATGGATCTCAAAGAGAACGACATGCGTACCTGGACTCCGCAGAGCCCGATGCTGCTGTGCGGAGGCGATCAGGACCCCACCGTGTTCTTCAGTGTGAATACGCAGACGATGCAGGCATTCTGGAGCGCGCTGCCTCCCGGCCTGATCACGGTGTTGGATGTGAACGAGGCGCCGGGGGCGGGCGATCCGTTCGCGCCGGTCAAGGTGGGCTTCGCCGCGGCTCTGGCTGCTCTGCTGGCCAGCGGGGGCCCATCGGCCGTCGTCGCGAACTATCACATCGCGGTCGCGCCGTTCTGCACGGTTGCAGCCCGCAGCTTCTTCAGTCAGTTCTGATCGAAAGGGGGCCGGTCATGATTGCACGGATCGTCGGCACCGCCTGCTGCCTGGCAGTCTCCTTTGCGGCCTCGAAGGCGCTCGCCGAGGATGCTCTCTCCAACTCGGTGCGCATCGGCGCCTACTACGTCACCTACCATACGACCGCAGACGACATTAGCGGGCCGTACGTGCCGCCCGGCGTGAACCTCGAGCTCCAACATACATTCACGCCCTATCTCGCGTATGTTCGCAGACTCGACCGTCACTTCAGCGTCGAGCTCGCTCTGGGCGTGCCACCACTGACGAAGACACGCGGCAAGGGCCCGGCCGCTCTGGGATCGGTGCCCTACAACGGCCAGGTCATCAGCACTGCACGCTGGTTCGCGCCGACTCTGCTCCTGCAGTACAACTTCCTGGATGAGTCTGCCCGCCTGCGACCGTACATCGGCGCGGGCATCAATTACGTGCGCTTCTATGACCGGCGCTCGACTGCTGCCGGGAACGCCGCGAGCGGGGGGCCAACGTCGATTTCCCTGCCGGCTTCGGTAGGGCCGGCCGGCACAGTCGGTTTGGCCTGTCGTATCACGCGTCACTTCAGCGTTTATGCGTCTTACTCCCTGTCGCAGGTCAATAGTCGGTTGACGGCGAACACGGCCGGGGTGATCCGCACGAGTCACATCAAGTTCGGGCCGCGCGCCGCGGTGCTGTCGGCCGGATACTCCTTTTAACCACCGGATAGGCTCTTTTTGCGCTGCCCTGTCGGTTCGGGGCACACTCCGCCGTCCTTGGGATAGATCCTGTACGCGGAGCGGATCATGCGGTATGCCATTCTCTGTTACAACGACGAAAAGGTCGTGTGGGCCTGGAGCAAGGAGCAGGACGCGGCCGTCATGGGGAAGCTGCACCATGTCCAGGAGGGGCTCACGAAGAAGGGCGTGCTAGGTCCCTCGTTACGCCTGATGCCCACTACAGCCGCAACGACGCTGCGCAAGAACCAGGATCCGCCCCTCGTTCTCGACGGCCCTTTCGCCGAGACAAAGGAGCAGCTCCTGGGGTTCTACGTCATCGACGTCGAAAATCTGGACGCCGCGCTGGACGTGGCGCGCCAGCTCGCGGCGGCAAATCCCGGGGGGTCGTACGAGATCCGTCCGGTCGCGCTCTTCAATCCCGACCGGCGTGCCTGACCCGACCGGCGCGCCTGACAGCCGATGACCGACCTTGCCTGGATCGATATGACGCTCACGGCCGCCCGGCCAACCTGCATCGGGGCGTTGCTGCGCTACTTCCGTGACCTGGACCAGGCGGAGGAGGCGTTTCAGGAGGCGTGCCTGCGTGCTCTCAGGAGCTGGCCCAAGAACGGGCCGCCGCGAGATGCGGTGGCGTGGCTGATTCTGGTTGGACGCAATGCGGCGCTGGACAGCCTGCGCAAACAGGCTCGTCACGTGGAGCTGCCGGCGGACGAGGCGATCTCGGATCTGGAGGATACGCAGACTCCGCTCGCGGAGCGGCTGGATGACTCGCAGTACCGCGATGATCTGCTGCGGCTCATGTTCATCTGCTGTCATCCCGATCTTCCTGCGATTCAACAGATCGCGCTGGCGCTGCGCGTGGTGTCAGGGTTGACGGTGAAGCAGATCGCACGTGCATTTCTCGTGACGGAAGCGGCGATGGAGCAGCGCATTACTCGCGCGAAGGCGCGCGTCGCCGATGCCAACGTGCCATTCGAGACACCGGGGCCCGTGGAGCGGGCGGAACGTCTCGCGGCCGTGATGGCGATGATCTACCTCATCTTCAACGAGGGATACTCCGCCGGTCTGGATGAGGCGCGCGCGCCACTCAGCGAGGAGGCGATTCGCCTGGCCAGGCTGTTGCAGAGGTTGTTCTCTGCCGAGCCGGAGGTCATGGGCCTCACAGCCCTGATGCTCCTGCAACAGGCGCGATTGCCCGCGCGTTTCGATGCAGCCGGCGAGGTCGTCCTGCTCGAAGACCAGGACCGCACGTGCTGGGATCGCCGCCTCATCGGGGAGGGCCTGGCTCTGATCGACAAGGCCGTGCGGCACCAACAGCCGGGTCCCTATCAGATTCAGGCTGCCATAGCGGCGACGCACGCGCGCGCAGAGCACGCGTCCCGGACGGATTGGCCCGCGATCGATGCCCTTTATGCGGCGTTGGAGAGGATGCAGCCGTCGCCCGTAGTGACGCTGAATCGCGCAGTTGCGACCGCGAAAGTCGCCGGAGTCGAGCGCGCCCTGGAGATGATCGCTCCGCTCGAGCAGCGGTTGTCCGGCTACTTCCACTTCTTCGGCGCGAAGGGTGCGTTTCTATCGCAGCTCGGGCGAAACGCCGAGGCTCGCGCTGCGTTCGATCGTGCTATCGCGCTCGCCTCCAGCCCTGCCGAGGCTGCCCATATCCGCCGTCATCTCGATCGACTCGCGGAAACGAAGTAAGCGTCAGGCGGCAACCGCCTGCAGAGCCTGTAGGCCATGGGCGGACGGCGAACACGGCCGCGCACGCGGGGATGGGCGAGGTTGATTTGGGAACGCTGGCCCAGGCGAAGGCCTTCGCAAGTCGAGTCAGACCGATGGCCGGTCCGCGAGTCAGGGCCGTCCCTGCTCGCTCTCACGTGAATGTGACGGTTGCCACCGCGTCATGCCAACGATCGCGATTGACTTTCCGAGCCCCCGGCCGATCATGGCCGCATGGCCAGACTCGACAGCAACAAGCTGGATGACCTCGACGGCAACAAGCTGGATGACGAAGAGCTGATCCGCCGCATCAGCCGGGACCTCGCCGACGGATACGACGAGGAGCTCGAGATGGAGATCGAGGATCGTCATCCGCTCCCCGGCGTTCCTGACACGGGAGACGATGCGGACTCCGAAAGAGCCTATCGGCGCCACTATTTCGGCGAGCTGTTCCGTCTCCAGGCCGAGCTCGTGAAACTGCAGGACTGGGTGGTGGCCACCCGCGAAAAAGTCGTCATCCTGTTCGAGGGCCGCGATGCTGCGGGGAAGGGCGGTGCGATCAAGCGCGTCGGCCAGCGTCTGAACCCTCGCGTGTGCCGGGTCGTCGCCTTGCCGGCGCCAAACGATCGAGAGCGGACGCAGTGGTACTTCCAGCGCTACGTCACGCATCTGCCGGCCGCCGGCGAGATCGTGTTGTTCGATCGGAGCTGGTACAACCGGGCTGGCGTCGAGCACGTCATGGGATTCTGCACGCCTGAAGAGTACGAAGAGTTCTACCGCTCGGTGCCCGAGTTCGAGCGCATGCTGGTGCGTTCCGGCATCCGGCTCCTCAAATACTGGTTCTCGATCACCGACGAGGAGCAGCACCTGCGGTTTCTCGGGCGGATTCACGATCCGCTCAAGCAATGGAAGCTGAGCCCGATGGACCTCGAGTCCCGGCGTCGCTGGGAGGCCTATACGAAGGCGAAAGAGGTCATGCTCCAGAGATCGCACATCCCCGAGGCCCGTTGGTGGGTCGTGCACGCGGTGGACAAGAAGCGCGCGCGCCTCAATTTCATCGCTCACCTGCTGAAGCAGTTTCCGTACACGGAAATCCACAAGGAGCCGATCGTGCTGCCCCAGCGGGAGCGCCACGAGCACTACTCGCGCCAGGCGGTGCCTGAGGAGATGCTCGTTCCCGAGGTCTATTGAGGGGTCGGAATTCTCGACGGCGGGCTGGGTCAGCGCTACCCGATCGCAAAGCGCAGTCTGAATCGGAAGCGTCGGGGTAGTAAGCTACCCGCAGCGATTCCATTGTCGACCGCGATGATGACCGGCGAGCCCCTGCAGTCCACCTTATTTTACTTCTGTCGCCTGGGCGACATGGTCATGGCGACACCGTTGCTGGCTCTCTTGCATCGCCGTTACCACCAGCCTGTGACCGTCATCGGGGCTGGGGAGTGGAATGGGCCCGTCTATCAAGGCAACCCGGACGTGGCTGCGGCGTGGTACTTCCGACGGCATGTGCCTTTCGTGCTCAGCCGGGACTGGCCCCAGGTGCGCCGCTTTCTGCGGCAGAGCGATCCGGGTCCGATCTATATCTGCGAGCGCCACTATCGTCAGCTTCCGCGTATCCGGCGTGTGCTGTCGTTCAGCGGCGTAAACCCCGCTCGTTGCGTGTTCATCACGGATGACGCACCCGCGCCCCAGGAGCATCTGGTCGATCGCCTGTTGCGCCTCGGCAGCCGGACGCCTCCGGCTGTGAACGCGGCCGACTATCCGATGCCTCGTGATGTGTGCGGACCCAGGTTGTTCGTGGAGGAGGCCGATCGCGTCGAGCTGGACACCTATCTGCGAGCCCGGGGATGGGCCCATCGCAGAATCATCATCGTGCAGCCCGGCAATCATCGCAGCATGAGCCGCCGGCGCGGCCGATGGCGGCGGCTCAACACCGACGACAAGGCCTGGCCGATCGAGCGCTGGGTGGAGCTTGCTCGCAGGTTGCATGCGGAGCCGGATGAGCCGCTCGTCGCCCTGCATGGCGCTCCCGAGGAAATCCCTATGTTGCGGGAGATCCAGGCGGCCGCGGGACCGGGCTCCGCAGTCGTGGCGGGGCGCGGGCTGCGTCAGCTGTTTGCGTTGTGTGAGTCTGCCGGCGGCATGATTTCGGTAGACACCGGTCCTGCGCACGTGGCGGCGGCTTTGAGTCTGCCGCTCGTCGTCATGTATGGTGCCGAGGCGCAGCGCTACTGGCTTCCTCGCAGCCCTACCGGTTCACCGGTCGTCGGCGTAGGCGGCCCGCCGGTATCCATACGCGTGGATCAGATCTCCGTCGACACCGTGTACGAGGCATGGCGGCAGGCCTCACGGCAATTCGAGCAGCCTGTACGCCGCTCGCTGGCGCAGTAGGCGGCATTGGGTGAGCGGCTAGGCGCCCATCTCCACCGCCGCTCTTCCTCCGGCGACGCTTCCTCGTGTTGCCAGCCAGGAGCCGAGGAGAATCAGGGCGAAGGCCGCGATTCCGCCCCGGCCGAGCTGCTCGTGCAGCACGACGACGCCCAGTACGGTCGCCACCGCTGGGTTGATGTAAGTGATCACGGACGCCCTTGCGGCGCCTGCGTGGGCGACCAGATAGAACATCAGGGACATCGCGACCGCAGTGCAGACCACGCCGAGAATAGCAACCGACCATAACGCGGCCGGGGATGGGATTTGCGTGGGGAAGCTCGAGACCGCGGGTATCAACAACACCCCGCTCGCCACCACCAGGGAGGCTGCGATCGGTCCGATCGAGTCCAGGCCGCCGAGGTGACGCTGGATGATGAGCGGCCCGATGGCGTAGCCGAGCGTCGATAACAGCATGCAGGCCACACCGGCCCAGCCGAGCGGGCCGGAGATCGTGCCGAACCCGAGGAGTGCCGCGACGCCCAGCAAGCCGAGCCCAAGGCCCAACAGCCGCCACCACCCCAGGCGCTCCTGCAGGCCGAACATCGGTGCGATCAGAGCGATGGTCAGCGGCACGGCCGCAATCAGAATGCCGGTGACCGAAGAGGAGATCCAGCGCTCGCCCAGCGAGATGGCCGTCGAGGGAATTGCGAACTCGAGCAGGGCAAAGGCGCAGATGGCCGGGATGTGCGGCCGCAGCGGCCGCAGCGCCCCTCGATGCCACGCGATCGGCAATAGGATGAGGGTCGCCAGCGTGAGGCGTCCCCAGGCGACGACGAAGGGGGAGATCTCTTGTACGGCGATCTTGATGAAGAAATAGGGCAGGCCCCAGATGATTCCGAGGGCGACAAACGCCAACCACGCACGCCAGCTCACTGCGATCGCGCCTCGAGCACCGATGAAGGGCGGGATTGTGAACGACGCGCGTCTGCGCGTCATTCGACACGCAGGTACTATTGTGCCGATGCTTTCTCGGACTGGATGGCGGCGGGGCGTGGTTGCGCTAATCGTATTCGCGGCACGCGCCGCCGTCGCGCTCCCGACTGTCGAGCTGCCTGATCCCGGGCCTGCGAGCGGACTCGCCGATTCGAAGGGCCTGCGTGCCACGGTTTACGGACCTTTGCCGCAGGACTTGGCGCCGCTACCGGCGAGAGTGCCTCTCGAGGAGATGGACATTGCCCTTCCGTGGGCAAAGCCGCTCCCTGAGGTGCTGTGGTTCGCGCGTCGCCTGAGGGTGTGGTTCGCCGCGCAGCCCGGACCTGCTCCGCTTGCGATTCTCATCTCGGGTACCGGAGGCGACGGGAACACTCAGAAGCTCGCCACCCTGCGCGCCGTTCTGTACGGCGCGGGCTACCACGTCCTAACCCTTCCTTCTCCGACGTTTCCTGGATTCATCGCCGCGGCTTCCAGCACGGGCGTTGCGGGCGACCTGCATCAGGACAGTCTGGATCTGTATCGGGCGATCGAGGTAATCCTCGCGCACCTCCCGAGCCGCGTACGGATCACGGATATCGATACCGTTGGCTACAGTCTCGGCGGGGCCAATGCAGCGGTCGTGAAGTCCATCGATGCCGTGGCGGGCCGTGTGCATATACACCGTGCCGTGATGATCAATCCGCCCGTGAGCCTGTTCGCTTCGATGTCGCGTCTCGACCGGTTGTTCGCACTCGACATCGGATCGACGGACGAGGGGATCGAGAGGCTGTACCGCAAGCTCTATGCGCGGCTCGCGAACTGGTATCGCAGCTCGGATCGCGTGCAGATCGATGAGAGCGCTCTGCTCGAGGCCGCTGGCGCCGTCCTGCAGACCGACGCGGATTTCGAGGCAGCCATCGCTCTCACCTTCCGCCTCGATCTCGTCAACGTGTTTTTTGCCGGCGATCTCTATGCAGGAACCGGGGTGGTCGTCGATCCGAAGCATCCACCCCATGCGGGCGATTCGCTGGAGGAGATCGGCCGTGCCCTGCGCCGCAGGCCGTTCGCCGACTATTTCGACAAGGTGTTTGCTCCCTATTATCTGCGCTACCGGCCTGGAACGACACGCGAGGCCCTGCTCGCCGACAGCCGGCTCGACATCATCGCCGAGCAGTTGAGTCATGACCCCGACTACTATGCGCAAACCAACAGCGACGACCTGATCCTGGATGCCGTGGAGCTCGGGTGGCTACGCCGCACGCTCGGGGAGCGCATCGCCGTCTACGATCACGGGGGCCATCTCGGCACGCTCGGCGAGCGGCAGCAGGTCGCCGACCTGCTCGACATGCTCGCGGGTCGATGGCGGGCGCAGTCGCGATGAGAGCGGCTCTCCCGGGACTCTGCGCACTGATCGTGTCGGGTTGCGCTTCGCAAAGCGTCACGATCCGCAGCCTGCCCCCCGAGAGGCCAGCCGCCGAGAATGCGGCGGCCATCGAGAGGCTCGGGCAGATGAAGGCGGCCGCGGCAGCGGCGCGCGCCCATCAGCCGCCGCCCGAGAGCCCGAGCGAGCCACCGCCACAGCCGATCACGACGGCCGACGCGCCGTCGATGTATACCTACGATCCGTGGGAGCGGATGAATCGCTTCACCTACCGGTTCAATGCGCGGTTCGACGAGGATGTCTTCCTCCCTGCAGCCAACGGCTATCGGCGAATTCCGGCCGCGGTGCGCTCCGGCGTGCATCACTTCTTCAACAACCTGTCGGAGGTGAAGACTGTCGTCAACTACGGGTTGCAGTTGCGGCCAGTGAATGGCTTGCGCAGTCTGGGACGCTTCGTGATCAATTCGACGGTCGGGATCGGTGGTCTCCTCGACGTCGCTACGAAGTGCCGGCTGCCATTTCAACCGACCGGCTTCAGTGTGACCCTTGCGTGGTGGGGCATGCATCCGGGGCCGTATCTCGTCATTCCACTCCTGGGCCCGTCCACGTTGCGGGACGGTGTCGGCTATCTCGGTGACTACGGGATCGACTACGGCGTCAATCCGGTAAATCTGTACCGAGGCGCTCCGAGCTACGCGCTCGGTGTCACCGAAGCGGTGGATACGCGCGCGAACACCCACTTTCGCTACTACTCCTCGGCGTCGCCTTTCGAGTACGAGACTGTTCGTTTCCTGTATGTGCGCAAGGAGCTGATCGAGGACGAAGCCTTGCACGCGTGGCGGCATCGCAAGAGGCAGGATGCCACGGTACCTGCGGGCCGATAGTGACGTTCGCCCTCGTCATCCTGCTCATTGTCACAGTTTGGTGCGGATTCGCGCTGTGGTTCGGGCTCCGCAGGAGCTGCACGCCGAGAGTTTTCGTGCTCCTCGCCTGGGGAGCTTTCGTCTTCGGGGTGCTCATCATGGCCTCGCATGGGCAGGCACGGGAGGCGTACATCGTCCTTGGCCTCGGGGCAGCCGCCGTCCTGCTCTGGTGGCTACGGATCAAACCTTCGAACGACCGAGTCTGGGCGGACGATGTAGCGAGAATGACCACGGGGTCCGTCACGGGTCGTGAGGTTACGCTGCATAACGTGCGCAACTTCGATTGGCGCACGACGACCGACTACACGCAACGGTGGGAAACGCGCAGCTACGATCTGGAGCGTCTTTGCAGTCTCGACATGATTCTGTCGCACTGGTCGATGCGCTCCATCGCGCACGTGCTGATGTCCTTCGGGTTCGAGGACGGCGCCCACGTCGTTTTCTCCGTGGAAATCCGTCGCGAGCGCGACGAGAGCTTTTCCGAGATCGGCGGGTTCTTCAAGGAGTTCGAGCTGAGCATCATTGCGGCCGATGAGCGCGATGTGATCCGGGTCCGCACCAACGTGCGCGGCGAAGATGACTACCTGTACAGGATTCGCATGCCGGCCGACATGACGCGCTCGTTGTTCCTCGCTTATATCGACCAGGCGAATCGGCTCGTACACGAGCCACGCTTCTACAACACCATCACGGTGAATTGCACGACGCTCGTCTACCACATGATGAGGCGCATCGCGGGAGGCCTGCCTATCAGCTTTCGCCTGCTGTTCAGCGGCTATCTGCCCGAGTACCTCTACCGGGTCGGAGGCCTCGACATGCGCTATCCGCTCGCGAAGCTGCGCGAGATGGGCCGGATCACGGATCGCGCGCGGGCAGCCGATCGTAGTCCCCATTTCTCTGCCGAAATCCGCGACGGGGTGCCCCGGCTCGCTTCGCCGCGGGCGTGAGTCCCCATCTGGATGCCCAGAGGTGGCGCGCGGCATAGGCGCGCCACGGCCGCCAACGCTCCGCGCGCTCCAGGAGTTGCTTCGGCGTCGGGCGCTGGCCGCCGCGGTCCGTCAGCGCGCGTAGCAGGCCGATATCTGCCGCCGGGAAAGCATCCGGCTCCCGCAGCTCGCGCATCGCGATGTAGTGTGCCGTCCACTCTCCGAGGCCCGGTAATTTACGCAAGCGAGCGATCGCTTCCTCGAGGCTGCGGTTTGGATCGAACAGTTTCGGGTCCGCCATGACGGCGGCAGCCAGCGAAGAGATGGCCGCCGCCCGCTGCTTCGGCATGCCGAGGGCTGATAGATCGGCGCGGGCAAGGCGTTCCGGGCGCGGAAATACGCGTGTAACACCAAGGTCAGCAACGCTTTCGTCGTTGCTGGTGGCGAGACCGGCCGCGCCTTCCAGAGGCTCCCCGTACGTTGCAACGACTTTGCCGATGAGCCCGGTCGCCGCCACGACCGTAATCTGCTGGCCGAGGATTGCACGCACCGCGAGCTCAAAGCCGTCCCATGCTCCCGGAACACGCAGGCCGGGACGAGCCTTGACCAGAGGCGCGAGCAGCGCGTCTGTCCGTAAGTGAGCCCCGATCGCTTCCGGATCCGCGGTCAGGTCGAAAACACGACGCAGCCGAGCGATGATTGCCGGAAGCGCGGACAGTTTTGCGAAGCGAATGTGGGCCTGCAGGGCCTCTTCGTTCGAGCGAGCCACGGTAACGATGCCGCGTACTCCATCGATCTCTATCGTCCGGCTGTAGCTGTTCTCCAACACGCGCTCCACGCCCGGAATGGCGCGAGCACGCAGGTATGACAGCGTGCCCTTCCAATCGTACGGAGGCTTGTAGCGCAGCAGCACCGTCACCTCGCCCGTGGCCACCGCGGCCCGACTCCCGCGCAGTGCGCCGGGCGGCCGACCGAAGAGCTGACGGAATGCCTCGTTGAAGCGCCGCACGCTGCCGAACCCGGAGGCGAGGGCGACGTCCATCATGGAGAGCTGCGTCTCGTGTATCAGCTGTTTGGCCAGGTGCAAGCGCCGGGTCTGCGCAACCGCCAGGGGCGACGCGCCGAGATGCTGTTTGAACAGTCGTCGCAACTGTCGCTCGCCGAGCCCCAGCCGCTCGGCCAGGGCACTCACGCCCGACTCATCGAGTGCGCCGAGCTCTATCAAGCTGAGGGCGCGCGACACGACACTCGAGGTCCCGCGCCAGGCGCTGCAGTCCGGCGCCGTCTCCGGCCTGCAGCGCAGGCACGGTCGGAAACCCGCCTCTTGTGCCGCCGCGGCAGAGGGGAAGAAGGTTACGTTAGACCGCTTGGGTGTCCGCGCCGGACAGATTGGCCGACAATAGATGCCGGTCGTGCGCACACCGGTGAAGAATTTCCCATCGAAGCGGGCATCGCGGGTCGCGACGGCGCGGTAGCAGGCATCCTGGTCGAGGTCCATGGGGACATGTTTTCACAATCCACCGCTCGTGTCTGGCCGTTTTCGGACGTGAACATGGCCGCAGGCAGACGTCCGGAATCCGCGAGCCGCGGTGCGTCCCGCTTGGCAGGATACGGGCTCCTGAGTTATGGATGGGGATGAAATCATGACACCCGATGTCTTTTATCTCGAACGGCTGGTTGCGCCCTGCGGCGAAATGCTCATCGCCACGGACTCCGCAGGGAATCTGCGCGCGTTGGACTGGATTGACTATGAAGCACGGATGCGCCGCCTCTTGAGCTTGCACTACGGAGCCGACGGCGTGCGTCTGGAGGAGAGGGATCAATCTTCCGGGGTGCGCGCTGCCATCGAAGATTATCTGGGCGGCGACCTTTCGGCCATCGCCGCGATACCCGTGAAGACGGCCGGGACGCCGTTTCAGCGCGAAGTGTGGAAGGAGCTGCGGGCGATCCCGCCAGGCACTACTACGACATACGGCAAGCTGGCAGGCAGGCTCGGCAGATCCTCGGCAGTGCGTGCGGTAGGTGCGGCAAACGGCGCCAATCCCATCGCGCTGGTCGTCCCTTGTCATCGAGTCGTCGGTGCTGACGGGGACCTCACGGGCTACGCCGGCGGGCTCGAGCGCAAGCGATGGCTATTACGTCACGAGGGTGCAGCGGTATGACAGACTCCGGCGCGATCCGCAGCCGTCGCCGCGTGGCGAGCAAGTATCGCAGCGGCTGATGCATTGCTGGTGTCGAGTCCGGAGTATGCCGGGGGTGTCCCGGGCACCCTCAAGAACGCGCTGGACTGGCTCGTGGGTAGCACCGATGTCGTGGAGAAGCCGGTTGCCTTACTCAACGGCTCGCCGCGCTCCATTCACGCGCAGGCCGCGCTGCTGCTGATCCTGAGAACCATCTCGGCGCGGCCGATTTCAGAGGTTCCCTACCTGGCGCCGGTCCTCGGCCGAAATCCGGATTCGCGGGAGATTCTTCGCGACTCGGCGCTCATGGAGGTATGCTCCTCGGTGCTGCGGGATCTGGCGAAGCAGGTCCGGGACTTGCAGCGAGGGGGATGAGGCGATAGGCATGCGGGCAGGATATGGGTTCTGGTACCTCACCTACCGGCTCAGTTATCGCGATCTGGTCGCGTGGGTATACGGCTAATCACCGCGCCGTACGACTACTGGGCCAAGAGGAACTTCGTTGGTGGTCTGTCGTGGTTCGTGGTTCGCAGGTGCCGCTATCTCAACAACATCGTCGCGCCCCGCCAAACGGAGCGACCGCAACGCGGTCACTGAAGGCGTGCCGTGCGCGCGAGCGCGATGGGATACCGACCTTCAGTAGCATGCAGGTTGGGCAGCGCGAGCGCACGGACTCGTCGGTTGTTATAGAAACTCGATCAAATCGCGTTTTTCTTCAGCGGGTGAGTTGGATTGGGTAGCTCAAGACCCTTTTAGTTAGTCCGAAACGAGTAAAGGTGCTCGTTATTGGGCGTGTCGTTGCGCGCATCCTGCATATCACAGCTGCAGGCGGAGAAACGTTTATGCATATGCGAACGGGAACTCCGTATCAAACATTGATCCGCCGGGGTTATGGTCGGCCACCGCTGGTGGGTACGTTGGGCCGGGTTTGGAATTTACTTACGGAAACGACGAGGGCAACTGCTTCTTCACTGCGTGTTGTTGTACCGAAGGAAGTTCGGCGGTCAATGAGCCTTCTGCTCGATCAAGCACTTGCCGATCGCGCCCATTGTTAGGACTTCTCCCCGAGATCGGCTGTGAATCCGATCCCGCGTCCCTTCGGTGCCGGCGGGTTCGCGAGTGCGCGGATGGCCTCGTAGACCTCCTTGAACTGGCGCTGGGTCTTCAGATCCATGGCGGCGAGCGAGCGCTCCAACTCGGCGAGCTTGCGGGCCAGATCCTTGTTGGAGGCGAGGATCTCACGCAGCCTCACGAAAGCGCGCACGACATAGATGCCCATCTCGACGGCGCGTGGGCTGTTCAGGACGGTGGCGGCCATGATGGCGCCATGCTCAGTGAAGGCGAGTGGCAGCTTGCGGCGGCCCCCGCGGCTGGGCTTTGATGTGGCATTTTGCAACATCAAAGCCGCGTTCTCCGCGACGCTGAGCTGGAACATGAAATCCTCGGGGAAGCGCTCGAGGTTACGGCGCACCTGCTGGTTCAACCGCGCGGTGGTGACCCCATAGAGGGCTGCGAGCTCAGAATCGAGCAGGACCTTGTGGCCGCGGAACACGAGGATCGACTGCGTGATGTGCTCAACTGGCACAACGCCGGTGCGCTTGGGCCTGGCCATTGCGATCCCTGTTAGCCGCCGCTTCAGCGGTTCGACTGACCGAGGAGGATGCCGTCGATCATCTGCATGACGAGGCGCTGCTGGGCGCGCGGCAAGCGCTGGATGCGCTCGACCTGTTGCTGGATCTCCGGGGTGGGGCCGCGCTTTTTGGCCGCTGCATTCGGAGGTTCCCCGATCAGCTCTTCGATGGAGATGCCCAGGAATCGCGCGATGACCGGGAGGGAGGAGACGGGCATGCGGCGCAAGCTCGCGATGCGTGCGCCCAACTGCTCGAAGAGCGCCTTCTCGTCTTTGCCGCTCGGCACAACCTGGTTCCATGAAATCACTGCGGTGCCTCCAAAGGTAAAGCCGTCATTGCAAAGCCCTGTTGACAATACTACCTGCAGTAGTGGCGCCAAGAAAAAATCCCGCTCCGGTACTTGAAGGGTTTTTGCAAAGGAGTCGCTATCCATGAACTTGCGCCGCCTCAAAGTGAGCGGCCGCCCTGCGGGGTCGATGGTGCCGCTGCGTCGGCCTGTACCGATACCGTTCCTGCGTGTGCAGGGGCGTAGGTTGGACCGTGCGGGTTTTGCAGTGGGAGCGGACGTGCGAGTGCAGGTGGAGCGCGGACGCTTGGTGCTCGAGGTGATGGTTCGGCAGCGCGAGACGGACTGAAGGGTCGTTACGCATGGCGCGCATCCCGAACAAGGAGCTGGAGCGACCAAAGGTCGAGATCAGTGTCGCGCGGTTAGTTGAATCCTCAGGAGTGACGCTCAGGGCAGAGGGCAATGACGTGTTGGGCTGCTGTCTCCCGCGGCGAAGGCCGCGCGCTGCAGGGGGATTGTCCCCCGCAGGGGTATCCATGTCGATACGCTAGACCTCTACAATGTGCGGGCGAGCGAGCTTCGTCGCGCAGGCGGCCGCGGAGTTGCACGTCGAGGAGGCTGCGATCTCCACGACCAGGGCAGCGAGGGAGCGCTCGAGGAAGCGAGCAGGTCCGGGACTTGCGGCGAGGGGAATGAGGCGATAGGCTTGCGGAGCAAGATATGAGTGATACGTTGAATGTCGTTGTGTTGGTGGGGAGTCTGCGGAAGGAGTCGTATACGCGCAGGCTCGCGCAGGCTTTGATCAAGCTCGCGCCGGCGACGCTCAAGATGGAAATCGTCCCGATCGGCGAGCTCCCGCTCTATAACCAGGACCTGGAGAGCGATGCGCCGCCACCACCCTGGCGCGCATTCCGCGATCGCGTGCGGCCCGCGGATGGAGCCCTGTTCGCAACGCCCGAATACAATCGCGCCCTGCCAGCGGTCCTGAAGAACGCCATCGACGTAGGCTCACGTCCCTACGGCAAGAGTGTCTGGAGCGGCAAGCCGGCGGCCATCGTCAGCAACTCACCCGGCATGATTGGCGGATTCGGCGCGAACCATCAACTGCGCCAATCCCTGGTCTTTCTCGACATGCCGATCCTGCAGCAACCCGAGGCCTATATCGGCGGCTCGGACAAGCTCTTCGACGAGCGCGGTGAATTCGTCAATCCTACGACCAGAGACCTCTGCACGAGGCTGGTCACGACGTTCGAGGCCTGGATTCGCGCGACGCGTAAGCCGAAGTGACGGCTGCCCCGGCAGCAAAAGTCGCCCTTTTGCCGCCGGCAACGAAACTGATGTCTGCAAAACCGCGACAGGCGGAGTTTTGCCGATGAACCTAGTGACCCGAGGCGTCGCCGCGCCGGCTGGCCTCGAAGAGGAACCACGTGCGACGCTCGGTCTCGTCGATCCACACTTCGATGAGGCTCGCTGTCGCGATGTCGCGATGCTCGTCGCAGACCTCGTGCACTTCACGAAGGCGTGAAGCGAGAGACATGTTGTCCTCGCGAAGCTCCGCGAGCATGTCGGAGGGCTCGACGTACTCCGCATCGTTGTCCTTGATGCGTTGCGTGCGCGCGATCTGGCCGATCGAGCGGAGGGTGTTCCCACCCACCTTGCGGATGCGTTCGGCGATCGGGTCCGTCATGGCGTAGATCTGGTCAGCCTGCTCATCGAGCAGCAGGTGGTAGTCGCGGAAATGCGGACCACTCATATGCCAGTGAAAGTTCTTCGTCTTCAGGTACAGCGCGAAGACGTCCGCCAGAATGCCGTTCATGCCGGCCGCGATATCGGTGGAGGCTTCCGCGCCGAGATCGGTGGGCGTGATGAGGGGCGCCGCGCGCCGCTTCTCGAGACCCGCTCTCTTGTTACCGTTCTTTGCCATGATCTGCTCCGGCAGCTTTTGGAATGCGCTTCGGGTACTGTACACGGCCGTTTCGCGACGAGGTAGTGTTCGTGAGTATCAAGACCCGCTTCACCGAGCTGCTGGGTATCGAGCATCCGATCGTTCAAGGCGGTATGCAATGGGTGGGGCGGGCGCAGCTCGCCGCTGCGGTGTCCAACGCGGGCGGCCTCGGCGTCCTGACGGCGCTGACGCAACCGACGCCGGAGGCACTCGCGAGAGAGATCGAGAGCTGTCGCGCGATGACCGACAAGCCGTTCGGCGTGAATCTCACGATCCTGCCGACCCTGACGCCGCCGCCCTACGCTGAATATCGG
This sequence comes from Steroidobacteraceae bacterium, assembly GCA_035277965.1. Lineage (GTDB taxonomy): Bacteria > Pseudomonadota > Gammaproteobacteria > Steroidobacterales > Steroidobacteraceae > 13-2-20CM-66-19. The sequence goes on along the minus strand of DATEJM010000078.1, from coordinate 16,994 downwards.
GAGGTGATCATCTCCAGTGGCGTCAAAATCGTCGAGACCGCTGGCTACAAGCCGCAGGAGCACATCGACGCCTTCAAGGAGCACGGCATCAAAGTCGTGCACAAGTGCACTTCAGTTCGCCACGCTCTGTCTGCGGAGCGCATGGGGGTCGATGCCATCTCCATCGACGGGTTCGAGTGCGCGGGTCATCCAGGGGAGGATGACGTCCCCGGCCTGATCCTGATTCCCGTCGCCGCGAACAAGGTCAAGATTCCGATGATCGCTTCCGGCGGATTCGGGGACGGGCGCGGCCTTGCCGCGGCCCTCGCTCTCGGCGCGGATGGGATCAATATGGGCACCCGCTTTTGCGCCACCGTCGAGGCGCCGATTCACGAGCGGGTCAAGCAACTCATCGTTGAGAATGATGAGCGCGGAACGAACCTGATCTTCCGCAAGCTGCACAACACGGCTCGAGTCGGCAAGAACAGCGTATCGGATCGCGTCGTGGAGATTCTGTCGCGGCCGGATGCCAAGTTCGAGGACGTGGCGGATCTGGTGCGGGGCGCGAAAGGGCGGCAGCTGCTCGAGACGGGCGATATCGACGCGGGGCTGTTCTGGGCAGGCCAGGTTCAGGGATTGATACACGACATCCCGACTGTCGGTGATCTGATCGCAACCATCCTGCGCGACGCCGAGGAAATCATCACCGGTCGGCTGCGCAGGATGGTGCGCTGAGCTACGCGCGCTGAGCCTACAGGCGCGCTGGGCCTACAGGCGCTGAGCTTTGAGCTTACACGCGCTGAGCCTATCCGCGCCGTAAGCCTATATACGCCCCGTGACCGGCAGCAGCGCACCCGTGATGGGTGCAGCCTGCGCCGACGCCAGGAACAGGATCACCTCCGCCAGCGCCTGCGGGGTTACCCATTTGGAGAAGTCAGCTTTGGGCATGTCGGCACGATTGGCCGGCGTGTCGATGATCGAAGGCAACACGGCGTTGACGGTGATTCCGCTCTCCTTCAGCTCCTCGGCGAGACTTTCGGTGAGGCGGTGCACCCCGGCCTTCGACGCGGCATAGGCCCCCATTCCGGAGCCGGCCTTCAACGCGGCATTCGCCCCGATGTTGACGATTCGTCCGCCGGTGCTCTTGGCCAGATGAGGTATCGCGGCGCGGCAACAATTGACCGCTGTTTGCAGATTGATGGCGAACAGCAGCTGCCACGTGGCGGCGTCTCCGTCCGCTACCGTCTGCCAACGAAAAGTACCGGCAATGTTGATCAGCACGTCGAGCGCGCCGAGCTTCTGGTGAGCCGTGTCGATAGCGGTCCGGGCCGCCGCGGCATCCGTGAGATCGATGCCGCCAAGCACAACTGTCTGACTGCCGCAATCCTTCTGCAATCCGGCAGGAGGTTGTGGCGCACGGTCCACGACCGCGACGCGGCCGCCGGCGCGCGCTGCGGCACGAGCGGTCTCAGCCCCGAGTATGCCGAACCCACCGGTGATGACGAATGCTTTGCCGCGCATACTAACGGCTGCGCCCCTTCAACTCGCGACGGCGGGCATGCAGCAGGGGCTCGGTGTAGCCGTTCGGCTGCTCGCGGCCTTTGAAGATCAGGTCCGACGCTGCTGCGAACGCGATGCTGCGCTCGAAGGCCGGAGCCATGGGCCGATAGAAAGAATCGCCTGCATTCTGCTTGTCGACGATCGCCGCCATGCGCCGCAACGACTCGTTCACCTGTTCCGCCGTGCACACGCCGTGACGGAGCCAGTTGGCCACGTGCTGGCTGGAGATGCGCAGGGTCGCGCGGTCCTCCATCAGGCCAACGTGCTGGATGTCAGGGACCTTGGAGCAGCCCACGCCCTGGTCGATCCAGCGCACGACGTAGCCGAGGATGCCCTGGATGTTGTTGTCCAGCTCTTCCTTGATCTGCTCGGGCGACGGTGTTGCCCCGAGCAGCGGCAGAGTCAGGATGCGGTCGGTGGACGCGCGCGGGCGGCTGGCCAACTCGGCCTGCCGCTTGGCCACGTCTACCCGGTGATAGTGGATCGCGTGCAGCGTGGCCGCCGTAGGCGAGGGCACCCATGCGGTCGAGGCGCCGGACATCGGGTGGCCGATCTTCTGCTCCAGCATCGCACCCATGAGATCGGGCATGGCCCACATGCCCTTGCCGATCTGCGCGTGACCCGGAAGTCCGCAGGCGAGTCCGATGTCGACATTGTTGTCTTCGTACGCTGCGATCCAAGGCTGCTGCTTCATGCTCTGTTTGCGCACGACCGCGCCTGCTTCCATGCTGGTATGGATCTCGTCGCCGGTGCGGTCGAGGAAGCCCGTGTTGATGAATACGACCCGATCGCGGGTCGCGGCAATGCACGCCTCGAGGTTCAGGGTCGTGCGCCGCTCCTCGTCCATGATCCCGATCTTGAGCGTGCAGCGAGGCAGAACCAGCATATCTTCGATCGCTGCAAACAGATCGTTGGTGAAGGCTGCTTCCTCGGGGCCGTGCATCTTCGGCTTGACGATGTAGATGCTGCCGCCGCGGGAGTTGCGATAACGGCCCAGCCCCTTGAGATCATGGATGCCGATGAGGCCGGTGACCACGCCATCGAGAATGCCCTCGGGGATCTCGCGTCCTTCGGCATCCAGCACGGCATCCGTGGTCATCAGGTGGCCGACATTGCGGATCAGGAGCAGGCTGCGTCCCGACAGGGTCAGCTTGCCACCTGACGGCGTGAGGTATTCGCGGTCCGGTTCGAGGCCGCGGGCCATTTTTCGGCCGCCCTTCTCGAACTCGGCCGCCAGATCGCCGCGGATCAGCCCGAGCCAGTTCGAATACACGAGGACTTTGTCTTCGGCGTCCACGGCCGCGACCGAGTCTTCGCAATCCTGGATGGTGGTGAGGGCCGCTTCGAGCACGATGTCCTTCACGCCTGCTGCATCGGTGCGTCCGATCGCGTGGTTAGGATCGATCTGGATCTCGATATGCAGACCGTGATTTTTCAGCAGCACTGCGCTGGGGCGCGCGGGGTCGCCCGCGTAGCCTGCGAATCGTGCCGGATCCTCGAGGCCGACGACCGCCCCGTCAGCGAGTTTGACTCGAAGCTGCCCACCTGCGGCGGTGTAAGCAGTGGACTGCGCGTGGCTGCCACGCTCCAGGGGAGCGGCTTCATCGAGGAACCCACGCGCGAAGGCGATGACCTTCCGGCCTCGAACCGGGTTGTAAGCGCCGCCGCGAGTTGCGCCGTCGGTCTCCGGAAGAGCATCGGTCCCGTAGAGAGCGTCGTAGAGGCTTCCCCAACGCGCATTGGCGGCATTGAGGGCGTAACGAGCGTTGGTCAGGGGCACGACCAGTTGGGGTCCGGAGAGATTGGCGATCTCCGGGTCCACGTGCGCGGTCGTCACTTTGAAGTCCGCCGGCTCGGGAACCAGGTAGCCAATCTCGGTCAGGAAGCGACGGTAGGCTGCGGCATCATGCGGCTTGCCGGCCCGCTCGCGATGCCAGTGGTCGATCCGCGCCTGCAGCTCGTCCCGCTTGCGCAGCAAATCGCGGTTGCGCGGGGCGAATTTCTGAATGATCGCGCTCAATCCCTGCCAGAAGGCGTCCGATTTCACGCCAGTTCCCGGCAATACCCGCTGCTCGATGAGCTGATGCAGGGGCGTGGCAACACGGATGGAATGCGGTGTTTCGACGTAACGGCTCATGGGATGAACGATCTCCGGCGGGGGCTTGGGTCGCGCGCTCTTCGCGGCGCGGCGGACCTGCAATTCTACCCCAGCCGGCTGCCGTTACGCCGTACGAGGTGCATGGAGCAGCGGCCCGGCCGGCATCTCGCCCGGACCCATCGAGCGCAGCGGATCTACGTCGTCCCCGTGCATCGAGCCGCAGCCCTGTCTACGTCATCCCCCATGCATGGAGCCGCAGCCCTGTCTACGTCATCCCCCATGCATCGAGCAGCAGGCGGGCGAACTGCGGGCCCTTGCCCGCTTCTTCGTGCTTGAAGTACACGAAGACCTCCCGGCAGCCGGCGGTCTTCTCACGAATGGTCCGTGCCCAGGTGCGAATGTCCTCGGGCGTGTAGCCCTCATCGCGCAGGCGGAAGTAGGCGTAATCGGCCGTCATCTCGATGGGTATCGAGATCTTCTCGCCGTCGGCAATACAAAGTGCGAGGTTGCGTTCTCGCAGGCGCGCGTAGACTTCAGCGTCGAGCCACGACGCGTGCCGAAACTCGAAGGCCGCGCACGTCGGCTGCGGCAACATCGCGAGAAAACCGTCCAGCACTTCCAGGTCCTTGCGGAAGTAGGGCGGAAGCTGAAATAACACGGCGCCGAGCTTCGGGCCGAGGGTTGCGGCCGTCTTGAAGAAATACTCCACCAGATCGGCGCAGTTCTTCAGTCGCGCCTCATGTGTGATGCGCTTGGGCGCCTTCAGGGTGAGCTTGAAGTTTGCCGGCGTCTCCCGGTCCCAGCCAGCCAGGATCTTCTCGTTCGGCGTGCGATAGAAGGTGTAGTTGATCTCGACGGTCGTGAAGCGCTCTGCGTAGTACGGCAACATTTTTGCCGCGGGCAGCTTCTCCGGGTAGAAGCTGCCCTTCCACTCGGGGTAGTTGTAGCCTGAGGTGCCGACCCAGATGCTCACGCCCGCGAGCCTAGCGGCTGTCGCTCGTCAGCCGGCGATACTGACCCAGATGGCGGATGGCGTGCTGTTGCTTGCCGAGCGCCTCGTACAGTCGCGCCAGGTTGTAGTGGCAGTCCGCCAGCAGCGGATCCTCCACGATGGCGTGTTGGTATGCCTCGAGCGCGGCCGCGCGGTCCCCGAGATCCTCGAGCAGGACGCCGAGGTTGAACATGAGCAGGGGATCGGGCCCACAGCGCTCCAGCGCGCGCCGGTAAACGGTATCCGCCGCTTGCGTCTGGCCTTCGGCGTGCAACAGGCGGCCCCAGTTGGTCCAGGCGGCGAGATTGCCGGCGTCCGCCGTGACGGCCTTCTCGTAGGCCCGACACGCCGCGGCAGTGTCATGCGCTTCGGCTTCGAGGGCCTCGGTGAACCAATCGTCGGAGCTCTTGGCCGGGCCGGCGCCGCAAGCAGGGCCGGCAGGGGCAACCGACGCCTGGGCCTGATGCTCGACGACACACAGCAAACCGTTCTGCACGGTCACATCGAGGCCGAGCAGATACTGGCCATCGTCGGCCTGCCAACGGCTGTCGCCATTGCGCACCACCACCCGGTCACCCACTGCGCTGATACTGAGTCCCGACAACGGCATGGTTTCCGGCAGTCCCTCGCGCAGGCTCTCGAGCGAGCGACGGATGCGTCTGCGCGGGATCTTTGCCTGGATGAGCGCGCGGGCTGCCCGCAGAACGATCAGATCCTGGAACGAGAAGCGGTATTCACGGCGCGCACCACGCACCGGCTTGACGAAGCCGAGCGCGATCAGTCCGCGTATCGTGCTACGTGACAGTCGCAGGACCTTTTCGACGTCCCGCACACTGTAAGTCGGCATCGACCGTCCCTAGGAGGAGCGCCGGCCCGCTTTGCGAGCAGGCTTCGCCGGCTCTTCGACGCGCTTGGGCGCCTTTCTCGGGCCGAGCTGCGCGGCGGAAGTGCGCGCCTGGGCGCCTTTCTCCAGGCTGGCGCGCAAAGCATCCATGAGATCGATCACCTTGCCCGTGCTCTCGGGCGCGATCTCCGCCACGGAGATCTCCTTGCCCTCCACCTTCTTCTGGATCGACGCCTCGAGCCGGGCTCGCAACTCATCGGTGTACGCGCCGGGGTCGAAAGCCGCGGCAGTCTGCTGGTCGATCAACTGTTGTGCCAACTTCAGCTCCGCGGGCTTCACGTCGGGCTTCGGTACATCGATCTCGGAAGCGGGGCGAACGTCCGCCGCGAAATGCAGCTGTTGCATCGTGAGCACGTCGCCCTGCGGGCGCAGGATGACGACGTAGGCCTTCCCCCTCGTTGCCCAGCGTCCCACGGCACAACGGCCGGCCTGCCTCAGCGCCTCGGTCAGCAATCCGTACGGCTTGCCGGCGCCCTTGTCGGGTGCGAGGTAGTACGTTTTGTCGAAGTACACCGGATCGATCGACTCGACCGGCACGAACTCGGAAATCTCCACTGCATGGGTGCCCGCTTCCTCGAGCGCCTTGATCTCCTCGGGAGTGAATTGCACGTACTGGTCCTTGGCGAACTCGTATCCTTTCACCATGTCGTCGCGCTCGACGATGACTCCCTCCTTCAAACATACGTACTGTTGTTTGAGTCGGGAGCCGCAGGCCTTGTGCAGCAGGTTGAATGAGATCGCATTCCCGGATTGGGTCGCCGTGTAGAGCTTCACCGGTATGGCGACGAGGCCGAACGAGATGGTCAGGGACCCTATGGAGCGAGCTGCCATGTGTACACCTTGTGTGTCCGCGCGTCAGCCGGCACTACCGCTTGTGTCACCGCCCAAGGCGCGCGCCAGACTGTATTTCACCGCCAGGGCATCATGCCATCGGTCGGTCGTTTTTTCCAACCGTGACGGGAGGTTACGGATTGTGAAGTCCATCGGCTCCGCGGTCTCCAGCTCCTCCCAGGTGAGCGGCATCGAGACGGGAGCGCCGCTGACGCCCCGCGGCGAATAGGCCACGTTGAGGGTCTTGCCGCGCACGTTCATGTTGTAGTCGATGAAGATCTTGCCGGTGCGCTTCCCGGTCGCCCATTCCAACGTGATGTCTTGCGGATGCGCTTGCATGAGATGGCGCCCGATCATCTCGCAGATGTGACGGGCCGACTCGAAGGTGACCGTCCGCTCGATCGGGACGAACACATGGAGGCCGGTCTTGCCGGAGGTCTTCACGAGGGCATCGAGCGACATCTCTCGCAACAAGGCCCGCAGCCAGAAAGCGACTTGCTTGCCGACCGCGAAGCCGCGCTCGTTGAGCTCCGGCTCCGCGCCTTTCGCCTCCTTGCCCGAGTAGATATACGGGTCCAGATCGAACACCAGATAGTCGGGATAGTTGAGGACCGATGCTTCCAGGGACGCGCGCGAGCTCGCGTAATCCGTCGCGCCGGTCGCTGCGTCCGGGCCGGCGTGAGCCCGCGAATGCCATACGTGGAATTCCAGCGTTCCGTTCTGCCCCAGCCAGAGCAAGGTGGGCAGATTGTTGGCCAGCAAGTACCGGTGGCGGCCCTCCTTGTGGTCCGAGTACACCGTGACCGTCTCAACGAAGTCGGGCAGGGCTTGTTCCCAATGCTTCTGGAAGAAGCGCTCACCGTCGATCCCCTCCGGCATCCGGATCATGGTGAGTGGCCGGTCTCGCAGATGGGGCAACATGAACCGCGCCGCGGCGGCCAGGTAGCGTATGAAGTCCCGCTTGGTGACCGGAGGCTGGCGCATGCGCTCATCTCCCGGCCAGTACTCACGATCCAGGTTCGTGAGACGAATGCGCGCCCCTGCGATGTTGAGGTCGACGCGCTTCGAGTTGGTGTCGAGCTGCTGCAGGATCGCGGCAGCTTCGTCCGCGGGCGTGGGCAGGCTGACCCCCACGGGCGTGGGCAGGCTGACCCCCGCGGGCGTCGGCAGGTTGGCCCCCGCGGGCGTCGGCAGGCTCGTCCGCGCGGGCAGCTTGCGCTCGGCTTCTTCCAGATCCGGGCGCAGCCGCATGAACACCGGGGCACGCAGCAGGCCGTCGGGAGTCCATTCGCCGAAGCTGACCTCCACGACGAGCTGCGGCTCGAGCCATGTAGTCGGACGGTGGAGCGGCACCTCGGCAGCGAACGGCGATGTCTCGCGTGTCAGGCTCCTGATCTGCGGCTCTAGAGTGGCAATCAACTCGGACGTGAGGCCCGAGCCCACGTGGCCGGCGTAGCGTAGCTCGTCCCCGCTCCAGTAACCCAGGAGGAGGGCGCCCAACGGCTCGCGCTCGCCTTTGCCGCGCGTGTAGCCGCCAACGAGGAATTCGTCGGTGTGCACGGATTTTATCTTCAGCCAGGCGGGCGAGCGCCTGCCGGGCTGGTACACGCTGTTGAGTCGTTTCGCGACCACCCCCTCGAAACCGCTGTCCAATGCGGCTGCATAGAGTTGCGCGCCATCGGTCGCAACATGCGCGAGTTGGATGTGCGATGAGACGAGCAGGCACTGCGACAGGTAACGCCGGCGGTGCCCATATGGGGACGAGCGCAAGTTGATACCCGCGAAATGCAACAAATCGAAACACACGAACACGGCGGGCGCGGAGCGTTGCGCGGCGACGATCTCGCCCGGGGTCTTGAGCTGCGCCCGGTTCTGGAGGGCGTTGAACGACGGCCGCCCGTCGGGCCCCAGGGCTACGACCTCGCCGTCGAGTACCATCCGATCGACGGCCTGCGCCTGCAGGTCCGCGGCGATCTCCGGAAAGAAGCTCGTCAGGTCGATCCCGCGGCGCGACTGTAAACGCACCGTCCCATTCTGTATGAAAGCGATGACGCGATAGCCGTCCAGTTTCGGCTCGAACACCCAATCGGGGTGCGGCCGGGGCCGGTCGCCGGACTCGGCCAGCATGGGCTTGATACTCGCGGGCAGCTTCTCGGACGGGCCCGTGGGTGCCAGCAGCGCTGCCGGCAGTCGGTCCGGGGCCTGTTGCGGGCTCATCTCATCGAGCTCGATCCCGGACAGCACGGACTGACTGTGCCCCAGGAGGTCATCGGCACCCGCAAACCGGTCCTTGTGCTTGAGCAACAGCCACTGTCTGGAGGTCGACGTGCGAACGAGAGCGAAGGACCCTTTCAGCTTTTCTCCGCGCAGGAAGAAACTGAGCTTGCCTTGCGCGAGCCCCTCGCGTGCGCGCTGCTCTGCGGCTGCGCGATCGTCGAATGAGTACTGACGGTCTTCGTCGGGAGAATAGATGCCGCAATCCCAGACGATGACGTTGCCTGCGCCGTATTGTCCGGCTGGGATCACGCCCTCGAAGGATGCATATTCGAAGGGGTGATCCTCCGTTTCGACTGCCAACCGCTTGTCGCCCACCACGAGCGAGGGCCCCTTGGGGACCGCCCAGGACTTGAGGACGCCATCGAGCTCGAGCCGGAAGTCATAATGCAAGCGCCGCGCGGCGTGCTTCTGCACCACGAATAGAAGGGGGCCATGCCGGTCTGTCAGCTCGCCTGGCGCCGGCTCCGGCGTGCTCGAGAAGCTTCGCTTGGAGATGTAGCGGTCGAGCGAGCGCTTCATGTCAGCGGTACAGGACCGAGTCGATCCAATCGCGGCTCACCCGCAGCAGCTCTTGCAGAACCTGAGCGTCGGTGCGGCCCGTGCGAGCCGGCACGTGAAACGCATGATCCGCATCGGCAACGAGATGCAAGGTCGCCAGCGGGCCGCGGCGCTCGATGACCGGGCGCAGTTTATCGAGATGGGCCAGCTCGTCGCGGGTGCCCTGGACGAAGAGCATCGGAATCGATATGTCGGCCACATGCGCGGCGCGATCATCCGCCGGTCGCCCGGCCGGGTGCAGCGGGAATCCGAGGAAGATCAGTCCGGCCACGGCGGGTAGCGGGCCCAGCGCTTGGGTCTGGGAGGTCATGCGGCCTCCGAATGATTTCCCTCCGGCGAAGAGCGGCACCGTGGGTAAATAGGTTGCGGCAGTCGAGACGGCTGCGCGGACCGTGGCGTGGCACAGCGCCGGCCGATCCGGGCGGCGTGAGCGCTGCTCCATGTACGGAAACTGGTAGCGCAGGGTGGCAATGCCGAGTGCCTCGAGGCCCATCGCCACCGCTGCCATGAACGGGTGGCCCATCCCGGCACCGGCGCCGGGGGCAAGCACGAAGCACGCTCGAGTATTTCTCGGTTGCTGCAGGAGGCCGGAGACGAGGTGCAGATCGTCTACTCGGATGGGAATCGATTGCGCGTCGAGGCTGCTCAAACGGGACCTTCGGCGGGGCCTGGGTCCCGCAATTCCCGCGCCAGGGCCAGCGCGGCTCGGGCCACCCGCTCACGGTCGGGAAGTCCGGTCATCAGAGTGTCCGTCATCGCGAGGGGGACCTGAACTCGGCCCGCCTGCTCCCGGTCCCGCTCATCGAGCACAAAGCCATCAATCAGATCGCCGTAGTGCTCGGCGACGCTCGTCGCGGCCACCGTCCATCCCAGCTCACGCATGATCTTGGCTGTCGGTCCCTTGACCGCATGCTCCCCGATGAGCGGGCTCACGGCAATGACCGGCGCCGCCGCCTGTTTGAGCAAGGAGCGCATTTCGGGTACCGCGAGGATGGGATCGATGCTGAGAAACGGGTTCGATGGACACACGATGACGGCCGCGAGGCCGGGTTGGTCGAGAGCGTCGGCGGCGGCGGCACTGACATTTGCTGCGGCGGCCCCCTCGAAGCGAAGCGACCGCACGGCGGGCTCGCAACGCAGGCGCACGAAATACTCCTGGAAGCCCAGCTCGCCATGGTCCGTCATCACGCGGGTGCGCACGGGGTCGTCGCTCATCGGCACGATTGCGGCTCTTATGCCGAGGCGCCGTGCGATGGCCCCGATGAATGCCGTCAGACTCTCGTCGCGTGCGAGACGTCGCGTACGTTCCACGTGCAAGGCGAGGTCGCCGTCGCCGAGCCGGAACCAGGTCTCGGAGCCCAGCGACTCCAGGGCTCGCATGAAAGTCCAGGTCTCATCGCGGCGGCCCCAGCCCGCCTCGGGATGGGCGAGGCCGGCCAACGTGTAGAGTGTCGTATCGAGGTCGGGGCAGATCCGCAGGCCGAGGTGATCGAAGTCGTCGCCCGTGTTGACGATGACGGTCAGACTGTCAGGGGGCAGGACACGATACAGGCCCAATGCGAGCTTGGCGCCGCCGACGCCCCCGGATAGGGCAACGACCCGGCCGTCTGTCGGAAGGGCGCTCATTACGGTGGCGGGCCCTGACTGATACGCACGAAATCGTCCGGGCGTATCCAGCGCGCGAACGCCGCCTGGACGTCGTCCGCGGTCAACGCGATATAGCGCCGGGCAGCGATCGTCGGCTCGTCGAGCGGCAGGTCCATGTCCGTGCGTGAGAGCAGGCCGCGGGCGATACTGTCGATGCTCGCCTCGCCCAGAGGGATCTGTCGAATCAGCAGGGCCTTGATACGGGCGAGCTCGTCGGCGCCGGCGGGCGCCGTCTGCATCTGTTTGAGCTCGCGAGTCACGATAGCAGCGGCGCGGGCAACATTCTGCGGGTCGCTCGCGTACTCGATGAGGTATGCCCCGCGTGTGCGGCCCGCCTGCAACAGCGATCCTACCGAGTAGACGAGGCCCGTGTTCTTGCGCAGGTCGATGCTGAGGCGCGTCGAATAGAATCCGCCGCCGAGCAGTGCGTTGCCGAGCTCGAGGGAATAGTAGTCCGGATTCGAGCGCGCCAACGCCAGGTTCTGCGCGAGGATCACGGTGTCCTGAACGCGGCTCTCGTCCGGCACGGCGATCACCGTTGGATGGTTGGCGGGTGCCGGCGGCAGATCCGTGTCCGGCGGCGTTCCTGATGCCTGCCAGCCGCCGAACTGCCGCTCGATGGCCGCCCGTGCGCGGTCGGGCATGATGTTGCCGATCACCACGATCGTCGTCAGGTCGGGTCGAAACACCGAACGATAGTAGGTACGGATGTCCTCGAGAGTGAGGGACTGAACCGACTCCGGCGTGGCGTGGCGAAGGCTCGGATCCTCCGCCGGAAAGAGCGCCTGGCGCAGCGAGTGTTGCAGCAGGAAACCGGGGCTGCGATTGGTGGCCGCGACCTGGTGCACCGCCTGGGCCTGCAGGACATGCGCGGCGTCCTGCGGGAGCGCCGGATGCAACTCGTTCTCGGCCAGCAGAGCGAGCCCCTGATCGAAGCTCTCCGCCAGCGTCTGCAGCTCGAAGTCGGTCCCGGCATGGGCCTGGGCGCCGATCGCATCCAGTGCCGCTTCGAAACTGACGCGGTCTTTCGTCTCGGTTCCATACGAGAGGAGCGCCTCGAGCAGATGCGATACGCCTTCCTTGCCGGCCGGCTCCTGCCGCTCCGGCCGGTTGCGGATATGGCCGTAGACGCTGATCGTGTCGCTCACGTCCTCGTGCTGCACGATGAGCTCGAGCCCGTTGGGCAGTACCGTGATCACGGGCTGCAGCGTGGAAGGGGGCACGTTCAGGCGCCCGAGCGCGCGCTCGGCCCACTCGGGCAGCCTGGTTGGATGAGCCTCGCCGAGCGCGATCGATTCCTTGCCGCCGAAGCCGCCGCTCGTGGCGACGGGCTTCCCGGAGCCGCGAGGCAGCATCACAGCCGATACCGCGTGGTCCAGATCGAGATACTTTCGCGCCACGCGATTGACGTCTTCCGGCGTCACCCGCTCGATCCGGGCCAGGTCCTCGTCGGGTGATTGGAGGTTCCACAGAGCCACGGCGTCGGACCACACGGAGGCGAGCTCGGCGATGGAATTCTTCTGGAACTGAGCTGCGCGTCGTTCCTGAAGTTTGGCCGCGGCAACGAGATCGGCCGGCACGCCTTCGCGTGCCACGCGAGTCAGGATCGCGCGCACCTCCTTTTCCAGGGCCGCCGGATCGGCCCCTGCGACGAACGATGTGACCGCGTAAGCGAGGCCGGCTCGAGGCAGGGGATCGAGCGCGAACTCGGCCTCGAGGGCCTTGCCCTGCGGAACCAACCCATACAGATCGAACCGATGACTGCTGAGGACGTCGGCCAGCAGCTCCAGGGCGGGGAAATCGGGGCTGTCGAGCCCCGGCACGCGCAGTGCGATCATCTGGGTGCCGTTCGGATGATCCGTGTCGACCCGCAGCGCGAGCGGGCGAACCGGCTGCAGGGTCACTTTGGGCCGCGGGGGCAGTTTCTTCGGATGAATGGAGCCGAACAGCCGCTTGATCGCGAGCAGCGTGACCTGCGGATCGATGTCACCCACGACGACCAGAATCGCATTGTTGGGCGCGTACCAGTCGGAATGGAATTTGCGCAGCATGGCCGCGGACGTCCGTTGAAATGACGGCCGTGTTCCGAGCGCATCGTGCTCGTAGGGTGTGCCGGCGAACAATGCGGCACGCAGCTTCGCGTAGAGTACGTAACTGGGATTGGAGAGATCCTGCGCGACCTCCTGCTCGATCGCGCCGCGCTCCTGACTCCAGTCCGCCTCGCTGGCCAGCACCGCCTGCATCCGGACCGCCTCGATGTGCAGAGCGATCTCCAGGTCCGCTGCGGGCACGGTGAACAGATACTGGGTCAGGCTCTCACGGGTGTTTGCGTTGAAGTCGCCGCCGATCAGGCTGCCGATGTGGGCGAGCTGGTCGGCGCTCAGGCCGGGGCTGCCGCGGAACATCATGTGCTCCTGAGCGTGCGCGGTGCCCGGAAACCCGGCAGGGGCTTCGTTGGAGCCGACCAGATAGTTCACGGAGGTCGCAACGACCGGCGCCAGCGTGTTGCGAACGAGCACGACGCGCAACCCATTCGGCAGCGTGGCCCGGGTGACGTTGCTGTCCTCTGCGTTGCTCACCCGGGGCAGCAGCGTCAGCAGCACGCTCAGAATGAGTAACGATGATCGAGGGCGGGGCCGGTGGTGGATCATGGATGGCTCGCTGAAGAGGGATCGCTCGCGCGCAGCGCCCGCACGACCTGTGCCGCGGGCTGATCGAGAGGCATCGGCTTCCGGCTGAGAATTGCAACGCTTCCGATCGACGCGGGCACGATCAGTCCGGAGTAGCCCCCTTCCGTGAAGGATCGGGGGCTCGTGATGTGCTCTGTCGGCAGGATCATCACGGTGACCGGACCGGACTGTGTGGTGAGGACCAGGTGCGGCACGTAGTGGCCGCGAAACCAGCAACTGTTGGCGTAGACGATCGTTCCCGGACCGGAGCGCAGCTCGACGTGACTTTTCCTCAGGACCGCGCGCAGCTCCTCGGCGGAGAGGGGACGCGTGCGACTCCAGCTTTGCGGCTCATGGATGATGTGGTCCACGAGCTCGGTGGCGAGTACATCGCCCGGCCGTGACAGCCATACAGCTGCGCCGACGATGAATGTGACGAGGAAGCTCGCCGCAAGAGCCCACAGACGCCCCTGTTTGGGTCGCTCCCGAAAGGGCGACGCCCGTGTGCTCGCCGTTATCGCGGGTGCTCTTTTCGGCGCCAGCACGCCGGCGTCGAGCTCGAGCGCCCGGTGCAGCCGCTTCTCGAAGTCGCTCGGCCGATTTGCGTACTCCTGGCAATCCCTGCACGAGGCCAGATGGGCCAGGAGATCCGACTCCTCGGCTCGCAGCTCACCGCTGAGGCGCTGGCGTGCTTCCTCGCAATTCACGAGGCATCTCCGACGCTGACGAGATCATGCGAGGGCACGACGCCTAACAGGTCGCGCAGCTTGGAACGCGCGCGAAACAGTCGGGTCAACACCCCAGGCACCGAGATATTCAACTCGGCGGCAATCTCCGCGGTGGAGAATCCGCCCAGGACCTGCATCACCAGCGGCTCCCGGTACTCGTCCGGCAGCGCCAGGATCCCCCGCCGCAGGTCGACGATCGCGGGATCGAGGTCTGCCACCGTCAGCGCAACGTCATGGCTCGCGAGACATTGATCGATATCAACCGTCGGAATACGACGCCGCTCGAACAGCCGCGCGTGCTCACGGCGCACGATAGTGAGCAGCCAGGAACGGGCAACGGTAGAATCCCGAAGCGCGGAGCGAGAGCGCCAGGCGCGCAACAGGGCCTCTTGCACGACATCTTCGGCAACGGCGCGGTCCCGGGCGAGCCAGAACGCGAATCGCATGAGGTCAGGCCGGTACGACTCGAGGACGCGCGCCAAGTCCTCGTCGGCCCCCTCGGGACGTCCTGATACGGTCATGGGGCCACACTGTAGCGGATCGAGCTGGCGGAGGCACACGCTAGGAGACCGGGCGCAAGGGCGATACATTGCGGCCGCAAGATGCAATAAGCTGGCGGTCGCGCCGGTCTGTGCCTGTGATTTAGCGGACACACGCAAACACAAAGAGGGAGGAGCACATGAATCGAGTCATCGACGCCTTGCTCGGTTGGCCCGAGCGGATCGCGGCCCATCTGCAGTGGCTCGCGCCGCTGTTCGCGCGGATCGTGGTGGGCTGGGTCTTTCTGCTCAGCGGCTGGGGGAAGCTGCACAACCTGCCGCAGGTGACCGAGAACTTCGTGGGCTGGGGGATTCCCTTCCCTCAGATCCTCACCCCGTTCGTCTCGGGAATCGAGTTCTTCGGCGGCCTGTTCCTGTTGCTCGGCCTGTTGACGAGGATCTCGGCCGGCGCGCTCGGTATCACCATGATCGTGGCGATCCGGGCGGCGAAGTGGGACGACGTGGACTCTCTCGAAACCTTCCTCGGCTTCGACGAGACCGAGTACCTGGCATTGTTCCTGTGGCTTGCGATCGCCGGCGCGGGCGTCGTGTCACTCGACAATCTGCTAACGCGCAACCGGCGTCTGCGAGCAGTGTGAACACGCGCGCGGATTCGCTAACCACCCCCCTTCCCGTAACATAAGTTTATGTAGAGTCGCATCCAGCGGACAGGCACGGCGGTCAACGGATTCGCGCCGCCGGCGCTGTAGGGACGAGCGCTATTCGAGGAGTCGAAGCATGTTTGGAAAGAGTGTCACGTGCGCAGTCGGCGCGATGGTATTGGCGAGCCTTGGCGGCTGCGGCGGGTCGGGCACCGGCTCGACGCCGGTAACACCTCAGTCAGGCACTGTGCCGCTGCTGGTCAGCGACGCTCCTTCCGAAAACTGGGCCATGATCGGCGTGAAAGTGCTGAGCGTGACTCTCACTCCCCAGGGAGGCGGCAACGCCGTCGCCGTCTATACGGCACCCCGAAATGGGGCGCCTCTGCTCAATCTCGCCCAGCTCGACTCGCTCGGCGAGATCTTCGGCGATGCCAGCATGCCCACCGGGACGTATACGGGGGCGACCGTCACTGTGAGCGCCGACGATGGCGATGTCGTTCTCACCACGTCGGCCAACCCGGACCCGACCTTCCCGGTTGCCGCCAGCACGACGATTCCCTCCAACCGCATCAAGGTGCAGAACGCCAAGGGCAGCGCGCCCAACCGCACCGTCGACGTGGATGTCTCCTTCGCCAAGGCCGTGACGATCGCGAAGGGACAGAACGAAGCGCTCGACCTCGAATTCAACCTCGATCATCCGGCATTCCTCGTCGCTCATACCCTGAACGGGGCAACTGTCTGGGCGGTCAACTTCGACGGCCCGGTGCGGCGCTTGCCCATACCCGATCTCACCAGGGTGGTCTTGCGGCACACCTATGGCAACGTGTCGGCGGTCGCCTCGGACAACAGCTCCATCACGATCGACAAGCAGCTGCCGGCTTACCCGGTCGCGAATCGCGAGACGGCCGTGACGACCGGGGTGTCGCTGGATATCCAGGCGGACGCCACCAATGGGACACTCTTCTATGACGTGGATGCCCGGACGAGCACGTCGCTCACCAGCTTTGCCTCGGTGGCCTCGACGCTGAAGGGTAAGTATGTCCGGGTCGCCGCGCGCTATCAGTCCGACGGCACCCTCGTCGCGGTCCGGATCTGGGCCAGCTCCGATTTCAACTCAGTCTGGCTGAGCCCGGAGGGGCACGTGCTGCACGTGGACGCGGCCCACAGCTGGTTCTCCGTGGCGGACGAATCGGGCGCGCCGGTCCAGTTGAATGTGGATGCCAACACCCAGTTCTTCTTCCGTACCCCGCAAGACGCTCAGGCGGATGCGACATCGATCGGATCGGGTGTTCAGTTCCTAGCGAGCCACGATCTCGCGCGCGGCTTCAAGGTCCACGCCAGTGTCGTCGATCCGCTGGCGACGACGCTCGTTGCCCAGACGGTGGACATCGAGGCCGCGGTGTACCAGGGGCAGATCTCCGGAGCCACGGGGAACAGTTTCACCCAGACCCGTGGCTTCGCGACGACGAGCGATAACTACACGGTAACACTGCCGTATCTGTCGAGCTCGAGTCCCAACGGGAAGGACGCGGACGGAAATGCCATCAAGGGCTTCAAGTGGTGGAACTTCACCTTCCCGACCCAGGTGGATAGCGGCTCGAACGCGATCGG
>DATEJM010000077.1:0-15067 GCA_035277965.1 Steroidobacteraceae bacterium | reverse complement strand
GAGATGCACGATGACCCCGTGGTTTTCGCGCTCAAGGATCGCATGAGCCTCGCAGTGGGCTTACTCGCCATCATCACGGTCGCAGCCGCTATTTGAAGATGGCCGCCCAGATCGTCTCTTCGTGGGGCAACGTGTTGCCGGTGGAGCACGCAGTGTTCCAATTGCGCAGTCGGCACGATGTCTTCCCGGACATCAGCGAGGTCGAAAGCGTGCTCCCTTACGGGAACGGGCGCAGTTACGGCGATAGCTGCCTCAATGTCGGCGCGGCCGTGTTGTCCACGCGCTCGCTGGATCATTTCATCTCATTCGATCCGCAGAGCGGAGTGCTTGCGTGCGAGTCCGGCGTCCTGCTGGCCGACATCCTGCGCCTGGTCGTACCGCAGGGCTGGTTCGTGCCAGTGAGTCCGGGGACCTGGTTCGTCACCGTGGGTGGCGCGATCGCCAACGACGTTCACGGCAAGAACCACCACGTCGCCGGAACTTTCACGCGGCACGTGCGCCGCTTCGAATTGCTTCGGTCGGACGGCACGCGCCGCATTTGCGCGCCCGAGGAGAATGCCGAGTGGTTCGCGGCCACTGCGGGCGGGCTGGGACTGACTGGTGCGATCACGTGGGCGGAGATCCAGTTACGCCGCATAGGCGGCCCGCTGATGGATGTCGAAACGATTCGCTACGGCAATCTCGATCAGTTCATGCAGCTGAGCGCCGAATCGGACGGTCTTTTCGAGTACATCGTCGCGTGGGTCGATTGCCAGGGGCGGGGTAAGCATCTCGGGCGCGGAGTCCTCCAGCGTGCGAATCACTCGGATGCCCCGTTGACCGCGGCGCCACGGCCCTCGCGCCGGCTGTCAGTTCCGTTCACACCGCCATTCTCATTCGTCAATCCGGCGTCGCTGCGCATCATGAATACTGCCCTCTACCGAGGGCAGTTCGCGAACCGGCGACGTCGCATCGAGCGTTTCGAAAGCTTTTTCTATCCGCTCGACAATATCCTGCAATGGAATCGACTGTATGGGCCGCGCGGCTTCTATCAGTATCAATGTGTGATTCCAAGCGAGCCCGCGCAAGAGGCGACCCGGGCGCTGCTGAGGACGATCGGGTCGAGCGGCCAGGGCTCATTCCTCGCGGTGCTCAAGCTGTTTGGCGATGTGAGCTCGCCGGGCATGTTGTCCTTCCCACGCGCGGGACTCACTTTGGCCATCGATTTCCCGAATCGCGGCGCGCGGCTGCAGCAGCTCTTCCGCGAGCTCGACGCGATCGTGCGCGCCAACGGCGGCAGGCTGTATCCCGCGAAGGACGGGCGCATGCCCGGCGATCTGTTCCGCAGCGGCTATCCGCGCTGGAGAGAATTCTCGAACTACATCGATCCTCGGTGCTCATCCACTTTCTGGCGGCGGGTCATGGCGGACACATGAGAAAAATGTTGATCGTGGGGGCGACTTCGGCGATTGCGGAGGCCGTGGCGCGCATCTGCGCGGAGCGAGGCGATGCTTTCGTATTGGTGGGTCGAAGGGCCGACGTGCTCGGATCCACCGCGGCGGACTTGAGAGTGCGGGGTGCGAAGGCTGCGCATGCCTTGGCGATGGATGCGAGCGATCTGGCCTCGCACGAGCAGATGCTCGCGAAGACGGAAGAGCTGTTGGGGGGGCTTGACACTGTCCTGATCGCTTATGGAACCCTGAGCGATCAGGCGGCTTGCCAGAAGTCCCCCGAGCTGACAGTCGCGGAGCTTCAGAACAACGGCGTGTCGGTCGTCGCGCTGCTGACACGCATCGCAGAGCGCTTTGCTGCGCGCCGCGCCGGTACTATTGCCGTGATCTCATCGGTTGCAGGTGATCGCGGCCGCGCGAGCAACTACGTGTATGGCAGCGCGAAGGCGCTGGTCAGCGCGTTCCTGTCGGGTCTGCGTCAGCGGCTGCAAAAGGATGGTGTCAGTGTCATCACCATCAAGCCTGGATTCGTCGATACCCCGATGACAGCGAATTTCCGCAAGGGTCTGCTCTGGGCAAAGCCTCAGCGGGTTGCAACGGGAATCGTACGGGCGATCGACCGGTCGGCGAGCGTTGTCTATTTGCCGGCCTTCTGGCGGCCGATCATGCTCATCATCCGGCTCATTCCGGAAGGCGTGTTTCGCAGGATCAAACTCTAAGCCGGCGTGGCGGGCAAGCAAAAGAAACAAGCCCGCGGCACCGTCAAGATGCCCCGGGCTTTGCCATGAGCCTGCACGAGTCGCTGGTCTGGATGGCGCCGCGCCCGACCTGCGAAGAGCTTACCGCCTGGCGCGTGCGCGAACGACCGCGAGTCCTCCAGCCAGAAGCGTGAGTCCGCTGATCGCCGTCGCCGGGTCGATTTCAGGAGCCTGAATCACGGTCGGTGGATGCCAAATAATCGGGAAGCGGAATCTGTGATTGTCCGCTTGAGCGGAAGTGACACCGGTGAGCCCGAGAACCAGCGCTGCGACGAGATGCTTCTTCGACACTGTTCTATCCCCTGATCGCAAAAAAACACTGCTGTGCAACCCCAATATCTCATGTGATCGGTCTCACAGTCCAGTCCCACTGCGCGCTCGACGGACGAGAACGTTCTGCCGAAACCGAGCTCGCGGCTTCTGCGTTCTACATAACGTCGCGTCACCAGTTTTCCCAGTGCCCAAACACCAGAACCCCGATGGCCAGGAGGGCGTTCGTGGTCGCGTGGGCGGCCACCGCCTCCCCAAATCGGCCCGTGCGGCGCGCCACGCTTGCATAGACCATTCCCGCCACGATGCCGGGCAGCCAGAGATATCCATGGCCGACCCCGAATGCGACCGAGCTGATCAGCAGCGGCCAGACACCCACGGTCGCGAAGGAGACAGCTTCGAAGTCCTCAGCGACTAGCCGGCGCAATAGATAGCCCCTGAAAGCCAGCTCCTCGACCACCGGCACCAGCACCGCGCCGGTGGCAACGCGGATGGTGAGCCACAGCACGCGCGCTCCGGGGCTGGCGGCCGCCAGGCTCTCGGGCATGGCTACCGGTGCTGAAACCGTCCATTCAGCGAGCGTCCAGATGCCGAAAATGAGGCAGCCGAGGAGGGGTCCGCGCCAGGTGAAGCGCCAGTCGAGGCGCGTCAGCCGCGGCCAATAGACGATCAGGGCGCTTCCCGCGACGATCAGGCGCAGCCAGTAGAAGGTCTCAAATTCACCCGAGGCCGCCTTCGAGATCATGCCGGCCGCCAGCAGACCCAGGAACGGCATCAGATAGGCGGCCGTGGGGTTCCCCGGGGCCGCCTGCTCGGAGACCGTGGGCACGCGGGTGAGCCACGCGCTGCGCCGGCTGAAGAATGCGATCCCGCACGCCGCCGCGTTGAAAGCGATCCACCCGGCCTGGGAGTGGAAGCCGATGCTGGCGATCTCGGGAAAGCCCACGTGGCCCAGCAGCACCAGCAAGGCGATGCGCAGAACGTTGAGCACGAAAACGATCAGGAGGCCGATGGGAATGATCAGCAGAGCTCGGGGGAACACATACTCGCGGCGCAGATAGATGAGCCACGCGGAACAGAAGGCGAGCATCAGTCCCATGCCCTCGAGCCCGGAGCAGACCTCCGAGACCTGCACGGCGAAGCGATCGGTCGCGATGATGCGGGTGGTCGTGTCGCTTTGCAGACTCGGAATGAGTGGATCCAGCAGCCGGCGCACGAGCTCGAATGTCACTTGCGCCGTGGGACCCCAAAGCCCCTGGCTCCACTGTATGGCCCACGTCGCGGCCGCAGCCGCGGAGATGGCGTACAGCCAGACGATGCCGAGCGATTGTGCGGCCGCGCGCCAGATCGCCCAGGGAGCAGCCGCGGCGAACAGAGCGAGGACGCCCACGACAATGAGGACCAGACATGCCGCAGCCTGGAGGGAAAATCCGAGGGAAGCCGAATCTCTCTGGTAGAACGAGGCCACCAGAGGCGTCACGGCGATGACGCACAGGAGATGCAACGCCAGCCAGCCGAAGCGCACCGGTGCCTGGCGCGCGGCGAGGTTGATCTCGGCCAGGCGCCTGCTCTCGGTGACATAACAGAACAGTGCGAGCGCGAGCGCGAGAGTGACCGCGAACCGCAGGCCGAAGTGCTGCACGTGCCGGATCACATCACCGATACCGTGAGCGGCCTGCGCGCCGTCGAAGTCAACGAGGAAGTTGAGTAGGGACTTCTCGATGAACAGCAGGAGCGCCAGTGCGATCCCGCGGATCGTGAGCGTGGCTCCCTTGGCGGGCTGCGGCAGAGCTTTCGATTCGGGATTCAACACAGTTGGGGCGGGAAAATATCAGAATTGGAAGTACAGGAACGAGCTGGTGTCGGTCAGATACCAGAGGACGGCCACGAGGGCGACACCGAGCGAGGCGGCCCACCTCAAGTTCGGCTGCCACAGAGCGAGCGGACTGCCGCGAAGCAGATTGGGCCGGATTGCCTTGGCCTGTCCCAGAATTTCCTGTGTATTCGGTAGAAACCAGACGATAGGGAGCATCAGTATGGCCCAGTAGCCGTGCCCAACCTGTGAGCCATTGCCGATTCCCCCGGCCCCGCAGAGGGCTGCAAGGACCCGCAGCGCGTCGTGAACGGAAGCGGCCCGGAAGAAAATCTGCCCCACGAATACCGCCAGCAGCGTCAGTACGACGCTCACCGGCGTCCACGACACCACCTTCGCGAGAACCGAGCCCTCGACGCGCACGACACGCCAACCGTGGTTGATCGTCAAATACATGCCGTGGAGCGCACCGAAGATCACGAACTGCATGCCCGCTCCGTGCCATACACCGGCGAGCAACATAGTCGCCATGTTGGGCACCGCCACGAGCGCGGTGAAACCCGAAAGGGTCTTCAGCGCCTTGCGCGCGTTCGGCTTCCCGGCGGCCGCGCGTCGCCGATTGATCGACAGAGAGATCGGATTGTAGAGGTAGAGCGTGAGGTAGCGCGTCAGCGTCATGTGCCAGCGCGACCAGAAGTCGATGATGCTGCTCGCCTTGTAGGGTGAGTCGAAGTTGAGCGGCAGCTGGATCGAGAACATCCGGGCGAGGCCGATCGCCATGTCGGAGTATCCCGAGAAGTCGAAGTAGAGCTGCATGGCGTAGTTCAGCACTGTGAGCCAGCCGCTCGTGAGCGTCAGGGTTTCGGGATGCGCGAACCCGGCGTCCGCGTACGGAGCGAGATGGTCGGCGATCAGGACCTTCTTGCACAGTCCGAGCACGAACCAGCTGAGGCCCAGCGCGAAGTCATCCCAGCGCAGCGCGAAGCTCCTGCTCGCGGCGAACTGCGGCATGATCTCGCGATGATGCAGGATCGGGCCCGCGATGAGATGCGGGAAGAAAGTGACGAACAACACGTAGCTGGTGAAGTCCTGCGGGCCGGCCTCGTCCTGGGCCAGATCGAGCAGGTAGGCGATCTGGGTGAAGGTGAAGAAGGAGATACCCAGGGGCAGGATTACTGTCCCGACGGCGTAGCCGAGCCCGAGCGCATCGTTGAAGAAATGCAGCAGCGGGAAGAGATATTTGAAGTACGCAAGCGCACCCAGATTGGCGGTGACGCCCAGAATCAGCAATGTGCGCTGGATACCCGGCCGGGCCCTGTAGCGCCAGATGGCGCGAGCGCACGCATAGTTGACGACAATGGACCCTACCAGCAACAACAGGAACGCCGGACGCCAGTAGCCGTAAAAGGCCACCGACATCAGTGACAGCCATGCGACCACGGGTGTGCGCCCGAAGCGACCGAGCACTACGTAACCCGCCACCACGATGGGCAGGTAACAGAACAGGAATTCCGGTGAGTTGAAGAGCACGACGACGTCCGGTGGCTACTTCTGCGTCAAGGTCAGGATCTGCCGGCCAAGGTCCGTGGACCAGCGTTCGGCTCCCGCGAGCGTCAGGTGTCGATCGAGATCGCAGAACAGGCCGACCGGATACACCGCGGGGGAATTGTCCGTAATGCCGCGCGTACCGTCGGCCACGCTCTCCGCATTGGCCGCGCAGTCGGGCATGGGCGATACGTCGATGAGAACTCGCGTGTCTCCGCGCGCATATTTGTCGCGCAGAGCCCGTACCCAAGCGCGGGTCGGAGGACGAAACGGTACCGTGTTCGTGCAACGCGTTTGCGCGGGCTTTGGCAGGATGAGCAGTCCGCCGCGCGAGCGGAAGCTTTCCTCGGTGACACTGAAGTCAGGCCGCGCTAGCCCCTTCAACGCGCCGAGCTTGGCCTTCAATGCCCACATGGCGAATCGATAGGATTGCACCGGGTGGCGGATGAATGTGGGCACGGCGGCGAGGACCGGTTTGGTGCGCACCAGCAGCGTCAGTCCTTCCGCCCAGAAGAAGTCCTCGCGATCACGCGCCAGGCTCTCCGGCGCAAGTTGGACTAGGAGGTACTTCGGGGCTACGTTGTTGGCGAGGTAGGTGTCGAGCGCTGCCGTGCCCATGATCGCCAGGATGCTTTGCGACTGGGCAATATTGCAGGTCTTCAGGCCGGTCGTCCTTTGCACGACTGTCGGATCGACACCGGTCGACGCGGTCGAGTCGCCGAAGATGACGACCTCGCAGTCAACGTGCTTGAGGCTAAAAGGATAGTCGGCGTGCAGCAGAAACGGATCAGCCGACTCCGCCGGGAAGGACGGTGAGCGGACGATCGGCACTGCGGCTGCAAGGAATGCCAGTGGAATGAGCAGCAGCAGCAGCGCATAGAGCTGATACACGCGCCGCGCCTGCGGCTTGGCGTACACGGCGGGCACGGGCGAATCGCGAGTCACGACCGCGGCGCTCTCGGTCATAGGCGTTCGTCAACCTTTGCTCAGCTTCTGGGCGATCGTGTCCACGAGCTGCCCGACATTGCGCAACGATTCGAGCTCGGCGGTCTTGAACTTGATCTTGAACCGCGCCTCGATCGCGACGATCAGGTTGATATGGTTGAGCGAGTCCCAGTCATCGACATCCTCGGCCGTCATTCGCGGCGTCGGGACGATCGACTGGTCCTCGAACACATCGTGGAAAATCTCGGTCAGCCCGCTGTAGATCTGCTCGGTGTTCATTACATACCTTCGACGATATTCATGAGAACAGGGGCCGGCTCGAATCGCTCGAGCGGCAGGCGCCAGCGCGTCACGCCCTCGTCCTCACCGGAAAGCTCGAAACCGAGCTTTCCGTAATGATCCTTGACCATGCCGTTCTTGGGCGAGGGACAATACTCGCCCAGTAGCGCGGTAGCCCCCATACGGCGCGCTCGGGCGGCGATGACACTCAGTGTCGCTGCCTCGACCTGCCTACCGAGCACCCGACAACTCATGAGCCAGGTGTCGAGAGCAAGCTCGCGGGAAGCGCTCAGGCGACCGATGACCAGCGCAATGATGCCGTTGTCGCCAAAGCGGTCGAGTAAGCGCAGCTGCACGTGCAGGCAGTGTGGGTCCGATACCATTGCCATGACTTCGGGCTGCGTATAGCGGCGTGTGGTCAGATTGAACTGGTTGGTCTTGTTGATCAACTGCACGATCCTCGCCATGCCGATCTCATCGAAGGGGGCGTGACGCAGCTGCATGCCGAGGCTCGTCAAGTAGGCCCCGAGGTCTGTCACCGATTCGCGCAGCTGTTCGCGCTGCTCGTTGGCCTGGTATTGGGCGCCGCGCTCCTGATCTTCGCTGGTGACGGTAAGGCCTTCGAAGTAGCCGGCGGCGGCGATGCAGCCCGCGTAGCAGGCCGGATCCTCGGGAAGCTCCGGCACGGCCACTTGCGGCAACTCCTGTCGGATCAGGTTGCGCTCGAACGGATTGTCATCCGCGAACACGAGCGCATCGAGGCCTATGTTCAGGCGCTGCGCGATCTTCCTGAGATTCGTCGCTTTGTCGTTCCAGTTTGCGACGAAGCAGGCGATGTCCTTGGGTCGAAGCAGCATTTCGGGATGATGCTCGAAGGCTTCGAGCGCGTTGGCCTCGTCATTCTTGGAACAGACTGCAAGGATAACGCCGCGTCCGGCCAACTCGAGCGCGTAGCGCTGAAATGCGAGGAAAGCCTCTCCGACCGCATTGCCCTGGCCGAGCTGGATTCCCGCAACGCCATCGTCGCCGATGACTCCGCCCCAAACCGTATTATCGAGATCCAACACCAGGCACTTGTATGAGCGGCCGCGCAATGCCGCGAGCACACGCCCGACCTGATCGCCGTAGACGTGCGCGACGCGCGGATGGATCTCCTGCTTCGCGCGATGCCACAGCGCTTCGTCGTGCCATTGCGGGATGCCGTCCCAACGGGCCGTCTCATCGACGGCAAGCAGCTCGACTCCATTGGCGTCGGCCAGCGCGCGCAATTGCGCATTCACGCTTTGAACGCGTGCAGCGGGCGATTGCCGGTAGCGATGCTCGTTGTTGCCGAGCAAGGAACGGAATACAGGCAGTAGGGTCTGTTGCAAGATCACGCAATCGAGAGCCCGGGCGAGCTGCCAGCAGTCGCGCATCAGCTCCAGCGCACCTTCTGCGGTGGAGCCGTCTGCTCCGACGAGGTGACGAGCGTCCAGCGATAAGAGCAGGACGTCGGGGTTGAAGCGATGCAAACCGGACGCCGGATCCTGTAGCTCCTGACGATACATACCGTACGGAGCTTCGTAGATCTCCGCCCAGAGTCCGCGACGCAGGGCCCCCACGCGGATACCGGGCTGCAGATGAGTCACCGTACAGGACGAGAGGATGGCCAGCTTGATCGGCCGGATGCCCGGAGCGGGATCGAGCGGTCGCGTTGCAAGTTGCTGCACCGCCCGGTCGAGACGCCCGGTCTGCGCGAAATCGATGCGGCAATTGGCGAGCTGGATCAACGCGTCCAGAGCCGCCTGGGACTCGGCGGCGCGCGCTTGCTCTAGGGCCGCAGACCAATCGTCTCTAACCGGCAGCCATCCCAGATCGGTATACGGATCAGCCAAAGCTCACTCGCGTGCGGCAATATGAAAATTGATGGTACATGGGAAGGTGGGGGCTCAGACGCGACCTAATACCGATGTTTCGTGACAGATGCCCCGGAGCTCGGGCAGCCGGTGGGATGCGATGCAATAAGTTATGTAAAAAGACGGAGATCTGGCAACTGATATCGATGAGGCCTCGATGCGGTGCGCCCAGTCGAGGCCGCTACGAGGGCAGCGCCTCGAGCGCTTTTCGCAGGGCGGCTCCCCAACCCCGGGCCGGATCGTAGAATTGAGCCTGCAATTGCGGACAAGCGCTGCGCTTGCGCTCGTAAAAGACGACATCGTCTACCAGCTGCTCCAGAGCCGCCTGGTAAGCTCCTACATCATCTGGAGGGACCTCCACAACAGCGTCACGCACATACTCTAGAGCCGGACAGACGGCCGACGTGATTACGGGACGTCCGGACAGCACGCCCTCCACGACGACTTGATTGAACCCTTCCACGAAGCCCGTAGTGGTCGGCACGATGACCGCGTGACAGTTCTCGAACATTTTCCTCATCGTGAGACGGTCACAGTGGCCATGCATTATGAATCGATCGCTCAGACCAGCGGCTGCGACCTCTCGTCGCAGGTGCTCGAGCGCGCTGCCGGTGCCACACAGCTCGAATACGATCTCGTTGCGACCCGCATTGCGGAATCGCCTAGCGATCTCGAACAGGTCGAAAACCCCCTTGTTCGCCTCGATGCGCCCTGCAAACAGCACCCTGAAAGGCGGCTGCCGCGGGGGCTCGATCGCCGGGAAGGTCCCCTGCCGGTAAGTCGGCAGGAATTCGATTACCGGCCGAGCCCGGCCTGCAAGCCGCTCCAGTTGCGCGGTGATGTCTCCCGAGGCAGATAGAATTCGGCTCGCCGAGCAGCGCCATAGGGGTCGGTCGAGCCAGCGGACGAACCGCTGCACTCGACTGGGGCGATCGGCATTCTTTCCCCAGAAAACGCAATGGATCGTGGGTATGACGGCGATACCGAGCTTCGGCAGCAGCCGCAACGGAAACCAGTGGCAGGCGCCGTCGCCGACGATGACGGCATCGGCTCGGAAGCGGATTGCGGTGGCACCAAGCCGCACCGACCGCCATAGATGGGCCAGGTGGGAAAGAGCTCCCTTCGCATCTGCGAGGACGGCCGGACGATGCTGGATGTAGAACTGGCCGTCGGCGAGGGTCTCGCGGCGCGGATGCGAGCCGATAACATAGGCGTGTGCCCCGAGCTCGCGGCACACGCTGTAGAACTGACCGGAATAGGTCATGGCGACCTGCGTGGGATCCTCCTGGCCGGCACGCCAGTGGCGGAAGGAGCCGATAATGTCGCCTGGACCGCCGGTGTAGACGAGTCTCAAGGGTGGCTGAGGAGAGCCGCTATTGCGCATGGATCAGAAAAGATCGGCGCAAAGCGATCGGTTGTGCGGCGGCCATTGCCCGTACATCGTTCCAGGGTGACAATAGCGCCGTACAGTGCTGACCGTACAACAAAAAGTCCAGTCCGTCGGCCACATTTGCCAGCGTTCGATGCGGGCAAATGTTTCGAAAGTGTGAATGCGGTGCTTGATTCGGCGGCTGTTAGCTCGCGTGTGCGAACGACGCCCGGTCGGTTGGAAGCGACACGTTGCTCAACGTGCAAGCGTGCGTTTCAATGGAGAAATCGAGCCGGTTGGCTCGAGTTGCGTGACTAGAGGAATGACAATGCGTCCGAATCGTTCAGACTCCCACCGCCTGCTGGCGCCCCGCTGGTCGGCGCTGTCGCATATTGTGGCTCTGGCGCTCACCGCCATATTTGTCCAGCTGTTGCCCGCCGCAGGCGCCGGTACTGCGTTCGCCGCGACCGCGGCGAACGCACAGTCGCCGCTTGGCCTGGATCTGAACGGCGTGCGTTACTACAGTCCGGAGCAACCTTTCATCGATATGTTCAAGATGACGGGCGTGTCGTTCGCGACCAAGACCGGCGCAGGCTGGGTCACGCATACCAACAATATCGGTGACACGCAGGAGGAGCAGTACCTGGATCTGGATGCCAATGGCTGGCTCCGTAGCCTGAAGTCCGTGAATCAACCGGTCGCTCAGCAATACACCTTCGTCGGCGCGATCGTGATCATGGGCATCGGCAAGTCGAATGCCGGCACGGGCCTGCCATACCGTTCCGGCCAGTATGTGGTGCTCTACGATGGCGAAGGGCACCTGCAATACACCCTCGATGCGAAGCTGGTCAGCTCGGTGCCCGGCCGGGATGTCATCAACGTCGCCAACCCTTCGGGCGGGTTCGAGGTGCAGATCACCTCGACCGATCCGAATCACACCGGCAACTACCTGCGCAACATCCGGGTCGTGAAGGCTGAGGAGGAAGCCCTGCTGGCGGCCGGCAAGACTTTCCGGCCCGGCTTTCTCGACATGCTGAAGAACTTCCGCGCCATGCGTTTCATGGACTGGCTCGATACGAACGACAGCCCGCTCACAACCTGGACGAGCCGACCGCACATCACGGATGCCGGCTGGGGCACGACTCACGGCGTGCCGATCGAAGTTGCGGTCAAGTTGTGTAACGAGGCTCAGGCCGATTGCTGGCTGAATGTGCCTCACAAGGCGGACGACGACTACATCAGGCAGATGGCGACGCTCGTGCACGGCACGCTCGGCAGCACGCAGAAGGTGTATATCGAGTTCAGCAACGAAGTGTGGAATTTCGGGTTCAGCCAGGCTGCATACGCGCGTGACCAGGGGAAGGCCCTCTGGCCCGGTGCAGGCAACGATCTGGACTCCAACCGCAGCTGGTTCGGCATGCGTACTGCACAAATGTGTGACATCTGGAAGTCCGTCTACGGCGGCGACTTCGCTTCTCGCGTCGTGTGCGTGCTGGGCG
Source organism: Steroidobacteraceae bacterium (assembly GCA_035277965.1). GTDB lineage: Bacteria > Pseudomonadota > Gammaproteobacteria > Steroidobacterales > Steroidobacteraceae > 13-2-20CM-66-19. The sequence continues at coordinate 3,264 of DATEJM010000077.1, read as the reverse complement.
CTCAGGCGGCGAGCCCCTACACGGCGACCCAGTCTCTCAAGTGTCCCTTCTGGAGCGGCTCCGGAAATGCCCCCTGCTCGAATCACAACATCACCGCGGTGGCGATCGCGCCCTATTTCGGCAACTTCAAGGCGCAGCAGGCCTGGACCTCGGATCCGGACGGTGGCCTCAACAAGCTGTTCCAGGAGTTGAATCAGGGTGGACTGATCGCGGGTGATTACCCCGGCGGCGATATGAAGATGGTTTCCGACTGGGAGGCCGCATACAAGACCGCGCTGGTGCCGTACAACCTGCCGTTCATCGCCTACGAGGCAGGTCAGACGTTCGTCGGGTTCCCGAATTACGGTAACAACACACCGATCGTCAATCTGTACATGGCGGCCAATCGCGACCCGCGCATGGGGACGGCCTATGCAAAGGCACTGGGCGATTGGAAGGCCAATGGCGGGCAGCTCTATATGCACTTCGTGGACGTGGCTTCACCGAGTCAGTATGGAGAGTGGGGCGCGCTCGAGTCGTTCATGGACACTACGACGCCTCTGAGCGCCGCGCCGGTCAAGTGGCAGGCGTTGCAGAACTTCATCTCTTCCAATCCGTGTTGGTGGGCCGGATGTTCTAGCAGCGTGGCGAGCGTCCCGATGGCGCCGGCGAATCTGCACGTAGTGCACTAGGATGAGGCGGTGTCGCTGATCTCAGGTATCTACCTGCGTCAGCGGCACCGCGCTTCAGGCGCGCGAAGAGACGGATTTGAGGAAGAAATTCGGGCGCTCGCCGCTCTCGCGGGCCCATTCGTAGACCTGCAAGACCTGGCGTGCTTTCACGTCCCAAGTAAACAGCTCACGCACTTGCGCTCGCGCGGCGGCCGACCTCGGCACGAGTTGCTGCGGATCGTCACAGAGCGCGGCCACCAGAGAGCGCAGCCGGCCGATGAGCGCCTGCCGGTCCCCAAGGGGGACGCGATAGCCCACCGCATCCGTCACCAGCTCGCCCGGGCCGGCATAATCGACAACGACCGGCACTATACCGAGCGCCATCGCTTCGAGCACCACACCGCCGCCGAACTCACGGATGCTCGGAAACAGCAGCATCTGCGACTCGCACATGGCCGCTTGCAGACGCTCGTGAGTGATCCAGCCATGCAGCCGCACCGATTCCCGGACGCCTTCGCGCTCGACCAACTCACGCAAGGCCGGCATTAGCGGACCGTCGCCAATCACGTCCAGCTGCAGGCGCTTGCTGCGCAAGAGAGGCGCGACGGCCTCGATGAGCATGTCGGGACCCTTGTAGGGAACCAGTCGTCCAACGAAGCAGCCGCGCAACGGCGTGCCAGGCGACGCGGCCCTCGATTCACCAAAACGGGCCGGATCGATCGCATTCTCCGGCAGATAGATGCACTTCTCGCGAAAGCGCGCCGGGATCTCGTTCAAGGTGCTATGGGACCCGGCAATGATGGCCGCGGAATGCCGCAGCGTGCTGCGGTATCCGGGCAACAGCTTGTAGGCGCTGCGAGCATAGGACAGCCATTCACGCTCCTTGCGCCGAGCCGACTGGAACTCGCGTGGCCACGGCACACCTCCATTCAGCGGGCCGAGGATGAAAGGGATATTGGCCCGGGCGCAGCGCTTCGCGATCAGGCTGGGAGTAGTAGGACTCAGCGGTGTGATGCGATGGACGACATCGAACTCACCGCGGCGAATCGCGGACCCGAACCGCCGCCAGAGCAGGCGCTCGAAATAGTAGTAGGACAGCGTCGTCGCCGCTGAGACGGTGGTCCACCCTACACCCTTTCCGCCCCTCAGGAGCTCGCTGAGCCGATAGAGCGGGGCGGCGAAGCGCTCGGAATCGATCGCCGTGAAATCACGCCCTTCGACGAGGCCGGCTTTCAGGATCGCCTCTCGATTGCGCACTTGCGTGACCAGATGGACGTTGCTGTGCTTCGAAAGCGCGGCTGCCAGCGACCATCCCACGAGCGGCACGCTCACCCATTCAGGGTTGGCGGCTTCCGCAATCAAGAGGACTCGCAACACGCGGTACTCCGACGAGCTTTGCCGACTGATGCCCAGCAGCGCTCGAGTCAGCGAGTCTTCCGCAGCTGGCGCACGAGAAGGGGAGGCAAGAGGTCCTTGGCAACTTTACGCAGTCGCTGACCAGGCGTCAGCATGAACTCGTTCTCGCGCCGTGCGCGAAACAACGTTGAGTGCTCGCCAGTGACTTCTTCCGCCGGGCGGCCGTTGGTGAAGTAGTACAACGCCAACGACTTGCGCGACATACCCTCCGGGCAGCGAAGCGGATCCGGATGACCGTGATAGGTGAAGTCGGTTGTGCCAAAGACCATCACGCGGTTGAACACTGGCAGCACGCGAGCCTCGCACTGCTGCATGTTGCGATCCCACAGCTCGAGGTAACCGCCGTATTCCTCACGCCAGTTCTGGTTGAGATAGACGAGGAGGTTCAAGCGACGGTCGAGACCGTACGCGCGATGCTTGTTGAAATCGGCATGCACACCGAGCTTGCCGCCCGGAAGGATCTGATGCATGCCGCCGCCCTCGAAGCCGGGGTCGGGAATCAGATTCTCGATACCGGTGACCTCGCCCAGCCAATTGAGGAACGTCGCGCAGTTGAGGTGGTAGAGGAGCAGGCGCGTAGCCGGACCGAACGAGGATTCCTTGGCGGAGGCCAGCTTGATCTCCTGGGCATTGTCGAAGCGCTGCCAGGCGATCTGGCCGGGCTTGGGAAATTCCGTGAGAATTTGCTCGAGTAGTGTCGGATCGAAAAAATTCTCGAAGACGACGTGGGGAAACGGCTTCGCACGAGTGTACGAGGCGTGAGCCGACTCGGCCTCCGCACGCATGCGTGCCAGGGGCAGGAATCGGTCGATTTGCAGCTCGGCCAGTGATTGCATCGCGTCCGCCAGAAATACGCCGGGAGTACGCCATTCAGCGCCAGGACATAATAGCAAAGCGCCCCATGGGACAAGACCGTCGGACGTCACGGAATCGGCGGTTGGATCGGGGGCAGGTGGTTTTCGAGGAAGCGGCGGACGTGGATTTGGACGCTGGGTCTGGCCCCCGGGGCGAACATGCTGTGATCCAAGCCTGGCAGCACGAGCATGCGGCCCTGATTGCACCATTGTCGCACGCAGGGGCGGGCGCGCTGTCGAGCGCGCAGCAGGCCGAGATTGTCATCGCCATAGATCAACAGGAGCTCGGCGCGCTCGGCGGCGGCCTGGGCACCGCGCAGCGGATGGGGTTGCAGGCGCAGCAG
>DATEJM010000076.1:0-4547 GCA_035277965.1 Steroidobacteraceae bacterium | reverse complement strand
CTGCTGCGCCTGCAACCCCATCCGCTGCGCGGTGCCCAGGCCGCCGCCGAGCGCGCCGAGCTCCTGTTGATCTATGGCGATGACAATCTCGGCCTGCTGCGCGCTCGACAGCGCGCCCGCCCCTGCGTGCGACAATGGTGCGATCAAGGCCGCATGCTCGTGCTGCCAGGCTTGGATCACAGCATGTTCGCCCCGGGGGCCAGACCCAGCGTCCAAATCCACGTCCGCCGCTTCCTCGAAAACCACCTGCCCCCGATCCAACCGCCGATTCCGTAGCTCTAAGCCGCCGACGCGGTCCCGCGACTTGCCAGATCTACGCTCGTGACTCTGCGCACCAGCACGCGGGCGCTCTGGTCGCTCTGAAAGGCGCTCTCGATTTTCATCCGGGCAGGCGCAGCGATGCGCTTTGCCAACTCTGGATCACGCGCGATTCGAGTCAGGCCACGCGCAAGATCCTCCGGACTGCGAGGATCCACCAGAACTCCATCGACGCCGTCGCTCACGAGCTCCGGAACCCCGCCCGCGCGAGTCACCACGACGGGCAACTCCATCGCCATTGCCTCCATGATGGCTACGCCCAGAGGCTCGTGCAGGCTCGCCAGCGCAAACACGTGTGACTCCTCGAGTCCGCGGCGCACCCGATCTTCCGCCACGGCTCCCAAAAGCGTAACGGCGTCTTGAAGTTGCAACTCGGCAATGAGTGCCTCGAGACTGCGCTGGTACAGTCCTCGAGAGTCATCCGCTCCCGCGATTTGCAAGCGCGCGTCGATGCCCGCGGCGTGCAGCAATCCAACCGCTCTGATCAGATCGTCGTGTCCCTTGCAGGGATTCAGGCGGCCACAAGCGTAGATCCTGAACGGCCCGCTGCCGCTCCAGGGTATGTACGGCGTCGAGCGCACGAACTCGCGTATGTTCACGCCCATTGGCGCCACCTCGACATCGAGCCGCTCCAACTTGCCGAGCGCGGTCCGCACCTCCTGCAGCAATTTGCGGGTGATCACGATGCCGAAAGCGGCATGCCGCCACTTCATCGTCTGGTTCGGACCGTAGTCTTCCATGGGCCCGTGCAACATCACGCTGTAGGGAATGCCTCCGATCAGATGGGCGAACATCGCGAGATGTGCGGAGTCAGCGCACGAATGGACGTGCAGATGCCGCCATTCACGACGGCGGGCCAGTGCAGCGAGGTGTGCACCGCCAAGTGCCAGACCACACAGGCGTATCCGGCGCGCGGGCCCCGTAACCTCAGCGCCCGCAATCGCGCGCGCGACACGCCACCAGCCAAGCGGGCCACTGCGCGCCAGAGCCCCCACAGCTGCCCGGATTGCACCGAACGTCGGTGGTGAAAGGTATGTGGTGCGGGCCATCGCCTCTCGCGACCAGGAATGCGAGATGATCCTCATGGGTGGCCGTTTGGTCGAGATGAGATCGCATTCGACGCCCATTTCACGCAGCGAGCGCAGCTCGCGCCAGAAAAAGATATGTGTCTGTCCGGGAAACTCGGGAACCAGATAGCCTATCCGCACCATGACACCTTCGCGACGGAGGCGGTGACCGCGGCGAGGCCCCGGGAATGGGCGATTGCCGCAAACAGTGACTCAGGGAACCATTTTCCCAGGTTAGCCGCACATTTTGCGTTGACAGCGTCCCATCTTCGTGATCCCCTTCTTGCTGCACGTGCGGCTCTGTCAGCCGGACGGCAGTCTAGAGCACTTCGCACCGCCCGGCACCGAAGAATCCGAACAAGCCGTGCGGCTCGATATTTCGTGGCTCGATTTTGCGGAGCCAAGGCGGTTTTCGTGATTATCTGCACATTCGATGATCGCACCACCGACATCATTGGGCTGAAGCTGCTGATCTGCAGCCTCAACCGATACATGCCCGATGTTCCCGTGAGGCTGTTCTGCCCCGTCGCGGACGGCGCCTTCGCGGACTGGCTCGCCGATTATCCCCGGGTCAGCCTGTGCGCCGACCCCCAGATGAAGGGCATGGGCTGGAACGTCAAGCCGCTCCTGCTACAACGCCTTCTGGACGAGGGTCACGACAGCGTCGTGTGGATGGACTCCGACATCATCGTGACAGGCGACTATCGCAGCCTGCTACCTCCGGGCGACGAGCTGGTAGTGACACAGGAGGCCGCTCTGACTCCCTACGGCGTCCGGCAACGCACCCTCGGCTGGCAACTGCCGCTCGCGCGAACTCTGTTGGGAGTCAATACCTGCCTGATCAGGGCGCAGCCCGCGCATCGCCGGGTCATACAGGCGTGGCAGGAGAAGTTGCAGCACGCGGACTACCAGGCAGCGCAACAGCTGCCTTTCGAACGGCGCCCGCCTCACATGATGACCGATCAGGATGTGCTGCTTGCTCTGCTGGGATCGCGCGATTTCTCCAACATCGAGGTCTGCATCCTGCGCGCGGGCGCCGCGATCATTCAGCAGAGTGGCATTCCGGGTTACCCGCCTGCACAGCGGATCGCACACCTGATTCGCGGAATGCCGCCACTGGTGCACTCACAAAGCTTCAAGCCATGGCGATTTCCCACCGTGCCGTCTTTGCTCACGCAGCCGAGAGCATTCTTCGTCTGCCTTTACCTCGAGACCTCCCCGTATACGCACTACGCGCGCCAGTATCGAGGGCAGATTCAGGATTTTCCTTCGTGTCTGAAAACCCGCACGGCCTGGGGTCGCGTATCCCGGCTGCTGTCACTGGGTCAGCCATGTCTCGGGGGCATCACGCAGGCGGCGGCGGCCACCAGCTGGAAGCACTGCGTGGATCTGCTTGGTCTGCTCGGGCGGATCCGACGCAAGATGATCTATCACCTCGGCGGGCTCGCGAAGCGGGCGACGTCGCCTTAGCGCTCCAGGCGAATGACGGCGCCGTCAGGCTCATTCGCAACGATGTAGAGCCAGCCATCCGGCCCCTGTTGCACGTCGCGCACGCGCTGAAAGCGTCCAGTGAAGATGTGCTGCAGATCGATCGCCCGGGTGCCTGCAATGCCGATCCGCAGCATGGCCTGACCCCAGAGCGTACCGACAAACAGCTGGCCTCGCCATTCCCGATAACGATCGCTGGTCAGAAAGGTCATGCCGGTCGGCGGCATACCTTGGTCGGGCCCCGACCACAGTGCCGGGGGATCCATACCGGCCTTTTCGGTCCCTTCGCCGATCTTGGCGCCGGTGCCTTCCTGCACGCCGTAGGTCACAACCGGCCACCCGTAGTTGTGACCGGGCAGGATGAGATTGATTTCATCGCCTCCCAACGGGCCATGATCCGACGCCCAGAGGCGGCCCACGCTCGGCTCGATCGCGAGGCCCTGCGGATCGCGGAATCCCAGCGCCCAGATCGCTGGATTTGCCCCCGGCTTGCCGACGAAGGGATTGTCGGCGGGGATGCGCCCATCGGCCTCGATGCGGAGGATCTTCCCGTGCAGCGAGTCCAATCGCTGCGCATCGTCACGATGATCACGATCACCTAGCGTCACGAGCAGCTTTCCATCCTGTGTGAACAACAGCCGCGAGCCGAAGCCTGCGGGGGTGTCGACGACTTCGGGATCGCGGAGAATGACCTGCACGTCCTGCAGCGTGGCGTCTTCGAGGCGACCGCGCGCAACTGCAACAGAGCCCGCCTTGCCATCCGGCGCCGGCGCGACATAAGACCAGTAGATCAAATGATTCGCCGGGAACTGCGGGTCGATCGTCACTGACAGGAGGCCCGCTCCCCCGTTGAGCCACACAGGTGGCAGGCCCGAGATCTCCCGACCGCGGCCGCCATGGCTGTCGCCTGCCAGCAGGCGAAGATGGCCCGATCTCTCCGTAACCAACATCTGGCCGTCCGGAAGAAAGGCGAGCGACCACGGCGTATCGAGTCCGGTCGCGACGGGAACCAACCTCAGACCGTGATGGTAGTAGAGCTGCAGCAGACGCGGGCCCTTATAGATCACGGCGGCCGCCAGCAGAGCGATCCCGCTCAGTACGATGAGCGAGCGCCGTGTGGCCGGGGAGACAGTCACGGAACGAGCGGGACAAGCAGGGCAAGGAACTGTGAAGTTACTTGAAGTCCCACGGTTAGGAGTGTGATTTTCCGGCTCATGCTCGCCTCGGGAACGCGCACAAATGCAAGGGCGTGACGCGGGTCGTGTTTTTGCGCACAGAGTGATGCTACAGGAGCTCGCGCCACCTTTTTCGCACCTTTCACGCTCTGCTAGACTGGCGGGGAGCCCTGATCCGTCGGGGAGCGCCCCCCTTACCGCGACGATCGTTGCGCAAGGGAAGACTTACAATATGGATTAGGGGGCGCGGATGAATCAATACGGGGCGGATCTGCCCACCTGCGACGAGCCCGGCTTTGCCGCCGCAGCCCCTGTCAAAACGGACTCAGTTGCCGTACGCGCTGCGAAGGCGGAAGCAGGGTCGGAGCGTGGGATTGGCTACGGACGGGCGGTGGTGTTTGGGCCCGCCGAGCGCCCCCTGGTGGGACGATTGCACGAGGCGCGCGGTGCGGTGACCGGCGCGGTGGTGCTGTGCAGTCCGTGGGGGTACGAGGAGAAC